>NZ_JBIWHT010000023.1:85345-106281 GCF_044764265.1 Streptomyces sp. NPDC094147 | reverse complement strand
GCCGCCTCCAAGGCCATCCTGCGCGAGGCCGGCTACGTCGGCGCCGGCACCGTCGAATTCCTGGTCGGCACCGACGGCACGATCTCCTTCCTGGAGGTCAACACCCGCCTCCAGGTCGAACACCCCGTCACCGAAGAAGTCACCGGACTCGACCTCGTCCGCGAAATGTTCCGCATCGCCGACGGCGAAGCCCTCGGCTACGACGACCCGACGGTACGCGGGCACTCCTTCGAGTTCCGCATCAACGGCGAAGACCCCGGCCGCGGCTTCCTCCCCGCCCCCGGCACCGTCACCCTGTTCGCGCCGCCGTCGGGCCCCGGTGTCCGCCTGGACGCGGGCGTCGAATCCGGCTCCGTCATCGGCCCCGCCTGGGACTCCCTCCTCGCCAAACTCATCGTCACCGGCGCCACCCGCGAACAGGCCCTCCAGCGCGCAGCCCGCGCCCTGGCCGAGTTCAATGTGGAGGGCATGGCCACCGCCATCCCCTTCCACCGCGCGGTCGTCACCGACCCGGCCTTCACCAGCGACCCCTTCCACATCCACACCCGCTGGATCGAAACCGAATTCGTCAACGAGATCCCCGAGTTCACGGCTCCGGCGGATGTGGAGACGGACGAGGAGCCGGGCCGCGAGACGGTCGTGGTCGAGGTCGGCGGCAAGCGCCTCGAAGTCTCCCTGCCGTCCTCGCTGGGCATGTCCCTGGCCCGCACCGCGGCCGCGGGCGGCGCCAAGCCCAAGCGCCGCGCGGCGAAGAAGGCGGGTTCGGCCGCGTCCGGCGACACGCTGGCCTCACCCATGCAGGGCACGATCGTCAAGATCGCCGTCGAAGAAGGCCAGGAAGTCAAGGAAGGCGACCTCGTCGTCGTCCTGGAAGCCATGAAGATGGAACAACCGCTCAACGCACACCGCTCCGGCACGATCAAGGGGCTGTCGGCGGAGGTCGGCGCGTCGGTGTCCTCCGGCGCGATGATCTGCGAGATCAAGGACTGACTCGTCCCCGCGTAACGTGAGGAGCCCCGGCCGGAGTTCACGGCCGGGGCTCCTGCGTTTGGGCCAACTCCGCACCGCAGTGCGCCGGTTGGACGGTCAGACGGTGCCGAACTCCCCGGCCTTGACGCCCGCCACGAAGTCGGCGAACGCACCAACGGGGAAGTCGAGAACCGGACCACGCCGGCTCTTTGAGTCACGGACGGGGACCACGCCGCATGAGGCAACGAGGTTTGTGGCGACCTGGACGCACTGGCCGCCGTTACTGCTGTACGAGGACGTGAACCAACGCGGGGTTTCGGTCGTCACGGGGTGTCCTTTCGTAACCGTTCGATCAGGGCCACGGACGCCGCCTGCGAAGCGGCTTCGGCCTGCAACTGATGGTAGGCCGTCAACATGGGCTGTACGAACCTGATATCGCGCTCCAGCCGCCCTTGCTGCGCAGACTCGGCGTACGCGATGTGGGACCTATCCGTGAGTGTCAGAAGCGTCACGGGCAGATCGAACGCGCGACGCTCCCCAAGGTCGTACGGCGCCACTTGCAGGACTGTGGTAGGCAGCTCAGCGAACGCCGCAAGCCGGTCCAGTTGTGCCGCCATGACGCCACGGCCGCCCACCGGTCGCCGGATGCAGCTCTCGTCTAGCACTGCGTAGACCAGTGGTGCGGGAGTTCTTTCTATGGTCGCCTGCCGATTGGCAAGGAGAGTCAGCCGCTCCTCTGCTTGGAGCTCCGTGATCGCTCCGCGCCGCACGGCACCCGTTGTGATGGCTGCTGCATACTCCGGGGTCTGGAGCAGTCCAGGGATGATCCCCAGCTCAAAGAGCCTGATCTCGGCCGCTTTCGCCTCATGCGCGACGAACTCCGGGAACCCCTCAAGCAGGGCGGTGTGACGCACGGCCCGGCCCTGGCGTTGGAGGCGATCGCCCGTCCCGAAGACCCTGTCAGCACTGTTCGCGAAACGGGTAGTTGGAGGTCGTCGACCAGTTTCGACGGCTGAAATGTGTGTCGCCGAGAAGCCCATGCGCTCGGCCAGGTCATCCTGCGTCCACCCGCGCTCGTCCCGCAACGTGCGTAAACGCTCCCCGAATGCCGCAGCTGGCGAACTTTCGGGGTCCAGCTCTTTGCGATTCATCAGCGGTCACCCAACTCCCCTGTCAAATGGCGCAAGTTGAAGCCCTTCGGAGTCTAAGCCACGCTGAACACCCTTGGTAGTGAAACCGCTACAGAGAGGAGCGGCGATGTCTGCGCAGGCCGTACCCACGGGCGGGCAGAAACCCCCACACGTCCCAACCCCCGGCACGCTCATGGTGGACACCAGCCGTGAACACCGTGTTGGAGAGTTCCGCGGAGTCGCGGGCCCGTACTGGTCACTTCGCCCGATGAACGGCGGAACCGAATGGGAGGCGGAGCCGGCGACCGTCCGCCCCGCGACCGCCATGGAGCGGCTCGGCGCCGAGAACGCGCGGCGCAATGCCCGGAGTCGGGGGGATCTGCTGTGAAGCTCCCGCCGAGTCCGCGCTTGGACGACGTCGAGTACCGATGCAGCGTCCGGGCGGCAGTGCGGCCTGAGGCGCAGCGCGTCGAGACGCTGATCAACTCTCACGGGACGCCGTCGCCGCTCCTTGCCGCGTCGTGGCTACGTGCTCAAGTCGGTTGGTGTGTTGGGCAGTTGGACTCACATGACCCTTCGGCTGGGCCGCTTCGGGCCTGGCTGGAGAGCGACACCGCGCAGTGGGCGTTGTTCGCCGCCCTGACGGCGGGCGAGAGCGTCCACGTACGGGTTGGCCACGGCACGTCCGCGGTCGAGCTGTACGCAAAAGCGGTGGTCAAAAATCGCGCGGAGCACTCCGCGTTCGACAGTGAAGGAGAGTGCGCAGTGAATGTCACACTGACCAATGGTGGCGACAAGCTCCCGGGCGAGCCGTACCCCGGACCGCATCAGCCGCCCACCCCTGATGGGGGCCCCAGCGTTCCGAACCCTCCGAAGGCTGCCTAGCCAGTGACCACCAACGCACACCAGGAGCGCCCCGGTCGCACAGAGCTGGGGCGCGTCCTCATGTCCCAAGGCGTGCTCTCTTCCGATTGGGCGCCCGCGTTCGCCGCCGTTCCGCGCGCGGCCTTCCTGCCGGACCTCATCTGGCCCTTCGACATGGAGACGGGGCGGAGTGTTCCCGTCGCCCGGTCGGAAGACCCGGAGCGCTGGTATCGGTACGCCGACGCCGATGTCCCGATCGTCACGCAGTGGGACGACGGCGCCCATTCCGGTACCCGGCCCGGACACGTCTCGACCAGTTCCGCATCGATGCCGAGTGTCGTCTTCTCCATGCTCCGGGATCTGGGCGTGCGGCCCGGAGAGCGCGCGCTGGAAATCGGCACCGGCACCGGCTGGAACGCCGCGCTGCTCGCGCATCGGCTGGGCGCCGCGCACGTCGTCTCCGTGGAAGTGGACGCAGCCGTGGCGACGGCCGCTCACAAGGCACTTGAGCGCGTGGGTGCAGGGGTTCATGTCGTCTGCGGCGACGGCTTCAGGGGCTGTGCCGAGGCAGCACCGTACGACCGGATCATTGCCACCTGCGGGCTTCGGTCCATCCCCTTCGCATGGGTGGAGCAGTGCCGACCCGGCGGAGTGATCGTGGCGCCCTGGGGGACGCACTACACCCACGGGGACGCGGTTGCCCGGTTGGTCGTCTCCGACGACGGGCGGAGCGCGTCGGGCAGGTTCACGGGTCCGGTCGAGTTCATGAAGCTCCGCGCTCAGCGCCGGCCGCTGGTTTCCCACTCCGAGTACGTTCCGTACGGCGTGGCCGAAGGCGACGAGTCTTCCACCGCGATCGCGGAAGGGGAGTTCATGGGCGGACGTTTCGATCCGCGGGAGTTCGCCCTGGGGCTGTGCGTCCCTGATTGTGTGCTCACGGTCGACGAGAAGCGCGAGGGGGCCCGCCCGGTCTGGTTCTACGGCCTGTCGGACCGTTCATGGGCGTGCGTCCAGTTCCGCGAGGGGGGCACGGCCCGCGTGTGGCAGTCGGGCCCTCGTCGCCTCTGGGACGAGGTGCAAGCGGCTCTCGCGTGGTGGAACGGGCAGGGCCGCCCCGGCTTCGATCGGTTCGGACTGACCGTGAACAGTGCGGGTGAGCAGGCCTGGCTGGATACGCCGGACCATCTCGTACCGGTTCGTTCGGGCACGTAGTCCCGAGGGGCCCCAGGGGCGCAGGGTGGCATGCTGGGGGCATGGCAGGCATCCCGGGAGCGCCCTCCCGCCCCCTCAGGGCCGACGCCCGGCGCAATCACGAGCGGCTGCTGGCCGTCGCCCGCACCGCCTTCGCCGAGCACGGCACGGACACCTCCCTGGAGGACGTGGCCCGGCGCGCCGGGGTCGGCATCGGCACGCTGTACCGGCACTTCCCCACCCGGCACGCCCTGCTGAGCGCGGTGTTCCAGAGCGAGGTGGACGTACTCCTCGTACGGTCGCGGGAGTTGCTGGCCGCCGAGCAGCCCTGCACCGCGCTCATCGAGTGGCTGCGCGCCATCATCACGCACGCGGGGCTGTACCGCGGGCTCGCCCGAGCCCTCATGTCGGCCTCGCACGACGCGAGTTCGGCGCTGGCGCAGTGCAGCGAGCCGATGCGGGAGGCGGGCGACGCCCTGCTCGTACGGGCCCGGGAAGCCGGGGCCGTACGCCCCGGCGTCACCATCGCCGACCTCATGCAGCTGACCAACGCCATCGCGCTGGCGGCCGAACAGGCCCCGGACGACCCGGAATTGGCCGACCGGCTACTTGCGCTGGCCTACCGGGGCCTGAAGAAGTAGCCCCACCGCGGGCCGCCACTCGCGCACAGTCACCGGACACCGGGCCGACCGGGGCCTGAACACCTACCGCCGCCGCAGATCCGCCACCCGCGCCCGCTCCCCCGGCCCCTGCTGCTCCCCCATCGCCGCGGCGCTGCGCAGCTGTGGGCCCGAGCCGGGGGCGTGGTTGCGGCGTTGGCCGGGCAGCGGCATGTCGCGGCGGGGCGGGCGGCCGGACGGGGGTGCCTCGGCGCCCGTGCCCGACGGGCCCGCCACGGTGATCTGCACCCCCTGGTCGGCCAGCGCCTGCAACTCCGTGGCGGCCCGGTCGTCGTGGCCCGGCGGCTCGTCGGTGACGAGGCGCGTGATCACGTCGGTCGGGACCGTCTGGAACATGGTGTCGGCGCCGAGTTTGGTGTGGTCGGCGAGGACCACCACCTCGGCCGCCGCCTGCACCAGGGCGCGGTCCACGCTCGCCGAGAGCATGTTGGACGTGGAGAGCCCGCGCTCCGCGGTCAGTCCGCTCCCGGACAGGAAGGCGCGGGAGACCCTGAGGCCCTGGAGGGACTGCTCGGCGCCGCTGCCCACCAGGGCGTAGTTGGAGCCGCGCAGGGTGCCTCCGGTCATGACGACCTCGACCCGGTTGGCGTGCGCCAACGCCTGTGCCACCAGAAGGGAGTTGGTGACGACGGTCAGACCGGGGACCCGCGCGAGCCGGCGGGCCAGCTCCTGCGTGGTCGTCCCCGCGCCGACCACAATGGCCTCGCCCTCTTCGACGAGACCGGCGGCGAGGTCGGCGATGGCCGTCTTCTCCGCGGTCGCTAGATGGGATTTCTGCGGGAAGCCGGTTTCGCGGGTGAACCCGCCCGGCAGGACCGCACCGCCGTGCCTGCGGTCGAGGAGTCCTTCTGCCTCCAGCGCCCGCACGTCCCGCCGTACGGTCACTTCGGAGGTCTGGACGACACGGGCGAGCTCACGGAGCGATACCGCCCCGTTGGCGCGCACCATTTCGAGGATCAATTGGCGACGTTCTGCAGCGAACACGAAACTGACAGTAACTTGGGCGGCCGAATGTTTTCAGCAGTTTGCGCCGAATAACAGAAGGTGCACACAAAGGGGGTCACTGAGTGGTATACGCCTTCCAGGAGCCCCCAAGGCACCGTCTCCCACTCGGCAACCCCCTGTCCCACCAGGGGAGTTACGCCTCGCCGGCCTTCTTGCGGGTGTGCAACTGCCGGGCCACTTCGGCGATCGAGCCCGACAACGACGGGTACACGGTGAACGCTTTCGCGATCTGTTCCACCGTCAGATTGTTGTCGACCGCGATCGAGATGGGGTGGATCAGTTCGCTGGCGCGCGGTGCGACGACACAGCCGCCGACGATGATGCCGGTGCCCGGACGGCAGAAGATCTTGACGAAGCCGTCCCGGATGCCCTGCATCTTGGCGCGCGGGTTGCGAAGCAGCGGCAGCTTGACGACCCGGGCCTCGATCTTGCCCGCGTCCACGTCGGCCTGCGTGTAGCCGACGGTCGCGATCTCCGGGTCGGTGAAGACGTTGGAGGAGACCGTCTTCAGGTTCAGCGGCGCCACCGCGTCGCCCAGGAAGTGGTACATCGCGATGCGGCCCTGCATGGCGGCGACCGAGGCCAGCGCGAAGATGCCGGTTACGTCGCCGGCCGCGTACACGCCGGGCGCGGAGGTGCGCGAGACCTTGTCGGTCCAGATGTGGCCGGACTCCTTGAGGCGTACGCCCGACTCCTCCAGGCCCATCTTCGCGGTGTTGGGGATCGCGCCGACGGCCATCAGGCAGTGCGTTCCGCTGATGACGCGGCCGTCGGAGAGGGTGACCTCGACGCGGTCGCCGACGCGCTTGGCGGACTCGGCGCGCGAGCGGGCCATGACGTTCATGCCGCGGCGGCGGAACACGTCCTCCAGGACGGCGGCCGCGTCCGGGTCCTCGCCGGGCAGCACCCGGTCGCGGGAGGAGACGAGGGTGACCTTGGAGCCGAGCGCCTGGTACGCGCCGGCGAACTCGGCGCCGGTGACGCCGGAGCCGACCACGATGAGCTCCTCGGGGAGCTCGTCCAGGTCGTACACCTGCGTCCAGTTGAGGATCCGCTCGCCGTCGGGCTGGGCGTCGGGCAGCTCGCGCGGGCTGCCGCCGGTGGCGATCAGCACGGCCTCGCAGGTGAGCATCTCCTCGGTGCCGTCGGCGGCGGTGACGATCACGTCGCGGGTGCCGTCGATGCCCTGCGGCCCGGCGAGCCGGCCGCGGCCGCGCATGACCCGGGCGCCCGCGCGGGTCACGGAGGCGGTGATGTCGTGGGACTGGGCGAGCGCGAGGCGCTTGACGCGTCGGTTGACCTTGCCGAGGTCGACGCCCACGACCCGGGCGGACTGCTCCTCGGGCGGCGTGTCGTCGGCGACGAGGATGCCCAACTCCTCGTACGAAGAGTCGAAGGTGGTCATCACCTCGGCCGTCGCGATCAGGGTCTTCGACGGCACGCAGTCGGTCAGCACCGACGCCCCGCCCAGACCGTCGCAGTCCACGACGGTCACCTCCGCACCGAGCTGGGCGCCCACCAGGGCCGCCTCGTATCCGCCCGGTCCGCCACCGATGATCACGATCCGCGTCACGAAAAAGTCCGCCTCGTAGTGTCGATCCCGGCCTGCCTGCCCGCCCGGCCGGGGGTCCGGGGCGGGGCCCCGGGGGAACGCAGTACGTACCTCATTGTCCCGCACGCTTCAAGTGTTCTCGCCCCGGGGGCTTCATCCGGCCGCCGTGGCGGAATCCGGCGGGGCCGCGGTGCGGGCGGGCCGCGCGAAGTGCCCCCACGGGTCACTGTCGTACCCTCGACACCATGTCGCTCTACGCCGCGTACGCCGGCAACCTGGATCCGCGGCTGATGACCCGCCGCGCCCCGCACTCACCGCTGCGTGGCACCGGCTGGCTCAACGGCTGGCGGCTGACGTTCGGCGGGGAGCAGATGGGCTGGGAGGGCGCCCTCGCGACCATCGTCGAGGCGCCCCGCTCGCAGGTCTTCGTCGCCCTGTACGACATCGCGCCGCTCGACGAGGAGTCGATGGACCGGTGGGAGGGCGTCGGCCTCGACATATATCGCCGGATGCGGGTGCGGGTGCACACGCTGGACGGCGAGGAGCCGGCCTGGCTGTACGTGCTGAACGGGTACGAGGGCGGGCTGCCCTCCGCGCGCTACCTGGGCGAGCTGGCCGACGCGGCCGAGTCCGCGGGCGCGCCGCACGACTATGTGATGGAGCTCCGCAAGCGCCCCTGCTGAGCCCGCCCGGGGCCCGCCCGCGATCCGGCCCCTGCTCGGGGGCCGGATCCGGCCGTTTGCGACCCCGCTCTCGTGCGAAGCCACAAAGGGAGCGGACAGGTCCGTTATCCTTCACATCTACGCGCGTAGGACTTCAGCGGTTACGCTCGTGCGCGTAATTCTTCTTTACCGGGGGAAATCCCCCGGACCCGGCCGGACAGTCACCGGGCGGGACGACGTTCCTTCGCGAGGCGAGAGACTCAGTGAACGCATCTGCCACCCCGGACCTGCTCCAGGACGACCCCCACGCCGCCGCCGACGCCGCCGCCGCGCGCCTGCGCGAGCTCACCGGCGCCGAGACCCACGACGTCGCCCTGGTGATGGGCTCCGGCTGGGCGCCGGCCGTCGACGCCCTCGGCGCCCCCGAGGCCGAGTTCCCCGTGACCGAGCTGCCGGGCTTCCCCCCGCCGGCCGTCGAGGGACACGGCGGCAAGGTCCGCTCGTACAAGATCGGTGAGAAGCGCGCCCTGGTCTTCCTCGGCCGTACGCACTTCTACGAGGGCCGCGGCGTCGCCGCCGTCTCGCACGGCGTGCGCACCGCCGTCGCCGCCGGCTGCAAGACCGTCGTGCTGACCAACGGCTGCGGCGGTCTGCGCGAGGGCATGCGCCCCGGCCAGCCGGTCCTCATCAGCGACCACATCAACCTGACGGCCACCTCGCCGATCATCGGCGCCAACTTCGTGGACCTCACCGACCTGTACTCGCCGCGGCTTCGCGCGCTGTGCAAGGAGGTCGACGAGACGCTGGAAGAGGGCGTGTACGTCCAGTTCCCCGGCCCGCACTACGAGACCCCGGCCGAGATCAACATGGTGCGCGTGCTCGGCGGCGACCTGGTCGGCATGTCGACCGTGCTCGAAGCCATCGCCGCCCGCGAGGCCGGCGCCGAGGTCCTCGGGATCTCGCTCGTCACCAACCTCGCCGCCGGTCTGACCGGTGAGCCCCTCAACCACGAAGAGGTGCTCCAGGCCGGCCGCGACTCGGCGGCGCGCATGGGCGAGCTGCTGACCCGGGTCCTCGACCGCATCTGACCCTCCCGAAAAGCCCTTCCGGAAAGGCTGACAACGTGACGCAGGACCTGATCGCGCGGGCCCAGGCCTGGCTGGCCGAGGACCCCGACAGCGAGACGCGCGAGGAGCTGGCCAAGCTCATCGAGAGTTCGGACGTCGAGGAATTGGCCGCACGGTTCGGCGGCACGCTGCAGTTCGGCACCGCCGGGCTGCGCGGCGAGCTGGGCGCCGGGCCGATGCGGATGAACCGCTCGGTCGTCATCCGCGCCGCCGCCGGACTCGCCGCGTACCTGAAGGCGCAGGGGCAGGGCGACGGCCTCGTCGTCATCGGCTACGACGCCCGCTACAAGTCCGCGGACTTCGCGCGGGACACGGCGGCCGTCATGGTCGGCGCCGGACTGCGCGCCGCCGTCCTGCCCCGGCCGCTGCCGACGCCCGTACTCGCCTACGCCATAAGGCACTTGGGCGCCGTCGCCGGTGTCGAGGTGACGGCCAGTCACAACCCGCCGCGGGACAACGGCTACAAGGTGTACCTCGGCGACGGCTCGCAGATCGTGCCGCCCGCCGACGCGGAGATCGCCGCCGAGATCGACGCCGTCCGGAGCCTCGACGACGTACCGCGTCCCGAAGAGGGCTGGGAGGTGCTCGGGGACGAGGTCCTGGAGGCCTATCTGGCGCGTACGGACACGGTGTTGAGCCCCGGCTCGCCGCGCACCGCGAACGTCGTCTACACGGCGATGCACGGCGTCGGCAAGGACGTGCTGCTCGCCGCGTTCGCGCGGGCCGGGTTCCCCGAGCCGGTGCTCGTGGCCGAACAGGCCGAGCCCGACCCGGCGTTCCCGACGGTGGCCTTCCCGAACCCGGAGGAGCCGGGCGCGATGGACCTCGCGTTCGCGACGGCCCGCCGCGCGAACCCGGACATCATCATCGCCAACGACCCGGACGCCGACCGCTGCGCGGCGGCCGTCCTTGACGGCGGCGAGTGGCGCATGCTGCGCGGCGACGAGGTCGGCGCGCTGCTCGCCGCCCACCTCGTCGCCAAGGGCGTCTCCGGCGTCTTCGCCGAGTCGATCGTGTCGTCCTCGCTGCTCGGCCGCATCGCCGGGGCGGCGGGGCTCGGGTACGAGGAGACGCTCACCGGGTTCAAGTGGATCGCCCGCGTGGAGGGTCTGCGCTACGGCTACGAGGAGGCGCTCGGCTACTGCGTCGACCCCGAGGGCGTGCGCGACAAGGACGGCATCACGGCCGCGCTGCTCGTCGCCGAGCTCGCCTCCGTCCTGAAGGAGCAGGGCCGCACGGTCCTGGACCTGCTCGACGAACTGGCCCTGAAGCACGGCCTGCACGCCACCGACCAGCTGTCGGTCCGCGTCGAGGACCTGAGCATCATCTCGGACGCGATGGCGCGCCTGCGCGAGCAGCCGCCGACCTCGCTCGCGGGCCTCGCGGTGACGAAGGCCGAGGACCTGACGGAGGGCACCGAGCAGCTGCCGCCCACCGACGGTCTGCGCTACTACCTGGAGGGCGCCCGGGTGATCGTGCGCCCCAGCGGCACCGAGCCGAAGCTCAAGTGCTACCTGGAGGTCGTGGTCCCGGTGGGCTCCGCCGACGCTCTCGGTGCGGCCCGCGCCCGGGGCGCCGAGCTGCTCGCCGGCATCAAGAGGGACCTGGCGGCGGCCGCCGGCATCTGACGGACGGCAGGCGAAGCGAAGGGGCGGTGGTCAATCGACCACCGCCCCTTCCACTCGTCCGGGTGATTTCGTACGGCAGTTGACGCAGCGGTGCGGCACCTTGCGGGGACTTGCGAGAAAGGGTGACCCGTACCTCTCGCCGTGCCCGAGCCAAGGAGCTGTCGCAGTGCCCCCGACCGCGCCGTCACCGGCGACCTCCCCGGTCCGCCGCCCCGTCCCCGCCGCCCGCAGGCGCCCGGCCCCGCTCGGCGCGGCCGGCCGGCCCCCGGCCCGGGACCGGGCGCGCACCGCCCTTCGGTACGCCGCTCCCGCCCTGCTCGGCTATCTCGCGGTACGCCTCTTCGGGGTGCTGGTCCTCGCGAAGTGGGTGCACCTCAGACACCACGGTCTGTGGCCGGTGCTCGCCCTGTCCTGGGACTCCAACTGGTACCTCGGCATCGCCGACCACGGCTACGACCACGCCCCGCAGGCCGACCAGCTGAACAACCCCGACCAGCTGAACAACCTGGCCTTCTTCCCGCTGTACCCGCTCCTGGTGAAGGCGGTCGCCGCCGTCACCCCCAGCTCGCGGCCCACCGCCGGACTGCTGCTCGCGATCGCGTTCTCGCTGGTCGCCGCGTGGGGGGTGTTCGCGGTCGGCGACCGCCTGCACGGCCGCCGCACGGGCACCCTGCTCACGGTGCTGTGGGGCGCGCTGCCGGTCGGGGTCGTCCAGTGGATGGGCTACACCGAGTCGCTGTTCACGGCGCTGACCGCGTGGTCGCTGCACTGCGTCCTGACCCGGCGCTGGATCTGGGCCGGCACGCTCGCCGCGCTGGCCGGTCTGACCCGCCCCACCGGCATCACGATCGCGGCCGCGGTCTCGCTCACCGCCCTCACGGCCCTCGTCCGCACCCGCCGGGTGGACCGGCGCGTCGTCCTGGGCGGCCTGCTCGCCCCGCTCGGCTGGTGCGCCTACGTGGCCTGGGTGGGCGCGCGGGTCGGCCGCTGGGACGGCTACTTCGTAGTGCAGAAGCTGTGGGACAACCAGTGGGACGGCGGCATCGGCACGCTGCGCGAGATGCGCGGGATCCTGGTGTACGCGAACCGCCCGCCGCTGTTCCTGGTCCTGGTCACCCTGGTCCTGATCCTGTCCGGCGCGCTGTACGTGCTCTCGCTCGCCGACCGCCAGCCGCTGGTCCTGCTGGTCTTCACCGGCGCCCTGCTCCTAGTCGTCCTCGGCAGCGGCGGCGTCTACTTCCCGCGGGCCCGCTTCCTCGTCCCCGGCTTCCCGCTGCTGCTTCCGGTCGCGCTCGCGCTCGCGCGGGCCCGCCGCCCGGTGGTCGTCCTCGGGCTCGGCGCGGCGGCCCTGTCGTCGGCGTGGGTGGGCGCGTACATGCTCCTGGTGTGGCCCGGCCCGCCGTGACGCACCTCGGCGACGGCGAGCCGGACCCGGTCCCGCCGTGACCGGCGTCAGCCGATGGCGAGCAGGACGACGAGCAGCAGCGCCCCGGCGACCGCCGGCGCGATGACCTCGTACGCCCAGCGGACGCTCGTCTCGCCCTGGGCGCCCTCGCGGGAGGCGCCCCGCTCGGCGAGGTCGCGCAGTTCCCGGATGGACTGGTCGGCCGGCGCGAGGCGCGCCTTGTCGGTGACGTCCGCGGTCGCCGGGAAGCCGCTCCCGGCGTCCCGCGCCTGGCGGCGCGAGGCGCGCTTGCGCCGGCGCAGCGAGACGGGGATCGCCCACAGCTGGTACTTGCCGCCCGACTGGTCGAAGACCTCGCTGGAGTACCCGGACCGGACGTCCGCGACGGCCGCCCAGGGCAGCGTGATCGTGCGGAACGGGTTGCGCACCAGGAGCCGGTCGTCGTTGGCGAGGACGACGGGTCGGAAGCTGAACGCGACGATCAGCGGCACCGCGCACAGCAGCCCCGCGAGCGCCAGCCAGGGCGCGTTGCCGTGGCCGTGGACCACGGCGTCGAGGCCGAGCCAGAGGCCGAGCGCGAGCAGCAGCGCGCCGCCGGCGATCCCGGCGGATGAGCGGTAGGTGCGGTCGGCGTAGGCCGGCTCGGCGGGCGGCGTGGGGCTCGTCATGGCCCGATTCTGCCTCACGCGCCCCGGGCCCTCTCCGCTCAGGCCACCAGATCCGCGTACAGGATGATGTTGTCGGGGCGGTGCCCTCCGGTCAGCTCGCCGCCGCAGGTGATGACGCGCAGCTCGGGGCGGTCGGTGTCGCCGTACACCTTCTGGGTCGGGAACGTCTTCTTGTCGACCTGTTCGAGGGCGCGGACCTTGAACTCGGCGGTCTTTCCGTCGGCGCGGACGACCGAGACGGTGTCGCCGACCTTGACCTTGGCGACGTCCTTCAGGACGGCCGGGCCCTTGACGGTGTCGAAGTGCCCGATGAGCACGGCGGGCCCGGTCTGGCCCGGGGTGACTCCCTTGTCGTACCAGCCGATCCTGTCGGCGTCGGCGACGGAGGGCACCTCGACGGTGCCGTCGGCGGCGAGCCCGAGGTCGAGGATCGGGCCCGCGTCGACCCCGGCCGCCGGGATCCGCACCCGTACCGGCCTGGACGCGGGCAGCGGGGCCGCGGCCTGGGCGGCGGGGGCTGCGGCGGAGGCGGAGATGTCCGGGGGCGGGGTGGCGGGCTGCGCGGCGCCCGATCCGCAGCCGGCGGCCGAGACCCCGAGGGCGATGACGAACAGGGCGGCGGCGGCCGAACGGGCCGCGCGGGTACGGGACATGGGGTGCTCCGGGAGGGCTGTCAGGAGGGGCGGGCCGCCGTCGAAGAGGCCCTTGGGCACGACGGTGGTCCGGCCGCCGTTCCGGGTCGGCGCGTTGACCGGGGCCTTCCCATGGGGCTGTTGAGGCTGGGCGGGGCTGCCGGAGGAAAACCTAGTGATCACCCGTTCGAGAACCGTCCGCTCCACGTCACGGGCGCGTGACAGAGCTCACCCCCGGCCATCTGCCCGGGGAGGGCTGTACAGGAAGCTACGCGCGTAGATATGCTCATCTGGTGACCATGCCCACCAATGCACCCGCAGCTGCCTTCGCCGACGCGACCGCGTCCGACGGCGCGCTGCGCCGCTTCCTCCACGGGCTCCCCGGCATCGACCCGGTGGGCCTGGAAGCGCGCGCCGCGTCCCTCGGCACCCGTTCGATCAAGACCTCGGCCAAGGCGTACGCCATCGACCTGGCCATTTCGATGATCGACCTGACGACGCTGGAAGGCGCGGACACCCCGGGCAAGGTCCGGGCGCTCGCCGCCAAGGCCGTCCACCCCGACCCGACCGACCGCACCACCCCGCACACCGCCGCCGTCTGCGTGTACCCGGACATGGTGGCGACCGCCAAGGAGGTGCTGAAGGGCTCGGACGTCAAGGTCGCGTCCGTCGCCACCGCCTTCCCGGCGGGCCGCGCCGCGCTGCCCGTGAAGCTCGCGGACGTACGGGACGCGGTCGCGGCCGGCGCCGACGAGATCGACATGGTGATCGACCGGGGCGCGTTCCTCGCCGGTCACTACCTCAAGGTGTACGAGGAGATCGCGGCCGTCCGCGCCGAGTGCGGCGACCGGGCCCGCCTCAAGGTCATCTTCGAGACCGGTGAGCTGTCGACGTACGACAACATCCGCCGCGCCAGCTGGCTCGGCATGATGGGCGGCGCCGACTTCATCAAGACGTCGACGGGCAAGGTCGCGGTCAACGCCACCCCCGCCAACACGCTCGTACTGCTCGAAGCCGTACGGGACTTCCGCGCCCAGACCGGGATCCAGGTCGGCGTGAAGCCGGCCGGCGGCATCCGCAACACCAAGGAAGCCATCAAGTTCCTGGTCCTGGTCAACGAGACCGTGGGCGAGGACTGGCTGGACAGCCACTGGTTCCGCTTCGGCGCCTCCTCGCTGCTCAACGACCTGCTGATGCAGCGTCAGAAGCTGGCGACCGGCCGCTACTCCGGCCCCGACTACGTGACGGTGGACTGATCACCATGGCAATGGAAAACAAGACGGCCGCGTTCGAGTACGCGCCCGCGCCCGAGTCGCGCTCGGTCGTCGACATCGCGCCCTCCTACGGGCTGTTCATCGACGGCGAGTTCACCGAGGCCGCCGACGGCAAGGTCTTCAAGACCGTCTCGCCGTCCACCGAGGAGGTCCTGTCCGAGGTCGCCCAGGCGGGCGCCGAGGACGTGGACCGCGCGGTGAAGGCGGCGCGGAAGGCGTTCGAGAAGTGGTCGGCGCTGCCCGGCTCCGAGCGCGCCAAGTACCTGTTCCGCATCGCCCGGATCATCCAGGAGCGCAGCCGCGAGCTGGCCGTCCTGGAGACCCTGGACAACGGAAAGCCGATCAAGGAGACCCGCGACGCGGACCTCCCCCTGGTCGCCGCGCACTTCTTCTACTACGCGGGCTGGGCCGACAAGCTCGACCACGCGGGCTACGGCGCCAACCCGCGCCCGCTGGGCGTCGCGGGCCAGGTCATCCCCTGGAACTTCCCGCTCCTGATGCTGGCGTGGAAGATCGCCCCGGCGCTCGCGACCGGCAACACGGTCGTCCTGAAGCCCGCCGAGACCACTCCCCTGTCGGCCCTGTTCTTCGCGGACATCTGCCGCCAGGCCGGGCTCCCCAAGGGCGTCGTCAACATCCTCACCGGGTACGGCGACGCGGGCGCGGCCCTGGTCGGGCACCCGGACGTGAACAAGGTCGCCTTCACCGGCTCCACGGCCGTGGGCAAACAGATCGCCCGCACCATCGCCGGTACGGACAAGAAGGTCACCCTGGAGCTGGGCGGCAAGGGCGCCAACATCGTCTTCGACGACGCCCCCATCGACCAGGCCGTCGAGGGCATCGTCACCGGCATCTTCTTCAACCAGGGCCAGGTCTGCTGCGCGGGCTCCCGGCTCCTCGTGCAGGAGTCGATCCAGGACGAGCTGCTCGACTCGCTCAAGCGCCGCCTGTCGACGCTGCGGCTCGGTGACCCGCTGGACAAGAACACCGACATCGGCGCCATCAACTCGGCCGAGCAGCTCGCCCGGATCACCGCGCTCACCGAGACCGGTGAGGCCGAGGGCGCCGAGCGCTGGTCCGCGCCCTGCGAACTGCCGTCCGCGGGTTACTGGTTCGCGCCGACGCTGTTCACGAACGTCACCCAGGCGCACACCATCGCCCGCGACGAGATCTTCGGCCCGGTGCTGTCCGTGCTGAGCTTCCGTACGCCGGACGAGGCCGTCGCCAAGGCCAACAACAGCCAGTACGGCCTCTCGGCCGGCATCTGGACGGAGAAGGGCTCGCGGATCCTGGCGGTCGCGAGCAAGCTCCGCGCGGGTGTCGTCTGGGCCAACACGTTCAACAAGTTCGACCCGACCTCGCCGTTCGGCGGCTACAAGGAGTCGGGCTTCGGCCGCGAGGGCGGCCGGCACGGTCTGGAGGGTTACCTCGATGTCTGAGTCGACGCGTCTTGGTGTCTTCAAGACCTACAAGCTGTACGTGGGCGGGAAGTTCCCGCGTTCCGAGAGCGGCCGGGTGTACGAGGTGACGGACTCCAAGGGCCAGTGGCTGGCCAACGCTCCCCTGTCCTCCCGCAAGGACGCCCGGGACGCGGTGGTCGCGGCCCGCAAGGCGTTCGGCGGCTGGTCGGGCGCGACGGCGTACAACCGGGGCCAGATCCTCTACCGCATCGCCGAGATGCTGGAGGGCCGCAAGGACCAGTTCGTACGCGAGGTCGCGGAGGCCGAGGGGCTCTCGAAGTCCAAGGCCGCCGCGGTCGTGGACGCGGCCATCGACCGCTGGGTCTGGTACGCGGGCTGGACCGACAAGATCGGCCAGCTGGTGGGCGGGGCGAACCCGGTCGCGGGCCCGTTCTTCAACCTCTCCACCCCCGAGCCGACCGGCGTCGTGACGGTCCTGGCCCCCCAGGACTCGTCCTTCCTCGGCCTGGTCTCGGTGGTCGCACCGGTGATCGCGACCGGCAACACCGTGATCGTGATCGCCTCCGAGAAGGCGCCGCTGCCCGCGCTCTCCCTGGGCGAGGTCCTGGCCACCTCCGACCTGCCGGGCGGCGTGGTCAACGTCCTGTCCGGAAAGACGGCCGAGATCGCGGCGCCGCTGGCCGCGCACCAGGACGTCAACGCGATCGATCTGACGGGCGCGGACGCCGAGTTGGCGCGCGACCTTGAGGTCGCCGCCGCGGACAATCTCAAGCGGGTGCTGCGCCCCGGCCCCGCCGACTGGTCCGCTTCCCCCGGCACGCACCGCCTGACCGCCTTCCTGGAGACCAAGACGGTCTGGCACCCCACGGGGTCGCTGGGCGCGTCCGGCTCCGCGTACTGAGCCAACTCCCTTGAGGCCCCCGCCGGTTGGACCGGCGGGGGCCTTGCGCATGCCGGGCCGCGGACACAGGCATCTCAGATGCCGAGCCGGGCCGCGATTCCGTCGAGGACGCAGTCGAGGCCCAGCTCGAACTCCCAGGACCGATCGTCCTTGTGGGCCGCGTTGAGGGCGTAGTGCCGGAACGTCGGGTAGCGCCCGGTCTCCATCAGCCAGCTCATCTGCGGTGCGAGGCCCTGCCGGATCTCGTCGCCGGTCGCCCAGCCCTGCTCCTTCATGTACTGGCTCACGGCGACCTCGCTCTGCGTGGAGCCGTGCACGAAGGAGCTGACCGCGCGGAAGGCGGCCATCATCGTGTCCGGGTCGAGGCCGTGCCCGTCGAGCGCGGCCAGCTGGCGTTCCGCCGCGGCCATCCGGTTCGGGGTGAGCGCGAACAGCGGCGCCGGGAGCTGGGCCAGCCAGGGGTGGTTCAGCATCATCGTGCGGGTGCGCAGGGCGTGCCCCCGCAGCACCTCGCGCCAGCCGCCCTCCGCGCCGCCCGGCGCGGTCTCGGCGGAGACCTGGTCCACCATCAGCGCCCACAGGTCGTCCTTGCCGGAGACGTAGCGGTAGGCGGCCATCGGCGCGACGCCCAGTTCGGTGGCGAGGCGGCGCATGGTGACGGCGGCGAAGCCCTCGGCGTCGGCGACCGCGACGGCCACCTCGGCGATCCTGCGGTGCGAGAGCGCGGTACGGGCCGCGGCCGGCGGGCGCTCCAGCCGTTCCCAGAGCGTCGGCTCCCCTTCGCCCTTCTTCTGAGTGGCCACGGTGTCGGGCTCCTTCCGCTACGTCGTCCCGCCTTGTCGCGTACATCGTATCGATCAGTAGACAACGTACACACCGCTGTGTACGTTGTACACGAAGAGATACGCCGTACACATCCAGGGGGTTTTCCATGAAGGACGAGCGGGCCCCGCTCTCCCGGGTCGCCATCGTCGGGCTGCTGCTCGGCATCATCCTCGCGACGCTCGACGGCACCATCGTCGGCACCGCACTGCCGACGATCGTCGGCGACCTCGGCGGTCTCGGCCACCTCTCCTGGGTACTCACCGCCTACCTCCTGACCACCTCCGTCGCCACCCCGATCTGGGGCAAGATCGGCGACCTGTACGGCCGCAAGGGCGCCTACCTGTCGTCGATCGCGGTGTTCCTCATCGGGTCCGTACTGTGCGGACTCGCCCAGGACATGGGGCAGTTGATCGCCTTCCGGGCACTCCAGGGCATCGGCGCGGGCGGGCTGTTCGTCGGCGCGCTCTCGATGCTCGGCGTGCTGATGCCGCCTGCCCAGGCCGGCCGCTCGCAGGCGATGATCGGCGTGATGCTGCCCGCCGCGATGATCGGCGGCCCGCTGCTCGGCGGCTTCCTCACCGACCAGCTGAACTGGCGCTGGGTCTTCTACGTCAACGTGCCCGTCGGCATCGCGGCGCTGCTCATCGTGGGTCTCGGCATCCGGCTGCGCACCGAACGGATCAGGGCCCGGGTCGACGCCTGGGGCGCGGCCCTGCTCACGGCCGCGATCCTCGCGCTGACCCTCCTCGCGAGCTGGGCGGGCGTCACCTACGCCTGGTCGTCGCCGCAGATCCTGCTGCTCGCCGCGGTCGCGGCGGCCGCCCTGGCCCTGTTCGTACGGGTCGAGAAGCGGGCCCCCGAACCGGTCATCCCGCCCCGCCTGTTCGGCGACCGCAACTTCACCGCGGCCCAGTTCCTCAGCTTCCTGGTCGGCGCGGCCATGCTCGCCGCGACCAGCTATCTGCCGCAGTACATGCAGTTCGTCCGGGGCTTCTCCTCGACCGCGAGCGGCCTGCTGCTGCTCCCGCTGATGCTGGGCATGATCGGCGCCCAGCTCGTCATCGGCCGGCGGGTCGGCAACGGCGGCGGCTACCGCCACTACCCGATCATCGGCGGCGCCCTCGGCACGGCGGGCGCGCTCGCCCTGCTCGCGGTCGGCACGGGCACACCGACCGCCCTCACCTCGGCCCTGACCTTCGTCCTCGGCACCGGCCTCGGCTGCGTCATGCAGCCGACCATGCTGATCACCATGAACAGCGCCGCGCCCCGCGACATGGGCGCCGCCAGCGGCACCACCACCCTGCTGCGGACCGTCGGCGGCTCCCTGGGCATCGCCGTTCTCGGCTCCGTCTTCACCGCCCGGCTGAGCGCCACCCTCACCGGCCGGCTCGGCGCCGACGGGCAGCGCCTGACCGGCGGCCACGCGCTGACGCCCGCACTGCTCAGGGACCTGCCCACCCCCGTGCGGGACGCCTTCCGCGCGGCCGTCACCAGCGGACTGCACGGGGTGCTGCTCGGCTCCGCCGTCCTGTGCGCCCTCGCCTTCGGGATCTCCTGGCTGGTGCGCGAGGTGCCGCTGCGCTCGACGGCACCCGCACCCCAGGCCCCGGCGCAGGAGCCGGCGAACGCCTGAGGGCCCGCGCGGCTCAGCCGGGCAGCAGCCCGGTCACCGGGCCCGTGAGCGGGAGGTCCTTGAGGGCGCCCCCGCTGGTCAGCGGGCCCGTCGCCATCGCCGTCGTCACCGGCTTGAAGTCGGCGACCTGGGTACCGGCCCCGTTGGCCAGCGGGTCGACGCCGGTGCCGGCCAGCGGGTCGAGCCGGAGCACCTTCACCGGCGCGACGGCGTAACCGAACGCCCCGGCCAGCCCCTGCGCGGCCGCCTCGATGTCGGTGGCCCCCGCGCTCCGGCCCGCCGCGGGGGCCGGGGCCACCGGCGCGGCCTGCGCGGCCGGACCCGCCCCGGCGAGGGCGGCGCCGGCCGCGGTGACGGTGAGCCCGGCCCGCAGCAGCGTGCGGTGGACCAGCGCCCTGGCGGGCTTGGCGGCCTCGTGATGTCCCATGGGATCCCACTCACTCTCGTACGTAATGGAGCGTAATCATTCGCTCACGAAGCGTAGTTGACATGTGATGCTCGATACCAACGCCCTCCCCGAGGGGTGCCACTCCCGGGTGCATGCCCCAGACTGGTGTCCCGTGAGTTCTTCTGCCATTGCGACGCGCGTCGTCCTGCTCTCGGGGCCTTCCGGTTCCGGTAAGTCGTCCCTCGCCGCCCGCACGGATCTGCCCGTGCTGCGCCTCGACGACTTCTACAAGGAAGGCGACGACCCGACCCTGCCGCTGGTGGCGGGCAGTTCGGACATCGACTGGGACTCCCCGCTCTCCTGGGACGCACAGGCCGCCGTCGACGCCATCACCGAGCTGTGCCGTACGGGGCGCACCGCCGTGCCGGTCTACTCCATCGCGACGAGTTCCATCACCGGCACCACCGCGCTCGGCATCGACCGCACCCCGCTGTTCATCGCGGAGGGCATCTTCGCCGCGGACATCGTGGCCCGCTGCCAGGAGCTCGGCGTCCTCGCCGACGCGATCTGCCTGCGCGGCCGCCCGAGCACCACCTTCCGGCGGCGGCTGCTGCGGGACCTGAAGGAGGGCCGCAAGTCGGTGGCGTTCCTGCTGCGGCGCGGCTGGCGGCTGATGCGGGCCGAGCGCGCGATCGTCGCCCGCCAGACGGCGCTCGGCGCCCACCCCTGCAACAAGGGCGAGGCGCTCGGCCGCATCGCGGGCGCGGCGGCCGGCCGCTGCCGCACGGCGGCCGCGGCGTAACGGACACGGCCGCGGTGACGACCCCGGGCACACAATGAAGCGGGGGGGGCGCGGGGCCCCCCCCGGGGCCCCCGGCCCCCCCCCGGGGCCCCGCGCCCCCCGGGCCCCCCGCCCCCCCCCCCCCCCCCAACCCCCCCCCCCCCCCCCCCCCCCCCACCCCCCCGCCCCCCCCCCCGGCC
>NZ_JBIWHT010000023.1:0-85337 GCF_044764265.1 Streptomyces sp. NPDC094147 | reverse complement strand
CGGCGGGGGCGGGGCCGGGGGCCCCCCCCGCCGGCCGCCGCCGCCTACCCCCCCCGGCCCGCGGCCCCCCCCCGGCCCCCCCACCCCGGGGGGGGGCCCGCGCCCCCCCCCGCTTCCCCCGTTCCCCCCGCGGGTCCCCGTGCCCCCGTGGACCCCGCTTCCCCTCCCCCAGACCTTCAGGCCACCAGCTCGCCGAAGGACTCCTCCTCGTCACGGCCGAAGCTGAGGACCTCGTCCTCGCGCAGCCGGCGCAGCGAGCGCCAGATGCTGGACTTCACCGTGCCGACACTGATGTCCAGTATGTCCGCGATCTCCGGGTCGGTACGCCCCTCGTAGTAGCGCAGGACCAGCATCGTGCGCTGCAGTTCGGGAAGGCGGGCCAGCGCCTGCCAGAGCACCGCGCGCAGTTCGGTGCCGCGCATCGCGTCCGTGTCGCCGACCGTCTCCGGCAGCTCCTCGGTCGGGTACTCGTTCAGCTTGCGCCGCCGCCAGGCGCTGATGTGCAGGTTCGTCATGGTCCGGCGCAGATAGCCGCCGACCGCCGCCTTGTCACTGATCCGGTCCCAGGCCCGGTAGGTGGAGAACAGCGCGCTCTGGAGCAGGTCCTCCGCCTCGTAGCGGTCGCCGGTCAGGTGGTAGGCGGTGGCGTACAGGGAGGCGCGGCGTTCCTGCACGTAAGCGGTGAACGCCGCGTCGGCATTCACAGTTTCCGACAGGCTCTTCCGCTCCCCCGTGGCCTCCCTGTACGCCGCTTCCGCGTCAACGACCGTCATGTACGACGTGTGCTGACGCCCGGTGCCGCGAGCGCACCCCCGCCCGCTCACGGCCCCGGACTTCTCGCCGCTCCGCACGACGTCGTGGAGACGCGTCACAACTGCGCTGGAGTTGGAGCTGTGCAGTGTGTTCATCTTGCGCCCCCCGTCGGTGGAGTCTGTTTCATCGGTGTTCCTGGCTACGGGGAAGAGCCTGCCTGGGCCACTTCATCGACGTGTCCGCCGACTGTCACAGGCCTGTCACAGCGGTCGCGTCGCACGGAAGGGCGGTCGCGGGTGGCGGCACCTCCCCGCTCGGGCGCGGCCGAGAGCTTGGGGGAGACGGGGGTCGTACTCCTCTCCCCCATGGGTCAGAATGACCTCCGTGCCTTTCCTGTTGCTGATCGAGGACGACGACGCCATCCGCACGGCCCTCGAACTCTCCCTGTCGCGTCAGGGCCACCGTGTGGCCACTGCGGCGACGGGAGAGGACGGCCTGAAGCTGCTGCGCGAGCAGCGGCCCGACCTGATCGTGCTGGATGTGATGCTGCCCGGGATCGACGGCTTCGAGGTGTGCCGCCGGATCCGGCGCACCGACCAGCTGCCGATCATCTTGCTCACCGCGCGCAACGACGACATCGACGTGGTGGTCGGACTGGAGTCCGGCGCCGACGACTATGTGGTCAAGCCGGTCCAGGGGCGGGTCCTCGACGCCCGGATCCGGGCCGTCCTGCGGCGCGGCGAACGCGAGTCCACCGACTCGGCGGCGTTCGGCAACGTGGTGATCGACCGGGCCGCGATGACCGTCACCAAGAACGGCGAGGACCTCCAACTCACCCCCACCGAGCTGCGGTTGCTCCTCGAACTGAGCCGGCGGCCCGGACAGGCGCTGTCCCGCCAGCAGTTGCTGCGCCTCGTCTGGGAGCACGACTACCTCGGCGACTCCCGCCTCGTCGACGCGTGCGTGCAGCGGCTGCGGGCCAAGGTCGAGGACGTACCGTCCTCCCCGACGCTGATCCGTACGGTCCGCGGCGTCGGCTACCGCCTGGACACCCCCTCGTGAACCCGCCGCACCACCCCGATCAGTGGCACGACCCAGGTAAGCAGGACATGTGAAGCGAGCAACCCTCGCCGGTCTGCGCTGGACCAGTCTGCGGCTGCGGCTCGTCGTCGTGTTCGCGCTCGTCGCGCTGACCGCGGCCGTCTCCGCGTCCGGCATCGCGTACTGGCTCAACCGCGAGGCGGTACTGGTCCGTACGCAGGACTCGGCGCTCAACGACTTCCGCCAGGGCATGCAGAGCCGGGCCGCCGCGCTGCCCCTGCAGCCGACCGAGCACGATCTCCAGGTGTCCGCCAAGCAGATGGCCGACAGCAGCAACTCCCGTTACAACGTGCTGCTGGTGGACGAGCGCGCCCCCGGCAAGCCGATCGTGGGGGCCTCCAACGTGGACGGGTTCACGCTGGACGACGTGCCCCGATCGCTCCAGGACGCGGTCACCAAGAAGCAGAAGGTCACCGAGACCAACGCCTACCCGTACCACCTGTTCTGGCAGCGGATCACCCTGCACGGCCACCCCTATCTGGTCGGCGGCACGAAGGTCATCGGGGCCGGTCCCACCGGCTACATGCTGGCCCCGCTCGACCAGGAGCGGCGCGATCTCAACTCGCTCGCCTGGTCGCTGGGCATCGCCACCTTCCTCGCGCTGCTCGCCTCCGCGCTGCTCGCGCAGGGGGCCGCCACCACCGTGCTGCGGCCGGTGCAGCGGCTCGGGGACGCGGCCCGCCGGCTCGGCGAGGGCAAGCTCGACACCCGCCTGCGGGTCTCGGGCACGGACGAACTCGCCGATCTTTCAAGGACGTTCAACCGGACCGCCGAGGCCCTGGAGAAGAAGCTCACCGACATGAGCGCACGCGAGGAGGCGAGCCGCCGGTTCGTCGCCGACATGTCGCACGAGCTGCGCACCCCGCTGACCGCGCTCACCGCCGTCGCCGAGGTCCTGGACGAGGAGGAGGACAGCCTCGACCCGATGATCGCGCCCGCCGTGAAGCTCGTGGTCTCCGAGACCCGGCGGCTGAACGTCCTGGTCGAGAACCTGATGGAGGTCACCCGCTTCGACGCGGGCACCGCCCGCCTGGTCCTGGACGACGTGGACATCGCCGACCAGATCACCGCGTGCATCGACACCCGGGCCTGGCTGGACGCCGTCGACCTGGACGCCGAGCGCGGCATCATGGCCCGCGTCGATCCGCGCCGTCTGGACGTCGTCCTCGCCAACCTGATCGGCAACGCCCTCAAGCACGGCGGCTCCCCGGTGCGGGTCTCGGTCCGCGTGGAGGGCGACGAGCTGGTGATCTCGGTACGCGACCACGGGCCCGGCATCCCCGAGGACGTGCTGCCGCATGTCTTCGACCGGTTCTACAAGGCCAGCGCCTCCCGCCCGCGCTCGGAGGGCAGCGGGCTCGGCCTGTCCATCGCGATGGAGAACGCGCACATCCACGGCGGCGACATCACCGCCGCCAACTCCCCCGAAGGCGGCGCCGTGTTCGTGCTGCGGCTGCCACTGGACGCCACCCCGCCCGCCGACACCGAGACGCCGGAAGGAGGCGCGGCGCAGTGAGAGGAAGACTTCGCCGGCCAGCCGCCGCGCTGGCCGGGCTGGTCGCGCTGGGCGCCGCCGCCACGGGCTGCGGCATCCGGCCCACCTCGGTCCCGGTCGACGCGGGCCCGGCCCCCTCCCGGGTGCCGTGCACGGTGCCGGGCAACGCGGTCGCCCCGCAGTTCGAGGGCGTCACCGTGCAGGTCTATCTGGTGTGCGGGGCCCAGCTGGTCACGGCCCAGCGGTCGGTGCGGACCCCGCAGACCCAGGGCGCGGCCGACCGGGTGCGGTTCGCGCAGGCGCTGCTCGGCGAGCTCACCGCCAAGCCGTCGGGCGACGAGAAGGACGCCGGGTACACCACGGAGGTGCCGGGGGCGCTCACCGTCACGGCCGCCCGCGCCAACGACCCGGCGGGCACCCTGCGGCTGAGCCGCAACCCGCAGGACCTCTCGGCCCTCGCGCTGTCGCAGCTGGTGTGCACGTACGCGGAGAACACCCCGACCGTGCCCGGCAGCGAGCAGGTCGTGCTCGGCGGGCCCGGCGAGGACCCGGCCCGCGGCTACACCTGCACGGCCGAGATGAAATCCCGCCCGGACAAGGTGCCGACCCTCGGCGAGATCCCGTCGCCCAGCCGGTCCTGAGGTCCGCAAGGAGTCTGCGGCGGTGGCCGCGGGCCCGGCCGTCGGGTGCGTACGGATTCACCCGGGTGCGGCGGAACCGATTCCGCCGCACCCCGCGTCTTGGGGGGCGTGCAGCAGCGTCATGGTCAGGACGGCAGCGCCGTCATCCGGTTCCGCGTGGTGGGATTCGTTCTCCTCCTCGCGCATCTGCTGCTCGTGGCGTGGACCTCGCTGCGGCCGCGGGACGTGATGTGGGTGACGGCCACCAATCTGACGCCGTTCGCCGGCATCAAGGCCGACCTCGCGCTCGGCCCGCTGGAGGCCGCCCACCAGATCGGCGAGGGCCTGCTGCTGCTCGCCCCGCTCGGGGTGCTGCTTCCCCTGGCGGGCGGCCGGCTCCACGTCTCCCCGCTCGCCTCTCTCCTGCGCACCGTGCTGGCCGGGGCGCTGATCTCGCTCGGCATCGCCCTGCTCCAGACCGCCGTGCCGGGCCAGGTCCCCGATGTGGACTCGCTGCTCCTGAACACCACCGGTGTCGCGCTCGCGCACCTCGCGGTGGTACCGGCGGGCCGGGGCGCGCTCCGCCGCAGGAACCAGCGCGAAAGGCCCGCCCCCGTCCTTCGGGAGGAGACTCCTCAGGGGCGGACCCCGACGATTCCCAGGGTCGGGATCGCACCGTAGTCCGACGCTTCGACCGCATCCGAGCGGGGAGTATGGAGGCATCGCGAGGGAGCCCACCAAGGAGCGGCTCCCCCATTTCAGCTCCCGAAGGAGCCTTCCATGAGCGCCCCTCTTCTCCGCCCTCTCGAAGGCCGCAGGCTCGGCGGGGTGTGCGCAGCGCTCGCACGGCGCTTCGGCATCTCCGCGACGACGATGCGCGTGATCTTCGTGCTCTCGTGCCTGCTGCCGGGGCCGCAGTTCCTGCTCTACCTGGCCCTGTGGGCGCTGATACCGGGCGAGAAGTCCCCGAGCACCGCCTGGTAGTCGGCCGCGCGGCGGCCCGTCGCGCAGGCGGTCAGTCGCGGACCGTACGGGCCAGCTTGCCGAGCTGTTTGTCGGCGATCTCGTGCGGCACGGTCACCGCGGGCGGCGCCTTGGCGGACAGGTTGATCGCCATGAACCGCACGACGGTCGCGCCCCGGCGCACCACGACGATGTGCACCGGGGCCGGCGCCCCCTGGGTGAGCACCCGCGCCGTCCAGCTGACGGACTCGCCGCCCTTCACCTCGTACGCCGTCGCACGCACCTCGGAGTACGCGGCCCTGCGGCCGTCGAGGACGGTGGAGAAACCGGCGGTGCAGCGGGACAGGGCCGTCCTCAGCTCGGTGATCAGGTGCCGGGCGTCCGCCGCGGCGTACGCGGAGAGCGAGGCGGAGACCGCGAGGCCGGGCACCGTCCGCGAGCCGAGGCCCCGGCTGACGGTTTCGCGGGCGTGGTCGTCGGGCCGGTCGCCCATGACCCCGGCGAGCGGCGCGCAGGCGGCGCGATCGGCTCTCGGGGTGCCCTCGGCGTCGTCGGGCAGGGGATCGGCAGAGACCTGGTAGCCGGGTACGTCGCCCGCTTCGAGGGCCGCCCGCCGGAGCGAGGTCGGCGCGCGGGCCGCGGCGCTGGTGGCTGCGGCGGGGGCGCCGGGAGTGCCACAGGCCGTCGGGGCGAGCAGCACGGGCAGCGTGAGCACCGCCGCGATGCCGGACGCCTTCCCACGCATGATCAAAACCCTACTCACGCGGCGCCGGGGCGCACACCCGGCTCACGGGTGTGCGCCCCGGCACGGCGCGAGGTGCGGTCAGCCGCTGAGACCGGGCAGACTGCCGGAGACGTTGCTCGCCACCGGGCCGGCGGGCAGTCCGCCGAGCAGTCCGGTGACCGGGTCGGAGTTGGTGCCGCTCGTGCTGGTGACGGTCTTGGTGGTGCCGCTCCTGCTGATGCCGCTCTTACTGGTGCCGCCCTTGCTGGTGCCGCCCTTCTGCTGCTGGCCGGTGGACGACTCGGGGGCCGCGGGCAGCGCCTTGTCGACGGTGCCGAACGGGGTGGCGGCGGTCACGCCGGACAGCGCCCCCACATGCGGGAGCGCGGGGGCGGCGGACGCCGTCCCGGCGGCAGCGGCGGCGAAAGCGGCACCGAGGGCAACGACACCGAGCGTCTTGGCAGACTGCTTCATCAGAAATTTATCCTTGGGGTGGGAAAAACGAGCGGCTATGCAAGCTAGTCAGCCGACGGCTCGGCCCGCAAATACGTGGAAACGGCCGGGAGTTCACACTCCCGGCCGTTTCCACGTTCCTAAGATCAGCCGCCCGCGGCCACAGAACCACTGGTCGCAGCCGTCTGCTGGAACAGCCATTCGGACTTCAGCTCGGCATAGCCGGGCTTGATCACGTCATTGATCATGGCCAGTCGTTCATCGAAAGGAATGAATGCTGATTTCATCGCATTGACGGTGAACCACTGCATGTCGTCCAGCGTGTAGCCGAACGCGTCCGCCAGGTGCTCGAATTCCTGACTCATGCTGGTGCCCGACATCAACCGGTTGTCGGTGTTGACGGTGGCCCGGAAGTGCAGCCTGCGCAGCAGCCCGATGGGGTGCTCGGCGTACGAACTGGCCGCCCCGGTCTGGAGGTTCGAGGTCGGGCACATCTCCAGCGGGATCCGCTTGTCGCGCACGTACGAGGCGAGCCGGCCGAGCTTGACACCGCCGTCGTCGGCGACCTCGATGTCGTCGATGATGCGCACGCCGTGGCCGAGCCGGTCGGCGCCGCACCACTGGAGCGCCTGCCAGATCGACGGCAGGCCGAAGGCCTCGCCCGCGTGGATGGTGAAGTGGTTGTTCTCGCGCTTGAGGTACTCGAAGGCGTCGAGGTGCCGGGTGGGCGGGAAGCCCGCCTCGGCGCCCGCGATGTCGAAGCCGACCACGCCCGAGTCCCGGTAGGAGTTGGCGAGTTCGGCGATCTCCAGGGCGCGGGCGGCGTGCCGCATCGCGGTGAGCAGCGCGCCCACCCGGATGCGGTGGCCGTTCTCGCGGGCCCGCCGCTCGCCTTCGCGGAAGCCCGCGTTGACGGCCTCCACGACCTCTTCGAGGCTGAGGCCCTGCTCCAGGTGCTGCTCGGGCGCGTACCGCACCTCGGCGTAGACGACGCCGTCCTCGGCGAGGTCCTCGGCGCACTCGGCGGCGACGCGGAACAGCGCGTCGCGGGTCTGCATGACGGCGCAGGTGTGCGCGAAGGTCTCCAAGTACCGTTCGAGGGAACCGGAGTCGGCGGCCTCCCGGAACCAGATGCCGAGCTTGTCGGCCTCGGTCTCGGGCAGACCGGCGTACCCGGTCCGTGCGGCGATGTCGATGATGGTCCCGGGACGCAGACCCCCGTCGAGGTGGTCGTGGAGCAGCACCTTCGGGGCACGGCTGATCTGATCCGGGGTGGGTACGGATGCGGTCTGGCTCGTCATCTGCGCACTCTAGCCCCTACGCGCGTAGATCATCGGGAGTGCGAAGCCCGTCGATACGTAACAGTGACCGTGCAGACGGGTGGAGTACACCTCGGCTTCTGAGACTGTTCTGCCATGGCACAGCAAGCGATTCCCCTGCCTGCTGCCCGGCTCGGACGGGCCGTCGGTGCGAGTGGCGACGGCGTGACGGTCAGCGGTGTGGTCCTCGTGCTCCCGGACGGCGATCCCGTCTCGGCACGCCGGCCTTCCCCCTTCGCGTACGCGGCCGCGCTGCCGCTGGCCCGCAGGCTGGCCAGGGACGGCCGCGCGGACGGCCTGGTAGCGCACGCCGTGCACTACCGGGGCCGGGGCTGGAACGGCGGCGAGGCGCGGCTCGCGACGGACGCCGAATGGGCCGCGGACGAGGTCGTACGCCGCTACGGGGACGTCCCCGTGTGCCTGGCCGGGCACGGCATGGGCGGTCGCGCGGCGCTGCGCGCGGCGGGCCATCCGGCGGTCAACTCGGTGCTCGCGCTGGCTCCTTGGGTCCCCGAGGACGACGTGGCGGCGGAATCGGAGCCGGTCAAGCAGCTGGTGGGCCGGCGCGTGATGATCGTGCACGGCACCAATGACGCGCGCAGCGACCCGGAGCTGTCCTACCGCCTTGCCGAGCGCGCCAAGAAGGCCAACCGGGACACCTGCCGCTTCGAGGTCCACTCGGACGGCCACTCGATGCGCCAGCACCGGCCCGAAGTCCACGCGCTGGCCGTGGACTTCGTGTTCGGCACCCTGTTCTCGCGCCCGTACTCCCGCCCGGTCACGGACGCCTTCGCGGCGCCGCCGCCGCTGGGGCTGCGGATGCCGCTGGCGGCCGGGTTCGGCAAGTCCCTGCACAAATAGGGGAGTTACTCGGGGATCAGCTTTCCGCGCCGGGACAGCAGGAAGGCCTTGAAGGCGGCGACCGGCGGGGTGTCGGGGTGCCCGTCCAGCCAGGCGACGCCGATCTCGCGCACCGCGCGCGGTGCGGTCACGGTCAGCTCCACGACGCCCGGCCGCGCCACCGCGGGCGGCGGGAGCAGCGCCACGCCGAGACCGGCCGCGACCAGTCCGCGCAGCGTCTCGGCCTCCTCGCCCTCGAAGGCGATGCGCGGCGCGAACCCGGCGTCGGCGCACAGGTCGTCGGTGATGCGGCGCAGTCCGTAGCCGGGTTCCAGGGTCACGAAGGTCTCGTCGGCCGCCTCGGCGAGCCGGACGCGCTTGCGGACCGCGAGCCGGTGGTCGTCGGGGACCACGAGACGCAGCCGCTGCTCGTCCAGGCGCCGGGCGACCAGATCGGGCGCGTCGGGCACCGGCGAGGTCAGACACAGATCGAGCTCCCCGGCCCGCAGCCGCTCGATCATCGCCTCGCCGTAGTTCTGCACGAGGGTGAAGCGGATGCGGGGATGGTCGACCCGGAAGGCGCGGATGAGGCCCGGCACGGTCTCGGAGCCCATGGTGTGCAGGAAGCCGAAGGCGACCTTGCCGGTGCCCGGGTCGGCGTCCGCGCGCACCGACTCGGCGGCCCGGCCGACCTCCGCGAGGGCCCGCTCGGCGGAGCCGAGGAAGGTGCGGCCCGCGGTGGTCAGCGAGACGGTGCGGCCCTTGCGCACGAACAGGGCGACGCCCAGGTCCTCTTCGAGCCGGACCATGGCGCGCGAGAGCGTCGACTGCGGCACGCCGAGTTCGTGGGCGGCGCGGGTGACGTGTTCGTGCCGGGCCACTCCGGCGAAGTAGGCGAGCCGCGGCGCAAGTGCCATAACCATGTCTTCTTCGTAACTGTTCAATGACACGCGCGCCCCTGACCTCGCCTTATGCGCTGATGGATCGATTGTGGCCCATCCACGCATTGGACGCATAAATGCAGGCAGGCCTACGGTCGTTCCATGCCTCCCGCCAGTACCGGGGCGTCCACCACCGTGGCCGCCTCGACCCAGCCGTCCCCCCGCCAGCTCACCCCGGGCGCCCCGGGCTACCGCCGGATGAGCTTCGCGCTCTTCGCCGCCGGTGTCGCCACCTTCGCGCTCCTCTACTCCACCCAGGCCCTGCTGCCCCTGATCTCCGCCGACCTCGGGGCCACGGCGAGCGCGGCGAGCTGGACGGTGTCGGCGGCGACCGGCGCACTGGCCCTGTTCGTACTGCCGCTCAGCGCGCTGTCCGAGCGGTTCGGGCGCACCCGGATGATGACGGTCTCGCTGGCGATCGCGGTCGCGGTGGGCCTCCTGGTCCCGTTCGCCCCCAGTGTGGGCTGGCTGGTGGCGCTGCGCGCCGTCCAGGGCGCCGCGATCGCGGGCCTGCCCGCCTCAGCGATGGCCTACCTCGCGGAGGAAGTGAAGCCGAAGGCGCTGGTCGCGGCGATCGGCCTGTTCGTCGCGGGCAACGCGATCGGCGGCATGAGCGGGCGGATCCTGACCGGCTGGGTGGCGCAGGCCTGGGGCTGGCGGGCGGCGCTGCTCTCGGTGGGCGCGCTGGCCGCGGTGTGCGCGGTCGTCTTCCGGCTGCTGCTCCCCAAGGCCCGTAATTTCACGCCGGGTTCGCTCAACCCGCGCGCCCTGGCCCGCACCGTGCGCGGTCACCTCGCCGACCCGCTCCTGGTGCGGCTCTACGGCATCGGCGCCCTGTTCATGACGGTGTTCGGCGCGGTGTACACGGTGATCGGCTACCGCCTCACCGCGGCGCCCTTCCACCTGCCGCAGGGCCTGATCGGCTCGATCTTCCTGGTCTACCTGGTCGGTACGGTCTCCTCCGCGGCGGCCGGCAAGCTGGTGGCCCGGGTAGGCCGGCGCGGCGCCCTGTACCTGGCGGTCTCGACCACGGCGGCGGGCCTGCTGCTGTCGCTTGCCGACTCGCTGCCGGCCATCCTGGCGGGCCTGGTCCTGATCACGGCGGGCTTCTTCGCGGGCCACGCGGTCGCCTCCTCCTCGGTGAGCCACACCGCCAAGCAGGGCCGCGCCCAGGCGTCCGCGCTCTACCAGTCCGCCTACTACCTGGGCTCCAGCGCGGGCGGCACGCTCGGCGCGGTCGCCTTCCACGCGGCGGGCTGGCCCGCCACGGTGCTGCTCGGCATCCTGGCCGTCCTCGGCGTCGTGTCGATCACCCTGTACGGCTCGCACGCGGCCCGCGCCGAGCGGCGCACCCACCGCCTGCACCTGGTGCACGCACCCCACTGACCTGCTCCTTCGTCGCCACCCGCGCGATTGTCAGTGGCGTCCGGTAGCTTCCGAAGTGCTGGAACCTTGAGGCGCGACATGGGGTGGACCGATGAGTGATCTGGCAGCGGCGGCGGATCTGGACGTACGCCTCGAAGGACACCGGACGGAGCTGACCGGGTACTGCTACCGGATGCTCGGCTCGGCCTTCGAGGCGGAGGACGCGGTGCAGGACACGCTGGTGCGGGCGTGGCGCAGCATCGACAAGTTCGAGGGCCGCTCATCGCTGCGCTCGTGGCTGTACCGCATCGCGACCAATGTGTGCCTGGACATGCTGAGCGCGGGGAACAAGCGGGCCAGGCCGATGGATCTGACGGCGGCGACGCCGGTCGCGCAGGCCCAGCTCAACTCCCGCCCGGAAGTGACCTGGTTGGAGCCGGTGCCGGACGGGCGGGTGCTGCCCGCGGTCGAGGATCCGGCGGAGGCGGCGCTCGCCCGGGAGTCGGTGCGGCTCGCGTTCGTCGCGGCCCTCCAGCATCTTCCGCCCAAGCAGCGGGCGGTGCTCATCCTGCGCGAGGTCCTCGCCTGGAAGGCCGCGGAGGTCGCCGAACTGCTCGGCACATCGGTCGCCTCGGTCAACTCGGCTCTCCAGCGGGCCCGTTCGACGCTCGCCGAGTCGGAGCCGAAGGAGACGGACCCGGCCGACCCGCTCGACGAGGAGCAGCAGAAGCTCCTGGAGCGCTATGTGGCGGCCTTCGAGGGCTACGACATGGCGGCGCTCACCGCCCTGCTCCACGAGGACGCCACGCTGTCCATGCCGCCGTACGACCTGTGGCTGCGCGGCCACGACGACATCGTGGGCTGGATGCTGGGCGTCGGCGCGGTCTGCCGCGGCTCCCGCCTGGTGCCGACGGTGGCCAACGGCACGCCCGCCTTCGCGCACTACCACGCGGACCACGAGAAGGGCGGCTTCACGCCCTGGGCGCTGATGGTGATCGAGACGAGCGGCGGCAAGGTCTCGGGCATCTGCTCGTTCCTGGACACCGCCCGCTGGTTCCCCCTGTTCAACCTGCCGCCCCGCTTGGACGAGGAGGGCAGGCCGACGGGCGACCTTTAGGGGGCCGCCTCAGGGGCACGGGCCACGCTGGCACGAGCGGGACGGGCCCGGCTGCCTCAGCAGCCGCGAGCCCACCCGCCTCAGCGGCCGCGCGCCCGGTCTCCTTCAGGGGCCGCGGGCCCAACCGCCTCAGGGGCGCGGGGAACTGCGCGACCGGCCACGGACGGCCCGCAGCCGACCGACCGGCCCAGACGGCCACGCTCAGTCGAGGAGGTTCAGCCCGGCCAGTTCGAGCAGAGCCCCCAGCCCGGCCCCGGCATTCCGCATCCGCAAGCGGCCCCCGGCCCGCCGGGCCGTGAGTCGCAGCCGGGCCACCGCCTCAACGGCGGCAAGGTCGGCCCGCGTCAGCGCGGCGAGGTCGCACACCACCTCCTCCACCCCGGCCCCGTACAGCACGCGCAGCCGCTCGCACAGGAGCGGAACGTCGGCGAAGGTGACGGGCCCGGGGACGACGAGGACGGTCGGTTCGGTGGCTTCCACACCGATGAGACCGCGGCACGCCGCGGAACTCATCGGTGGCGGATCCGGCCCGCAGTCAGACAGCCGTCAGGACAGCCGGTCCAGAACGATCGGGTTCGCCGTGAACGCGGTGCCCGCGGCGGCCACGTCGTACGCCCCCTCCAGGGACTTCAGCGCGTAGTCGAACTTCTCCGGGGTGTCCGTGTGCAGGGTCAGCAGCGGCTGGCCCGCGGTCACGGTGTCGCCCGGCTTGGCGTGCAGTTCGACGCCCGCGCCGGCCTGCACCGGGTCCTCCTTGCGGGCGCGGCCCGCGCCCAGGCGCCAGGCGGCCACGCCGACGCCGTACGCGTCCAGGCGGGTCAGGACGCCCGAGGAGGGGGCGGTGACCACGTGCTGCTCGCGGGCGACCGGCAGCGTCGCGTCCGGGTCGCCGCCCTGGGCCGCGATCATCCGGCGCCACACGTCCATCGCGGAGCCGTCCGCGAGGGCCTTCGCGGGGTCGGCGTCCTTGATGCCCGCGGCGTCCAGCATCTCGCGGGCCAGCGCGATGGTCAGCTCGACCACGTCGGCGGGGCCGCCGCCCGCCAACACCTCGACGGATTCCCGGACTTCGAGGGCGTTGCCCGCCGTGAGGCCGAGCGGGGTGGACATGTCGGTGAGCAGCGCCACGGTCTTCACACCACTGTCGGTGCCCAACGCGACCATGGTGGAGGCGAGTTCGCGGGCGTCCTCGATGTTCTTCATGAAGGCGCCGGAGCCGACCTTCACGTCAAGGACCAGGGAGCCCGTGCCCTCGGCGATCTTCTTCGACATGATCGAGGAGGCGATCAGCGGGATCGCCTCGACCGTGCCGGTCACGTCGCGCAGCGCGTACAGCTTCTTGTCGGCGGGGGCCAGGCCGTCGCCCGCCGCGCAGATCACCGCGCCGGTGGTGTCCAGGACGTGCAGCATCTCCTCGTTGGAGAGCAGCGCGCGCCAGCCGGGGATCGACTCCAGCTTGTCCAGGGTGCCGCCGGTGTGGCCGAGGCCCCGGCCGGACAGCTGCGGCACGGCCGCGCCGCAGGCCGCGACCAGCGGGGCGAGCGGCAGGGTGATCTTGTCGCCGACGCCGCCGGTGGAGTGCTTGTCGGCGGTGGGGCACGACAGCGCGTCGAAGTTCATGCGCTCGCCGGAGGCGATCATGGCCGCCGTCCAGCGGGCGATCTCCGTGCGGTTCATGCCGTTGAGCAGGATCGCCATGGCGAGGGCGGACATCTGCTCATCGGCGACCTCGCCGCGCGTGTACGCGTCGATGACCCAGTCGATCTGCTCGGGAGACAGCTCGCCCCGGTCTCGCTTGGTGCGGATGACGGAGATGACGTCCATGGCATTCCTTCCGGCTTGGTGCACGTTACGTACCCGACTCTACGCGCATAGAGGGGAGTTGAGAGTGCGGCCCCCGCGCAGGGAGCGCAGGGGCCGCGGGGTTACTTCAGGTGGTCCGGGCCGAAGGCCTGGGGCAGCATGTCCGACAGCTTGAGGACACCCGCCGGGGTCTCCAACAGGAGCTCCGGACCGCCGAATTCGAAGAGCAGCTGGCGGCACCGGCCGCACGGCACCAGCACCTCGCCGCGGCCGTCGACACAGGTGAAGTGCGTCAGCCGGCCGCCGCCGGACAGCTGGAGCGCCGAGACCAGACCGCATTCGGCGCACAGCCCGATGCCGTACGAGGCGTTCTCGACGTTGCAGCCGGTGACGGTGCGCCCGTCCTCGACCAGGGCGGCCGCGCCGACCGGGTAGCCCGAGTACGGCGCGTACGCGCGGGACATGGCCTCGCGCGCGGCCGTGCGCAGCGCCTCCCAGTCGGGCGTCACTTGCCCTGGCCCTTCCGGTAGCGCATGCCGTCCGCCTTGGGCATCCGCAGGCGCTGGGCGGAGAGCGACAGCACGAGCAGCGTCACGACGTACGGGGTCGCGCCGACGAAGTCGCCGGGCACGTCGTTGGTCAGCAGGTACCAGACCAGGATGACCACGGCCATCACCGCGCTGATCGCGGCCTGGAGCATCGCCTTCTTGTACAGCTTCCAGCCCGCGAGGGCGGCGAGCAGGACGACGAGAAGGAGCAGCAGGGCGTGCACGGTGGTGCCGCCGTTGCGCAGCTGGAGCGCGTCGGAGAAGCCGAACAGGCCCGCGCCCATGGCGAGTCCGCCCGGACGCCAGTTGCCGAAGATCATCGCGGCGAGGCCGATGTAGCCTCGGCCGCCGGTCTGGCCCTCCAGGTAGATGTGCGAGGTGACGAGCGCCAGGAACGCGCCGCCGAGGCCGGCCAGACCGCCGGAAACGGCGACCGCCGCGTACTTGTAGGAGTACACGTTCACACCGAGCGACTCGGCCGCGATCGGGTTCTCGCCGCAGGAGCGCAGCCGCAGACCGAAGGCGGTCTTCCACAGCAGCCACCAGCTGGCGACGAAGAGCGCCACGGCGATGACGGTCACCCAGGAGACCTCGGTGACCAGGCCGCCGAGGATGCCCGCGATGTCGGAGAGGAGGAACCAGTGGTGGTTCTGGATCGACTCCAGACCGGAGGACAGGCCCGGGATGGTGAAGCTCGGCAGCGAGTCGGCCGGCGGCGACTGCTTGGGGTTGCCGCCCTTGACCTGGGCTTCGCCGCCGTTGAAGAACAGCTTGGCGAGGTACTGCGTCACGCCGAGCGCGAGCAGGTTGATCGCGACACCGGAGACGATGTGGTCGACGCCGAAGGTGATGGTGGCGACCGCGTGGATGAGACCGCCGACGACGCCGAAGCCGATACCGGCGATCAGGCCGAGCCAGGGGCTGGACTGCCAGCCGACCCAGCCGGCCCCGAAGGTGCCGAGGATCATCATGCCTTCGAGGCCGATGTTGACCACGCCGGCCCGCTCGGACCACAGGCCCGCGAGACCGGCCAGGCCGATCGGCACGGCGAGGCCGAGCGCGGCACTGATCTGGCCCTCGCTGGTGAGCTGCTCGGCGCCGGTGATGACGCGTACGGCGGAGACGAGGATCAGCGCGCCCGCGATGATCAGCAGGACCTGCGCGAGGGAGAACTTGCGCTGGGCGTTGCCCCGCTTGGACCCGGCCGGAGGCGGTGGGGTCGTGGTCGTTTCGGTCGTGACGCTCATGCCGTCACCTCCGTCTCGGTCTTGGCGGCCTGGGCCGCGAGCTCCGCGCCGACGCGCTGCTGCTGGCGCTTGAGGCCGTAACGGCGGACGAGTTCGTAGGCGATCACGACGCACAGGACGATGACGCCCTGGATCACGCCGAGGATCTCCTTGTCGTAACCGATCACTTCGAAGTGGCCGGTGGTGCGCTCCAGGTAGCCCCAGAGCAGCGCGGCGAGCGCGACGCCCACCGGGTGGTTGCGGCCGAGCAGGGCGATCGCGATGCCCGTGAAGCCGAGTCCGAGCGGGAAGCTGTTGTCGAACTGGTGGCTGTCGTTGAGCAGCGTCGGCATGCCGACCAGACCGGCCACCGCACCCGAGATGATCATGCTGGTGATGATCATCTTCTTGACGTTGGCACCGCTCGCGGCGGCCGCGGACTCGGACTGGCCGACGGCCCGCAGGTCGAACCCGAAGCGGGTGCGGCCGAGGGTGAACCAGTACGCGACGCCGACGAGTACGGCGACGACGATGAAGCCCCACAGCTGTCCGGCCAGGCCCATGTTCAGGGTGAAGAACCACGAGGAGCTGGGCAGCGGCTTGGTGGAGACCAGCGTGCCGGCCTGGTCGAGCTGGCCCAGGCGCTCGGGCTGGAGCAGATAGGCGATGATCGCGGTCGCGATGGCGTTCAGCATGATGGTCGAGATGACCTCGCTGACGCCCCGGGTGACCTTCAGGATGCCCGCGACCGCCGACCACATCGCGCCGACGATCATGGCGACGACGATGATGACCGGGATCTGCAGGATGCCGGGCAGGCTGAGCGCGCCGCCGACCACCGCGGCGAGGAAGGCCGCCAGGCGGTACTGGCCGTCGACGCCGATGTTGAAGAGGTTCATCCGGAAGCCGATGGCCACCGCGATGCCCGCCAGGTAGTACGTCGTCGCCTTGTTGAGGATGTAGACCTGGCTGTCGCTCGCCGAGCCGTACGACAGCATGTCGTTGAAGGCCGGGAACGGGTTCCTGCCGGTGGCGAGGATGACCAGGGCGGTGACGACAAGGGCCGCGACGAGCGCGAGCACGGGGGCCGCGATCGCGAGGAGCAGCTTCTCCTTGTCGATGCGGGAGGTGAGCTTCTTCATCGGTCCTCTCCCCCAGTGTTCTGCTGGTGCTCCAGGTGGCCGCTGGCGGCACCGGTCATGGCGGAGCCCAGTTCCTCGGGGGTGATCGTGGCGGGGTCGGCGTCGGCGACCAGACGGCCCCGGTACATCACCCGCAGGGTGTCGGACAGGCCGATCAGCTCGTCCAGGTCGGCGGAGATCAGCAGCACGGCGAGGCCTTCGATGCGGGCCTCGCGGATCTGGTCCCAGATCTGCGCCTGGGCGCCGACGTCCACGCCCCGGGTGGGGTGCGCGGCGATCAGCAGCTTGGGGTGGTGGCTCATCTCGCGGCCGACGATCAGCTTCTGCTGGTTGCCGCCGGACAGGGACGCCGCGGTGACCTCGATGCCGGGGGTGCGCACGTCGTACTCGCGCACGATCCGCTCGGTGTCGCTCCGGGCGGCCTTGTTGTCGAGGAGCGGGCCCTTGGAGTTGGGCTTCTCGGTGACGTGGCCGAGGATGCGGTTCTCCCAGAGCGGGGCCTCCAGGAGCAGGCCGTGGCGGTGGCGGTCCTCGGGGATGTACCCGATGCCGCCCTCGCGCCGCTTGCGGGTCGGGGCCGTCGAGATGTCGGTGGCGTCGAGCGTGATGACACCGCCGTCCGGGATGCGCATGCCCATGATGGCCTCGACCAGTTCGGCCTGGCCGTTGCCCTCGACGCCGGCGATGCCGAGGACCTCGCCCTTGTGGATGGTGAAGGAGACCGAGGAGAGCACCTCGCGGACCACGCCGTCGGGGTCGGTGGCCGCCAGCCTCAGGTCGTCGACCTGGAGCATCGGGACCGTGGTGACCGTCGACTCGCGGGTCTCGGGCGAGGGCAGCTCGCTGCCCACCATCAGCTCGGCGAGCTGCTTGGTGGTGGTCGTACGGGGGTCGGCGGTGCCCACCGTGGTGCCGCGCCGGATCACCGTGATCTCGTCGGCGACCGAGAGCACCTCGCCCAGCTTGTGCGAGATGAAGATGACGGTGAGGCCCTCGGCCTTGAGCTCGCGCAGGTTGTCGAAGAGCGCCTCGACCTCCTGCGGGACCAGGACGGCGGTCGGCTCGTCGAGGATGAGGGTGCGCGCGCCGCGGTAGAGGACCTTGAGGATCTCCACGCGCTGGCGGTCGGCGACGCCGAGGTCCTCGACCAGTACGTCCGGGCGGACCCCGAGGCCGTACGCGTCCGAGATCTCCTTGATCTTGTTGCGGGCCCTGGCGCCGATTCCGTACAGCTTCTCGCCGCCGAGGACGACGTTCTCCAGGACGGTGAGGTTGTCGGCCAGCATGAAGTGCTGGTGGACCATGCCGATCCCGAGCGCGATGGCGTCGGCGGGGCTGGCGAAGGAGGCCTGGGTGCCGTCGATGGTGATGGTGCCCTCGTCCGGCTTCTGCATGCCGTAGAGGATCTTCATCAGGGTCGACTTGCCGGCGCCGTTCTCACCGCACAGGGCGTGCACGGTGCCCTTGCGGACGGTGATGTCGATGTCCTTGTTGGCGACGACACCGGGGAATCGTTTGGTGATGCCGCGCAGTTCGACGGCGGGAGGGCTGGACGCGTTGATGGCGCACTCTCCTCGTGGGCAGGAGCAGGGGGGCGGGGAGCTTCCGGGGAAGCCGGGAAGCGTACTGGAGTTCCATGCCGGGCTCCCGGCGTAGTAGTTCAGCACACTCCTGGCGCGCCAACTCCGGCCTACGCGCGTAGAGTTGACACTTCGTTACGGCCCGGTGGGCAGGGCGGTCCCTGCTCACCGGGCCGGATGTGACGAGGGCGGTCGGGGACCGCCGGGGGTCACGGGGTCGTCTTGACCTTGATGGTGCCGTCGACGATCTTCTTCGTGGCCGCGTCGAGCTGCGGCTTGATGTCGGCGATGAAGCCACCGCTGGTGGCGAGCGAAACGCCGCCCTTGGCCAGCGGGTAGCTGTTGGTGCCGACCAGCGGCTTGCCGTCCTTGACGGACTTGACCAGGTCGTAGACGCCGATGTCGACGTTCTTGACGACCGAGGTCAGGATCGAGTCCTTGTACTTGGCGAGCGAGGCCTGCTGGTACTGGTCGGAGTCGACACCAATCGCCCAGGCGCCCTTCTTGCCCGCGACGGCCTCGATCGCACCGGTGCCGGAGGAGCCGGCCGCGGTGTAGACGACGTCGGCGCCGTTGTCGAGCATGCCCTGGGCGGCGGCCTTGCCCTTGTCGGGGCTGGCGAAGCCGGAGGTGTCCGAGCCGTGCGACAGGTACTGGTTCTCGATCTTGACGTCCGGCTTGGTGTCCTTGACGCCCTGGTTGAAGCCCGCCTCGAACTTCTTGATCAGGGGGACGTCCACACCGCCGATGAAGCCGACGTGGCCCGTCTTGGTCTTCAGCGCCGCGGCGACACCCGCGAGGTAGGAGCCCTGCTCCTCGGTGAAGACGATGTTGTCGACGTTCTTCGGGCCCTCCACGACGGAGTCCACGATGCCGAAGGTCACGTTGGGGTACTTGGCGGCGACCTGCTTCATCGAGTTCGCGTAGGCGTAGCCGATGCCGATGACCGGGTTGTAGCCCGCACCCGCGAGGTCGGTCAGCCGCTGGACGCGGTCGGCCTCGGTGTCGGTGGTCTTGGCGGTCAGCTCCTTGACGTCACCGCCGAACTCCGACTTGGCCTTGTCGATGCCGCGCGCGGCGGAGTCGTTGAACGAGTGGTCGCCACGGCCGCCGACGTCGTACGCGACACCGACCTTGACGCCCTTGCCGCCCGCAGCGGAGGAAGAGGTGCCCGATTCCTTCTGGGAGGACGTGGAGCCACACGCGGTGGCGGAAAGCGCGAGCGCGGCGGTGGCGATACCGGCCGCAGCGATCTTGGATACCCGGCGCAAGAGGAGGTCCCTTCAAACCTGAACCGAGGCGCCCCTACCGGCGCTGGTTTCGCGTCGGATCGTAACGCGCGTAGATGTCGCGTAAAGACCTGTTCGGAAGCCGTTATCGGATCGTCGCGAACAGGGGATGAAGTGTCCGGTTACGAGCGGTTGCCGTCGAGCAGCGCGGCGGCGGTGAACAGCTCCACCCCGACCTTGATGGCGGCTTCGTCCGCGTCGAAATCACCCCGATGGAGGTCAAGCCGGGCGTTCGAGCCGGGCGTACGGACCCCGAGGCGGGCCATCGCCCCAGGTACATGCTCCAGGTACCACGAAAAGTCCTCACCGCCCAGTGACTGCTCCGTGTCCTCGATCGCATACGGTCCCCGGCGCGCCGCCATCGCGTCGTGCAGCAGTTCGGTGACGGCCGGATCGTTGACGACCGGGGGCACTCCGCGGACGTAGTTGATCTCCGATTTGGCGCCGTACAGGGTGGCCACTTCGTCGATCGCGGCGTGTACGAGGTCGGGCGCGTCGCGCCACGCGGAGAGCTCCAGGCAGCGCACCGTACCGGCCAGCTCGGCGTGCATCGGGATGACGTTGCAGGCGTGACCGGCCTCGATGCGGCCCCAGGTGAGGGAGAGCCCGGCGCGCGCGTCGATGCGGCGGGCGAGCAGCGCGGGCACGTCGGCGGCGACCCGGGCGACGGCGGTCACCAGGTCGGTGGTGAGGTGCGGGCGGGCGGTGTGGCCGCCGGGGCCGTCAAGCGCGACCTCCAGGCGGTCGCAGGCGGAGGTGATGGCGCCGGTGCGCAGCCCGATCCGGCCGGCGTCGACGCGCGGGTCGCAGTGCACCGCGACGATCCGGCCCACACCGTCCAGGACGCCCGCCTCGATGGCGTCCGCGGCGCCGCCGGGCAGCACCTCCTCGGCGGGCTGGAAGAGCAGCCGCACGGGCGCGGGGAGGCGGCCCTTGCGGTGCAGCTCGGCGAGGACGAGGCCGGTGCCGAGGACGGTGGTGGTGTGCACGTCGTGGCCGCAGGCGTGGGCGCGGTCGGGGACCGTGGAGCGGTAGGGCACGCCGGTCTTGGCGTCGGGGATGGGCAGGGCGTCGATGTCCGCGCGGATCGCCAGCATCGGCCGCTTGCGGTCCGGGCTGCCGACGTCGCAGATGAGACCGGTGCCGGAGGGCAGGACGCGGGGCTTGAGGCCGGCCGCTTCGAGGCGGGCCTTGATCGCGGCGGTGGTCCGGAACTCCTGGTTGCCGAGCTCGGGGTGCATGTGCAAGTCCCGGCGGAAGGCGACGAGTTCGCCGAACAGGGCCTCGCTCAGCGTCCCGGGCAGCGGCTCTTCGCCGGGCAGATCGGCTTCGGACTCGCGGGACATCAACTGGTTCACTCGTTGAGGGTAGGCCTCTGCGAGGGTCAACTAACGCGCGATCAACAAAAGTTCAGCCGCATAGGGGAAGAAAACCGGCCGCGGGGCGCATGGCCCGTGTGACAGCTGGGTAAACTCCTCCGACTGCCGACGGACCCGCCCTTGGACGCTCAGGCCGCCACCGTGGCGAGCCCGTGGGCGTCCCGCGCGGTCCCCGTCACCCCGTCCAGGAAGCCCTGCGCGCGCGGCGAGGCCTTGTCGGTGAGCCACTCCGGATCGATGTCGCAGACCACGACAGAGACGCTCGTGCCCGCGAGCGCGAGGGGCAGCGTGTGGACGACGGTGGAGGGAAAGCTCAGGATCGTACGGCCCACCGGCCCCCGGCGCGCTATGAGTTCGAGCGGCAGGTCCGGTCGGACGATCTCCAGGCCGGTGCGCGCGTGCAGGGTGCGCAGCTTCTCGGCGGACTCGCGGCGGTGCGCGAAGTAGCGGGTCACGCCGTGCGTACGGGCCAGCCGGCCGACCGCGGCGAGATAACGCTCGGGGTCCACTATGCCGGTCTCCACCAGCGAAGTCCCCACCAGGTCGGCGCCCTTGGTGAGCCGCGGCGGCCCGAAGTTCGCGCGCGTCCAGCCGAAGGTGTTGGGGGTGACGGTGATGCCGTCCGCCGCCTCGACCGGCATCGCGCTGAACACCTCGACGGCGCGGCGCCGCGAGGGGGTGAGCCGTCGGCGGGCCGCGGCGGCGACCGGCGCGAAGAGGAGGTCGCGGGCGCCGGCCCGGCTGCCCCGCCGGTGCCAGCGCACCAGCCGTTCGCCACGGGCGAGTTGGGAGACGAACTCCATCGTGGCCGTGCCGTCGTCCACGACCACCAGGTCATGGGCGCGGGTGACGGTGAGCAGCAGCTGTACGTAGCGCGAGAACGGGTCGCCCATGACGATCCGCTGGGCGCGCCGCAGCATCGGGGTGAGCCCGCCGATCGTGTGGAGGGGGGCCGTGAGCCCACCCCGGGCCTCCTCCCAGCGCACCTTCGTGCCCGCGTCGCGGGCGAGTTCCGCCATCCGGCGCAGCTGGCCGCGCGACATCGGGTCGGTGGGCGAGAGCACCACCACGGTCAGCCCGGACAGGTCCGGCGCCCCGGGACGCTCCTGCGCGGGTACGCCGTCCAGCAGCGGGCCCGGTGAGTGGGCCCACTCCAGGACGTTGAGCAGCTGGACCGGGCTCTCCACGAAGGCGACGGTGGCGGAGGCGTCCCGAGGCACGGCGGGCCCGCCCCCTCAGACCGCGGCCGGAGCGCGGTCGGCGGCCTCCGCCTGGGCGACGACTCCGGCGACCCGGCGCAGCTTCTTCATCGGCGCGAGCTCGGAGTCGTACACCTTCTTGACGCCGTCGCCGAGCGCCGCCTCGATGGTGCGGATGTCGCGGACCAGGCGGGTGAGGCCGCCGGGCTCGACGGAGGCGGCCTGGTCGGAGCCCCACATGGCACGGTCGAGGGTGATGTGGCGCTCGACGAAGGCGGCGCCGAGGGCGACCGCGGCCAGCGTGGTCTGCAGGCCCGTCTCGTGGCCGCTGTAGCCGATCGGCACGTTGGGGTACTCGGCCATCAGGCTGTTGATCACGCGCAGGTTGAGCTCCTCGGCCTTGGCCGGGTAGGTCGAAGTGGCGTGGCACAGAAGGATGTTGTCGCTGCCGAGCACCTCCACCGCGTGGCGGATCTGCTTCGGGGTCGACATGCCGGTCGAGAGGATGACCGTACGTCCCGTGGCGCGCAGGGCGCGGAGCAGCTCGTCGTCGGTGAGCGAGGCGGAGGCCACCTTGTGGGCCGGCACGTCGAACTTCTCCAGGAAGGCGACGGCCTCGGTGTCCCACGGCGAGGCGAACCAGTCGATGCCGCGCTGCTCGCAGTGCGCGTCGATGGTGCGGTACTCGTCCTCGCCGAACTCCACCCGGTGGCGGTAGTCGATGTACGTCATCCGGCCCCAGGGGGTGTCCCGCTCGATGTCCCACTGGTCGCGCGGGGTGCAGATCTCCGGGGTGCGCTTCTGGAACTTGACCGCGTCGCAGCCCGCGTCGGCGGCGGCGTCGATCAGGGCGAGCGCCTTGTCGAGGTCGCCGTTGTGGTTGATGCCGATCTCGCCGGTGATGTAGACGGGGCGGCCCGGTCCCGCGGTGCGGCTGCCGAGGGTGCGCAGACGGTTGCTCATGAGGGTGTTTCCTTACCTAAGCGGGGGTGTGGTGGCGCTGCGGGGTGTGGTCGAGCTCGGGTCCGAGGAGCCAGGCGGCGATCTCGCGGACCGCTCCTTCGCCGCCGGGTGTGCGGGTCACGGCGCGCGCGGCGGCGCGCACCGAGTCATGGGCGCTGCCGACGGCCACCGGCCATCCGGCGAGCGCGAAGCAGGGCAGGTCGTTGACGTCGTTGCCGGCGTAGAGCACGCGCTGCGGGTCGACGCCCTCGTCCTCGCACCACTGCTTGAGGGCGAGGTCCTTGCGGCCGATGCCGTGCAGCACCGGGATCTTGAGCTTGCGGGCGCGGGCGGCGACGACGGGGTTCTGCTCGGTGGACAGGATGAGCAGCTTGAGCCCGGCCCGGCGCAGGGCGGCGATGCCGAGGCCGTCGCCCCGGTGCACGGCGACGAGTTCGCGGCCCTCGGAGTCGATGAGCACCTTGTCGTCGGTCTGGGTGCCGTCGAAGTCGAGGACGACCGCGTCCACGTCGTCGCAGGTCGGGGTGGGCGGGCGGTCGAGGACCGGGGCGAGGGCGCGGGCCCGTTCCAGGTCGTGCGGCTCGTCGATCTCCAGGACGCGCGCGGGGTCGGTGCGGACGAGCGCGGTGCGGCCGAAGAAGCGGTGCCGGTGCCTGCGGAAGCCCTCGGCGTCCATGGCGTACGCGGCGCCGGTCTCCAGGAAGTCCTGCGGGCGGTCCTGGCGGCGCGGCCGGAACGACTTGTCGTGGCCCATGCCCTGGCCGCCGCCCACTTCGTCCTCGCGCCACAGGAAACCGTGGAAGGGCGCGACGGTGACAGCGGTCTCGGCGCCGTCCTCGATCACCGCGGCCGCCACTCCCTCGACGTCCTCGCGGGTCAGGAAGGGGCTGGTGCACTGCACGAGCAGCACCACAGCGGTGTCCGGGTACGCGTCCAGGGCGTGCAGGACGGCTGCCTCGCTGGTGGCGGTGTCGCCGGACAGGGCGGCCGGGCGGCTGACGGCCTCGGCGCCGGCCGAGCGGGCCGCGGCCGCGATCGCCGGATCGTCGGTGGAGACGACGACGTCGGTGACGTGCCGCGCGGACCGGCAGGCGAGCACCGCGCGCACGACGAGCGGGACGCCCGCGACGGGGGCGAGGTTCTTGCCCGGCACGCCTTTGGAGCCGCCCCGGGCGGGGATCACGGCGAGGACTTTCGGGGGCGTCTCGGGCGGCATCACAGTTCTCCCATCCGGCGGATCACGGGCGCGACCCGCTGCACGCCGTGGCGGTAGGCCCCGCGCGCCGCGTCGCGCACGGCGTCCCTGATCAGCCGGCGCAGGCCGGTCGGTTCGGTGGAGGGGGCCGCGCCCGGCAGCGGGGTGCCGTCGGGGGCGAGGTGGTGGCGGGCGAGGATGCCCGGGAGGTAGCCGGGCGCGGTGGCGGCGGTGTAGTAGGGGGCCAGCGGCGGCAGGCTCTCCTTCGACAGCAACTCGCCCATTCGCTCACGGACTTGATCGAAGGCGTGGTGGTACGCCTCGCCCGGGGCCACGCCCTGGGCGGCGAGCCAGTCGGGGTCGGGCGTGGGCCGGTGGCCGGCGTCGAGCTGGTCCCAGGAGGCGAGGCAGCCGGAGCCGAGGAAGTGGTGGTTGCCGAGGACTTCGCGGACGCCGAGGTCGGTGAGGACGGCCGTGGGGACCGAGCGGTGCAGGGACTCCAGGGCGGCGGTCGAGGAGACCGTCACCAGCAGGTCGGCGCGGTCCAGGACCTCGCCCATGTTCCCGTACGCCAGACGGAAGTTGGGCGGCGGATCCATGCCCTTGGCGAGCTTCTGGAAGGGGTGTTCCTCGATGTGCGTGGTGTGCTCGCCGGGCTTGGAGCGGAGCTTGAGGACGACCTCGCGCCCGGGGTGGCGCCGGGCGTGCCCGACCAGGCGCCGCAGCAGGTACTGCCGGTCGGCGCGGCTCTGAGGCACCGAGGGCTGGGCGGCGAAGACGACCGTGTCGCGGCCGGGTTCCGCCCGGTAGGCGGCGCCGCCGAGGAAGGGCAGTGCGGCCTCGGTGACGGCGGACGCGTCCGCGCCCACTCCCTCGTACACCGCCCTGAACCGCGCCGCGTCATGGCGGGAGTTGGCGAGCACCACGTCCGCGCCGTGGCGCAGCAGCAGACCGTCGGCGAGCTTCTCGTAGACGACGCCCACATAGCCGGTGACGACGACGGGCCGCCGGGTGTGGCCCGGCCACAGGGCGCCGAGCCCGTGCAGTGCCGCCTGCGCGGCCCCGCCGACGAGCGCGAGAACGATGACGTCGTACGGTATCCGCCCGAGGGCGTCTCTACGGCCGCCACCCGCCATCTCCCCCACTTCTGCAAGGAATTGACCCATCGTCACTTCGCGCAGGGCATCGGCGGACGCCCCGACCTCGGCGAGCTGACGGGAGGTGGGGGTGGCGCGGCCGCGCAGCAGGAAGCCCGTCAGTTCGGGCTCGGCGGATCCGGCACCGGGCGCCTGTTCGGCGAGGCGGCGCGCGGTGAGCGCACCCCATTTCCACCGGGTGTCCGAATCCGCGAGAACCGCGATCCGCAGCCTTGAGTCGGTACGTGATGGCACGCCGTAGAAACTAGAAAGCCCCGCGGGTTCGCGGCCCAACTCGACTGCAACAACGGGTTAACAGCACGACTACGGATGACGCGGAAGAAGGGGGGCCGAGCCGGTTAACAGTCCCGCCATTCTTCGTTCACCCGGCATCCCTCCGATGGACAGGGCGAATGACGCGGGGCCGCCCTAGCGTCACCGCCGTGGTCAAGCTCTCCGTCATCGTGCCGTTCTACAACGTACGGACATACGCGCCCGACACCCTGCGAAGCCTGCGTGCCAACGCCCGCGACGACTTCGAGTTCCTGCTCGTCGACGACTGCTCGTCGGACGGCACGATCGAGCTGCTCGAACGCGCCGAGCGCGAGCTGCCGGGGGCGGTGCTGCTGAGACACGAGCGCAACGGCGGCCTGGCCACGGCCCGCAATACGGGCCTGGACGCGGCCCGCGGCGAATACCTGACCTACCTGGACGGCGACGACTGGCTCGCCCCGGGCCACTTCGCCCAACTCCTGGCATCCATAGAGGAGTTGGGCTGCGATTTCGTACGCACCGATCACGTGCAGGTGACCGGCCAGGAGCGTACGGTGCACCGCGTCCCGCACGGCCGGCGCGGCGAAGTGATGTCACCGCGGGACGCGATCCTGCCCGCCACCCGGTCCACCTCGGTGGACTACGCGTTCGCCTGGGCCGGGATCTACCACCGCCGTCTCGCCGAGCGCGGGCTGCTGCACTTCACCGACGGGCTGCGCACCGCCGAGGACCGGCCGTGGATCTGGCGGCTGCACCGCGAGGCGGAGTCGTTCGCGGTGACCGGACAGCTCGGGGTCTTCTACCGGCGCGGAGTCGCCTCTTCACTGACGCAGATCGGCGATGTGCGACAACTCGATTTCATTCGCGCATTCGATCAAGTAATCGAAGAAACGGCGAAAGACCGAAATGCGGCCGAGCTGCTGCCGAAAGCGGTACGGACCTACTGCGCGATCATTTCCCACCATATGAGCTCGATGGAAAGGTTCGAACCGGCCGTGGCGAGGAAACTGCGGAACCTGAGCGCGGGCGCGTTGCGGCGGATGCCGCAGGACCTTCTCAAGGACGCGCTGAACTCGATGGACTCCCGCCGCGCCGCCCGGCTGCGCCGACTGCGCCACCGCCCGGTCAGCTCCTCGGCGGGGGCTGCCGCCTGATGCGTACGACACAGATCTTCGCGGCGTCCACGCTGTACGGGGTGGCGACGCTGGCGGCCGCGCTCGACAGCGACTGCTTTCCGGCGGCGGACCGGCGGCTGCTGCTGATCAGCAACAACGCGCCGGCGCCGGAGACGTCGGCCCCGCTCGACACCATGCCGGGCTTCGCTCGGCTGCGGAGCCGCTTCGACGGGGTGCTCTCCTGGAACGACACCATCGCCCCCTTCCACCCGGGCGGCTGGTCCCCGCGGCCCGACGATGTCCCTTTGTGGGAACGGCAGTTGAGGGAACTCTGGGACCTGGGCGACGACCGGATCGAACTCGCCCTGGAATCCATCCAGGTGAACCCGGCGCAGGCGGTGGCGCAGCTCTTCCCCGACGCGCCGCTGACCGTGTACGCGGACGGCCTGATGACGTACGGCCCGACCCGCAACAAGCTGGATCCGCTGATCGGGTCGCGGGTGCGGCGGGTGCTGCACCTCGACCTGGTCCCGGACCTCAAGCCGCTGCTGCTCGGCGAGTTCGAGGTGCCGTGCGAGACGGTGCCGACGGCGGCGTTCACGAAGACGGTCTCCGAACTGGCCGCGTCCGAGACCGAGTTGGAGCTGTCGGGGGCCGGGGGCGAGCCGATGGCGCTGCTCCTGGGCCAGTACCTGTCCGCGCTGTCCATCCTCACCCCGGAGCAGGAGGAGGAGCTGCATCTGCGCATGCTGCGCGGCGCGGCCGGGCGGGGCCACCGCCGGATCGTCTTCAAGCCGCACCCCTCGGCGCCGCCCGCCCGGTCGCGGGCGCTGGAGAGCGAGGCGGAGGCACTGGGCGTTCAACTGACGGTGCTGGAGCGGCCGTTGCTCGCAGAGGTGCTGTACGAACGTCTCTCCCCCGCGCTCGTCGTGGGCTGCTTCTCCACCGCGCTGCTCACGGCGTCGACGTTCTACGGCATCGAGGTCGCGCGGGTCGGCACCGAGCTGCTCCTGGACCGGCTCGCGCCGTACCAGAACAGCAACCGGGTGCCGGTGACGATCGCGGACGTACTGCTCCCGCCCCTGGAGCCGGGCCCGGCGGCGCCCTCGGTGGACTTGGCGGGGCTGCTGTGCGCGGTGGGGTACGCGATGCAGGCGGAGCTGCGGCCGGATCTGCGGGGTGCGGCCGAGCGGTATCTGGCGGCCGACCTCGACGCCCACACCTGGCGGTACTTCAAGCGCCGGCGCCTGACCTCGCTGGGTCTGCCGGGGGCGGTGCCGGCGGGGCTGATCCCCCGCAACCCCACACTGCGCCGGGTGGCCCGCCGGGCCAGGGCCCTGGTGCGGCGCACGCTGCCCAGCGCGTCGTAGGGGGATTGCCCACCCGCGCAAGGGGTTGATCGGCCCGGCCCTCTGGGGCTCCACCCCAGACCCCGAGAGCGCTGCCCACCCGCCCGCCCGTGCAAAGGGTTGGAAGGTCAAGCCCTGGGGCTCCGCCCCAGACCCGGCGGGGCTCCGCCCCCTGCACCCCCTCGGGGGCTCCGCCCCCCGGACCCCCGCCCCGATCTATGCCGGCCGGCACCCGGCCCATGGCTCACCCGGGGCGCAGGCCCCACCGTGCTCACCCCCGCCTCCGATACGTCGCCTCGATCCCCGCCACCACCACCCCCAGCCCTTCCTCGAACCGCTCGTCGAAGGCCTCGAACAGCTCCGGTCCCGCCGCCGCGGCCAGCGGGTAGGCGGACAGGCGGGCCGCGCGGGCCGTTACGTCGACGGGCTCGCGGCGCTCCTCCGGGCGCGGCTCCGCGCCCTGTTCCTCCGCCACGAAGCCCATCGTGTACGCGTACGTCGTCAGCGCGGCGCGAGCCGCGTCACGGAGGTCGAAGCCCGCTTCGAGCATCACGCCCAGGTAGACCTCCATGGACTCCGCGTGGTCGGTGCCGGTGAAGCGGGCGCCTCCGTACACCTTCGCGCCGTCGCGGTAGCTGAGCAGCATCGTCCGCAGGGCGCGGTTGACGGCGCGGAGCAGGTCCTGCCAGGTGTCCGCCCCGGCGCCGGGGACGCCGTCCGCCATGAGCCGCCGGTACATGACCGTCGCCATCTCGTCGAGCAGGGCCTGTTTGTTCTTGAAGTGCCAGTACAGCGCGGGCGCTTGAACTCCCAGTTCCTTCGCGATCGCGCGGACCGTCAGGCCGTCGAGGCCCAGCTCGTTCAGGAGCCGCAGCGCGGTGTCGGCGACCTGCGCGCGGTCGATCTTCGTCGTAGCCACCTTGACAACTTAACACCGTTAAGCGCAGGCTCATGGACATGGAACTTAACGATGTTAAGGAAGCGTCCCCCGCGACCCCCGTCATCGCCCCCGCCACCGACGTGCTCATCGTCGGCGCCGGCCCCACCGGCCTCGTGCTCGCCATCGACCTGGCCCGCCGCGGCGTCCCCGCGCTGCTCGTGGAGAAGGCCGACCGGCTCTTCCCCGGCTCGCGCGGCAAGGGCATCCAGCCCCGCACCCTGGAGGTGCTCGACGACCTCGGCCTCCTCGACGCCGTACGGCAGGCCGGGCGCGACTACCCGCCGATGCTCAACTGGGAGGGCCCGGACGGCTCCGTGCGCGGTCGCGAGTGGGACATGATCGAGCGCTCCGAGCCCACCGAGCAGGAGCCCTACGCCAACGCCCTGCTCATCGGCCAGTCCCGCTTCCAGGAGCTGCTGTACGGACACCTCCGCGAGCTGGGCGGCGACGTCGTCTTCGGCGCCGAGGTGACCGGGATCGCCCAGGACCACGAGGGCGTCACGGCCGCGTTCGCCGACGGGCGCGCCGTCCGCGCCCGGCACCTCGTCGCGGCGGACGGCGGCCGCTCCGGGATCCGGCGCGCGCTCGGCATCGCCATGGAGGGGGAGAGCGTGGACCCCAAGCCGATGCTCGTCGCGGACCTCCGCATCACCGCGGACGCGATCGTCGACGACCTCAACTGGCATGTGTGGAACGGCTCTTCGGAGGGCGGCGCCGTGCTCTGCCCGCTGCCCGGCGAGCCCGGACTCTTCCAGCTGATCGCCCAGTTCTCCGACGAGAACGCCGTGCCCGACACCGGCGCGGCAGGCGTCCGCAAGCTGGTCGCCGCGCGCACCCCGGTCACCGAGGCACAGGTCGCCGAGGTCGTCTGGGCCTCCGACTTCCGGCCGCGTGCCGCCCTGGCCGACCGCTACCGCGAGGGCCGGGTCTTCCTCGCGGGCGACGCCGCGCACATCCACTCCCCGGCCGGCGGCCAGGGCCTCAACACCAGCGTCCAGGACGCCTACAACCTGGGCTGGAAGCTCGCCCAGGTGCTCCGCCACGGCGCCCCGGCCGGCCTTCTCGACACATACGAGCAGGAGCGGCGGCCGATCGCCGCCGGGGTGCTCGGCATCAGCACGCGGCTGCACCGCAAGGCCTTCATCGGCGAGAACAGCCAGCGCCGCGCCGAGGTCCGCCAGCTCGGCCTCGGCTACCGCGGCGGCCCGCTGTCCACCGGCCGGGCGGGAGTTCTGGAGGCGGGCGACCGCGCCCCGGACGGCCCGCTGCCCGGCGGCCGGATCTTCGACCTGCTGCGCGGCCCGCACTTCACCCTCCTCGCCTTCGACACCCCGGCCCCGGCCATCGCCTCGGACCTGGTCCGGGTGCACGAGCTGGGCCCGTACGAGGCGTACGGACGCGGCCTCTTCCTGATCCGCCCGGACGGCTACGTGGGCTGGGCGGGCGAGGACGCCACCGGTCTGCGCGACTGCCTCACCCGGCTCGGCGCCGCCGAACGCCCTTGATCCGACCCGGAGTCCGGGCCCCGCTCGACGGTGAACCGACGCGCAGGCAAACCCGTCCCGGCACCAGATGAACTTGCCGCGTCGGCCAGGGGAACAGCACCGCTCCGGCCCGTTTTGCGGGCCGGAGCGGATCTACTCTGTCGACGCCAAGAGCCCGAGGGGCGACAGCGGAACCGCCGGGAAGAGGACGCCGTGACGAACACCCTGCCGCGTGTACGAGGCACCGCCGGCGGGCGGTCTCAGGCGCCGGAGCGCGCTCCGGCGGCGGCCCCGGTCTCCCGGCTCCGCGCCCTGGACGGGCTGCGCCTGATCGCCGCCCTGATGGTCGCGCTGTACCACTACGGCGGCCGCTCCGGCGACATCAGCAAGGGCTGGGGCGCGTCCCCCAAGAAGCTGTTCCCCGCCACCCACGAGTGGTTCTCCTACGGCTGCCTCGGGGTGCAGATCTTCTTCGTGATCAGCGGCTTCGTCATCTGCATGAGCGGCTGGGGCAGGCCGCTGCGCTCCTTCTTCGCCTCCCGCGTGGCCCGGCTCTACCCGGCGTACTGGGCGGCGCTCGTCATCGTCACCGCGGTGTTCGCGCTGCCCTGGGTCGTCTACAAGACGGTCACGCCCAGCGAGTTCCTGGTGAACCTGACCATGCTGCAGATGCCGGTCGGGGTGCACCGGGTGCTCGGGGTGTGCTGGACGCTCTGGGCCGAGCTCCGCTTCTACGCGCTGTTCGCCCTGTGCGTCGTCCTGCCCGGCGCGACGCGGCGCCGCGTGATCCTGTTCTGCGCGGGCTGGACACTGGCGGCCGCGATCACGGCGACGGCCAAACAGCCCGTCCTGGACAGCGTGTTCATGCCCGAGTACGCGCCCTTCTTCATCGGCGGCATGGGCCTGTACCTGCTGCACCGCGACCGGCGCGACCTCATCGCCTGGGGCATCGTCGGCGTCAGCTGGGCCATCGGCCAGCACTACGCGGTGGCGAGCCTGTGGCACAAGCCGAACCCGGCGGCCTTCTCCAACCGGCAGGCCCCGGTGATCATCGCCATCGTGACGATCGGCTTCCTCCTGGTCGGCGCGATCGCACTCGGCTACTTCCGCTGGGCGAACTGGAGCTGGCTCACGGTCGCGGGCGCCCTCACGTACCCCTTCTACCTGGTCCACGAGCACCTGGGCTGGGTGGTCGTCGGCGTACTGCACCGCAAACTCCACATCCCGGCCCCCGCCACCTTCGCCCTGACGATCGCCGCGATGCTGCTCCTCGCCTGGCTGCTCAACCGCTACATCGAGAGGTGGGCAACCCCGATGATCCGGCGGGCCCTGTCCCGCAAGCCGACCCCGGCGGTCACGCCCCGCTGAGCATCAGCCGGATGCGGGTTGAGGATCAGTCGCCGTCGAGCAGGGTGTCCACGGACAGTTCGAGGGCGACGCCCACGGATTCCGGCACCGGCACGCTCTGCCCGCGCTTGTAGTGCTGGGGCTTGGCGTACTTCCCGTCGACGGGGTCCTGGTACAGGAGCACCTCGTCGTGCTTGCGGTCAGCGATGAGGTAGACGGGGATTCCGGCCTGGGCGTAACACTCGACCTTGGGGCCGAGGTCGTCGGACCAGTTCGACGACGTCACTTCGACGACCAAGCGGAAGACGTTCGGGGCGTAGTAGTTCTTCTTGACGTGGGCATCGCGAAAGTCCTCATCCACGACCGAGAAGTCTGGGATCGCGAAGTCCTCGGGAAGCGTGGGTAGCCAGAGGCCGACGCCCTGGACATACCTGAGCCCGGCCTTTCGCGCCCCCGCCCCTCCAAAAGCCTCAACCAGCCAAGTCAACGACAGTGCGTGCGAGCCGTCCGGCGGCGGTGTCACAACGAGCCTCCCCTGGAGAATCTCCACGCGGTGCCCAGGCAGTGCACTGGAGAGCAGGTCGGCGGCTTCGCTCATCGTCAGCTCGTGTTGCAGTACGGCCACGGCATCCTCCTTTTCGGAAGCTCACACTTCACGAGCGTAACCGGGGGCGTGCGATTTCCGCCCCCGATCACCCATTCGAGGGATTCGCCCTGCTCAGAACGCGTCCGTAGGAACGTAAGTCCCCCACACCTCGCGCAGCGCGTTGCACACCTCGCCCACCGTGGCGCGGGCCTTGAGGGCGTCCTTCATGGGGTACAGGACGTTGTCCGCGCCCTCGGCCGCCTTCTTCAGTTCGGCCAGCGCCGCGTCCACCGCGCCCTGGTCGCGCTCGGCGCGCAGGGTCGCGAGGCGGGCGGCCTGCTGGGCCTCGATCGCCGGGTCGACGCGCAGCGGCTCGTACGGGTCCTCGGTCTCGATCTGGAAGCGGTTGACGCCGACCACGACACGCTCGCCGGAGTCGGTCTCCTGGGCGATGCGGTAGGCGGAGCGCTCGATCTCGCCCTTCTGGAAGCCGTGCTCGATCGCGTTGACCGCGCCGCCCAACTCCTCGACCTTCGCCATGAGTTCGACGGCCGCCGCCTCGACCTCGTCGGTCATCCGCTCCACGACGTACGACCCGGCGAAGGGGTCGACGGTGGCCGTCACGTCGGTCTCGTACGCCAGGACCTGCTGGGTGCGCAGGGCGAGCCGGGCGCTCTTGTCCGTCGGCAGGGCGATCGCCTCGTCGAAGGAGTTGGTGTGGAGGGACTGGGTGCCGCCGAGAACCGCCGCGAGGCCCTGCACGGCGACGCGCACCAGGTTCACCTCCGGCTGCTGGGCCGTCAGCTGCACGCCCGCGGTCTGCGTGTGGAAGCGCAGCATCAGCGACTTGGGGTTCTTCGCGCCGAACTCGTCGCGCATCACCCGGGCCCAAATGCGGCGCGCGGCACGGAACTTGGCGACCTCTTCGAGGATCGTCGTGCGCGAGACGAAGAAGAAGGAGAGGCGGGGCGCGAAGTCGTCCACGTCCATCCCGGCCGCGACCGCGGTGCGCACGTACTCGATGCCGTCGGCGAGCGTGAACGCGATCTCCTGCGCGGGCGAGGCGCCGGCCTCGGCCATGTGGTAGCCGGAGATCGAGATGGTGTTCCACTTGGGGATCTCGGCCCGGCAGTACTTGAAGATGTCCGCGATCAGACGGAGCGAGGGCTTGGGCGGGAAGATGTACGTCCCGCGCGCGATGTACTCCTTGAGTACGTCGTTCTGGATCGTCCCGGTGAGCTTATCGGCCGGAACTCCCTGTTCCTCGCCGACCAGTTGGTACATCAGGAGCAGCAGCGCCGCCGGGGCGTTGATCGTCATCGACGTCGACACCTTGTCGAGCGGGATGCCGCCGAACAGGACCCGCATGTCGTCCACCGAGTCGATGGCGACGCCGACCTTGCCGACCTCACCGGAGGCGATCGCGGCGTCCGAGTCGTGGCCCATCTGGGTCGGCAGGTCGAAGGCGACCGACAGGCCCATCGTGCCGTTCGCGATGAGCTGCTTGTAGCGGGCGTTGGACTCGACGGCGGTGCCGAAACCGGCGTACTGCCGCATCGTCCACGGGCGCCCGGTGTACATCGACGGGTACACACCACGGGTGAACGGGTACGAGCCCGGCTCGCCCAGTTTCTCGGCGGGATCCCATCCGGCGAGGGTCTCCGGTCCGTAGACCGGCTCGATGGGCAACCCGGATTCCGACTCGCGCGCCATGTGCTGTGCCTCCCGCTAGAGCTCTACTACTCACTGGTACCCAACCCTCGCGACGGACTGTAGCGGCGGGCGTGCGGCGGGTGGAGAGGCGCACGCTGGGAGCTTGCTCACAGCGTGCGCGATGCGGCCGGCTGCTTGTGCAACCGTTCATCGGGGGAATCTGTCTCTGGGGACACCAGAGAATCAGGGGGGCGACCGATGCGCCGGATCCACCGCACCACTCTCATAGCCAGAACCCTCGCCGCGACCGCCGTCGTCGCGGTCGCCGTGGGGTGCAGTCCGCAGAGCAGCAAGGCCGATGCGGGTACGCCCGCGACACCCGCCACGCCCGGGTCGGCGTCGCCCGCCGCGCCCTCGGCGGCCGCCTCCGCCGCCACCGACGACAAGCCGGTCGGGTCGCCCGCGCCCAGCGGCTCGGCCACCACCGCGGCCAAGCCCGCGCCCCAGATCGTGATGGCGAACGGCGCCAAGGGCGACCGGGTCAAGGAGCTCCAGGCGCGGCTCGCCCAGATCGGCTGGTTCGACGACACCCCGACGGGCACGTACGGCGCGGCGACCAGCGAAGCCGTCAAGGGCTTCCAGGCCAAGCGCGGGCTCGCCGAGACGGGCAGCACGGACAGCGTGACCTGGAACAGGCTCCTCGCCATGACGACGAAGCCGACGGCCGAGGAACTCGCGGGCGAGGCGGTCAACAAGCCGGCGGCCAAGCTCGATCCGCGCTGTATGACGGGCCACGTGATGTGCATCAGCAAGACCAGCCGCACGCTGTCGTGGGTGGTCAACGGCAAGGTGCAGTCGACCATGGACGTGCGCTTCGGCTCGCAGTACACCCCGACCCGCGAGGGCGTCTTCAGCGTCTTCGAGAAGAGCCGCAACCACGTGTCGACGATCTACCACACGGCCATGCCGTACGCGATGTTCTTCAGCGGCGGCCAGGCGGTGCACTACTCCTCGGACTTCGCGGCGCGCGGCTACAACGGCGCCTCGCACGGCTGCGTCAACGTCCGGGACAAGGGCAAGATCGCCGCGCTGTTCGACCAGGTCCACATCGGCGACAAGGTCGTCGTCCACTGGTAGCCGGCAGCGGCGGCCGGTCGAAAGAGATCGCAAGAGGTCGAAAGAGGGAGGGCGCGGGCGGGACCGGGGGAACGTGTCCCGCCCGCGCCATTCGCGCGGAGCCTTGGGTACGGGGGGAACCCCGGCTCTTCTGCGCCGCCGATGACCAGTCGGCTCACTCAGTACTGCGCCACCGTCTCAGAAAACGTTACTGCCGGTTCCGACCTGCGCTTCGGCACGCGCATTCGACCGTGGGCCGGTGCGGTACGGAGGTGCTGGACGCACACCGGGATTCAGTGCGTTACGGGCGCGCTGATCGCGCCGGGCTTCAGCCAGTCCAGGATCTGGCCGGGCCGGGTGGTGACGGAGTTCTGCCTGCCACCGCCCCCGCCGCCGTTCCCGTTCCCGTTGCCCGAACCGTCGCCCCTGCCCTTGTCCTTGCCGTCGCCGCCGTCGCCGCCGTCGCCGCTACCGCCGTCCGAACCGCCGGACTTGCCGCCCTTGCCGTCGAGCAGCAGATCGCAGAAGCCCTTCACCCCGGCCGAACCGTGCGCCGCGGACTCCAGGCTGCGGCGGCGCTCCTGGTCGAGCCGGCCCGAGCGGTAGTCGCGGCAGTCGTCGGCCGCCTTGGCGAGCCACTGGGCGGGGCCGTCGCCCTGGTCGCCACCGGTGCCGCCCTGATCCGGGCCGCCCTTCTTCCCGGCGTCGCCGCTGCCGTCCGAGGCCGGGCCGCCGGGGGTGGCGTCGGGCGAGCCGCTGCCGGACGTGGCCGTACCGGACGACGGCTGGTGGTGGCCGGGCGTCGGGGAACCGGGGCCCTGGGAGTGCGAGGGCGAGGTGGCGACGGGGTCCGGGGTCATCGCGGCGGAGACGGTCGCGGCGGGCGTCGGGTCCTGGTCGTCGGAGGCGAAGGGGCCCGGCAGCACACCGGTGCCCGCGGCGACGGCGACCCCGCCGAGCGCACAGCAGGCCACCGCGGCGGCGAGCCCGAGCCGCACCGGGGCGAACCGCCGGCGCCGGGGAGGCTCCGGGACCGGGGCGACCCGTCCGACCCGCACGACACCGAACGCCTCGGTGTCGGCCGCGCCTTCGGGGCGGGCCTTGCGGAACGCGGCCAGGGCGGCCGCCTCGCCGGGGAGTTCGGTGGCGGACGGCTCGGGCCGGGCCACCGAACGCAGCAGAGCCGAGAGCCGCTCGGCCTCGGCGCGGGCCCGCTCGTCACCCGGCGCGACGGATTCTCCGCGCAGCAGTCGCTCGGCGGCATCCCGGTCGAGCCACTCGTGCCGCTCGTCAGCCATCACATGTCCTTCTGCGTCCGGGCGCGCGATTGCGTCACACCGCGTTCCGGCGCCCGCTGCGACGGCACGGCACCCAGTTCCTCCGCATCCTGGGGTACGTCCCCGGCGAGACCGTCCGCGCCGAGCAGTTCGGCAAGGCGCTTCAGGCCCCGGTGCGCGGCGGTCCGCACCGCGCCGGGCCGTTTGCCCAGGGTCTGCGCCGCGCTCTTCGCGTCGAGGCCGACCACCACACGCAGCACGACGGCCTCGGCCTGGTCCTGCGGGAGCTGGGCGATGAGCGCCATCGTACGTCCGGTGCCGAGCGCCTCCATCGCCTCGTCCGCGGTGTCCGAGTCGGCGGCACGTCCGGTCAGCTCGGTCTCGTCGCCGCCGACGGCGGGCCTGCGGCCGCGCATCCGGATGTGGTCGAGCGCCCGGTTGCGGGCGATGCGCGCGGCCCAGCCGCGGAACCGGTCCCCGTCGCCCTTGAAGCGTCCGAGGTCGCGGGCGATCTGCAGCCAGGCCTCGGAGGCCACGTCCTCGGTGTCGGGTTCGCCGACCAGTGTGCGGATGTAGCCGAGCAGCCGCGGGTGCACGGCACGGTACACAGCACGGAAGGCTTCCTCGTCCCCGTCCTGCGCCCTGAGCACCGCGGCGGTCAGCTCCGCGTCGTCCCCCAGCAATCCCTGCACCCTGTCTTGACTGACTGATCCGTTGTCACCGCTGGTCATCACTGTCGCGTCCCCGAACGCGAGGCAGCACGCTACGGCCTCGGCGCCCCATAAGTCCATGGCTTGTACAACCTGCAACAACCCGCTGACACAGCGCGGTGTGACAGAAAACGCACGCTCGGCGCTGAAAGGAGTACGGGGTCGCCACAACGACCCCGACGGAAGACGGCCGGGGCCTCTCCTGTGGGGGGTGGCGGCCCCGGTCGTACTCCGTACTCCCCGCCTCAGCCGAGCCGGTCCGCCAGGGACTTGAACTCTTCCCACCCCATGGCCGGGGTCCGCGGGTCCCACAGCTTCTGGGCCATGGCGCGCAGCGGCAGCCGGATGCCGCGCGCCACCTGCTCCTCGGTCTGCGCGGCCGCGTTGTCCGACCAGAGTGCGAACCGGCCGCCGAGGATCTGCCCCGCGTACTTGGCGTCGACGGGCTTGGTGCCGCGCAGCACCAGCGGCGTCCACTCCTCGTAGATCCGCTTGCCCGTCGGGTACTTGTAGCCGCCCGGCTCGCCGAGCACGTAGTACAGGTACTCGTCGTTGAGGTTGACCAGCCGGCGCCCCTCGGCGAGGTAGTCCTCGGGCGCGCGGGCCCCGGGCTCCTTGCCGGTCCAGTACTCGACCTCGCGCCCCTGGTCGGCGCCGACCTGGCCGCCGGGGAAGAAGCCGTCGTTCCACTCCTTGAAGGTGCGGCCGGCGGTCGCCGAACGGAGCACCGCGGCACGGTCGTTGAGCCAGCCCGTCACCAGGTCCTCGATGCCCGCCTTCGGCCCGTATTTCGTGCGGGCGGCGTCGGCGAGACCCGGATAGGTGGTTTCGGGGGTGGCGGGGGCCTTCACCGTCAGCGCCTCGTACTCGTCGCCGCCCAGCTGCCAGTACGCCCCGGGGAACAGGTCGGCGTACTCGCGCAGCAGGTCGTCCACGATCCGCGCGGCCTCGGGGTTGGCGATGTCGATCGCGCCCTTGACCGGCTTGCCGTCCTTGTCGCGCAGCTGGAGGGCGGGGTGGGCGGCGATCACCGCGCCGAGGTGGCCCGGCGAGTCGAGCTCGGGGACCACCGTGATGTGCAGCTTGGCGGCGAGCGCCACGATCCGCTGGACGTCGCGCTTGCTGAGGTGGTCGCGCGAGACCACCTCGGGGTGGCTCGACGACTCGATGCGGAAGCCCTGGTCGTCGGAGAAGTGCAGTTCCAGCTGGTTGAGCTTCAGGTCGGCCATCTGCCGCAGCTGGTCCTCGATCCAGGCCGCGCTGTACTGCTTGCGCGCGATGTCGAGGCCGAGCCCGCGCTGCGGCCGGTCCGGGTGGTCCTCGACCACGCCCTCGGGCATCACCGCGCCGCCCTTGAGCGCCTGCTTGAGGGTGCGGGTGCCGTAGAACACCCCGGCCGCGTCGGGGCCGGTGATCTTCACCCGGCGGTCGCGGGTGGTGAGGACGTACGACTCGGGCAGGGCCTTCTGGCCGGCGCGCGGCGGGGTCAGCGCCAGCTCGATGTCGCCCTCGCGCGGCGCGCCGCCCAGCGAGTAGTCCGCGCCGAGCTCCTGCGCGAGCAGCTGCCCCGTGTCGCTGAGGCCCCCGCTGCCGGCGTCCACGATCACCCGCGTCGAGTCGACCGGACGGAAGCCGGGCCCGCGGGCCGGCCGGTGTTCGAGGACGGACGGGATGGTGCGGGGCGGCGAGGAGATCGGGTAGATCGGGGACGGGGAGGGCAGCACCGAGGAGCCGCGCTTGCTGTCGGCCGGGCCGCCGTGCCCGCCGTCGGTGTCGTCGTCCGGCCAGACCGCGATGATCAGCGCGAGCAGCGCGAGGCCCGCGAGAGCCACCTTGAGCACCAGCGCGCGCCGGCCGCGGGGCCGGTGCAGCCAGGCGGGGCGGGGCCGCGGCGCACGCGGCTGGGAGGCGCGCGCCTCGGACGGCAAGGACGACCGCTCCGGGTCACCGGATCCCGGCATCCGGGCCCGTGACATCCTGAAACGCGACATCACTCAGAAACCTCCCGTCCAACAACATGTGGGTGAACCAAGGCATCCCAGGCGTGCCGACCGTCTCGGATGTCCCGGATCCCGCGCAGACAACTGGGGCGAAGGTACGCCGAAATGCCCAGGAGCTCGTCCACCACGCACGGCCCGGCACTCACGTCCGGGTGAAATTCGCGCATCCGTCGCACGGCTCCCGCTCCACGTAGATAGCGTGGCGGCACTCCCGCCTCCCGTTCCACTCAAGTCTCCGCGCTCAGTGCCCCGTCCCGTCCCGCACCGCCCGTCCCGCGTCGCGTACGAGGAGCCCACGCTGTCCAGCGATTCCCACGCCGGCCCCAGGAAGCGACCGCCGACACTCCATCACACTCCACGTGCCCAGGGGCGGGCGGCCATACCGAATCAGCTGCGGGGCACATCCGTTCCGGTGGCGTCGCCGCAGCTGGAGGGCCTGGACGGGTTCAACTCCGCCTCCCCGGAGGCGGCCGAGGCGGCCCTGCTCGGCTGCTGCGCCAGCCGCCGCTGGGCCCTGCGGATCACCGCCCACCGCCCCTACCCCGATCTGGACGCGCTGCTCGCCGCGGCCGACGAGGCCAGCTACGACCTGTGCGCCGACGATCTCGCCGAGGCGCTGGCCGAGGAGTCCTCGCCCGGACTGCACCACAGCGCACCGCAATCCGCGCACACCGCGCTCCGGGCCGCCCACGCCGCGTACGAGAGCCGGTTCGGGCACGCCTTCGTGATCTGCCTCGACGGGTTCAGCCCGGCCGAGCACCAGGACGAGGTACTGGCCGGGATCCGGGTACGGATGACCAACGAGCGCGACGAGGAGTGGTCGATCGCCGCCGACGAACTGCGCCGGCTCGCCCGCGCCAGACTCGCCCATCTCGTACGCAAACACCCCGAATCCGGCACGCCGAGCACCGCGCACCGCGTTCTCTAGCCCGTACGTGGCTGTTTGATTGCCTGTTTGATCACACCTATGGACCCGGCGCGAGGGAACCGACATCTCGTCGCTACGATGACCGGGGCCGGTGGACCGTACCCGGCCGGGTCAGACCGACAGAGCTGTTCTTCTTTGGACTAGAAGATTGACGGCCGGCCCTAAACACCGCTCCCGGAGGGTTCTTCCGTGCCGGCTGGAACGCTGTACCGCGGCCGGGAAGGAATGTGGTCCTGGGTGGCTCATCGAGTCACCGGCGTCCTCATCTTCTTCTTCCTGTTCGTACACGTCCTCGACACCGCTCTCGTGCGTGTCTCCCCCGAGGCGTACGACAAAGTCGTGGCGACCTACAAGACGCCGATCGTCGCGTGCCTGGAGTACGGCCTCGTCGCCGCCATCCTGTTCCACGCGCTCAACGGCCTGCGCATCATCGCGGTCGACTTCTGGGCCAAGGGCCCCCGCTACCAGAAGCAGATGCTCTGGAGCGTCGTGGGCGTCTGGGTCGTGCTGATGGTGGGCGCGCTCTACCCGGTGCTCGGCCACGCCGTCCGTGAACTGTTCGGGAGCTGAGGACTGAATGTCTGCCGAAACCTCTTCCGCCTCCGCGATCGGCGAGGTCGAGGGCGTGAGCCTGTACGACACCGATCACCCGGCCCCGCTCATCGAGGCCCCGCGCCAGCGCACCAAGAAGACCCCGAAGTCGACCCGCACCAACTTCGAGCTGTACGGCTGGCTGTTCATGCGGCTGTCCGGCATCGTGCTGGTCGTCCTGGTCCTCGGCCACCTGCTGATCCAGCTCGTGCTCGACGGCGGTGTCTCCAAGATCGGCTTCGCCTTCGTGGCGGGCCGCTGGGCGTCCCCGTTCTGGCAGATCTGGGACCTGGCCATGCTGTGGCTGGCCATGCTGCACGGCGCCAACGGCCTGCGCACCGTCATCAACGACTACGCGCAGCGGGACAACACCCGCTTCTGGCTGAAGATGCTGCTCTACACCGCCACGGTGTTCACCGTCCTGCTGGGCACGCTGGTGATCTTCACCTTCGACCCGAACATCCGCTAGGCCACGGGCTGAGGGACTGAGGAATTCTCTGATGAAGATCCACAAGTACGACACCGTCATCGTCGGCGCCGGCGGCGCCGGTATGCGCGCCGCCATCGAGGCGACGAAGCGCAGCCGCACCGCCGTGCTGACAAAGCTCTACCCGACCCGCTCCCACACCGGCGCCGCGCAGGGCGGCATGGCCGCGGCCCTCGCCAACGTGGAAGAGGACAACTGGGAGTGGCACACCTTCGACACGATCAAGGGCGGTGACTACCTGGTCGACCAGGACGCCGCCGAGATCCTGGCGAAGGAGGCCATCGACGCCGTTCTCGACCTGGAGAAGATGGGCCTGCCATTCAACCGGACGCCCGCCGGCGAGATCGACCAGCGCCGCTTCGGCGGCCACTCCCGCAACCACGGCGAGGCCCCGGTCCGCCGGGCCTGCTACGCCGCGGACCGCACCGGCCACATGATCCTCCAGACGCTGTACCAGAACTGCGTCAAGGAGGGCGTGGAGTTCTTCAACGAGTTCTACGTGCTCGACCAGCTCCTCGTCGAGGAGGACGGCGTCAAGAAGTCCGCGGGTGTCGTCGCCTACGAGCTGGCGACCGGCGAGATCCACGTCTTCCAGGCGAAGTCCGTGATCTACGCGTCCGGCGGCACCGGCAAGTTCTTCAAGGTGACCTCCAACGCGCACACCCTGACCGGTGACGGCCAGGCCGCGTGCTACCGCCGCGGACTGCCGCTGGAGGACATGGAGTTCTTCCAGTTCCACCCGACGGGCATCTGGCGCATGGGCATCCTGCTGACGGAGGGCGCCCGCGGTGAGGGCGGCATCCTCCGCAACAAGGACGGCGAGCGCTTCATGGAGAAGTACGCGCCGGTCATGAAGGACCTCGCGTCCCGTGACGTCGTCTCGCGCTCCATCTACACGGAGATCCGCGAAGGCCGCGGCTGCGGCCCCGAGGGCGACCACGTCTACCTCGACCTGACGCACCTCCCGCCGGAGCAGCTCGACGCGAAGCTGCCCGACATCACGGAGTTCGCGCGCACCTACCTCGGCATCGAGCCCTACACGGACCCGATCCCGATCCAGCCGACCGCGCACTACGCCATGGGCGGCATCCCGACGAACGTCGAGGGTGAGGTCCTGTCGGACAACACCACGGTGGTCCCGGGCCTGTACGCGGCGGGCGAGGTCGCCTGCGTGTCGGTGCACGGCGCCAACCGGCTGGGCACCAACTCCCTCCTGGACATCAACGTGTTCGGCAAGCGGGCCGGTATCGCCGCCGCCGAGTACGCGCACACCGCGGACTACGTGGAGCTCCCGCAGGACCCGGCGTCGCAGGTCGAGGCACAGGTCAAGAACCTGCTGTCGGCGACCGGCACCGAGCGGGTCTCGGTCATCCGCAAGGAGCTGCAGGAGACCATGGACGCCAACGTCATGGTGTTCCGCACCGAGCAGACGATCAAGACGGCGGTCGAGAAGATCGCCGAGCTGCGCGAGCGCTACAAGAACGTGTCCGTCCAGGACAAGGGCAAGCGGTTCAACACCGACCTCCTGGAGGCCATCGAGCTGGGCAACCTGCTCGACCTGGCCGAGGTCATGGCCGTGTCCGCCCTGGCGCGCAAGGAGTCCCGCGGCGGTCACTACCGCGAGGACTACCCCAACCGCGACGACGTCAACTTCATGCGCCACACCATGGCGTACCGCGAGGTCGCGGACGGCGGCAGGGACTCGATCCGCCTCGACTACAAGCCCGTCGTCCAGACCCGCTACCAGCCGATGGAGCGTAAGTACTGATGGCAACCCCGACGATGGACAAGCTCCAGGCGCTGGAGGCGGACAACGGTTCGCACCTCATCACGGTCACGTTCCGGATCCGCCGCTTCAACCCGGAGATCTCGGACGAGGCGCAGTGGGAGGACTTCCAGCTGGAGATCGACCCGAAGGAGCGCGTGCTCGACGGTCTCCACAAGATCAAGTGGGAGATGGACGGTTCGCTGACCTTCCGTCGCTCCTGCGCCCACGGCATCTGCGGTTCCGACGCCATGCGCATCAACGGCAAGAACCGCCTCGCCTGCAAGACGCTGATCAAGGACATCAACCCGTCCAAGCCCATCACCATCGAGGCCATCAAGGGCCTCACGGTCCAGAAGGACCTGGTCGTGGACATGGAGCCGTTCTTCCAGGCGTACCGCGACGTGATGCCCTTCCTCATCACCAAGGGCAACGAGCCGACGCGCGAGCGTCTGCAGTCGGCGGAGGACCGCGAGCGCTTCGACGACACGACGAAGTGCATCCTGTGCGCGGCCTGCACCTCCTCCTGCCCGGTCTTCTGGAACGACGGCCAGTACTTCGGCCCGGCCGCGATCGTGAACGCGCACCGCTTCATCTTCGACAGCCGTGACGAGGCGGGCGAGCAGCGCCTGGAGATCCTCAACGACAAGGACGGCGTGTGGCGTTGCCGCACGACGTTCAACTGCACGGACGCGTGCCCCCGAGGCATCGAGGTCACCAAGGCCATCCAGGAAGTGAAGCGCGCCCTGATCACGCGCCGCTTCTGACCCTTCCGTACGGGTCTGAAGAGGGCCCCGCCCCCTGGAACTTGCTCCGGGGGGGCGGGGCCTTCGTCCTGTCGGCTACCGCTGGGGCAGGCGGATGGTGCGGACCAGCGGGGTGTCCTTGTAAAGCTCCGGCTCCTGAGTCAGCACCGGGCAGCCATCGGGCCACTCCGCCGACGGCCGCGCCAGATGCACCGCGTGGGCGATGCGCCAGTCCAGCCCGCTCCGGACCAACTGCCCCACCGTGGACGCACCAGCGAAGTCCAGCGCGACGATGTTCGCGGCCTCCAGCGCCCCGAGGTGATCGGCGACGCCCTCTCGCTGCGCGTCCGCGGCGGCGAGGCACAGGGCGGGGACGTAGACGTGCCGGGTCGCGGCGTGCTCCGTGTTCGAGACGAACTGGGAGGCGAGGCGATTGCCCGCACCCAGGGCGAGCAGAGCCGACTCGTCGTACACGACAGCTTTGCTGACGCTCACAGGGCGTCCACCTCGCGGCCTGCCTCCAGGTCCTGCCAGACCTTCTCGGCCCGGTCGTGGTCCTCGTCGGTGAGCTTCACACCGAAGGCCTTCTCGCAGTACGCCTTGGTGGCCTCGTACCGCGCCTGCAGCTCCTCCCGGGTCGGAGTCGCCCCGGCCAGCTCGGCGACGAAGTCACGCATGGTCATCCCCCGCTCACGGGCAAGCGCCATGAGGCGGTCACGGACGGCAGGGTCAACCTTGATCGTGGTGTCGGCCATGAGCACAGTATACCGGCGGTATACCGCTGTGGGCCTCTCAAGCTGAAGGGTCACAGTGTTCCTTTCATCGGGGGGCCGACCCCGGACGGGGCCGGAAGTCTTCAGCCGACGCAGGCGGCGCGGGCCGCGGCGGCGCCGCGTCTGGCGGCGAGGGCGAATTCGGTGACGGCGGTACGGGACCGGGCGCGACCGGGGTCGCAGTCGGGACAGAGTCCCGGCGAGGCCACCGGCGCCCGGCACTCCTCGCACTCGGGCGGCGGCGCCACCACCCGCACCGGCTGTGGCATCTTGCGCCGCAGCCGGTCCCCGAGCAGCGCGGCCGCGCAGTGGACACGCGGTGGAAGTCCGGAGGTCAGCGCCCCGCGCACCAGTTGGTCACTGGCCCCGGCGGCCCGCCACTCCGCCACCAGCGGCGCCAGCCGCACGGCCTCCGCCACGCCCAGCGCGAGCCGCGCGTCGGTGCGCCGCAGAGCGAGCAGCAGGCCGGTCGCGGACCGCAGCGACTCAGGCACCGGCGGATCGCTCTCGGCGACCGGCGGGGTGGGAGGTCTTTTCACCCCGGTCTTTGCCCCGGAGGGAAGCGGTCCCGCAGCACCGCCGACCGGGTCACCGGAGGCCCGCTTTGTGCCACTCGAACCGGTGAATTCCCCGATGGCTTCAGGGAGTTGATCGTCTTCCGCCGGGAACTGGTCGTACGGGGTGTCGAAGAGCTCGTATTCGGTGGAGAAGAGCCCGGTCCCGGGATCCTTCACCACCAGCCGCCGCAGATACCGGCGTTCCTCCAGCTCGCGCAGGGCTTCGGCGATCCGCGTGCGCCCTTCCTTGCGGAGCAGCGCGAGCGAACGGATCGAGGCGTGGGCCCCCGACGGAAGGCTGAGGAGGTACATCAGCACGCCTGCCGCGCACCAGGAGATCTCGTGATCCCGGATGAGGGCGTTGGCGAAGCTGGAGAACGAGCGCGTCGGCGCTGTACGGTGAATGCGCATCGGAGGTTGCAGCTCCTGGTGTCAGGCCCCCGGGTGTTGGCGCACCGCGGGGGCTATCCATGTCTCACGTTGTGGTGTCGGCGACTGTACAGCCACGCTAAGTGAGCAACGCAACCCGCAACTACCGTGCGGCATATGCCAGTTGAGCCCCCCGAACACACGGCCCGACCTGCGCCGACACCACTGCGGCCACCCCGCGATCACCCCACAACAGTTCACCCTCCAGGGTGAATTGGGGTAACCAGTTGTCAGTGCCGCCGGCCGTCCAGGTCCGCGTCCCCGCCCGCCTCCGCCGCCAGCATGATCCGCCGCAGCATGTCGTTGAACACGGTGCGCTCGGTCGCGTCGAGGACGCCGAGGAGGCGGTACTCCTCGTGACCCAGGACGTCCATCGCGCCGAGCCACACCTGGCGCCCCTCGTCGGTCAGTTGGACGTCGACGCGGCGCCGGTCGGACTTCGAGGGGGTGCGGCGGAGCAGGCCCCGGCGCTCCAGGCCGTCGAGGCGGCCGGTCACCGAGGCCGGGGCCAGGTCGAGGTCGGCGGCGAGCTGGGAGGGGCTCGCGGCGCCGCCCCGGCCCGCGAGTTTGTGCAGCGTCTCGAACTCGGGGCGGTCGAGCGCGAAGTCGACCAGGGACTGCTCGCGCACCCGGCGCAGGTGCACCGACAGCTTCTTCATCCGCGTGACCGCGCCCTCGATCTCGGGATCGAGGCCGGGCAGCACCGGCAGCCAGCGCTCCACATGCCCGTCGGTCCAGTCCCGCTGCGTCTCCATGTGCCGATCGTACGTAGACCGCATCCCCGACATCCCTTCAGCACCCCTTCGCCGTCGAATATTTCGGAAGCAGATATTTCGTTGACCAATATTTCGGTTCCGAAGTATGTTCCGCTCATGTCGCACCCTCTGCGCTCGCGCCCCTTCCGGCTGCTCTTCATAGGCCGCTCCCTCTCCCTCGCCGGCGACGCCGTCGTCCCCGTCGCCCTGGTGCTCGCCGTCTACGCCGCCACCGGGTCGGCCGGCGCGCTCGCGCTCGTACTCGGCTGCGCGCTGGTGCCCAAACTGCTCCTGCTGCCGCTCGGCGGAGTGGCGGGCGACCGCTTCCGGGCCCGCACGGTCGCGCTCACCACCGATCTCGTACGGTGCGCGGCCCAGCTCTTCGTCGGGTACGAACTCCTCGGCGGCGCACCGCAGTTGTGGCAGATCGCGCTCGCCGAGGCGATCGGCGGCGCCGCGTCCGCCTTCGCGATGCCGACCGCCGCTCCCCTCATCACCGGCACGGTCGGCCCGGACGGGCGACAGCGCGCCAACTCCCTGATGGCCGTGGCCAACAGCTCCGCCCGGCTCGGCGGGCCGCTGCTCGCCGCCCTGCTCGTGGAGACCGCGGGCGCGGGCTGGGCGTTCGTCCTGGACGGGTGCAGCTTCGCGGTCAGCGCCGCGCTGCTCACCCTGATCCGGGTCGAGCACGTCCCGATACCGCGCCGTTCGCTCGCCGCCGACCTCAAGGAGGGCTGGAGCGAGGTCCGCTCACGGGACTGGTACTGGACCAGCCTGATCGCCCACTCCGCCTGGAACGGCGCCGCCGCCGTCCTCATGACGCTCGGCCCCGCCATCGCCTTCCGGCACTTCAGCGGCACCGTCTTCTGGAGCACCTTCATCGAGGCCGGGGCGATCGGCCTGTTCCTCGGTTCGCTGCTCGCCTCCCGCGCCCGCCCCCGGCGACCGGTCCTGACCGCCAACCTGGGCCTGGCCACCTACACCCTGCCGCTCACCCTCCTCGCGCTCGCCGCGCCCGCGCCGCTCACCGTCGCGGCGTACGCCGTCGCCCAGGCGGGCCTCGGCTTCCTCTCGCCGGTCTGGGAGACCTCGGTCCAGTCCGCGATCCCCGCCCACACGCTGGCCCGCGTCACCTCCTACGACTGGCTGCTCTCGCTCGCCTCGATGCCGCTCGGCTACGCCCTCGCGCCGCTCGCCGCCCGCGCCTGGGGGCCCGAAGTCCCGCTGCTCGCCGCCGCGTTGCTGGTGGGCGGGGCCTGTCTGGCGACGGCGGCGGTGCCCGGCGTACGCGGCTTCGGCCGGCGCCCGCCGAGCTTGGCGTACGAAGCGCCACAGCCCTGCGACCGCGGCCGCTCCATGGCCGATTAGGCTCTTGCCGTGCCAGCAGAGAACGCGCCCGAAGAGACGGCCCCCGACGCGCACGGGCGGGCCGGGGCCGAAGCGTCCGGGCCCCGCCCCGCCAAGGGCGAGCAGACCCGCACCCTGATCCTGGAGACCGCGATGCGGCTGTTCCAGGAGCGGGGCTACGACAAGACCACGATGCGGGCCATCGCTCAGGAGGCCGGGGTCTCGGTCGGCAACGCGTACTACTACTTCGCCGGCAAGGAACACCTCATCCAGGGGTTCTACGACCGGATCGCGGCCGAGCACCAGGCGGCGGTCCGGGAGGTCCTGGACACCGAGACCGACCTGGAGGCCCGGCTCGCCGGGGTGCTGCGGGTGTGGCTGGACATCGCCTCGCCGTACCACGAGTTCGCGGCGCAGTTCTTCAAGAACGCGGCGGATCCGGACAGTCCGCTCAGTCCGTTCTCCCCGGAGTCGCAGCATGCGCGCCAGGCGGCGATCTCCGTGCACCGGGAGGTGCTGGCGGGTACGAAGACGAAGGTTCCGGCCGAACTCGTGGACGTACTGCCGGAGTTGATGTGGCTCTCGCAGATGGGGCTCGTCCTGTACTGGGTGTTCGACCGGTCGCCGGAGCGGGAGCGGAGCTATCGGCTCGCGGCGCGGGGGGCGAAGCTGACCACGCGGGGAGTGGCGCTGGCCCGGTTCCGGGTGCTGCGGCCCCTCGTCCACGAGGTGCACGAACTCTTCACGGACTTCCTCCCGGGCATGTCCCAGGCGGCGGCCTCCCGCAAAAAGGGTTAGGGGGTGTCCGGCGGATCATGGCCGGGGTCGCGGCGGCTGGCACGGCACCTCGCCGCGTTGCCGAACCGTCCCGATAGCTCCGCTATCGAAACGCTCCGGCGCCTTGCGATGCACCGCACCAGCCGCCGCGCCCTATCCGGCCCTGACCCACCGGACACCCCCTAGCCCCCCTGGACTCCCACTCCTCACAGCCCCAGCGCCACCCGCACCTCCCCCGCCACCCCCACGATGTCCCCCCGAGGCTCCACCTCGTACGCCGGATGCGTCCGCACCCATGTGTCCTCCAGCGCGTACCAGTCGACCGGGGCCGGCGGGCGGCCCGAGGTCAGCGACATCGACAGGGTGTCGAAGTAGGTGCGCCAGCGCAGCGTGTAGAGGCCGCCCACCAGGCCGGACCACTCCCGGTTCGCGTAGTCCCGCAGCCCCCCGCCGTCCGCCCCGGCCCGCGCTCCCCACACCGTGAGCAGTGACACCGCGTCGTACGCGAGCCGGTCCTTCTCCGCCTCCGTCGCACCCCACGAGCGCGCGTCCGCGATCCAGCGGCCGAGCAGATGCCCCCGGTCCGTGGCCACCGCCCGCTCCAGCAGGGCCAGGCAGCGCAGCCACTCATCGGTCAGCTGGGAGAAGACAGCGTTGTCGCCGCACTCGTACGCCGCCCGGATGCGCGGGAGCAGCACCCGCGAGTGGTTGGAGAGGGTCTGACGGGTGACGTCCAGCAGGTCGTAGCGGTACGCCGACGAGGAGCGCAGGGCCGGGGCCGCGGCCAGCAGGGACGGCAGCGCTTTCGCGAACTCTCCTCCGTCGTAGCGGAGTTGGTGCGGGGACCAGGACGCCGCCGAGGCCGCCTTCAGGTCGGGGCGGGCGCCGAACAGGCCGTCCGCGGCCTCGCTCCAGGAGTCCGCGCGCGTGGTGCCGTACGCGGTGCGGCGCAGGGTGTCCCAGGCGTCGGCGGCGTGCCGGTCGGCGGATCCGTAGCGGTAGCGCGGCCACTCCCGGAACCAGTTCTCCAGGTCGACCGGGCCGTCCGTCCAGGGCAGGTCGGAGAAGAGGGCGAACGCGGCGGGGTTGTTGTCCGCGCCCTCCGGCATGAGCGCGATGCCGTCCAGGGCGCTGTCCGGCTTGGTGCGCCACCTCTCGTACAGGGAGGCCCAGTCGGGGGCGTTCGCGCCCATCGCCGTATGGCCGCCGAAGTTCCAGATGGACCCGAAGGCGTACGGCGCGCCCGCCCAGGACTCCTCGCGGTCGGTGACCGACGGGAAGCGGTCGGAGAGGCCGTCCACGATGAAGAGCTTCGTCTTGTCGACCGCTTCGATGATGTCGCGGCGCGGGTTGGACTGCCAGCCCAGGATGTTCCAGATCGCGCCGGGGTGCGCGGTGCGCAGCGCCGTTTCCACCGCCCGCGCCGCCGCGCCGACCGGCACGTCGCCGGGGGTGCCGCCCTCGTGCAGCAGGTCCATCTTGTACATGGACGTGGCGCCGAGCAGGTCGGCCTGTACGCAGTAGAAGGTCTCGGCGATCCGGGCGAAGTGGTCCGTGCGCGGGTCGAGCCAGCCGGGCCGGGGGAAGCCCGCCCAGTCGCCCTGCGGCACGACGTGGGCACCGGGATTGCGGGCGGCGAAGCCGGGCGGGACCGTACCGAAGTAGCCGGGCAGCACCGGCGTCATGCCGAGTTCGCGCAGCCGGGCGACGATGCGGCGCGCCAACTCGGCGCGGGCTGCCAGGAGTTGCTGGGACACCGGGCCGCCGAAGGCCGCCATGTTCTGGAGCAGCCACCACGGCTGGTGCGAGGGGCCCGGGAGCCAGGCGCGCAACTCCTCGTCGGCGTAGCCGTGTTGGAGGAAGGTGCGGTGGTAGACGCAGTCCGCGCCGAGGTAGACGAGGACCTCGTTGTAGCCGTGCAGGGCGAGGACGTCGAGCTCGCGCTCCCAGTACGCCCAGTCGCGGTAGGCGCCGGTGTAGCCGTCATTGGTGTCGTTGAAGACGAAGCGGTGGGTGACGTTGGCGGTCCGCTCGATGGGCTCGGGCAGTGCCGGGAGCCGGTTCGGCAGCCGGGTCTGCTCGCCCGCCCAGGAGATGTGGGCGTGCGCCACATGCCTCAAGTACCAGTGGAATCCAGTGAGTTGAACGGCCGGGGTGCTGCCCTCCACCAGGATCCGGCCGGCCCCGCCCGAGACGCGGAAGCGGTCTCGGCCGGCCGCGCGCGGCACCGTGCGGAAGGTGACCTGTTCGCGATGGCGGGGCAGCAGCCGGGCCAGCGCCCGCGCGGCGGGGCCCCGGGCGGCCACGGACCCGGTCTCGGCGGCGTACCCGGCCTCGGTGCCCGCCCCGAGGGCGAGGGCCGATCCGGCGAGTGAGCTCAGGAGCGTACGACGGGAAAGGCGCATCCCCCGACGGAAGCAGTGTGACCGAGCGCGGTCAATGGAGCAGAACCGGTGACTCCTTGGACAAAAGCCCTTTGGGCGAACCCGGCCCGATCGAACCGGCCCGCCCCTCCCGCCTCCTCAGATCCAGCCCAGTTCCCACAGCCGCCACACGCCCGTGCCGTCCGAGAGGTACTGCGAGCCGCTGATGTCCTTGCTGCCGAGTACGTAGTTCTTGCCCTGCCACAGCGGGATCAGCGGAACGTCTTGGGCGACCTTGTCCTGGAGCGCCTTGAAGTCGTCGGCGGCGCGGCCCCGGTCGGTGTACTCCTGGGTCCGCTGGATGATGCCGTCGCTCTCCTTGTCGGAGTAGTTGTTGTGGAGGCTGTTGCCGGTGCCGACGAGCGGCTGGCCGAAGTTGTCCGGGTCGGGGAAGTCGGCGAGCCAGCCCGCGGTGTAGGCGTCGTACTTGCCCTGGGCGAAGTTGTCCTGCATCTTCGGCCAGTCGGCCTCGGCGATCAGGTCGACCTGGAAGATGCCGTCCCGCTCCAGTTGCCGCTTGATCTGCTCGGCCTCGGCGCCGTTGGCGCCCAGCTTGCGGTAGGCCAGGTTGAAGCGGACCGGCAGCTGCTCGTCCGCCGCCCTCAGGAGCGCCTTCGCCTTCGCCGGGTCGGGCTTCGGATAGGCGTCGAAGAAGGCGGTGCTGTGCCCGGTGAAACCCTGCGGGATCAGCGAGTAGAGGGGCTCGACGGTGCCGCTGTAGACGGCGTCGGCGAGGGCCGGGCGGTCGATGAGGGCGGCGGCGGCCTCGCGGACCTTGGTCTTGGCGACCGGACTCGCCGACTTCGCGTTGAAGTTGAGCTCGCGGATGTCGTAGCCGGGCGAGGTGGTGATCCGCAGGTTCGGGTCGCCGGGCGAGAGCTTGGAGAGCACCGAGGGCGGCATCTCGCGGTGGGTGACGTCGACCTGCTTGGCCTGCCAGGCCGCGTTCAGCTGGTCGGACTCGGCGAAGTAGTGGACGGTGACCGGCAGCCCCTTCTTGGTCACCGCGCCCTTGTAGCCGGGGTTGGGCTCAAGGCTCGCGCTCACCGGCCGGCCCGTGGCGTCCTTCTTGTACTCCTTGAGCAGGTACGGGCCCGAGCCGACCACCGAGTCGCCGGTGCGCAGCCCGGTCGCCGGGTACTGGCTGCTGTCGACGATCGAGCCCGCGCCGGTGGCCAGCTTCGAGGGGAAGGTGGCGTCCTTGCTCTTCAGGTTGAAGGTGACGGTGTCCCCCTCGGCGTCCACCGAGCCGAGCATGGAGAACAGCGGCGCGGGACCCACCCTGGATTTGATCGTCAGCACCCGGTCGAAGGAGAACTTCACGTCCTCGGCGGTCATCCTGCGCCCGCTGGAGAAGCTGATGTCGTCCCGCAGAGCGCAGCGGTACGTCTGGAGCTTCTGGCCGACGAACTCGCAGCTCTTCGCGGCGTCCGGGACCGGGGTCGAGCTGCCCGGCCGGAAGGTGAGCAGCGACTGGTAGACGTTGTTGTAGACCGCCCAGGAACCGGCGTCGTAGGCGCCCGCCGGGTCGAGCGAGGTGATCACGTCGGTGGTGCCGACGACGATCGGCGCCTTCTTCGCCTGGTCGGAGGGCAGCAGCTGCCAGCCGCCGACACCGGCGACCACCACTGCCGCACCAATAGCCAGCATCCGCATACGGATCGACCGCATCGCCGTGATCTCCTCGGAACGCCCCACCCCTGGTCGACGCGCGGAGTCAGCACGCGGCGTCTGTGACGGCGCTCACCCAATCACACGGCCTTCACATCGTGGAAGGGTCAACGTTCCACTCACAGCCACTCGTTAGCCGAGCGTGACGGAACTCTCCGTAGCCGCCCGCTCACGCTTGAGCTGCCGCAGCGACCGGAACCCGATGGCTCCCACGCCCGTCCCCCGACCCTGCTGCACAACGAAGGCGGGCCAGTCCGATACTGGCAGGGCACGGCCACCCCACCCCGAAGGACTCCCCATGAAGCTCAGCCGCCGCGTCTCCTGGTTCCTGCTCGCGTTCGGGGTCTGGTCTTGGGTGGTCTGGGTGACCTTCGCCAAGAACCTATGGGCCGACGCCAGCGGGCTCGCCTTCGACCACGGCCAGCCCACGGCGTACTTCTGGGTCCACCTGACGCTCGCCATCGTCTCGTTCATCCTCGGGACGGTCATTGGCGTTATCGGGCTTCGGGGCGTTCGGGCGAACAAGTAGAGGCCCCGCCCATGCGCCCCGGACAGCAGACAGCCCCGCCGGCACGCCGAAGCGACGTACCGACGGGGCCGTTGCAGGCAGTTCTGCTCAGTGACTGCGGGGCCGGACCGGGGCCCGGGTCTCAGCGCTGCGCCACCACCACAGACCCCGGCAAGAGGGCTGAGTGATCCCGAAGAACTTCCCGCACCGTGCACACCACGGCAACCCGATCTCCGGGTCGGTGGGGCACTCGGCAGAGCAGCGGGGGCAGTGTTCCACCGGACCTGCTCTCAGGCGCTCAGGTCGTACTCTCCGGCCTTCACCGCGGTCGTCAGGTTCGACCACTGCGCCGCCGTCATTGTGACGACGATGCCCGGCCGGTCACTGTCGCGCAGGGCGACGACGCCCGGAACGTTCATCGCCACCTCCGGGCAGTTGTTCACTTTCGCATCCCTGCACGCGGCCGTGCGCACGAACTCGAACTCGGGCCGTACGGTCATGGTTCGTTTCCCTTCGCCATACCTGCGGGGAAGCGGTCCCCGCGCCGTCTTGCGATCCGCCCCTGCTGGGTCCGAACGACCGTGGGGGACACGATGCGTCGGATATCCCGGCAGGGACGGAGTCTGGGTTACAGCGGGTCCCCGGGTGACGGTCCTGCCTTGGCTCGACCCGGAGCCCGCTGCTGGTACCACCTACCGGCAGAAGAGGCTCCGGATCACGGGCGGCCCATACCGCGCGCCGGGAAACCGGTAGTGGTCACGCGCGGGGGTTGCGCTCCGCTCAGAGAGCGGAAGTTCATAGGTGTCCGGTTGCTGCCCAGACGATGAGCGCCGCGGGGAGGGCGACGCCCACGAAGACCATGACCACGCCTGCTACGTGCCCCGTGGACGTGGGTAGCCCATCCCCTTTCGGGCGACTTCCGCGAGCTCTTCCACCACGTCGGCGGGCAGATTGGGAATCGCCACCATCGGCACATTACGGTGCCCCGGCCCCCCGAGGACCTTGCGTACGACGTGTGGTTCGGCGCCCAGCCGGCTAAGCACATCTTGCAGGGCACGGCTGGCGTGCTCAGCTTCCTTCGTGGCATCCCGCCACTGCTGCGTGCGCGGGGTCGGCGACATTAGATCTCTCCTCGACTTCTGCGGTTGGCTTGGGGACGGCTGCGCTCAACGCTTCGGATTGGGTGGTGAGTTAGACGGATCTGGGGTCAACCGCCCACTCACGCCCATCAGTTAGCGGTCGAGATGGATGCGTCCGACCCACGTGGCCCATGACGCGTCCTACGCGCCCTGTGGCGTCCGTGACGATGTCGTGAAGCTTCGGCTCCCGGGCGTTCACCGCTCCAGCCGCCTCAGCAGTCCCGCCTCAACAGCCTTGAGTGTCTTACTGGTTGGCGCTGCGTATCCCGTGCGCGGGACCCACTCCGGGACCAGGCGCCAGAAGCCACCCGCCTCTATGAGCGTGGCCAACTCCACCTCGTCGTCAGCTCCCTCGGTTCGCCACTCAGAGCCCATCGCGATCACTCCTCAAACCATCGCCAGGTGGCTGGCCCTCACAGCCAACCGGGCTGCGCGGCACAGAGCCACGGCAGAAAGGCCTCATTCCCGCTGCACATTCGCTCTGCAAGGGCCTCATCAGGGCTGCACTGGATACGCTGAGCTGGGCGGACAGCACGCGATCGGAGAGGACGACAGATGACCAAGCGGGAGCGGTTTGCCGCACGGCGGAAGGCGTGCGGCTACAGCCAAGAACGCCTTGCGGAAGTTCTGAAGGTCGATCGTTCAACGGTTCAGCGTTGGGAAAAGGGAGAAGTTGAGCCCCAGCCATGGCAGAGGCCGAAGCTCGCGAAAGTGCTTCAGATCACCGCCAAAGAACTTGACGCATTGTTCATTCCAGACACTCGCGTGCCTCAATTGTCGGCAAACGAATTTCTGACGAATTCCAGCCTCGCCCACGATGACGAATTCGAGGCGTTGGAATTGGCTCGACGCGTACAAGCGAGCGATGTCGGCACGGAAACACTCAACAGGCTAGAGCACGCTTTTGATGATTTGGCCACGAAATATCCCGTGTCTCCTCCACAGGAACTACTGGAACGCGTGCGTCGTCATTCGTCCTACGTGGCCCATCTTATGGACTCCCGCATGACGCTTGGTGAACATCGCCGCCTGCTGGTCGTCGGCGGCTGGTTCCAGCTCCTGGGAGCGACGCTGCATATCGACCTGAACCAGGAGTACGCCGCCACGGCTCGCCTGCAAACCGCCGCGACACTCGCAGCGGAAGCCGGTCACGCCGAAATTAATGCCTGGTGCTACGAGACTGACGCTTGGCGCGTCTTGACAGATGGTGAATACTCTCGCGCGCTCGAATTGTCGCGAATTGCTCAGAGCTTCGCACCGGCCGGAAGTTCGGTTGCCATTCAGGCAACGGCGCAGGAAGGAAGAGCGAGCGCACGCCTTGGCGAAGCAAAACAGACCTATGCTGCCATCGAAAAAGTGCAGCGCATGTCCGCATCGCTAGATCGACGAAAAGGCGCCGAGCATCACTATCAATACGATCCGGGGAAGTCGCTCTCATACACAGCGACCACCTTGGCATGGGTTGGCGATCCGGCAGCCGAAACGTATGCGCGAGAAGTGATTTCAAGGCTTTCCCCCGGAGATAACATCCATAAATGGCCACGCAGGGTCGCGTCAGCCAACATTGATTTGGCCCTGGCCTTGCTGGGAAGTGACCGGCTTGACGAAGCGTGTAATGCGGCTCAGAGGGCGATCCTTTCCGGTCGTATCGTTCCGTCGAACCACTGGCGTGCACTTGAAGTCGTCAATGCTGTGGAGTCGAAGAGACTGCCGGAAGCGTTGGATCTGCGTGAGGCGTATCAGGGAATGAAGGCACTGGCCACAGAGGGACGAGGCTCAGCCGACGAAACCTGAGATTTTGCCGCACGCCCAGGGCTCTGGCTTCGGTTGGGTATCGAACGCCCCTCACGGCGCCGTACAGGCCGTCTCGGTGCACGCGAAAGCCCCGGCCGGGACAACTCCCGACGTCAGTCGGAATCCGCACGGCGTCTGCCGTGTGCGCGTCGAGTTCAGCATCCGTCCCGGCCGCCCCGCGCCTCCGGCCGGGTGGGCGCGTGCGACGGGTCATCCGTCCGGTGATCGGATCGGTGTGCACAGCCTGTACGTTCTCGATCGTGTCTGCCGTGAAGAAGTGCGCATCGCATCCCTACGCGCCGAAGAGGCCCACCGGGCTCGCCCTGTCCGTCGCCGTGGCCGCCGCCCTGCTGCCCGCCCTGGCCGCGTCCCCCGCCGCCGCGCTGCCCCAGGACGAGAAGCCGGCCGCGTCCAGCACTCCCGGCGCGCCCGGCGCGCCCCGCAACGACCCGCCGCCCGCGGAGATGTCGAAGGTCGGCGGCGACCAGCTCGGCGAGCCGGGCACCCAGGTACGCCTGGGCGCCGGCGCGCCCGTCCTGCCCAAGGACGTGACGGGCCGGTCGTGGATCGTCGCGGACGCCAAGAGCGGCCAGGTGCTCGCCGCGCACAACGCGCACTGGCGGCTGCCGCCCGCCTCCACCCTGAAGATGCTCTTCGCGGACACCGTGCTGCCCAAGTTCCCCAAGGACGAGCAGCACACCGTCACCCCGGCCGAGCTCGCCGGGCTCGGCCCCGGCAGCAGTCTGGTGGGGGTCAAGCCGAACCTGCCGTACTCGGTGCACGACCTGTGGCTCGGGGTGTTCCTGCGCTCCGGCAACGACGCCGTGCACGTACTGGCCTCGATGAACGGCGGGGTGCCCAAGACCGTCAAGGACATGCAGGACCACGCGGACGAACTCCAGGCCCTGGACACCCACGTGATCTCGCCGGACGGCTACGACGCGCCGGGCCAGGTGTCCAGCGCGTACGACCTGACCCTGTTCGCCCGCTCGGGGCTCCAGAAGCAGGACTTCCGCGAGTACTGCGCGACGGCGACCGCGAAGTTCCCGGGCGCCGAGGGCAAGGACAAGAAGCGCGAGAGCGTCGACATCCAGAACACCAACCGGCTGCTCACCGGCGACTTCGGTCTGAGCCCGTACAAGGGCATCGCGGGCGTCAAGAACGGCAACACCACCAACGCGGGCGCGACCTTCACCGGGGTCGCCGACCGGGGCGGCCGGGTACTGCTCGTCACCGTCATGAACCCCCAGCCGACCGAGAGCCAGGCCGTCTACAAGGAGGCGGCCCGGCTGCTCGACTGGGGGTTCGCGGCCTACGGCAAGGTGACCCCGGTCGGTGAGCTGGTCCCGCCGAAGTCGGCGCTGGCCGGGGACGGCGACGGCTCGGCCACGGCCGCCCAGGGCGGTGCGAAGACCCGTACCGGCCAGAGCGCCGCCGCCAAGGGCGAGAGCGGCGGCGTGGGCATCGCGCTCGCCGTCACCGGCGGCGCGCTGGTGCTCGTCGCGGGCGCGGTGTTCCTCATCAATCGTCGCTGGCCGCTGCGGAAGAGCTGAGTTCCGGGGCGTTCTCTTCGGACGGGGTGGCCGTCCACGCCGCGCAGAACAGGAGCAGCTTCGCCGTGAAGTTGATCCAGAGCAGCAGCGCGATGGGCACCCCGAAGGCCCCGTACATGTTCTTGGCGGCCACGCCCTTCATGTAGCCGCCGAGCAGCAGCTTGAGGAGTTCGAAGCCGACCGCGCCGATCAGCCCGGCCACCACCAGGCGGCGGCGCGGCGGGTTCACGCCAGGCAGCAGGGTCAGTACGTACAGCAGGAGCAGGAAGTCGGCGAGGACGGCGACCGCGATGGCCGCGATCCGCAGCAGCACCCCGCCCGCGGCGCCCTGGTCGATGCCGAGCCGGCCGGCGGTCCAGCCGACCGCGGTGGAGCCGATGGACGAGGCCGCCGCGGAGGCGAGGCCCGCGGCACCGAGCCCGCTGAGGACGCCCGCGTCCTTGAGCTTGCGCAGAAACAGGTTCTCGCCCTCGTCGGCCTCCTCCATGTCCCACACCACGCGCAGGCAGCCGCGCATCTGCCCGATCCAGCCGATGCCGGTGAGCAGCAGCAGGGCGCCCGCGACGCCGCCCACGGTCCCGGCGTTGTTGATCAGCGTCTGGAGGTTGAGCTGGTCGGAGATGCCGGGGACCTGTTCGGCGATGGTGTTCTGGAGTTTGTGCACCTGTGCGGTGGAGAGCAGCGCGGCCGCCACGGCGGCGCCGACCGTGAGCAGCGGGAAGAGCGCCAGGAAGCTGATGAAGGTGATGGCGGCCGCGAGCCGGGACCAGTGGACCCGGTCGAGCCGCTCGTACGAACGCCAGGCGTGGGTCCGCATGAGCAGGGTGATCCAGGGCCCGACCACCGGGAGTTTCTTCAGCCAGTCCATGACGTACGACTACCCTCTCCGACCTCGGCCGTGTCCTGCGCGGGCCGACTGCCCGGCCCCCGGCCGAAGACCAGCGTTCTCGTACCCCAGAATCGCAGGCAGGTGGCGAGGGCCATGCCGAAGACCGCACCGGAGAGGGTGTCGGCGCGCGGTGATGTGAGACCGAGGCCGTAGTGCGAGACCGCGATGCAGAGCAACTGCACCAGCGCGCCCGCGATATTCACGGCGAGGAACACGGCGTACTCGCGCCGGCCGACCCGCCGCCGGCGATAGGTGCCGAACGCGTTGCCGAGGTAGGCGACCGTGCAACCGGCCACGAACGAGAGGCACTTGGCGGCGATCGGGTCCCAGCCGAGCCCGGACCGCAGCCACACGAAGAGCCCGAGGTCGGCGGCGTACGCGCAGATCCCGGCCAGCGCGAACCCGATCACCTCGGACCTGGCGATGCTCACAGGTCGGCCACCGCGAGCGCGTACATCGCGACCCACACCAGACCGATGACGGCGAGCGCGCGGTCGTGCAGGACGACGTCCTCGGGCGCGCCCGCGCTGCCCCGGTCGGCGAAGACGGCGTACCGCAGGATCGCCCCGATGAACGGGACCATCGACAACTGCCGCCAGGGCAGCAGCGATCCGTTCGAGACGCCGCCGCTCTCCAGCGCCCACATGCAGTAGGCGAGCACCGCGACGCCCGCGGCGAGCTGCCAGACGAAGCGCAGATAGCCGGTGGTGTAGGCGTCGAGGAGCGAGCGGGTCGCGGCGCCGTGGCCCTCCATCTGGACGGCCTCGGAGTACCGCTTGGCGGAGACCATGAACAGCGCGCCGAACCCGGCGGTGATCAGGAACCAGCGGGACAGCGGGATGCCGAGCGCGACCCCGCCGGTCATGGCCCGCATCAGGAACCCGGCGGTGACGACGACCAGATCCACGACGAGGACGTGCTTCAGCTTGACGCAGTAGGCGAGTTGCATGACGACGTACGCGGTGAGGAGCGCGGCCGTCATGGCGTTGCAGGTCAGGGCTGCGCCGAGCGGGGCGAGCAGTGCCAGGACCCCGCCGGTCGCGTAGGCGGCGGCCACCGGCACCCGCCCGGCGGCGACCGGGCGGCGGCACTTGTCGGGGTGGGCGCGGTCGGCGTCGGCGTCGCGGGCGTCGTTGACGAGGTAGACGGCGGACGCGGCGGCCGTGAACAGGCCGAAGGCCAGGGCGAGTTGGCCGACCACATGCGGGCTGGTGAGCCGGCCGGCGGCGGCGGGCGCGGCCACCACGAGCACATTTTTGATCCACTGGCGGGGCCGGGCGGTGCGCACCAGGCCGCCGGGCAGCGCGAGCAGGCGCCGGGCCGGTGAGAGCGGCCCGGGGTCGTCGAGGAGTGCCGCGCCGGGCTCGGTCATCCGCGCCGCCCTTCGAGCGGTTTGCGCATCCAGGCGGCGCCGGCCCGCGCGGTGACACCGCCGAGCAGCGCGCCCGCCGCGATGTCGCTGGGGTAGTGCACCCCGGCGACCAGGCGGGACACGCACACCGCGGCGGCCAGCGGCGGCACGAGGCGCGCGCCGGCCGGCCGCAGCGCCCCGTAGGCGACGGCCGCGGCGGCCGCGGACGTCGCGTGCGAGCTGGGGAAGGAGTGCCGCCCGGCGGTACGCACCAGGGGCTCGCCCGCCACCAGGTGCGGCCGGGGCCTGCGCACCACCCGCTTCACGCCCATGCTGGCGAGGTGGGCGGCGGCGACCAGGGCGGTGCCGCGCAGCCAGGCCCCGCGCCGGTCCCGGTCGGCGGCGGCCGCGGCGAGCCCGGCCGCGAGCCAGAGCGCGCCGTGCTCACCGGCCCGGGACAGCGCGCGGGCGGCGGCGGCCACCCGTGGGTCCGTGCCGCAGTCGCGCAGTGCGGCCAGGAGCCGTTGGTCGGCGTCGGTGCACGACGGCTTCTGCATCTGCCACCCCTCTTCCGTGACGTCGGCCCCGCCAACTGGCCGTAGGCCATGGGCGACTCTCCTGCTCCGAGGAAGGCAGATTTGGGACAAAAGGTACCGACACCCACCTAATCACCCATTTCGGTGAGCGATGCGCCGGGGCGAACGACGCATACCGGCGCGAGTGATTGCGACAAACAGGGCAAGTTAGGCGATACGGTCGCATTCATGTCCGCCGACACCGAGGCCACCGCCGCACCCGACCCCGTACAGCCCGCATCCGCCGCTCCGACGTCGGTGAGCGGCTGGGGGCGCACCGCCCCCACCGCCGCCCGGCTGCTGCGCCCCCGCAGCTACGAGGAGGCCGCGGCCGCCGTGCGGGCGTGCGGGACGCGCGGCACGATCGCCCGCGGGCTCGGCCGGGCGTACGGCGACGCCGCGCAGAACGCGGGCGGCGCGGTCCTCGACATGACCGGCCTCGACCGCATCCGCACCATCGACGCCGATGCGGGCGTGGTCGTCTGCGACGCGGGCGTGAGCCTGCACCGGCTGATGGAAGTACTGCTGCCGCTCGGCTGGTTCGTGCCGGTGACGCCCGGCACGCGGTACGTCACCGTCGGCGGGGCGATCGGCGCCGACATCCACGGCAAGAACCACCACGTCTCGGGGTCCTTCGCCCGCCATGTGCACGAGCTGGAACTGCTCACGGCGGACGGCACGGTACGCACCGTGGTGCCGGGCAGCGAGCTGTTCGACGCGACGGCGGGCGGCATGGGCCTGACGGGCGTGATCCTCCGGGCGACCGCCCAACTCCTGCCCGTCCAGAGCTCGTTGATGGTGGTCGACACCGAACGGGCGGCGGATCTGGACGACTTGATGGCCCGGCTGAGCGCCACCGACCACCGCTACCGCTACTCGGTGGCGTGGATCGACCTCCTCGCGCGGGGCGCCGGGACCGGGCGGGCGGTGCTGACCCGCGGTGAGCACGCGCCGCTGGACGCCCTGCCGCCCCGCGCCCGCCGCACCCCGCTCGCCTTCCGCCCCGGCCGGCTCCCGGCCGCCCCCTCCTTCCTGCCGGAAGGACTGCTCGGCCGGGCCTCCGTATCGGCGTTCAACGCACTCTGGTACCGCAAGGCACCCCGGCGCCGGACCGGCGAGCTCCAGCGGATCCCGACGTTCTTCCACCCCCTGGACGGGGTGCCGCACTGGAACCGCGTCTACGGCCGGGGCGGCTTCGTCCAGTACCAGTTCGTCGTCGGGTACGGGCAGGAGGACGCCCTGCGCGCGATCGTGCGGCGCATCTCCCGGCGCGGCTGCCCGTCCTTCCTGGCCGTACTGAAACGCTTCGGCGAGGGCGACCCCGGCTGGCTGTCCTTCCCGCTGCCGGGCTGGACCCTGGCCCTGGACATCCCCGCGAACCTGCCGGGCCTCGGCGCGTTCCTCGACGAACTCGACGAGGAGGTGGCGGACGCGGGCGGCCGCGTCTACCTGGCGAAGGACGCGCGGATGCGGGGGGAGCTGGTGGAGCGCATGTATCCGAAGCTGCCCCAATTCCGGTCGCTGCGCGCCGAGTTGGACCCGTCGGGGATCTTCACCTCGGACATGAGCCGCCGCCTGTCCCTGTGAACCGCCGCCCGGCCCTGTGAACCGCCCTGCCCCACGCCCGATTCCCGAGAAGGAGCCCCCTGATGAAGGACGCATTCGGCACCCCGCAGTCCCTGCTCGTGCTCGGCGGCACGTCCGAGATCGGCCTCGCCACCGCACGCCGCCTCGTGGCCCGCCGCACCCGTACGGTGTGGCTCGCGGGCCGCCCCTCCCCCGCCCTGGACGCGGCGGCGGCCGGGCTGCGCGAACTGGGCGCGGACGTCCACACGCTCTCCTTCGACGCGCTCGACGCCGTCTCCCACGAGGGCGCGCTCGGCAGGGTGTTTTCCCAGGGCGACATCGACATGGTGCTGCTGGCGTTCGGGGTGCTCGGCGACCAGTCCCGCGACGAGGGCGAGCCGCTCGCGGCGGTACGGGTCGCGCAGACCAACTACACCGGCGCGGTCTCGGCGGGCCTCATCTGCGCGAAGGCCCTCCAGGCGCAGGGCCACGGCTCGCTGGTCGTGCTGTCCTCGGTGGCCGGCGAGCGGGCCCGCCGCGCCAACTTCATCTACGGGTCGAGCAAGGCGGGGCTCGACGCGTTCGCGCAGGGTCTGGGGGACGCGCTGCACGGTACGGGGGTGCACGTGATGGTCGTACGCCCCGGGTTCGTCCGCACGAAGATGACGGCGGGGCTCGCCCAGGCGCCGCTCGCCACCACCCCCGAGGCGGTGGCCCTGGCCATCGAATCGGGGCTGCGCAGGCGGGCGGAGGTGGTGTGGGTGCCGGGGGCGCTGAGGGTGGTGATGTCAGCGCTCAGGCATGCGCCGCGGGGGGTGTTCCGACGCCTGCCGGTATGACCCGGGGGGGGGTTCGCCCACCCGCCCGCCCGTGACGGGGGTTGAGAGCGCCGAGCCCTGGGGCTCCGCCCCCGGACCCCCGCTCCTCAAACTCCCCCAAGGCCTGAAGGGCCAGGGGGGGACCCCCATGAGGGGCTGGATTTTGGCTGGTCAGCGCAGGGAGGGGGCGTCCAGGGAGGCTCCCTGGGGTGGGACGCCCGCTGCTCCCGTGCCGAAGGCGTACTCGTGGAGCTTGCGCCACACCCCGTCCGCACCCTGCTCGTAGAGGGCGAAGCCGCCGCACGTCCAGGCCGCCGAGAACCCCGCCAGCGCCTCGTACGCCCGGTCCATCGCCTCCTCGGAGATCGCGTGCGCCACCGTCACATGGGGGTGGTAGGGGAACTGGAGCTCGCGCACGAGCGGGCCCGCCTCGTCCCGTACCCGCTGCTGGAGCCACGCGCAGTCGCCCGCGCCCTCCACCACCTTGACGAACACGACCGGGGAGAGCGGACGGAACGTCCCCGTGCCCGCGAGCCGCATCGGGAACGGGCGGCCCGCCGCCGCGACCGAGGACAGGTGCGCCTCGATCTCCGGCAGCCGCTCCGCCTCGACCTCGTGCGGCGGGAGGAGGGTGACATGCGTGGGGATGCCGTGTGCGGCGGGGTCCCCGAAGCCCGCGCGCCGCTCCTGGAGCAGGCTGCCGTACGGCTCCGGGACCGCGATCGAAACGCCGAGCGTTACGGTCCCCACGTCGTTCTCCTCAGTCATGTCCGGACAGGTCGGTCCCGGATACGTCAGTGTGCAGTGTGACGGCCGCACCGCCGTCTGGCCAGTGCCCCGGGTCAGGGCACCGGCCGCCCCTCGGGTTCAGTGCTTGGCGGGCAGGAAGCCGACCTTGTCGTACGCAGCCGCCAGCGTCTCGGCGGCGACCGCGCGGGCCTTCTCGGCGCCCTTGGCGAGCAGCGAGTCGAGCGTCTCGGGGTCGTCCAGGTACTCCTGCGTACGGGTCCTGAAGGGCGTGACGAACTCCACCAGCACCTCGGCGAGCTCGGTCTTGAGCGCGCCGTACATCTTGCCCTCGTACTCGGCCTCCAGCTCGGCGACGGTCTTGCCGGTGAGGGTGGAGTAGATGGTGAGCAGGTTCGAGACGCCGGGCTTGTTCTCGGCGTCGTACCTGATCACCGTGTCGGTGTCGGTGACCGCGCTCTTGACCTTCTTGGCCGTCGTCTTCGGCTCGTCGAGGAGGTTGATGAGACCCTTCGGCGTCGACGCCGACTTGCTCATCTTGATCGACGGGTCCTGGAGGTCGTAGATCTTCGCCGTCTCCTTGAGGATGTACGGCGCCGGGATCGTGAACGTCTCGCCGAAGCGGCCGTTGAAGCGCTCGGCGAGGTCGCGGGTCAGCTCGACGTGCTGGCGCTGGTCCTCGCCGACCGGGACCTGGTCGGCCTGGTACAGCAGGATGTCGGCGACCTGGAGGACCGGGTAGGTGAAGAGGCCGACGGTCGCGTTGCCCGCGCCCTGCTTGGCGGACTTGTCCTTGAACTGGGTCATGCGGCTGGCCTCGCCGAAGCCGGTGAGGCAGTTCATCACCCAGGCGAGCTGGGCGTGCTCGGGGACGTGGCTCTGGACGAACAGCGTGCAGTGCTCGGGGTCGAGACCCGCGGCGAGCAGCTGGGCCGCGGCGAGGCGGGTGTTGGCGCGCAGCTCGGCCGGGTCCTGCGGGACGGTGATCGCGTGGAGGTCCACGACCATGTAGAACGCGTCGTGGGACTCCTGCAGGGCGACCCACTGGCGGACCGCGCCGAGGTAGTTGCCGAGGTGGAACGAGCCTGCGGTGGGCTGGATTCCGGAGAGCACTCGCGGACGACGCTGCATGGCGGAGCCATTCCCCTGAGGGTGGTGGTGGGTGACGGGCGGGCGAGTCGAGGCCATGCCCAGCATTCTCTCAGGTGCGCGCGCCCGCCCGGAAACCCGCGCCGTTGTGACCGCCCCCACAACCGCCCCAGCACCGCGGGGGCTCCGCCCCCGAACCCCCGTGCAGGTGTTCCGTCGGCTGCGGGCCGTGCGTGGTTGCTCGCGCCCACGCGGCGGAGCCGCACCAGGTCACAGCCCCGCGCCCCTGGCGGGGTGGGGGCTCAATTCAGGGGCAGGCCCGGGGCCGGGTAGGACGACATCAGGTCGGCCACCTCCGCCCGGATCACCGCGAGGGCGGACTCGTCGCCCGCCCGCGCCGCCGTCACACCCCGGTCGATCCACTCCGCCACCGCAGGCATGTGGTCGACGCCCAGACCCCGAGAGGTCAGGGACGGCGTGCCGATGCGGATGCCGGAGGGGTCGAAGGGCTTCCGGGGGTCGTACGGGACCGTGTTGTAGTTGACGACGATCCCCGCCCGGTCGAGCGCCTTCGCCGCGACCTTGCCGGGAACGTCCTTCGGCGTGAGGTCCATCAGGATCAGGTGGTTGTCGGTGCCGCCCGACACCAGGTCGAAGCCCCGGGCCAGCAGCGCCTGAGCGAGGGCCTTCGCGTTGGCGACCACCTCGTGCGCGTACGCGCAGAACGCCGGCTGCGCCGCCTCGTGCAGCGCGACCGCGATCGCCGCCGTGGTCTGGTTGTGCGGGCCGCCCTGGAGCCCGGGGAAGACCGCCTTGTCGATGGCCTTCGCGTGCTCCTCGCGGGACATCAGCATCGCCCCGCGCGGACCCCGCAGGGTCTTGTGCGTGGTGGTCGAAATGACGTCCGCGTACGGGGTCGGGGACGGGTGGGCGCCGCCCGCGATCAGGCCCGCGATGTGCGCGACATCGGCGACGAGCACCGCGCCCGCCTCCTGCGCGATCTCCGCGAACGCGGCGAAGTCGATCGTGCGGGGCAGCGCCGTGCCGCCGCAGAAGATCAGCTTCGGGCGCTCCTTGAGGGCGAGTTCGCGCACCTCGTCGAAGTCGATCAGACCGGTGTCGGCGCGCACGCCGTACTGCACGCCCCGGAACCACTTGCCGGTCGCCGAGACGCCCCAGCCGTGCGTGAGGTGGCCGCCCATCGGCAGCGCCATGCCCATCACGGTGTCGCCGGGCTGGGCGAACGCGAGGTACACGGCGAGGTTGGCGGGCGAGCCGGAGTACGGCTGGACGTTGGCGTGCTCGACGCCGAACAGCGCCTTGGCCCGGTCGACGGCCAGCGTCTCGACCTTGTCGATGTTCTGCTGGCCCTCGTAGTAGCGGCGGCCCGCGTAGCCCTCGCTGTACTTGTTCTGCAGCACCGTCCCCGAGGCCTCCAGGACCGCCGTCGAGACGTAGTTCTCGCTGGGGATCAGGCGCAGGGTGTCCGACTGGAGCCGCTCCTCGGCGGCGACGAGCGCGGCCAGCTCGGGGTCGGTGGCGAGCAGGGCGGGATGGGAAAGGGGCAGGCTCATGACGTCCTCCGGGGTCCGTTGACAGATTCCCGGGGTGCCCAGGCGGGCGGCACCTCGTGCGGCAGGCCGCGCACGGCTCCCCCGGGGTCGTTTCCCCGTTCGCCAGTCGCCGTACGTACCGAACACCCTACCGGCCGCGCCGAACGGCAAGGTTTCTTCGTCCGGCATCCGAGCGACGATAGAAAAGGGCACCATCTACGCCCCATGCCGCATGACGATCGGAGAACCCGTGTCGACCCACGCAGCGACCGAAGACGCCATCCGTTCCGCCGAGGCACACAGTGCGCACAACTACCACCCCCTGCCCGTCGTCGTCGCCTCCGCCGAGGGCGCCTGGATGACGGACATCGAGGGCCGGCGCTATCTCGACATGCTGGCCGGCTACTCGGCGCTCAACTTCGGCCACGGCAACCGCCGCCTCATCGAAGCGGCGAAGGCGCAGCTGGAGAGAGTGACGCTGACGTCGAGGGCGTTCCACCACGACCGCTTCGCCCAGTTCTGTACGGAGCTCGCCGAGCTGTGCGGCAAGGACATGGTGCTGCCCATGAACACCGGGGCGGAGGCGGTGGAGACCGCCGTGAAGACCGCCCGCAAGTGGGGGTACAAGGTCAAGGGCGTGAAGGACGGGACGGCGAAGATCGTGGTCGCCCGGGACAACTTCCACGGCCGTACGACCACGATCGTCAGCTTCTCCACCGACCCGGAGGCCCGCGCGGACTACGGCCCCTACACGCCGGGCTTCGAGATCGTCCCGTACGGCGATCTCACCGCGATGCGGGCCGCGGTCACCGAGAACACCGTGGCCGTACTGCTCGAACCCATCCAGGGCGAGGCGGGCGTCCTCGTTCCGCCGCCCGGATACCTCGCGGGCGTAAGGGAGTTGACGCGCGAGCGGAACGTGCTGTTCATGGCGGACGAGATCCAGTCCGGCCTCGGCCGCACCGGGAAGACCTTCGCCTGTGAGCACGAGGGCGTGGTGCCGGACGTCTACATCCTGGGCAAGGCGCTGGGCGGCGGCGTGGTCCCGGTGTCCGCGGTCGTCGCCTCGGCGGACGTGCTCGGCGTGTTCCGGCCGGGCGAGCACGGCTCGACGTTCGGCGGGAACCCCCTCGCCTGCGCGGTCGCCCTGGAGGTCATCGCCATGCTGCGCACCGGCGAGTACCAGCAGCGGGCCACCGAGCTGGGTGAGCACCTGCACCACGAGCTCGGCCTGCTGACCGGCACCGGCACGGTCGAGACCGTGCGCGGGCGCGGGCTGTGGGCGGGCGTGGACATCAATCCGGCGTACGGGACCGGACGGCAGATCTCCGAGAAGCTGATGGACCGCGGGGTCCTGGTCAAGGACACCCACGGTTCCACGATCCGCATCGCACCGCCGCTGGTCATCAGCAAGGAGGACCTGGACTGGGGCCTCGATCAGCTGCGCGCGGTGCTCGCGACGGAGTAGCCGTCAACCAGCTTGCGCGGAACGGCAGTTGGACCCTGAGCAGAAGGCACTCAGCGCCGCCTTCAGGGTCTGTTCCTGTTCCGGCCAGGCCTCGGCCGGGGCCGCGGAGAGTACGGCGTAGTGTTCGCCGCCGGGCGTCAGGAAGGCGTAGTCGACCACCTGGCGCCGGTGGCCGAGCTGCTGGTTGTCGTACGCGTAGACGAGCCGCGCGGCCTGGGTGGCGCCGCCGGGCACGGTCGCGTCGTTGCCGAGGCTGATCTCCTGGTAGCCGGGGTTCTTCGCCAGCTCCCCCGAGGTCTGCTTCAGCGCGTCGTACGGGCTGAGGCCCGTCTCGGCGACCGGGTACACCTGGATCAGCCGGGCGTGGTCGGCGGAGTTGTAGAAGACGCCCTTGACCCCCTGGTCCTCGCGGGTCCAGCCCTGCGGCACGTAGAGCGTGAACCCCCTTGGATCCTGGACGAGTTGGAACCCGGCGGGCGCGGTGGAGCCCGGTGAGGCGGAGGCGGAGCTGGAGGCCGAGGGGCTGCCCTTGCCGTCGTCGCTCCGCTCGGGGGTGACGGAGGGCGACCCGGACGCGGGCGGGCCGACCACGACCTTCGGGTGGTCCGACCCGCCCCGGGCCAGCAGCCAGCCGCCGCCCGCGCCGGCCGCGGCCACCACGACCATCGCGACGACGACGGCGACCGGCACCCGCCGGGCGGGGCGCGCCCCGGGGGGCTCGGCGTGCGGCTCCTCCGGGGGCGGCTCGGGGGCGGGGGGCGTCGGCGGCGCCGGGGGCCCCGGAGGTGCGGGGGGTGCCGGTTCCGACCCCTGTACCGTCTCCCACTTCTGCGTCGCCGCGTTCCAGCGGACCTCGCCCTTGCCCGCGCTCATCGCCCGATCACAGCCCGATCACTTCGCGGACCCGCTGGACCAGCGTCTCGCCCGAGGCGAGCAGGCCCGTGATGGCGGTGGCTCCGGTGAGGAGCTCTCCGAGGCGGGCGAGGCGACCGGGGGTCGCGCGGCCGGCGGTGCGGATCTCGTCCTCGGCGTCGGCCAGTTCCGCGTCCAGGGTGCTGGTCTGGTCATTGACGACGAGCTGGGCGAGGCCGGTCCTGAACTCCACGATGGCGTCCAGGAGTTGGCGGTGGGCCTCGTCGTCGCCGGCCCCCGCGTGGTACGTGCTCTGCACCTTGTTGTGGTCACCGACCGAGACGGATCCGGTCACCCCGCTGATGTGCACGGACCGCTGTGTGTTGTCGCCGTCGGACATGGTCGTCTCACCCCTCGTTCTTGACGGTGTTGTGGTCGCCGACACTGATCGCCCCGCGGGCGTTCTCGATCATGACTCCGCCCTGGGCGACATTGACGATCTTCTGCTCGAACTGCCCGGTGTCGTACCCAGCTTCGTACAGCACGTTCCGCACCCCGCTGGTGACCCGGTCCTCGACGGACTTCACATAGCGCTGGTAGTCCATCGCCTGGAACAGGGAGGTGTCGGGCGCCGCGGCCAGCTCGCGCACCGACCGGGCGGGGCCGTCGGGCAGCGCCCGCCCGTACCCGCCGGTGAGGCGGTGCCAGGTGGAGCCGATCGCGCGGCCCACGACGACGAGGGAGCGCAGCGCGGACGCCGGGGTGTGCAGCAGCGCCCAGGCCGCCTTGCCCAGCGGGTTGCGGCAGCGGAAGTCGTGGGCGGCCCGGTCGGCGCGGAAGAAGTCCTCGCGCAGCGGCGGCAGGACGTGCGGCGCGATTTCCAGGACCAGCATGCCGCCCTGCGTGTGGACCCGTACGAACACGGTGGTGACCAGGTGCTCCTCCCAGCCTCCGACCCGGATCCGCAGGAAGTGCCTGCGGGCCTCGCCGCCCTCCTCCAGAGCGGCGGACCGGTGCTGCTCGAAGTCGCCGTCGCGGTAGGGCGCGTGGGTGCGCGAGGGGAGCCCGTCGACCGGAAGGAAGACGTACTCGGTCATCTCCAGCTGCCGCAGCCGGTCCCGTACGGCGAGGGCCTGGGCCGCCGCCGTCGGCGCCGGGACGCGGAGCTGGGCGATGAGGGGCTCGACCATGCGCAGGATCTCGGCGTTGCTGACCCGGGCCGGGCTCCGGTCGCCGAGCGACTTGCGGGGGCGCAGCTGGATGGAGACCGACCAGGGTTCGAACGGGTCGCCCGCGCCGCGGAACGGGGCGTACGCGCGGTAGACCGCGAGCTTGGCGTGCTGCTCGGCGCGGATCATGGCGGCCAGCCGGTGGAACCGCCCGTTGGCGTTGGTCTGCGCGGGGTCGGCGGCGAAGTCCTGGAAGCCCTCCGGCGAGAGCTCGCCCGCCATGATCCGGGCGAACTGGGCGCGCTGCATCGCGACGCAGAGCGCGAGTGCGGCGAAGCAGGCGAGGATCCCCCAGGAGAGGCCCGGACCGAAGCTCTGGTTCGCCAGGTCGAGCGCACCGGAGCCGCCGATGAACTGCGGGACGGAGCCCGAGCTGCCGTAGGAGCCGCCGTATCCGCCGCCGTAACCCCCGTAACTCCCGTAGCCGGACGAGTAGTTGTGCGAGGAGGAGTGGTGTCCGCCGAACAGCGAGACCACCAGCGCGACGGCGAACAGGACGAGCAGGCTCCGCCCCCACCAGCGCAGGAAGAAGGCCGGCACGGTGCGGTACCAGGGTGCGGGTCCGGTGGTGCCGCGGACGATCCGGGCCAGGCCGAGCAGCAGGCAGGGCACCAGGACGATGAGGAAGGCGTAGTGGGTGACGACCACGCTCAGCACCCAGAGCACGAGGATGCCGAGCGACCAGGCGATCTCCAGGTTGCGGGCGCGCAGCGCGTGCGCGAGCACCCGGGCCGCGTCGAAGCCGAGCGAGGGGGCGACGATCCGCTCCTCGTGGACGTACAGCTCGTCGATGACGGCGTCGCGGTACTCCTCGTCCAGGTACGTGCCCGCGGCCATCAGCCGGGTCGCCTCGCTGAGCGCCGGATGGACCGGCGGCAGCCCGCCCGGCTGCTGGGCCGTCGGCTGCCCCTGGTGCGGCACTTGGGCCTGCGTCATGTTCCTGCTCCCCCGAGGATGTGGGCGTGCGCGCCCTCCAACTTGCCCGGCCGGACAGGGGGTTCGAGGGCGGCTGCTGCCAGAGGGGCCATGGTAGCGGCGCTCCGGCCCGCCGCACCCCCGCGATCACTCAGTGCGCCGTAATTGCCTCGCGCCTCCGCAGGGGCGCGGGCACGATGCGGGCATGGAACACGGACTCATCAGCACCCTCGCCCACGCCGACCACCCGATCGCCGCGCCGCTCTCGGACGAGTCGGTACGCCGGATCCTCGATCGCGCCCTGCCGCGCGGCGAGGGGAGAGTGCTCGATCTCGGCTGCGCGGAGGCGGAGTGGCTGGTGCGGGCCCTGGACGGCCGGCCCGGCCTGCGGGCGGACGGGGTCGACATCAGCCGGACGGCCCTGGACAAGGCCCGCGCGGCGGTCGAGGCGGCGGGCCTCGCGGACCGGGTGCGGCTGCACGAAGGCGACGCCAGGGAGTTCGCTCCGCCGGAGCCGCACCCGTACGACCTGGTGCTGTGCGTCGGCGCCACCCACGCCTTCGGCGGCCTGCTCCCCACCCTGGAGGCGGCCCGCCGCCATCTCGCGCCGGGCGGCGGTGTCCTGGTGGGCGAGGGCTTCTTCGGCGGCGAGATCAACGGGGTGATGCGGGAAGCGGGCTTCACCCCCGGCGAGTATCCCGATCTGGCGGGCACCTTCGACCGGGTGACCGGGGCGGGCTGGGTGCCGGTGTCCGCGCACGTCAGCTCACAGGAGGAGTGGGACACCTACGAGTTCTCCTGGACCGGCTCCCTCTCCCGCTGGTCCCTGGACCACCCCGAACACCCGGACGCGGCCGAGGCGTTGAAGGTGGCGCAGGAGCACCGGGCGGGGTACGTGCGCGGGTACCGGGGAGTGATGGGCTTTGTGACGCTTGAGCTGCGGGCGGGGTAGGGGGCGGAGCCGAACCTTCGCCTCAGCGGACCTCCCCCGTTCCCTTGTCGGCCTTGGCGAACTTGTTGCGGGACGCGTTGCGGCCACACACTGGTTCCCGGTCGGCCACGTCCCGCCTCCGGGTTTTCCGGCCCCGCCGAGGGGGCGTCCGAGGGTGCGGCTACAGTCCCCCCTGTGTTCTTTGGGATGATCTGCGCGCTTGCGTCCGCGGTCTGCTTCGGTACGGCCACCGTCCTCCAGGCCGCCGCGACGCGCGCCACCGAGCCGAGTACGGGGGCGGGCGCCGGCTCCGGTGTCGATGCGGCGCTGCTGCTGCGTGCCGTGCGCCAGTGGCGCTATGTGGCGGGTCTGGCGCTCGACGGCCTCGGCTTCGTCTTCCAGATCGTCGCCCTGCGCTCGGTGCCGATCTACGCGGTCGGCGCGGCGCTCGCCGCCTCGCTCGCGGTGACGGCGGTGGTCGCGGCCCGCATCCTGAAGGTCAGGCTGTCCGGTACGGAGTGGGCGGCGGTCGGGGTGGTCTGCGCGGGCCTCGCCATGCTGGGCCTGTCGTCCGGCGCGGAGGGCAAGGACGCGGGCCCCGCCTCGCTGTCCTGGTGGCTGCTCGGGGTGAGCGGCGCGGTGCTGACCGCCGGCGTGCTCGGGGGCCGCCTTCCGGACCGCGTGCGGGCCCTGGTCCTCGGTCTCGGCGCGGGCTGCGGATTCGGCGTGGTCGAGGTCGCGGTCCGCCTCATCGACAACCCCTTCGACCTGACGAATCCCGCGCTGTACGCGCTGCTGCTCGGCGGCGGCGCCGCGTTCCTGCTGCTCACCTCCGCGCTGTCGCGCGGCTCGGTCACCACCGCGACCGCCGGCATGGTCATCGGCGAGACCATCGGCCCGGCCCTGGTCGGCGTCGCCTGGCTGGGCGACCGCACCCGCGACGGCCTCGGCTGGCTGACGGTCACCGGCTTCGCGGTGGCGGTGGCGGGCGCCCTCGCCCTGGCCCGCTTCGGCGAGGCCCCGGAGACGGCGCCGGAGCCCTCCCTCCAGGACGGCTAGGGGGTGTCCGGTGCGACACCGGACACCTGAAGGGGCGCGGGGCTGTGACACCGTGCGGCTCCGCCGCGATGGGGGTCCCCCTGTGCATGGGGGTCCCCCCTGTGCGAGCGGAGTCGAGAACTTGGGGGACCGACCAGCCACGGCCGGCCCGCAGCCGACGAACGCCACCTCCCGCGGAGCGTTACGGCAGCGCCCTGCACAGCGCGTCGAGCGCCCCCGCCCATCCCGAGTCGGGCGGTGTCGCGTACCCCACCACCAACGCGTCCCGGTCCGGCGGGAGTTCGGGGTGGCGGAAGCGGGAGAGGCCTTCCAGGGCCAGGCCCTGCCAGGTGGCGGCCTGGATGACGGAGCGCTCGGTGCCGGGCGGCAGTTCGAGCAGCGCGTGCAGCCCGGCGGCGATTCCGCTGACCCGCACATCGGGGGCCCGTTCGGCGATCGCGGCCACCAGTTGGTCGCGGCGGCGCCGGTAGTGCAGCCGCATGCCGCGCACATGGCGGTCGTACGCGCCGGAGCCGATGAACTCGGCGAGCGTCAGCTGGTCGAGCGCGCTGCCCGTCCAGTCCGCCCCGCCCTTCGCCTCGGCGACCTCGTCGGCGAGGTGCTCGGGCAGCACCATCCACGCGATGCGCAGTCCGGGCGCCAGCGACTTGCTCGCGGTGCCGATGTAGACGACGCGCTCGGGGTCGAGTCCCTGGAGCGCGCCGACCGGCTGGCGGTCGTAGCGGAACTCCCCGTCGTAGTCGTCCTCCACGATCAGCCCGCCCGTGGCGCGCGCCCAGTCCACGGCGGCCGCCCGCCGGTCCGGCAGCAGCGGCACCCCGATCGGGAACTGGTGCGCGGGCGTCATGAGCACCGCCCCGGCCCCCTTCATCGACCCCAACTCCTCGGTGCGGGTGCCCAGTTCGTCGAAGGGGAGCGGCGGCAGGCGCAGCCCCGCGTCGGCCAGCAGGTTCCAGTGCACGTCCAGGCCGTACGACTCGACCGCCACGTCCCGCACCCGGCGGGCCCGCAGCACCTTGCCGATCAGCATCAAGCCGTGCACGAACCCGGAGCAGACGACGATGCGGTCCGGCGAGGCGTACACCCCGCGCGCCCGCGCCAGATAGTCCGCGAGGACCGTGCGCAGCTCGATCCGGCCGCGCGGATCGCCGTACCCGAACGCCTCGTGCGGGGCCTCGGTGAGCGCCCGGCGGGCCGCCTTGAGCCATTCGGCGCGCGGGAAGGAGGCGAGGTCGGGGGTGCCCGCCATCAGGTTGTACGTGGGCTTGCGGCGGGCCGGGAGCCGGTGGGTGAGACGCTTGTCCCGGCGGGCGACGGCACGCTGGGCCACTTTCGTGCCGGATCCCTGGCGGGCGGTGAGCCAGCCCTCGGCGACGAGTTCGGCGTAGGCGTCGGCGACCGTGTTGCGGGCGATCCCGAGGTCGGCGGCGAGCGTGCGCGAGGAGGGCAGCCGGGTGCCGGGGGCGAGCCGGCCGCTGCGCACGGCTTCGCGCAGCGCGTCCATGAGCCCCGAGCGCAGGCCGACCCCGCCCACGTCGATGTGCAGATCGACACCGAGAGTTTCCGGAGAAGTGGCCCAGGAATTCACCATGGAAATGGACCATACCCCTGTGCCATACGACACGTACCGTCGCATCCATGACGACGAACGAGACCAAGACGTACGCACCCGAGCAGTCCCCCCGCCTCCAGTGGGCCAAGGCCGCGCCGGAGGTCTACAAGGCCATGATCAAGCTGAGCACCGCCGCCGAGCAGGGGCTCGACCCGGTGATCGCCGAGCTGGTCAAGATCCGCGCCTCGCAGCTCAACCACTGCGCGCTCTGCCTGGACATGCACACCAAGGACGCGCTCGCGGCGGGCGAGTCGGTGGAGCGGATCGTGCAGCTCAGCGCCTGGGAGGAGTCCGCGCACTTCTACACCGAGAAGGAGCTCGCGGCGATCGAGCTGACCGAGGCGATCACGGTCCTCACTGGGGGCACCTCCCGGACGAAGTCTGGGGGAGGCTTCGTACCGGACGAGGTGTACGAGAAGGCCGCCAAGCAGTTCGAGGAGACCGAGCTGGCGCATCTCATCTCCACCATCACCATGATCAACGCCTGGAACCGCTTCGGCGTGACCACCCGGGGCGTGGCCGGTCACTACACCCCCGGCATGTACAAGTGAGCGGTGCGGCACGGGAGTTCCAGGTTCCCGAGCGGGTCCATCTGAGCCTCGCGGGGCTCTCCGCCGCCGCCAAGCGGGGACTGGGCGATCCGGCCCTCGCCGAGCTGGTGATGATCCGCGCCTCCCAGCTCAACCACTGCGCGTTCTGCCTGGACATGCACCTCGCGATCGCCCGTAAGGGCGGCGAGTCGCAGACCAGGCTCGACCTCCTGGGCGCCTGGGAGGAGGCGGGTGACGTCTTCACCGAACGGGAGCGGGCGGCGCTCGCCCTCACCGAGGCGGTCACCGTCCTCGCGCCCGGCTTCGTACCCGACGCGGTGTACGAGAAGGCCGCCCAGCACTTCGACGACACCCAACTCGCCCACCTCATCGCGGCGATCACCGTCATCAACAGCTGGAACCGGCTGATGGTGACCCGCCGCACGGCACCCGGAGAGACGGAATGGCACAGCTGAACCCCGCCGCCACCTTCCGCGCCCTGCACCAGGGCCGCAGTCCGAGCGATCCGCTCGTGCTGCCGGGCCCGTGGGACGCGGCCAGCGCCCGGGTCTTCGAGGAGGCCGGCTTCCCGGCCCTGGCAACGCCGAGCGCGGGGGTCTCGGCGTCGCTGGGGTACGAGGACGGGTCGACGCCCGCGGACGAGATGTTCGCGGCGGTCGCCCGGATCGCCCGTGCGGTCTCGGTCCCCGTCTCGGCGGACATCGAGGACGGCTACGGCCTCGACCCGAAGGAACTGGTGGCCCGGCTCCTGGAGACGGGCGCGGTCGGCTGCAACCTGGAGGACTCCGCCGAGGGCGCCCTCAAGGACCCGGCCCGGCACGCCGACTGGCTGGCCGAGGTGCGGGCGGAGGCGGGTGACCGGCTGTTCATCAACGCCCGGGTCGACACGTACATCCGCGGTGTTTCCGAGCTGCCCGCGACGATCGCGCGGGCCCGCGCCTACGTGGCGGCGGGCGCGGACGGCGTCTATCCGTTCGGCGCGCCGCCGGAGCACCTCCCGGAGATCGCGGCGGCGGTACCGGTGCCGGTCAACATGGCCGTGCGGCCGGGCGCTCCGTCGCCGCGCCGCCTCGGCGAACTGGGCGCGGGCCGCATCACGTTCGGCCCCGGCCTCCAGATCCGTGCGACGGAGGCGCTGCGGGACATCGCCCGCCAGGTGCGTGAGTTGTAGCGGACGTACCGACATGGGGGTGCCCCCGGCCACCGAGGCCGGGGGCACCCCCATGTCCGCGACCGGTCACTCGTCGTCCGGCTCGTCCTGCGCGCGCAGGCCCGCCACCCAGTGCGGCATCAGCCAGTGCACGACCAGGGCGCCGACCAGCACCCGGAAGAGCGCCGCTCCGCCCAGGTCGCCGCCCGCGAGCCGGTACCCGCCGACGGCCACGACGGTGGCGAGCAGCAGTGCGGTGGAGAGGCGGTGGGCGCGGGCCAGGACCTCGCTGCGCTCCGTGCGCTGGCGCTCGTCGAGGGCGCGGCGGCGCAGTTCGAGCAGGCCCCGCGTCGAGGCGTTGATGGCGCCGGTGGCGACGCACCACGGCAGCAGCAGCGCGAGCAGCAGACAGAGCGCGACCACCGAGCCGCCGAGGGTGGTGGCGAGCCCGGCCGCCACGAACGCGGCGGTCAGTGCGATGTGGACGACGACCAGCAGGCGCCTGCGGCCGGCGGTCGCGTACAGCGGCGCCGCCTCGCGCCGGTTCATGATCTCCTGCATCCGCCGGTCGTAGCGCGTCAGTTGCCCGTTCATCACTGGTTCCTCCCGTAGGCCTCGTCGGTGAGCGGGCGGAACGGTTCGAGGGAGAACAGCGCCTCCACCGGCAGTCCGAAGTACTTCGCGATCTTCAACGCCAGGTCGAGGCTCGGGTTGTACTGGCCCCGTTCGATGTAGCCGATGGTCTGGTAGTGGGCGCCCACCGCCTCGGCCAGGCTCTGGCGCGACACCTTGCGCTCGGCACGCACCATCGCCAACCTGTTGTGTACCTGCTCGCTCATGTATAAGAAGTACTACATTGGTGAGCAGGTACACAACGTTGGAACACGAAGCAACGTTGGAACACGAAGGAACGGGGAGTTGCATGTTCGGCCGTAAGGAACTTGAGGTCCTGGTGCTGCGCGACGCGGACACCGTCACGGAGGCGATACGGGACGCACTGGCCGGCGCGGGCGAGGCGGAGCGGCCGGGGCTCGAAGCGGCTGTCCGGATCGCGGAGCGGGCGGCGGCCGTCCCGGACCGCGAGCTGCGCGCCCGCTGGGTCCGCCTCCAGCGGGCCTCGGTCGGCTACCCGGGCCCGGACGACGAGTCGATGCACGCCATCAAGGCGCTCCGCCAGGCCCAGCCGGGGCTCAGCCTGCTGGCCGCCGTACAACTGACGAAGGACGCGGCCCGGTAGCGGCCGGAAACGGGCGAAGCCCCGGCAGTGGCTGCCGGGGCTTCGTCGGGACGCGTCGGCGGATCGTGGTCCGCGTCAACTCGCCTGCCGCTGGGCTCAGTTGAGGCCTGTCGTCAGGCTCAGATGAGGCCGAGAGCGCGGACCGCGTCGCGCTCCTCGGTGAGCTCCTTGACGGAGGCGTCGATGCGCTTGCGGGAGAACTCGTTGATGTCCAGGCCCTGGACGATCGAGTACTGGCCGTCCTTGACGGTGACCGGGAAGGAGGAGATGAGGCCCTCGGGGACGCCGTAGGAGCCGTCCGACGGGATGCCCATCGAGGTCCAGTCGCCCTCGGCGGTGCCGTTGACCCAGGTGTGCACGTGGTCGATGGCGGCGTTGGCGGCCGAAGCGGCCGAGGACGCGCCACGGGCCTCGATGATCGCGGCGCCGCGCTTGGCGACGGTCGGGATGAACTCGTCGGCCAGCCACTGCTCGTCGCCCACGACCTCGGCGGCGTTCTTACCGGCGATCTCCGCGTGGAAGATGTCCGGGTACTGGGTCGCCGAGTGGTTGCCCCAGATGGTGAGGCGCTTGATGTCGGAGACCGTGGTGCCGGTCTTCTTCGCCAGCTGCGTGAGCGCCCGGTTGTGGTCCAGACGGGTCATCGCGGTGAAGCGCTCGGCCGGTACGTCCGGGGCCGAGGCCTGCGCGATGAGCGCGTTGGTGTTGGCCGGGTTGCCGACGACGAGGACCTTGATGTCGTCCGCGGCGTTGTCGTTGATGGCCTTGCCCTGCGGCTTGAAGATGCCGCCGTTGGCGGAGAGCAGGTCGCCGCGCTCCATGCCCTTGGTGCGCGGGCGGGCGCCGACGAGCAGGGCCACGTTGGCACCGTCGAAGGCGACATTGGCGTCGTCGGTGATCTCGATGCCGCGCAGCAGCGGGAACGCGCAGTCGTCGAGCTCCATGGCGGTGCCCTCGGCGGCCTTCAGGGCCGGGGTGATCTCCAGGAGGCGCAGGTTGACCGGCACGTCCGGGCCGAGCAGGTGACCGGAGGCGATGCGGAAGAGCAGCGCGTAGCCGATCTGGCCGGCCGCGCCGGTGACGGTGACATTCACGGGAGTGCGGGTCATGGCGATCTCCGTTAGAAACAGCAGGTGGTGGGGTTGTGCCCCGGGCTCGTAGAGCAGGGGCCCCTCTCGTTCCGGGCACCCCGTCCGCCGGAAAGTCTGACGTGCGACCGTCTGAATCTTGACGTGAAGAGATGTCCGCGGTCAGGCTATCCGACCCTGGGCGTCCCGCACCCCCGCACGCCTGTGGGACGCCTCACGCTGATCGATCATCGACCGGTCGCGGCCGATCCGGCGGCGCAGCCGCTCTTTCCGCTCTTCAGCGTGGCGCACGCCTTCGCCGCCGCCGGCCCGTCCACCGCGAGCATCTTCGTGTACGTGTCGCGGTACGCGTCCGCCACCACCGACTCCCCCGCCGTGCCGCCCGCGCTGATCTGCACCTTGTCACCGAGGGCCACCTGCTTGAGCCGGGCCCAGGCGGCCCGGCAGGTCGTGCTGTAGCGCACCTCGACGACCGAGACGCCGACCTTGGCACTGGCCACCGTCTTGACCAACTTGTCGGTGCAGCCCATGACTTCGGGGTCCTGGCCGGTGCACGACGCGGCGACGCACTTGACTCCGGCGGGCAGCGCGGGCGCCGATGCCGACGGGCTCGGGCTCGCCTTCGCCCGGGGCTTGCCGTCGCTGCCGCCGAGGTCGGTGAGGAGCACCGCCGACGTGATGACGAGCAGCGCGCCCACCACCCCGGTCAGGAACATGAGGATCCGGCGCCGGTTGTCCGCCCGGCCCGGGGGCGGCCCGGCGCGCGAAGGCGCCTTCGTCTTCCCCGGCCGCTCGGCGGCGAGGCCCGCGCTGGGCGACTGGACGCGCGCCCCGCCGGATCCGGGGGGCCCGAACTCCCCGAGCGCGGCCCGCGCCTGGGCGACCCGGACGTCCTCCATGGTCCGGTCGTGCCGCTGCTCGGAGCGGCTCCAGGCCCGCTCGGCCAGCTCCCACATGGTGGTCAGATGGACCGGGTTGGCGCCGGTCACCTCGGCGAGGGCGAGCACGGCCGGCTTGGGGGCGAGCAGCCGGCCGCCCAGGTACCGCTCCCACGACGTCCTGCTGTACCCGGTGCGGTCGGCGACCGCCGCGACGCTGAGCCCGCTGCGGTCCACCAGCCTGCGCAGCTGGCTCGCGAACTCCCTTACCTGCGGGTCCAGTTCATCCGGCAGCGCCTTCCAGCGAGGCATCGCTTCCCCCCTTGTCGTCGCTCCCCCAGGGATGCACGGCCCCAGGATGTCAGTTCCCGGGGAGGGGCGCACCGGATGCGGTACGGGGGCCGGGGTCAGGGTTGACATGGCGGTGGCCCGCACTCGTCCGGGGGAGAGCGCGGGCCACCGCGCCGCTTCAGCGCACCGTGAAGTGCACGGCGTCTTCGAGGAACGGCACGTTCAGCCACGGGCGGGGCTGCGCCATCAGCGCGAGCAGCACGATGACGAGGCCCAGCGCTCCGTACGTGGTGATGTCCGTGAAGCGGGACCTGACCGCGAGCATGCCGACCGACGGCAGCGCCCAGCGCATCGCCGCGGCCGCCATGAGGGCGGCGCCGATGATGACGAGCCCGACCCTGAAGGCCTGTCCGAACGGCCCGGTGGCCACCATCAGCAGCCCGAGGCCGACCGCGAGCAGCACCGAGAGCAGCGGCCACTGGCGGGCGGGTGCCGAGGCGTCCCCCGGCGCGGCCCGGCCGCCGCCCTCGGGGCGTGCGGTGTCCCGCGTGACGGAGGGGAACCGCCGCGAGCCGCCCGTGCGGGGCCGCGCGGCGGGCCCGCCCTTCGAGCCCGCCGAAGACTTCGCGTCCTTGGCCGGGTCGTGACTCGTACCAGCACCCATGGGGTCAGGCCCTTTCCGGTCAGCCGGCCGCGGCGAGCTCGGCCGCCTCGACGACGTTGACGAGCAGTTGGGCGCGGGTCATCGGGCCGACGCCGCCCGGGTTCGGCGAGAGCCAGCCCGCGACCTCGGCGACGCCGGGGTGCACATCGCCGACGATCTTCCCGCTCTCGTCGCGGCTGACGCCGACGTCGAGCACGGCCGCGCCCGGCTTCACGTCCTCGGGCTTGATCAGGTGCGGCACACCGGCCGCCGCGATGACGATGTCGGCCTGCTTCAGGTGCGTCGACAGGTCACGCGTGCCGGTGTGGCACTGCGTCACGGTGGCGTTCTCGGAGCGGCGGGTGAGCAGCAGCGGCATGGAGCGCCCGATGGTGACACCGCGTCCGACCACGACGACCTCGGCCCCGTTGATCTCGACGCCGTGCTTGCGGAGCAACTGGATGATGCCGTACGGGGTGCAGGGCAGCGGTCCCGGCTCGTTGAGGACGAGGCGCCCGAGGTTCATCGGGTGCAGACCGTCCGCGTCCTTCGCGGGGTCCATCAGCTCCAGGATGCGGTTCTCGTCGATGCCCTTGGGCAGCGGGAGCTGGACGATGTAGCCGGTGCACGCGGGGTCCTCGTTCAACTCCCGCACCACCGCCTCGATCTCGTCCTGCGTCGCGGTCGCGGGCAGTTCGCGCTGGATGGAGGCGATGCCGACCTCGGCGCAGTCGCGGTGCTTGCCCGCGACGTACTTCTGGCTGCCGGGGTCCTCCCCGACGAGCACGGTCCCCAGGCCGGGCGTGACGCCCCGCTCCTTCAGGGCCGCCACGCGGACGGCCAGTTCGGACTTGATCGCTGCGGCGGTGGCCTTGCCATCGAGAATCTGGGCGGTCATGTTTCCCATTCTTTCAGGGCGACGCGTCATCGCCCAAGTTGCACTTGCACAACACATCCAGCGTTCAGCTGGACAAACTTATGTCTCATTTAGAACGATGATCGGCGCAGTGCCGCGGGCAGTGCCGGGGGGCGAGTGGGGCCTCCCCTGCTCGAGGAGGTTCGAGAGCTTGGGGAAGCTCAGAACAGCATTTCCTCCGCTCGGGCCGCGTCGTCCCCGCATTAACCAACGGAGGAAAATCCGTCATGAGCTTCGGCGACCCCAACAACCCTTACGGGCAGCAGCCCCAGCAGCCCCAGCCGGGCAACCCGTACGGCCAGCAGCAGGGCCAGCCCGGCTACGGCTACCCCCAGGGCCAGCAGGCCCCCCAGGGCATCCCGCCGCAGGGCTACGGCTACCCTCAGCAGGGCGGCCCCGCCTACCCGCAGGCCCCGCTCGGCTACAGCGGCGGCATGCCGCCGTTCGCCGGCTGGATCCAGCGCGTCGGCGCCACCATCATCGACGGCCTGATCGTCGGTGTCCCGTACGCCCTGATGTCGATCATCGGCGCGGCCGTGGGCAAGGGAGGCGTGGCCGTCGTCTTCGCGCTCCTCGGCTTCCTCCTCCTCATCGGCGTCATGCTCTGGCTCCTGTACCAGGAGGGCACCACCGGCCAGACTCCCGGCAAGAAGGCCGTCGGCATCAAGGTGCTGCGCGAGAGCGACGGGCAGACGATCGGCTTCGGCATGGCCTTCGTCCGCCGTCTCGCCCACTTCCTGGACAGCCTCGCCTGCTACATCGGCTGGCTGTGGCCGCTGTGGGACTCCAAGAAGCAGACCTTCGCCGACAAGGTGTGCTCGACCGTGGTGGTCAAGTCCTTCTGACCCGCCCCGGCCCGGAAGGCCGCACCCCGCACCGGGGTGCGGCCTTCCGCGTACCTGCGCCGAATCGGACGCGCCCGGGGTCAGTGGAAGAAGTGGCGCGTGCCGGTGAAGTACATCGTCACGCCCGCCTTCTTCGCGGCCTCGACCACCAGCTCGTCGCGGACCGAACCGCCGGGCTGGACCACGGCCTTGACCCCGGCGTTCGCCAGGATCTCGAAGCCGTCGGGGAACGGGAAGAAGGCGTCGGACGCGGCGTACGAGCCCCGCGCGCGCTCCTCGCCCGCCCGCTCGACAGCGAGCTTCGCGGAGTCGACCCGGTTGACCTGGCCCATGCCGACGCCGACCGAAGCGCCGTCCTTGGCGAGCAGGATCGCGTTGGACTTGACGGCCCGGCAGGCGATCCAGGCGAAGGCGAGTTCCTTCAACTCGGCCTCGTTCAGGGCCTGTCCGCTGGCCAGCGTCCAGTTCGCGGGGTCGTCGCCCGGGGCCTGGAAGACGTCGGTCTGCTGGAGCACCGCGCCGCCGGAGACCGGCTTGAGGTCGCCGGGCTGGTGCGGGGTGCCGTCCACCTTGAGCACCCGGATGTTCTTCTTGCGGGCGAGCACCTCGACGGCGCCGTCCTCGTACGCCGGGGCCGCGATGACCTCGGTGAAGATCTCGGCGACCTGCTCGGCCATCGCCACCGTCACCGGCCGGTTGACGGCGATGACGCCGCCGAACGCGGACAGCGGGTCGCACTCGTGGGCCTTGCGGTGGGCGGCGGCGAGGTCCGCGTCGATCGCGATGCCGCACGGGTTGGCGTGCTTGATGATCGCGACGCAGGGCTCTTCGTGGTCGTAGGCGGCGCGGCGCGCGGCCTCGGTGTCCACGTAGTTGTTGAAGGACATCTCCTTGCCATGCAGCTGCTCGGCGTTGGCGATCCCGCCCGGCTGACCGTCGGTGTAGAGCGCGGCGGCCTGGTGCGGGTTCTCGCCGTAGCGCAGGGTGGACTTGCGCTCCCAGGTGCCGCCGAGGAACTCGGGCAGCTGGGCGCCCCCCTCCTCGGCCTTCTCGGGCGCGTACACATTGGTCATCCAGGACGCCACGGCCACGTCGTACGCGGCGGTGTGCTGGAACGCTTCTGCGGCCAGGCGCTTGCGGGCGGCCAGGTCGAAGCCGCCGTTCTTCACGGCGTCGAGCACGGCCGCGTACCGCTGCGGGCTGGTGACGACGGCCACCGACGGGTGGTTCTTCGCGGCGGCCCGGACCATCGAGGGCCCGCCGATGTCGATCTGCTCGACGCACTCGTCGGGGCTCGCGCCGGAGGCGACGGTCTCCTTGAACGGGTAGAGGTTGACGACGACCAGCTCGAAGGGGCGCACCCCGAGCTCGTCGAGCTGCGCGCGGTGGGTGTCCAGGCGCAGGTCGGCGAGGATGCCCGCGTGGACGCGCGGGTGCAGCGTCTTGACCCGGCCGTCCAGGCACTCGGGGAAGCCGGTGAGCTCCTCGACCTTGGTGACGGGCACCCCGGCGGCGGCGATCTTCGCGGCGGTCGACCCGGTGGACACCAGCTCGACCCCGGCCGCGTGGAGCCCTTGCGCCAGCTCCTCCAGACCCGTTTTGTCGTAGACGCTGACCAGCGCCCGCCGAATGGGCTTGACGGCGTCCGTGTTAACCGAGTTCACCGATCTGAACCTTTCGTCCCTCAATGCGGTAGCCGTTACGGGCCAGGCGCCCCACGACATCGACGAGCAGCCGTCGCTCGACGTCCTTGATCCGCTCGTGCAGAGCGGCTTCATCGTCCTCATCCCGGATCTCGACCACGCCCTGGGCGATGATCGGGCCGGTGTCGACGCCGTCGTCGACGAAGTGGACGGTGCACCCGGTCACCCTGGCGCCGTACGCGAGTGCGTCACGTACGCCGTGGGCTCCGGGAAAACTGGGCAGCAGCGCGGGGTGGGTGTTGACCACACGCCCGCCGAACCGGGCGAGGAACTCCTTGCCCACGATCTTCATGAACCCGGCCGAGACGACCAGGTCCGGTGCGTACGCCGCGGTCGCCGCGGTCAGCGCGGCATCCCACTCCTCGCGCGAGCCGTGGTCCTTGACCCGGCAGACGAAGGTCGGGATCCCGGCCCGCTCGGCGCGCTCCAGACCGGCGATGGCACCCCGGTCGGCGCCGACGGCCACGATCTCGGCGCCGTATCCGCCCGGATCGGCGGCGATGGCGTCGAGCAGGGCCTGCAGATTCGTGCCGGACCCGGACACCAGCACCACGAGCCGGGCGGGGCGGGCCGCTTCGGGCCGGGCGGCGGTCTGGTCCTCGGGCGGGTCTTCGGGCGGGGAAGGGGACGCGGAGGGGGGCGGGGAGGCCACAGCGGGGCTCTTTCTCGCAGTCGTACGTCTTTGTGTGGTCGTACGAACGAATCGCGCCCCTCGATACGGGGAACTCTACGAAAGCGCCGACCGTCAGCAACGATACCGGCACACCGGACGGCCCCCACGGGACGGGGGCCGGACCGCCAGGTAGCGTCTGGGAAGACGCCGCGACACGAGACGTGTCTCACCCACTCGTCTCCGCCGGTGCCCAGTCAGTTGCCCAGCTCACTTGTCCCACCGACTTGTTCCACATACATGCGAGATGCGACCCCTCCGGCCCGACCGGCCGGCCACGGGTCCGAGGGGAAGACGTTCACCAGATGCCGGACCGACGCCACCAGCTGTTCGCAGCACGCCAGTCCCCCTCCCCTGGCTCCTCTTCGACGGACCCGGGGAACTCGGGACCGGGGAGCACGGGGAGCGGCGCCGGAGCGGGATCCGGCGACGACAACCCCTTCGCACCGCCGCCCGAGGGCCGTCCCGACCAGCCCTGGCAGCCCCGCCGCCCCGCGCCGGGCGACGACGAAAACCAGGGTTCGCCCTGGGGGAGCCAGTGGAGCAACCACCAGCCGGGCCGCGCGCCGGGCGGCTTCGGCCAGCGTCCCGAGCGGCCCGAGGGCGGCCCCGGGCAGAACCCGCCGCCCCCGGCCGGCCTGCGCTGGGACCCCACGGACCCGGCCCAGCGGCGCGCCCGCTACGCCCTGCTGTCCGGGATGTGGGCCTTCTTCTTCGCCCTGTTCGACATGCCGGAGATCGCGCTGCTCCTGGGGGCGCTGGGTCTGTACTGGGCGATCAGCGCGCTGCGGGCCAAGCCGAAGCCGCCGGAGAAGGCGCCCGCCACCGCCGCCTATCCGACCGCCCCCGCCGTCCCGGCCGCGCCGCAGCCCGTGCCGGGCAAGCCGCAGATGACGGCCGCGGTGACCGGCCTGGTCACGGCGGTCCTCGCGCTGGCGGTCGTGGCGTCGAGCTTCACGGTGCAGATCGTGTACCGCGACTACTACACGTGCGTGGACGACGCCCTGACCAAGACGGGCCAGCTCGCCTGCAACGACCTCCTCCCGGCAAAGCTGGTCCCGCTGTTCGGGGTGAAGGAGTAGGGGGCTTTCAGGTGGCGTGGGGGTCGGGATCGCGGTCGGGGGCGGGGCCTGGTGCCGGGCCGGGTGCTGGTTCGGTTGCGGTTGCGGGCGCGGGTTCGGGCACTGGTTCCGGCGTCGGCACCGGTTCGGGCGCGGCCACCGGTTCGGGCGCGGGCACAGGTTCGGCCTCTGCATCCGGCACATCCGGCTCGGCAACAAATTCCAGCCCCTCCGGCGTTTGAGGAGCGGGGCCTGGGGCGGAGCCCCAGGTCGGGAAGGGGCGGGGCGGGGAAGAGGCAGCGCGCAGCGGGGCCCCCCCCCCCCCCCCCCCCCCCCCCCCCCCCCCCCCCAACCCCCCCCCCCCCCCCCCCCCCCCCCCCCCCCCCCCCCCCCCCCCCCCCCCCCC
>NZ_JBIWHT010000022.1:0-109726 GCF_044764265.1 Streptomyces sp. NPDC094147 | reverse complement strand
TGCAACGTCGCCCCGATGTCCGACGTCCGCGTCGTCGTCATGGACTGCACCGAGACGGGTGCGTCCCCGCCGACCGCCACCGACCCGACCTGGATCTGACGGCTCTTGCGACGCTCGGCCAGCCTGGTCGGTACGGACGGCATTCCCAGTGAAATCGCAGTCATCTGCTGTGCAACCCCAAGGTGTGGATCAAGGTCCCGAGATCGGCGGGCTCCAGCCTTCGAGGTTACGTCACCCGGAGGGCACCGAGCACACCGTGCCCCCGGAGTTCACCCCGACGACGAGGCGGCACGCGAAGGGGCGGCTCGGGCACAGTGCGCCCGAGCCGCCCCCGCCTGCGTACGAGACCCGCGTACGGCACACGTGTCCGCCGCGTTCGTCAGGTGATCTTCACCGGGTTCACCACGTCCGCCACCAGGACCAGCAGCGTGAAGCAGATGAAGATTCCGGCCACCACATACGCGACCGGCATCAGCTTCGCCACGTCGAACGGGCCCGGGTCGGGGCGCTTGAGCACGCGGGCGAGGTTGCGGCGCAGCGACTCCCACAGGGCTCCCGCGATGTGCCCGCCGTCCAGCGGCAGCAGCGGCAGCATGTTGAAGAGGAACAGCGAGAGGTTGAAGCCGGCGAGCAGGAACAGGAACGTCGCGATGATGTTCGGCGTCGGGGCGTCCAGGTTGAGCACCTCGCCGCTGATGCGGGCCGCGCCGACCACGCCGACCGGGGAGTCGGCCTTGCGCTGGCCGCCGTCGAAGGCCGCGTTCCACAGGTCCGGGATCTTGCCGGGCAGGGCGACGATCGAGTGCACGCCGTTCTGCACCATGTCGCCCATGCGGTTCACGGACGCGCCGAAGCTGAGCGGCTGGATCTCGGTCTTCGCGGCGAAGCCGAGGTAGCCGGCCGGAACGAACTGGTCCGGGACGGCCTGGCCGTCCGAGCCCTTCTTGGCCACCATGTTCTTGGCGAGCGTGGGGTGCAGGGTGACCTGCTGGCCGCCGCGCTCGACGGTGACCGTGGCCGGGCCGATGGTCTCGCGGATCCGGTCCGAGAGGTCGGACCAGTCCTTCACGGGCTTGCCGTTGAAGGCGACGATCTTGTCGCCGGTCTTCATGCCCGCGGCTTCGGCGGGCGAGACGGCGTCGCCCGCCTTGCAGGTCTCGCGCTTCTCGCTCTGTGCGATCACACACTTCTGGACGCCCGCGACCTCGGTGGTCTGGGTCGCGGTGCCGAAGCCCATGAGGACGGAGAGGAAGATCGCGACGGCCAGCACCAGGTTCATGAACGGGCCCGCGAACATGACGATGACGCGCTTCCACGGCTTGCGCGTGTAGAAGAGCCGGTCCTCGTCGCCCGGCTGGAGCTCCTCGAAGGCCGCCGCCCTGGCGTCCTCGATCATGCCGCGGAACGGCGAGGTCGACCGCGCCTCGATGCGGCCGTCCTCCCCGGGCGGGAACATGCCGATCATGCGGATGTAGCCGCCGGCCGGAATCGCCTTGATCCCGTACTCCGTGTCGCCCTTCTTGCGCGACCAGATGGTGGGGCCGAAGCCGACCATGTACTGGGGCACGCGGATGCCGAAGAGCTTGGCCGTGGAGAGGTGGCCGAGCTCGTGCCAGGCGATGGAGATGAGCAGCCCGACGGCGAAGAGCGCTATGCCGAGGACCGTCAACAGGATCGTCATGCGCGTGCCTCCGCTGTTGCCTTCACCGCGAGTTCACGGGACCGGGCGCGTGCCCAGGTCTCCGCTTCAAGGACGTCCGAGACCGTGAGGGAGGTTCCCGAGGCGGGGGTGCCGTGCTCCGCCACCACATCGGTGACTGTCTCCATGATGCCGTTGAACGGCAGCCGTCCCGCCAGGAACGCCTCCACGCACTCCTCGTTCGCGGCATTGAACACCGCCGGAGCCGTCCCGCCCAGCTCCCCGACGTGCCGGGCGAGTCCCACCGAGGGGAACGCGTCCTGGTCGAGGGGGAAGAACTCCCAGGTCGAAGCCTTGGACCAGTCGAAGGCGGGCGCCGCGTCGGGGATCCGCTCGGGCCAGCCGAGCCCGATGGCGATCGGGCCGCGCATGTCGGGCGGGGTCGCCTGGGCCAGCGTGGAGCCGTCGGTGAACTCGACCATGGAGTGGACGTAGGACTGGGGGTGGACGACGACCTCGATGCGCTCGAAGGGGATGTCGTACAGCAGATGGGCCTCGATCACCTCCAGGCCCTTGTTGACCAGGGTCGCCGAGTTGACCGTGATCACCGGGCCCATCGCCCAGGTGGGGTGGGCGAGCGCGTCGCCCGGGGTGACGTCCGCGAGCTCGCTCTTGGTACGTCCCCGGAAGGGCCCGCCGGACGCGGTCACGACGAGCTTGCGCACGTCGGCGCGCTTGCCGGCGGCCAGCGCCTGGAACAGGGCGGCGTGCTCGGAGTCGACGGGGATGATCTGGCCCGGCTCGGCGATCGCCTTGACGAGCGGGCCGCCGACGATCAGCGACTCCTTGTTGGCGAGCGCGAGCGTGCGGCCCGCTCCGAGCGCCGCGAGGGTCGGGGCGAGTCCGATCGAGCCGGTGATCCCGTTGAGCACGGTGTGGCAGGGCGAGGCGGCCAGTTCGGTGGCGGCGTCGGGGCCCGCGAGGATCTCGGGGAGCGGCTCGCCGCCGTACTGCGCGGCGAGCGCCTCGCGCAGCGCGGGCACGGCGTCCTCGCGGGCGACCGCGACCGTACGCACCTTCAACTGCCGGGCCTGCTCGGCCAGCAGCCCGACCCGGCCGCCGGCCGCGGACAGCGCGGTCACGCGGAAGCGGTCGGGGTTGCGCAGGACCAGGTCGATGGCCTGGGTTCCGATGGACCCGGTGGATCCGAGGACGACCACATCGCGTCGGCCAACGGCCGGATCGAAGGCGATGTGAGGGTCGGCGAGGGGGGCTGGGCTGTCGCTCATGCCCCCCATTGTGGCCGCATCCGCTGTGCGCCCGGACAGCGCTCCTGTCAATAAGACCGGGATGAGTGCGCGGCGGGCGCCGGTTCGGCGTCCGGCGCCTTCCCGGCCGGTGCCCGTCGGCGGTGGCCGCCGCGCGCCACGAACACCCCGCCCGCCGCGGCGAGCGCCGCGAGCAGCACCCCGAACACCGTCGCGCCCGTCGCGAGGCCGGTCGCGTCGCTCAGGTAGCCCGCGGCCACCGGGAGGGTGCCCGCCATCAGGTAGCCGCCCACGTTCAGGGCCGCGTTGGCTTCGGCCAGGCGGGTCCCGGGGACTTCGGCGGCGAGGAGGGAGAGGCCGCCGAGCTGGCCCAGGCCCTGGCCCGCGCCGGCCAGGACCGCGGCGAGGACCAGCAGGAGCGCCGATGAGGTGCGGACCGCGACGATGAGGGCGAGCATCGCCGGGACCGTCGCCAGCGCGCTGGCCAGCAGGATCGTCCGCAGCTGCCGCCCGCGTACGGCGAACTGCACGGCCGTCGCGGTCAGGAACATCACGAAGGCCATGCCGCCCGCGAGGACCCGGCTGGTGGTGCCGAGGAGGGTGGCGAGGAGGGAGGGGCCGAGGGACAGCACGAAGGACGTCGCCGTGATGCCCGGCGCGAACACCGCGACGCCCAGGGCGAGTTGGCGTCCGCTGCCGCTCGGGACCGCGGGCAACCGGATCCAGGGGCCCCGGCGGGGGCCGGCCGCGGGGCGGCCCAGTGGCAGGCGCAGCACCACCGCCACCGCCGACACCAGCAGCAGCGCCTCGACCGCGAAGACCGTCACCGTCGGGTGGGGCGCCGCCTCGGAGAGGATTCCGGCCAGGAGCGGGCCGAGACCGGCGCCGAGGACCATGGCGCAGGACGCGAGCAGTGCGCCGAGCCGCCCCCGTTCGGGGCCCGCGATGTCCGTGACGGCGGCCATGCCCGCCGAGACCGCGGCGCCCACGGCGATCCCGGTGGCGAGCCGGGCGGCGATCAGCGCGGCCACCGAGGTCGCCGTCGCGAAGACCAGGCAGGCGACGATCCCGAGGGCGAGCGCGGGCAGCAGCACCGGTTTGCGGCCGATCCGGTCGGACAGGACGCCGGACACCAGGAGCGAGCCGATCAGGCCCGCGATGTAGCAGGCGAAGACCACGGTCAGGGTGCCCCGCGAGAAGCCGATCTGCCGCTGCCACAGGACGTACAGCGGGGTCGCCGCGTTGGAGAGGACGAAGACCGCCGTCACGGGCCAGGCCGCCAGCCAGATCCATCGGCGCCCGATGGCGGGCGCGGGCGCGGCGGCGGTGTCCGGGCAGGCCTGAAGAGTGCTTGTCACTGCGGAACTCCCTCACGGGTTCACTAGTACGAGATTTCTCGAACATAGCACGCTGTACGATGAAACTCGTACAAGGTGGCGAGGAACGAAGACGAGGAATGAAGGAGGGCCGATGGCAACGGAGTTCAGGGTTCATCCGGCGCCCGAGGGCACGCCGGAACCGCTCCCCGAGCCGGCGCTCGCCGAGCTGCGCCTGGAGACGGTGCTCGGCGCGCTGAGCGATCCGCTGCGCCTGGAGATCGTGCGCAGGCTGCTGCTCGAAGCGGAGGCGTACGACCACACCTGCGGCTGGTTCGGCTTCGACCGGCCGAAATCCTCCCTCACCCATCACTTCAAGGCACTCAGGGAGGCCGGGATCACCCGCCAGCGACAGTACGGTCTGGAGCGGCGCAGCCAGGTGCGCGTGAACGACCTCGAAGAGCGGTTCCCGGGGCTGCTCACCCTGGTCGCCGAGTGGACGCCGGAGCGGCACTAGCCGCTCCGGCACCCCAACTCCCTTGTCCGGTCAGCGAATTGGGCGGTGGACGTTGTCGCGCTTGGCCGGGCCCGGGGTCGCGTCGGCGATCCAGGGGCCGTCGTCGGACGGGTCGACGACGCCCGCCTCCAGCCAGGTGTACGCGCCGTCGAGCACCCCGGCGACGATCTTGCGGTCGAGGTCGTCGGTGTTGCTCCACAGCCGGGTGAAGAGCTCCTCGACGCGGATGCGGGACTGGCGGCAGAACGCGTCGGCCAGCTGGACCGCCTCGCGTCCGTGGTCGCCGGTGGCGCGCAGGTGCTCGGCCCGTACGCAGGCCGCGCTCATCGCGAACAGTTCGGCCCCGATGTCCACGATCCGGCCGAGGAAGCCCTGCTTGGTCTCCATCCGGCCCTGCCAGCGCGACATCGCGTAGAACGTCGAGCGGGCCAGCTTGCGCGCGGAGCGCTCGGCGTAGCGCAGATGCTGGGCGAGCGGGCCGAACTCGGCGTACGAGCGCGGGAGTTGGCCGGGGCCCGCGACCAGCTTGGGCAGCCACTTGGCATAGAACCCGGCCGCGTTGGCGCCCGCCTTCGCCTTGTCCTGGAGGGACTTGTCGGGGTCGATGAGGTCGCCCGCCACGGACAGGTGGGCGTCGACCGCCTCCCGGGCGATCAGCAGGTGCATGATCTCCGTGGAGCCCTCGAAGATCCGGTTGATCCGCATGTCGCGGAGCATCTGCTCGGCGGGGACGGCCCGTTCGCCGCGGGCGGCCAGCGAGTCGGCGGTCTCGAAGCCGCGGCCGCCGCGGATCTGGACCAGTTCGTCCGCCATCAGCCAGCCCATCTCGGAGCCGTACAGCTTGGCGAGGGCCGCCTCGATGCGGATGTCGTTGCGGTTCTCGTCGGCCATCTGCGAGGAGAGGTCCGTCATGGCTTCGAGGGCGAAGGTGGTGGCGGCGATGAAGGAGATCTTCCCGCCGACCGCCTCGTGCCGGGCGACCGGCCGGCCCCACTGCTCGCGTACGCCCGCCCATTCACGGGCGATTTTCAGACACCATTTGCCGCTGCCCACGCAGAGTGCGGGCAGCGAGAGGCGGCCCGTGTTGAGCGTGGTCAGGGCGATCTTGAGGCCGGAGCCCTCGGGGCCGATCCGGTTCGCGGCCGGGACGCGGACCTGGTGGAAGCGGGTGACGCCGTTCTCGATGCCGCGCAGGCCCATGAAGGCGTTGCGGTTCTCGACCGTGACGCCCGGCGAGTCCGCCTCGACCACGAAGGCCGTGATGCCGCCCTTGTGGCCCTCGGACTTCGGCACCCTGGCCATCACGACCAGGAGGTCCGCGACGACGCCGTTGGTCGTCCACAGCTTGACCCCGTCCAGGACGTACGCGTCGTCGCCGTCCGGGACCGCCGAGGTCGCCAGCCGCGCCGGGTCGGAACCCACGTCGGGCTCGGTGAGCAGGAAGGCGGAGATGTCGGTACGGGCGCAGCGCGGCAGGAAGGTGTCCTTCTGCTCCTGGGTGCCGAACAGCTTCAGCGGCTGCGGGACGCCGATCGACTGGTGCGCGGAGAGCAGCGCTCCTATCGCCGGGCTCGCCGAGCCGGCGAGCGTGAGCGCCTTGTTGTAGTAGACCTGGGTCAGCCCCTGGCCCCCGTACTTCGTGTCGATCTTCATCCCGAAGGCGCCGAGCTCCTTGAGCCCGTTCACCACCTCGTCGGGGATCCGCGACTCGCGCTCGATGAGGCGGCCGTCGACGCGGGTCTCGCAGAAGTCGCGCATCTTGGCGAGAAAGGCCTCGCCGCGCGCCACGTCGTCCGGGGCGGGCTGGGGATGGGGGTGGATCAGGTCGAGGCGCAGTCGCCCGAGGAACAGTTCCTTCGCGAAGCTGGGCTTGCGCCAGTCCTGCTCGCGGGCGGCCTCGGCGACCTGGCGGGCCTCGCGCTCCGAGACCTTGGGGGTGGGCTGTGGTGCGGTCATGAGGGGTTCTCCTCGCCGCGGGCTGACGGCTGCGGGCGGCTGCCCGTTACCGGGAGGTGCTACCCGTCCGTATGTACCCGATTCCCGGCACTTGGACCACCCCTCGCGGGCACCCGGCCCCATAAACGGCGGACGGCGGCCGGAACCCCCGCACAGTGGGTTCCGGCCGCCGCTCCCGTGGAGCCCGGGTCCTACAGGGCGAGGCCCGTCAGGACCAGGACGCGCTCGTAGGTGTAGTCGTCCATGGCGTAGCGGACGCCCTCGCGGCCGACGCCGGAGGCCTTGGCACCGCCGTACGGCATCTGGTCGGCGCGGTAGGACGGCACGTCGCCGATGATCACGCCGCCGACCTCCAGGGCCCGGTGGGCGCGGAAGGCGGTCTGCACGTCGTGCGTGAACACCCCTGCCTGGAGGCCGTACTTGGAGGAGTTGACCGCGGCGAACGCCTCGGCCTCGCCGTCCACCTTCTGCACGGTGAGGACCGGTCCGAAGACCTCCTCGCAGGCCAGGGTGGTGCCGGCCGGGACGTCGGTGAGCACGGTCGGCGCGTAGGAGGCGCCGTCGCGCTTGCCGCCGGCGAGCAGCTTCGCGCCGGCCGCGACGGCCTCCTCGACCCAGGACTCGACGCGCACGGCGGCGTCCTCGCTGACCAGCGGGCCGACGTCGGTGGCGGAGTCGGACGGGTCGCCGGTGACCTGCGCCCCGACCGCGGCGACGATCTTCGGGAGCAGCCGGTCGTACACGGCGGCGTCCGCGATCACGCGCTGGACGGAGATGCAGGACTGGCCGCCCTGGTAGTTGGAGAAGGTGGCGATGCGGGTCGCCGCCCAGTCCAGGTCCTCCTCCGAGGCCCAGTCGGCCAGGACCACGGCCGCGCCGTTGCCGCCGAGCTCCAGGGTGCAGTGCTTGCGCGGCACCGAGTCCATGATCGCGTAGCCGACCTTGTCGGAGCCGGTGAAGGAAATGACCGGGAGGCGGTCGTCCTGCACCAGGGCCGGCATCTTGTCGTTGGCGACCGGCAGGATGCTCCACGAGCCGGCCGGCAGCTCGGTCTCGGCGAGCAGCTCGCCGAGGATGAGGCCCGAGAGCGGGGTGGCGGGGGCCGGCTTGAGGATGATCGGGGCGCCCACCGCGATGGCCGGGGCGACCTTGTGGGCGCACAGGTTCAGCGGGAAGTTGAACGGTGCGATGCCGAGGACGACGCCCTTGGGGAAGCGGCGGGTGAGGGCGAGGCGGCCCACGCCGCCGCCGTCGGTGTCCAGGCGCTGGGCCTCGCCGCCGTTGAAGCGGCGGGCCTCCTCGGCGGCGAACCGGAACACGGACACCGCGCGGCCGACCTCGCCGCGGGCCCACTTGACGGGCTTGCCGTTCTCGGCGGAGATCAGCTGGGCGATCTCCTCGGTGCGCTCGGCCAGGCGGCGCGAGACGTGGTCGAGGGCGGCGGCCCGTACGTGCGCCGGGGTCGCCGCGAACTCCTCCACGACGGCGTGCGCGGCGGCCACGGCCTCCTCGACCTGGGTGTCGGTCGGGATGGCCACCGTGCCGACGAGACGGCCGTCCCAGGGCGAAGTGACGTCGAAGCTGTCGTCGCCGGTGGCCTCGCGGCCGGCGAGCCAGAAGGCGTGGGTAGAAGTCATGCCCACACGGTAGGCGGGTGTGGGCGGGTGTGGGTTTGTCCGGGGTGGAGTGGTCCGGCCCTGGCGTACGCCGCTTTGTCATCCCCCGCACCGCCCCCTGCCAGGGGCGCGGGGCGGGGAATGGTCAGGCCTGGTCCGGGGTGGTCGTCACCTTCAACGCCAGCCACAGCTCCATGCGGACGTCCGGGTCGTCCAGCGAGCGGCCCAGGATTTCCTCCACCCGGCGTATCCGGTAGCGCAGGGTGTGGCGGTGCACGCCCAGGTCGGCCGCCGCCGCGTCCCACTGGCCGTGCCGCGAGAGCCAGGCCCGCAGCGAGGCCACCAGATCGCCGCGGCCGGTCGCGTCGTGCTCGTACAGCGCGCGGAGCATCCCGTCGGCGAAGGCCCGCACCGCGTCGTCGGCGAGCAGCGGCAGCACGGAGCCCGCGACGAGCTCCTCGTGCTCGACGAGCGGCTTGCCGCGCCGCCGGGCGACCGAGAGCGCCTGTTCGGCCTGCTTGTACGCGGAGGCGGCGGCGATCGGCCCGGCCGGGGCGGAGAGCCCGATGACGAGTTCCTCGCCCTCGGCGCACTCGTGGGACAGGCAGGCCGCGACCGCCTCGCCGCCGTCAGCGGCGAGCACGACGAGCCGCCCGGCCTCCGGCACCGCGAGGACCGCCTCGCCGCTGCGGGCGGCGGCCGACTCCATGGTCTCGGCGAGGACGCCGAGCCCGGCCTCGGCCTCGCCCGCGACCTCGGCGATGACCAGGCGGAACGGCGCGTCCAGGAGCCCGCCGTACAGGTCTCCGGCGACCGCGCGGGCGTGGTCCTGCTGGCCGGAGAGCAGCATCCGCAGGATCGCCGCGCCCAGGCGCTGTTCCGCCGACTGGAGGGAGCGGGAGCGTTCGGTGGTGAGGGTGAGCAGGGCGATGGCGGAGTGCACGGCGTACCGCTCGGCGGTGCCCAGCGGCGCCCCCGTGCCGACCGCGAGCGCGCCGCGCATCCGGCGTCCGGTGCCGAGCGACTGGAGCTCCACGCGGTCGCCGGTGGAGTCGTCGGCCCCGCCGACCACCGCGCTCGCCGGGGCGGCGCGTTCGCGCAGCCGGGTGACGTCCGCGGTGAGCCGGGCGGCGCGGCGGGCGGCCCATTCGGGGGCGGCGGCGACGACCGCGCCGGACGCGTCGTACAGCGCCGCCCAGCCGTCGACGTGCGCGGCGAGCCGGGCGATGAGGTCGGCCGGTCCTTCGGAGAGCGCCGCCCTGGTGAGCTCGCGCTGGGCCTCGAACCCGGCGGTGACCGCGCGGTACTGGTCGGCCGAGATGGCCGCCGAGACCGCCTTGGAGATGGCCAGGAACGGGGTGCGCCGCGGCACTTCGAGCAGCGGGAAGCCCTCCTCGCGCGCCGCGGTGAGCAGCGCGTCCGGTACGGAGTCGTAATTGACGCCGACCGCGAAGCCGAGCCCGACCACCCCCGCCTTGGCCAGTCTGCGCACATAGCGGCGCATGGTGTCCGGGTCCTCGGCGTCCAGCGTCATCGCGGTGATGAGCAGCAGCTCGCCGCCCTCCATGTACGGAACGGGGTCGGCGAGTTCGCTGACGTGGGCCCAGCGCACCGGGCGGTCCAGCTGGTCCTCCCCCGCGCGCACGGTGAGTTTGAGCGCCGAGTGCTGGACGAGCGAGGCGAGCGTGGGCGGCATGGGACCGGGTTACCTTCGGCAGGGGATTGCTACGTCCCGTATGAACGGAGCACTCCCATTTTGCCAGCCGGGCCAGGTTCCGCGGAGCCGTTCACCGGCGCGGAATCCGGTCTCAGCCGCGCAGGTCCACGAGGAGCGGCGGTGCGTGCTCGCCCTCGACGGTCGTCAGGGAGAGCACCGCGTGCCCGGCGGGCACCTGATGGGCGAGCTCCGAGGCCGACCAGCGTTCCCGCTCCACCTTGCGCACGGTGACGGCGTCGGTGGTGACCGCTTTGCCGGTGACGAGTTTGCGCAGCGCGTGGACCGCACGGGTGAGCGGCTGGTCGGCGAAGACGGTGTGCTTGGCGACCTCGGTGGTCTCCACCCACTCGGTGCCCCAGGCCTGCGCGAAGAGCCGCCCGTCCCAGGTGGTGACCCCCGAGAACGTCATGTGGCAGCCCGCCGAGCCGAGCAGCGAGGTGTGCAGCTGTTCCGGTACGTCGCCGAGCGCGCGCAGCGTGAGCAGCACCCCGGCGTTGCAGTTCCGCAGCCGTTGCAGGGCCCGTACGGATTCGGCGGTGACGGCGTGGGTGGCGTCGTCCACGGCCAGGAAGGCGAAGAGCGAGCGGTCCCGGCGGGCGGCCGTGCCGGCGGTGAACTGGGCGAGGACGAGCCGGGTGAGCAGGTGCGCGGCCTCGGGGTGGGAGCGTTCGGGCAGGTCGATGCGGACCCGCAGCGGGTGTTCCAGCGAGCGCAGCGAGAAGGGGCGGGTCTCGCCCGTGGTGTCGAAGAAGCCCTCGAAGGCCGGGCGGTCGAGCACCGCGACGCGGGCCGCGAGGGCGAGCCCGGGATCGCCCGGGGTGCCCAACTGGCGCGCGCGGGCGTCGAGTTCGCGGTGATAGGCGCGGTGTTCCCCGGTGTCGAGGCGGGCCCGCAGCTCCTCCAGGGCGCCGGGCGAGCCGTCGAGCAGCTCGCGCAGCACGGGCACCGGGGGGAAGCGTCCGTGGGCTGCGCGGTAGGGGCCGAGCAGCTGGGCCAGGGCGGTCGCGGCCCGCCGTGAGTCGATCTCGGGCAGGTCGCCGGCGAAGGCCTCGGCGAGCAGGGCCGCGGCCTCGTCGGGGTCGGCGGCGTCGCCGTACAGGTCGAGGTCGTAGGCGGAGGCGGGGTCGCCGGGCTTGATCACCACGTCGTAGCCGTCGTCGGGTCCGAGCGGGGTGCCCGCCGCGCACACCGCGACCACGGCGGCCTTCCCGGCGAGCGCCTGGAGCGCGAGCGACTCCACCACGGGCCGCACCAGGTGCCGGGTCTTGCCGGAGCCGAAGGGACCGACCGCGAGCAGCGAGGAGCCGAGCGCCGCCGGGTCGAGGGCTGCGCCCGCGCCCCGGCGGGCGGGCGGGGTGCGTTCCGCGTCGGGGTAGTGGCCGATGCGTACCTGCGAGGTGAGCAGGTCGTGGGTGGCCGCGCGGGCCGGCAGATCGCGGTCGCCGGAGGGGTGCGGACAGGCCCGCGCGCCCTGCCCGACGACCGCTTGGCTGAACGCGCCGAGCCGGGAGGGGTCGGCGTTCACGGTGGCCCAGGCGCGCCGGATGCGTACGCAGTCGACGTCGTTCATCCGCCCGGCCCGCTCGTCCGCCACCAGCCGGTCGGCCGCGGCGCCCTGGCCGGCGGCGCGCAGCTGGGGCCAGTCGGCCGGAGAGGGCGCGGCGGGTGCGGCCTGCGCCGGGGAGTCCGGCTTGCGCCCGCGCCGGCGTACGTGGCCGAGCCAGTCGCCCGCCTTGGCGAAGGGCCACAGGACCGCGCCGCCGACCAGGACGTAGAGGGCGTAGTTGACGAACGTGGCCACCGCGCGGTCGCCGTTGCCGGTGGTCCACGAGAGCGGGAACAGGCTCCATACGGTGAAGAAGAACGGGAAGAGGCTGGTCCCTATCACCAGCCACACCGCGGCCGCCCCCGCGAGTGCGGTGCGCAGCGTCCGCTCGGGCTGCGGGCAGTCCACGGCGTACCGGCGGAACACCTCCAGCCAGTTGCCCATCCGCCCGAACACGTAGATCAGCAGGGCGGCGAAGAGGCTGTTGTAGACCTCGATGGCGGTCAGCGCGGCCGGGGGCCGGGGGTAGGTCCACCAGCCGGTGGGGGTGAACAGTTCGAGCAGGACCCGGCTGTGCGGGATGTAGCCGTTGGTCCACAGCGACCAGACCAGGGTGGCCGCGAGCAGCGCCACCAGCGCGCCGACGAGCAGCGCCCGGTCGGGCACCCGGTCCGGATCGGCGTCGGGGCGCGGCTTGTGCCCCAGGCGCCACAGGCCCGGTTCGGCGGGGGCGCGCGGGGTGCGCAGCCAGTCGCCGAGGGACGGCCCGGCCGTCGGAGCCTCGACGGGCCGGGGCGGCAGCGCCGGGATGGGGGGCGGCCCGGCGGGGCGCGGGACCGCCCCCGATCGGGTGCCGCGTGCGTCGTGCGTGCCTTCGGTGTCCATCGACCCCTTGCCCCCTGACCAGCCAGGTCCGTACTGAGCGGTGCGAACGCTCAATCTAGTGGCAGCGCGCGGCGGTTCACCGGTACCGCGCGGCTCGGGAGCGCCCGGCCGCGCCCGGGACAACTGTCCGCCGAGGACAAGGGACACACCCCCACCACTACCGAACGGCGCATGCCACACCCCGCCCGCGCGCCCTAGCCTGCCAAGAAAGCCAAGGAAGCGTCCGAAATCCCCCAGGAAAACCCAGGAGCCCCGCATGAGCGCCATCCCGCAGGAGCGCCGCGTCGTCACCGCGATCCCCGGCCCGAAGTCGCAGGAGCTGCAGGCCCGCCGTCTCGCGGCGGTCGCCGCCGGTGTGGGCTCCACGCTGCCCGTCTTCACCGCGCGCGCGGGCGGCGGCATCATCGAGGACGTCGACGGCAACCGCCTGATCGACTTCGGTTCCGGCATCGCCGTGACCTCCGTCGGCGCCTCCGCCGAGGCCGTCGTGCGCCGCGCGACCGCCCAGCTCGCCGACTTCACCCACACCTGTTTCATGGTGACGCCGTACGAGGGCTACGTGGCCGTCGCCGAGCAGCTGGCCGAGCTGACCCCGGGCGACCACGCCAAGAAGTCAGCGCTGTTCAACTCGGGCGCCGAGGCCGTCGAGAACGCCGTCAAGATCGCCCGTGCGTACACCAAGCGCCAGGCGGTCGTCGTCTTCGACCACGGCTACCACGGCCGCACCAACCTGACGATGGCGCTGACGGCCAAGAACATGCCGTACAAGAACGGCTTCGGCCCGTTCGCGCCCGAGGTCTACCGCGTCCCGGTCGCCTACGGCTACCGCTGGCTGACCGGCCCGGAGAACGCCGGCGCCGAGGCGTCCGCGCAGGCCATCGACATGATCAACAAGCAGATCGGCGCGGACAACGTCGCCGCGATCATCATCGAGCCGGTGCTCGGCGAGGGCGGCTTCATCGAGCCGGCCAAGGGCTTCCTGCCGGCGATCAGCCAGTTCGCCAGGGACAACGGCATCGTCTTCGTCGCCGACGAGATCCAGTCCGGCTTCTGCCGCACCGGCCAGTGGTTCGCCTGCGAGGACGAGGGCATCGTCCCGGACCTGATCACCACCGCGAAGGGCATCGCGGGCGGCATGCCGCTCGCCGCCGTGACGGGCCGCGCCGAGATCATGGACGCCGCACACGCGGGCGGCCTCGGCGGCACCTACGGCGGCAACCCGGTGGCCTGCGCCGCCGCCCTCGGCGCCATCGAGACGATGAAGGAGCTCGACCTCAACGGCAGGGCCAAGCGCATCGAGGAGGTCATGAAGGGCCGCCTCGCCACGATGGCGGAGAAGTACGACATCATCGGCGACATCCGCGGCCGCGGCGCCATGATCGCCATCGAGCTGGTCAAGGACCGCGCCTCCAAGACCCCGAACCCGGAGGCCGCCGCGGCGCTCGCCAAGGCCTGCCACGCGGAGGGGCTGCTCGTCCTCACCTGCGGTACGTACGGGAACGTCCTGCGCTTCCTGCCGCCGCTGGTCATCGGCGAGGACCTCCTGGGCGAGGGCCTCGACATCATCGAGCGGGCCTTCACCGGCGTGTGACGCTCCGTAGCGAATGGCGCCTGTGAAGAACGTGTGGGGGGCCGATGGCGGGATGGAGTTCCCGCTGTCGGTCCCCCGCGCTCTGCCGTACGGTTTCTGCAGATGAGAGAAACACCTCGTCCGCAGGGGACTGCGGACGATTCCAGGGCCGAGCATCCCCAGCCTTGCCCTGGTCGTGCCCTCGCGCACACCACTGGAGCCTCCGGCTCCGGAACTCCTCACCGATCGGATGGCCGTCCGCCCCATACCCCCCGGGGCGCGCGGTTCGCCGGTCAAGGCGGCGGCCCCGGAACCACCCCCCCTGTTCCGGGGTCGCCGGCTTTCCTCTTCGCCACGGTCGCCGCTCTGCTCTGCGTGTTCGCGGTCATCACCTGGCAGGTCGCCTCCGGCGGCCCGCTGCGCCGCCTCGACGAGCGCCTCGACCGTGCGGTCACCGGCCACGGGCCCGCCGCGCTCAGCCAGTTCCTCTCCGACCTCGGCAGCATGCCGGTCGCCCTTCCGGTCCTCGCGCCGGCCATCGCGTACGCCCTGTGGCGCGGACGGCGCCGTGCGGCGCTGATCGCCGCGGTGACGATGGCACTGGTGCCGCTGCTGGTCGTGCCGCTGAAGGACTGGATCGCCCGGCCGGGACCGCTGGAGGCCGCCACCGGCTACTACCCCTCGGGCCATACCGCGACCGCGATGGTGGCGTACGGCGGCGCGGCGCTGCTGCTCGCCCCGCAGATGCGCCGCAGGTGGCCGCTGCCCGCCGCCGCGGGGGCGCTGACGGCGGCGACGGGCATCGGTCTGGTCCTGCACGGCTACCACTGGCCCCTTGATGTGGTGGGCAGTTGGTGTCTGTGCGGGGCGCTCCTGGTGGTCAGCTCCACGGGTATGCGTCGAAGTTCTTCGAGAACTCCCCGCCGTTGAAGCGGTCCCAGTTGATGGACCAGGTCATCAGGCCGCGCAGCCCCGGCCAGCTCCCGTGGGTCTGGTAAGAGCCGCACGACGAACCGGAATTCTTCGTCAGGCAGTCCAACGTCTTGGTGACCTCGGCGGGCGTCGTGTAGCCGTTGCCCGCGTTGGTGGAGGCGGGCAGGCCGATGGCGACCTGGTCGGGCCGGAGCGCCGGGAACATCTTCGAGGTGTCCCCCGCGACCGGGAAGCCGGTGAGCAGCATGTCGGTCATGGCGATGTGGAAGTCCGAGCCGCCCATCGAGTGGTACTGGTTGTCGAGGCCCATGACGGAGCCCGAGTTGTAGTCCTGGACGTGCAGCAGGGTGAGGCCGTCGCGCAGCGCGTGGATGACCGGAAGGTAGGCCCCGCAGCGCGGATCCTGCCCGCCCCAGGGTCCCGAGCCGTAGTACTGGTAGCCCAGCTGCACGAAGAAGGTCTCCGGCGCCATCGTCAGCACGAACGTCGAGCCGTACTTGGCCTTGAGCGTCTTCAGCGCGTCGATGAGGTTGACGACCACGGGAGTCGTCGGGTTCCTGAAGTCCGTGTCGCCGGTGTTCAGCGAGAGCGAGTGGCCCTCGAAGTCGACGTCGAGGCCGTCCAGGCCGTAGTCGTCGATGATCTTCGAGACGGAGGAGACGAAGGTGTCGCGGGCGGCCGTCGTGGTGAGCTGGACCTGGCCGTTCTGGCCGCCGATGGAGATCAGCACCTTCTTGCCCGCGGCCTGCTTGGCCTTGATGGCCGCCTTGAAGTCGGCGAGCGACTCCACGGTCGGGCACTGGCTCACCGGGCACAGGTTGAAGCGGATGTCGCCCGAGGTCGGGGAGGTCGGCTCGCCGAAGGCGAGGTCGATGATGTTCCAGTCGTCGGGGACGTCCGCCATCCGCGTATAGCCGGAGCCGTTGGCGAAGGACGCGTGCAGATAGCCGACCAGGGCGTGCCCGGAGGGGGGCGGGGTGGTGCCCCCGGTGGTGGACGCGGTGACGGCGGCCGACTTCGGGGACTCGCCCGCGGAGTTGGTCGCGGTGACCTGGAAGCTGTACGAAGTGGACGCGGCCAGTCCGGTCACGGTGGCCGAAGTCCCGCTCACCGAGGCCACTTTGGTGCCGCCCTGGTAGACGTTGTAGCCGGTGGCGCCGGTGGCCGCGGACCAGCTCAGGCCGACGCTGGAGGACGTGGCACCGGAGGCGGTGAGCCCGGCGGGGGCGGCCGGCGCCTGGACGGGGGTGCCACCGGGGCCGATCAGGGTGATGTCGTCGGCCGTGTACGCGGGGGTTCCGTACCAGCCGTGCGTGTAGATGGTCACCGAGGTGGTGCTCGCGCCGGTCTTGAAGGTGGTCGTCAGCTGCTGCCAGGCGGGCGCGGACTGGGTCCAGGTGGACACGTCGGTCGTGCCGGTGCCCGAGGCGCCGAGATAGACATAGCTGCCCTGCACCCAACCGCCCAGCGTGTACGTCGAGTTGGGCTGCACGGCGACGGTCTGGGCGCACTGCGCGTAGTCGCTGCCGACCGGGGTCGCCCGGAGCGCGCCGCTGCCGCTGTGCACGGGCGAGGAGACGACGGCGCCACTGCCCGCGGTGCAGTTCCAGCCGTCGAGTCCGGACTCGAAGCCGCCGTTGTGCATGAGGTCGGTGTCCGCGGCGCGCGCGGAGGGTGCCGCGGCGACGAGTCCGGCCGCGGCGAGGGCGGCCGCCGTCAGGGCGGCGAAGAGGGACGACCGTGGGGCCGGATGTCTGGTGCGGTGCACAACTGCCTCCTGGCAAGGGCGTATTGAGACATGAAGCCCGCACAACATGGTCCAGACCAATCGGGTTGTCAAGACCTCTGGCAGTGAGCGCGGCGATGAGCCGTCCCCCGGTCAGTACCCCTTGTCCGGCTTGCCCCGGTGCCGCGCGATCCCGGCCGCGGCCTCGTGCATCGCGAGTTCGAGCAGGGTCGGATCGGTCAGCGTCCCCGAGCCGTCCGGCGGCACCAGCCAGCGCACCCCGCCGGTCGCCCGGCCCGGGTACGGGACCACGATCCAGGTGCCGGCGCCGGCGCCGCGCACCCCCGTGGCGAGCCACCGCGCGGCGGTGCCCGGCGGCACGAAGAAGCCCATCCGCGCGTCGCCGAAGTCGGCGAGCACGGGACCCGGCCGGTCCACGAGCCGGGTCAGCACGTCGAGTGTGCCAAGGCCCAGCTCGCCCGGCAGGATCAGTACGTCCCAGCGCCTGCCGGCCGGAAGGAGAGCGACCCCCAGGGGGTTCCGCTCCCACTCCCACCGGCAGGCGTCGGGATCCGGCGCCACCGACGCCAGCCATTCCACCGCGCTCCTTGCCCCCGAGGCAGCCATTGCCCGTCCTCCGTTCCCAGCCCACTCCGCAGGGCGCAGTCAGTGCGTCCGTCAGGGAGAAAGGGGTGGAGCCGAACTATGACGCCACTTGCGCCGATTGTTGGTAGCGAACGGGGTCACGTCGTGATCAAAAGAAGTGCGCCCCCGGCGTGACCGGGGGCGCACAATGATCAAGTGGTCAACAGTCAGCTGTCGAAGCCGAGGCCGACCCGGTCCATGGCCTTGAGCCACAGATTGCGCCGGCCGCCGTTCTCGTCGGCTCGGGCGAGCGACCACTTGGTGAGGCCGATGCCGGCCCAGGCGACCGGCTCCGGCGGGAACGGCAGCGGCTTGGTGCGCACCATCTCCAGTTCGGTGCGCTCGGTGCGCTCCCCCGCCAGGAGGTCGAGCATCACATCGGCGCCGAAGCGGGTCGCGCCGACCCCGAGTCCGGTGTACCCGGCGGCGTACGCGACCCGCCCGGCGTGGGCGGTGCCGAAGAACGCCGAGAAGCGCGAGCAGGTGTCGATCGCCCCGCCCCAGGCGTGGCTGAAGCGCACCCCTTCCAACTGCGGGAAGCAGCGGAAGAACTGCTCGGCCAGCTTGGCGTAGGTCTCGGGCCGGTCGTCGTACTCGCTGCGCACCTTCCCGCCGTACGGGTAGATCGCGTCGTAGCCGCCCCACAGGATCCGGTTGTCAGCGGACAGCCGGAAGTAGTGGAACTGGTTGGCCGAGTCGCCGAGCCCCTGGCGGCGGTGCCAGCCGATCGAGGCGAGCTGGGCCGCGTTCAGCGGTTCGGTCATCAGCGCGTAGTCGTACACCGGGACCGTGTACGGCCGCAGCCGCTTGACCAGCGAGGGGAAGACGTTGGTGCCGAGCGCGACCTGCCGGGCGCGGACCTTCCCGTACGGGGTGCGCACACCCATGCCGGTGCCGACCCGGGCCAGCGAGAGGCCCGGGGTGTGCTCGTGGATCCGTACGCCCATTTCGAGGCAGGCCCGCTTCAGGCCCCAGGCCAGTTTGGCCGGGTGGAGCATCGCGACGCCGCGCCGGTCCCAGAGCCCGCCGAGGAAGGTGGGCGAGTCGACCTCGGCCCGCAGCTGCTCCTCGTCGAGGAGTTCGAGCCCGCCGAAGCCGAGCCGGTTCGCCTCCTCGTACATCTCGTGCAGCTCTTCGAGCTGGTGGGGCTCGGTGGCGACGTCGATCTCGCCGGTCCGCTCGAAATCGCAGTCGATCCGGTAGCGGGCGACGGCGGCCTCGATGGCGTCGAGGTTGGCCGCGCCCAGCTCTTCGAGCCGGGCGAGCTCGCCGGGCCAGCGGGCGAGTCCGTTGCCCAGGCCGTGGGTGAGGGAGGCGGCGCAGAAACCGCCGTTGCGGCCGGAGGCCGCCCAGCCGATCTCCTTGCCCTCGATGAGGACGACGTCCCGGCCGGGGTCGCGCTCCTTGGCGATGAGCGCGGTCCACAGTCCGCTGTAGCCGCCACCGATGACGAGGAGGTCGCACTTCTCGTCACCGGTGAGGGCGGGCAGCGCCTCGGGGCGGCCGGGGTCCTCCAGCCAGAAGGGGACGGGCCTGGCGCCCGCGAGAGACTGTGTCGCTGCACTGTTCATGGCTCGGGTCACGGCCATGATTTCCAACTCCCTCAGAACTGCGTACGGTTACGCTTTCGCGCTGTTCTTGCGCCGGTTCGCGACGAGCTGGCCGGCGGTGACCACCACTACGGCGATGATGAACATGGCCGTACCGATGACGTTGATCTGCACGGGTGTGCCGCGCTGCGCCGAGCCCCACACGAACATGGGGAAGGTCACGGTGGAGCCCGCGTTGAAGTTGGTGATGATGAAGTCGTCGAAGGAGAGCGCGAAGGCGAGCAGCGCGCCCGCCGCGATGCCGGGTGCGGCGATCGGCAGCGTCACCCGCAGGAACGTCTGGACCGGACCGGCGTAGAGGTCGCGCGCGGCCTCCTCCAGGCGCGGGTCCATGGACATCACGCGGGCCTTGACGGCGGTGACGACGAAGCTCAGGCAGAACATGATGTGGGCGATCAGGATCGTCCAGAAGCCCAGCTGCGCGCCCATGTTGAGGAAGAGCGTGAGCAGCGACGCGGCCATCACGACCTCGGGCATCGCCATCGGCAGGAAGATCAGCGAGTTGATCGCGCCGCGCGCCCGGAACCGGTAGCGGACCAGGGCGAACGCGATCATCGTGCCGAGCACGGTCGCGCCGACCGTCGCCCAGACGGCGATCTGGAGCGACAGCGAGAGCGAGCCGCACATGTCGGCGACGCCGCACGGGTCCTTCCAGGCGTCGGTCGAGAACCGCGTCCAGGAGTAGTTGAAGCGCCCGTTCGGCTTGTTGAACGAGAACACCATCACGACGACGTTCGGCAGGATCAGATAGGCGAGGGTGCCCAGTCCCGCGATGACGACGAGATGGCGGCGAAGCCATGTGAGAACGGGCATCAGACCAGGTCCTCCGTGCCGGCTCGGCGGATGTAGACGGTGACCATGACCAGGACGATCGCCATCAGGATGAAGGAGAGGGCGGCGGCCGTCGGATAGTCGAGGACCCTGAGGAACTGCGACTGGATGACGTTGCCGACCATCTTCTGGTCGGTGGAGCCCAGCAGTTCGGCGTTGACGTAGTCGCCGCTCGCCGGGATGAAGGTGAGCAGGGTCCCCGAGACGACGCCGGGCATCGACAGCGGGAAGGTCACCTTGCGGAAGGTGGTGGCGGGCGTCGCGTACAGGTCGCCGGCCGCCTCGTGCAGCCGGGAGTCGATGCGCTCCAGGGACGTGTACAGCGGCAGGATCATGAACGGCAGGAAGTTGTACGTGAGTCCGCACACCACCGCCATCGGCGTGGCCAGGACCCGGTTGCCCTCGGTCCAGCCCAGCCAGTTGGTGACGTCCAGGACGTGCAGGGCGCCGAGCGCGTGCACCACCGGGCCGCCGTCCGCCAGGATCGTCTTCCACGCCAGGGTGCGGATGAGGAAGCTGGTGAAGAACGGCGCGATCACCAGGACCAGGACCACATTGCGCCAGCGTCCCGCTTTGAACGCGATCAGATAGGCCAGCGGATAGCCCAGCAGCAGACACAGGAGCGTCGCGGTGCCCGCGTACAGCAGGGAGCGGACGAACTGCGGGTAGTACTCCTTGAAGGCGTCCCAGTACGTCTGGAAGTGCCAGGTGACCTGGAAGCCCTTCTCAAGTGAGCCCGTCTGTACGGACGTTGAGGCCTGGTACACCATCGGCAGCGCGAAGAACACGATCAGCCACAGGATGCCGGGCAGCAGCAGCCAGTACGGGACGAGCCGCTTGCGGGTGGACGCCTTGCGCACCGGCAGTTCCGCCGGCGCTTCGGCCACGGCGGTCACGCGGCGTCCTCGACCTTCTCCACGCCCGCGTCGATCGCCTGCGCCGCGTCGAGGCCGAAGGTGTGCGCCGGGTTCCAGTGCAGGACGACCTCGGCACCGGGGGTGAGGCGGGTGTCGCGCTCGATGTTCTGCTCGTACACCGAAAGGCCGCTGCCGGCCGGGGAGTCCACCAGGTACTGGGTGGAGACGCCGATGAAGGACGAGTCGACGATGCGGCCGGTCACGCGGTTGCGGCCGTCGGCGATGGCGCCCTCGTCGTCGCGGTGGGCGAGCGAGATCTTCTCGGGGCGTACGCCGACGAGGAGCTTGCCGCCGCTGCTGGTGGGGGCCGAACATCGCCCGCCGGGCAGCCTCAGCTTGGCGCCGCCGGCGGTGACCACGATGTCGTCGCCACTCTTCTCGCCGACCTCGGCCTCGATGAGGTTGGAGGTGCCCAGGAAGTTCGCGACGAAGGTGGTGCGCGGGTTCTCGTACAACTCGGCCGGGGCGCCGAGCTGTTCGACACGGCCGCCGTTCATCACCGCGACCGTGTCGGCCATCGTCATGGCCTCCTCCTGGTCGTGGGTGACGTGGATGAAGGTGATGCCGACCTCGGTCTGGATGCGCTTGAGCTCCAGCTGCATCTGGCGGCGCAGCTTCAGGTCCAGGGCGCCGAGCGGCTCGTCCAGGAGCAGCACCTGGGGGTGGTTGATGAGCGCGCGGGCGACCGCGACGCGCTGCTGCTGGCCGCCGGAGAGCTGGTGCGGCTTGCGCCCCGCGAAATCACCGAGCTGGACGAGTTCCAGCATGTCGTCGACCTGCTTCTTCACCGACTTGATGCCGCGCCGACGCAGCCCGAAGGCGATGTTCTCCGTCACGTTGAGGTGCGGGAAGAGGGCGTACGACTGGAAGACGGTGTTCACCGGCCGCTTGTACGGCGGCAGGTCGGTGACGTCCTTGTCACCGAGGAAGACGGTGCCGGTGGTCGGCTCCTCAAGGCCCGCGATCATGCGGAGCGTGGTGGTCTTCCCGCAGCCGGACGCGCCGAGCAGGGCGAAGAACGAGCCCTGCGGAACGGTCAGTTCGAGCGGCTGGACGGCGGTGAAGGAGCCGTACGTCTTGCTGATCCCGGTGAGGCGGACGTCGCCGCCGGCGGTGCTGTCTGTCATGGGTGAGGTCCCAGGGGGGTGTCGAGGGGGAGGGAGGGGCCAAGCGCCCTGAAGGGGCGCGGGGCTGTGACATCGTGCGGCTGCGCTGCGATGGGGGTCCCCCCTGTTCGAGCGAAGCCGAGAACTTGGGGGAACGACCAGCCGCAGCGGACCGGCACCGAAGAACTCAAGCCCTGCGGAGCACTACGCGCCGATGAGCTTGGAGAACTTCTGCTCGTACGCCGTCTCCTCGGCCTCGCTGAGCGAGCGGAAGGAGTGGGACTTCGCGGTCATCGCCTTGTCCGGCAGGATCAGTTCGTTCTCGGCGAGCTTGGGGTCGATCCTGGCGAGTTCGTCGCGGACCCCGTCGACCGGGCAGAGGTAGTTGATGAACGCGGCGAGCTTGGCGGCCACCGGCAGCTCGTAGTAGTAGTCGATCAGTTTCTCCGCGTTGCTCTGGTGCCGGGCCTTCGCCGGGACCAGCAGGTTGTCGGTGGAGGTCATGTAACCGGCGGCCGGGATCGCGTACTTGATGTCCGGGTTGTCGGCGCGCAGCTGGGTCACGTCGCCGCCCCAGGCGACACAGGCGGCAAGGTCGCCCTTCACCAGGTCGCCGGTGTAGTCGTTGCCGGTGAAGCGGCGGATCTGCTTGGTGTCGACGCCCTTCTGGAGCCGGCCGATCGCCGCGTCGAAGTCGGCGTCGGTGAACTTCGCCGGGTCCTTGCCCAGGTCGAGCAGGGTCATCCCGATCGTGTCGCGCATCTCGGACAGGAAGCCGACCCGGCCCTTGAGGCTCGGGTCGTCGAGCAGCTGGGTGATCGAGTCGACCTTCTTGCCGCCGGTCGCCTTGGCGTTGTAGGCGATGACGGTCGGGATGCCGGTCCAGGGGTAGGAGTAGGAGCGGCCCGGGTCCCAGTCGGGCATGCGGAACTGCGGCGCGAGGTTGGCGTACGCGTGCGGCAGCTGGGACGGGTCGAGCTTCTGCGCCCAGCCGAGCCGGATGAGGCGGGCGGCCAGCCAGTCGGTGAGCACCAGGAGGTCCCGGCCGGTGTCCTGGCCGGCCGCGAGCTGCGGCTTGATCTTCCCGAAGAACTCGACGTTGTCGTTGATGTCCTCGGTGTACTTGACCTGGATCCCGGTGCGGCGGGTGAACTCGTCCAGCGTCGGATGGTGCTTCTTGTCGTCGCTGATGTCCATGTACTGCGTCCAGTTGGAGAAGTTGATCTCCTTCTCCTGGGCGGAGTGGTCCGCGTTGGACGGCCCGGTGCCGTTCTCCTTGGTGGCCGCGGGGATCCCGCAGGCGCTCAGGGTGGCGAGGCCGCCGACGGTGAGCGCGCCGACGCCCGAGGCGCGCAGCAGCGAACGGCGGGGCAGGGCGCCCCTGCCGTTGGTCAAGCTGCGCCGGACGGCGGCCAGTTGGACCGCCGCGAGGGGCTCCCTCCCGCTCGAACGCGGGGGTCCCCCCTGTACTCGAACGTGGGGGTCCCCCCTGCTCGAACCAAGTTGAGAGCTTGGGGGAGGGAGCTTGGGGGAGAGAGCTTGGGGGAGGTCGGGCTCGTACTGCTCCATGCGCTGTGTGCCCTTTCGGGTGGGTTCGGCGGCCGCTGGTCCGGCGGCCTTGGTTATCGGTCCCCGAAGATCGTGCGGTGCCAGTCCTTCCTGGCGACCGCTGTGTTGTCGTACATCACGTGCTTGACCTGCGTGTACTCCTCGAAGGAATACGCCGACATGTCCTTTCCGTAGCCACTCGCCTTGTAGCCGCCGTGCGGCATCTCGCTGATGATCGGGATGTGGTCGTTGACCCAGACGCAGCCCGCCTTGATCTCCCGGGTCGCCCGGCCGGTGCGGTACACGTCGCGGCTCCAGGCGGAGGCGGCGAGTCCGTAGGGGGTGTCGTTGGCGAGCGCGATGCCCTCGTCGTCGGTGTCGAAGGGCAGCACCACCAGGACCGGGCCGAAGATCTCGGCCTGGACGATCTCGCTGTCCTGGGCGGCGTCGGCGATGAGGGTGGGCCGGTAGTAGGCACCGTCGTTCTTCGGGGCCTCGCCGCCGGTGACGATGCGGGCGTAGCCCCTGGCCCGCTCCACGAATCCGGCGACGCGGTCGCGGTGGGCGTGCGAGATCAGCGGGCCGAGGTCGGTGTCCGCGTGGAACGGGTCGCCGAGCCGGACGGTCTCCATGAGGGCGGCGACCTGGCCCACGAAGGCCTCGTACAGCGGGCGCTGGACGTAGGCGCGGGTGGCGGCGGTGCAGTCCTGGCCCGAGTTGATGAGCGAGGCGGCGACCGCGCCGTGCACGGCCGCCTCCAGGTCGGCGTCGTCGAAGACGACGAAGGGGGCCTTGCCGCCCAGTTCGAGATGGAGGCGCTTGACGGTCGCCGTGGCGATCTCGGCGACCCGCCTGCCGACCGGCGTGGACCCGGTGAAGGAAGTCATCACGACGTCCGGATGGCCGACGAGGTGCTCGCCCGCGTCCTTCCCGGCGCCCGTCACGATGTTGACCACGCCGTCCGGGATCCCGGCCTCCTTCGCGGCCTCGGCGAACAGGAGCGAGGTCAGAGGGGTGATCTCGGCGGGCTTGAGGACGATGGTGTTGCCCGCCGCGATCGCCGGGAGGATCTTCCACGCGGCCATCTGGAGCGGGTAGTTCCAGGGCGCGATGGAGCCGACGACCCCGATCGGCTCGCGGCGCACGTACGAGGTGTGGTCGCCGTCGTACTCACCGGCCGACCTGCCCTCCAGGTGCCGGGCCGCGCCGGCGAAGAACGCCGTGTTGTCGACCGTGCCGGGTACGTCGAACTCCCGGGTCAGCTTGATGGGCTTGCCGCACTGGAGGGACTCGGCCTGCGCGAACTCCTCGGCGCGCTCGGCCAGGACACCGGCGAGGCGGTGCAGGGCCGCCGAGCGCTCGCCGGGGGTGGTGGCGGACCAGCCGGGGAAGGCCGCCTTGGCCGCGGCCACCGCGGCGTCGACGTCGGCGGGCCCCGCGAGTTCGTACGCGTACACCGCTTCGCCGGTGGCCGGGTCGACGACCTCGTGCCGCCGCCCGGAGGTGCCGGGGCGCAGCCGTCCGCCGATGTACTGGGCGCCGGCCGCGAAGCGGTCCTGCGCCCGGAAGCGATTGCTGTTGCCGTTGTCGGTGTCCATCTCGCCCACGTTCTTCGTAGCTTCGGCTCGATTTGAGTGACGATCCTGGCAGAGCCACACCTGACCAACAAGTGATTCCGTTGTTGCCTTTTGGTTACGCGACGGAATCTGTCGACCATGTGTCGCGTCGTGGCTGGAATGGCCCGACGGAGTGTCAGTGGCGCGTGCCAGACTCGCGTGCATGGCAGAGACCACGGGGAATCCGGACCGGTTGGACGAGCTGATCGCCCACGTCAAGAGCGGTGCACACATCAAGTTCCTGAACTTCTGGGGCCACGCCCCGAAGCGTGACGGCACGCTGGGGCCGAGCTGTTTCAGCCAGTGGTGGCCGTCGCCGTTCACGGTCGACGGGGTGGAGTACGCGACGGCCGAGCACTGGATGATGGCGTCGAAGGCGCGGCTGTTCGGGGACGCGGACGCGGAGCGTGCGGCGCTCACGGCGGCGAACCCGGCACTGGCGAAGAAGGCCGGGCGCCTGGTGCGCGGCTTCGACGAAGGGGTGTGGCAGCGGGAGCGATACGGCATAGTCCTGGCCGGCAGCCTGCACAAGTTCGGCCAGGACGAGGCGCTGCGGGAGTATCTGCTGGCCACCGGGGACCGGGTCCTTGTCGAGGCCAGCCCGCTGGACCGGATTTGGGGCATCGGCCTGGCGGCGGACGCTCCTGAGGCGGCGGACCCCACGCGCTGGCGGGGGCTGAACCTGCTGGGCTTCGCACTGACGGAGGCGCGGGAGCGGCTGCGCTGACCCGTCCCTGTGGCGAAGGGGACCGCTTCGGGCCCCCTTCGCGCAGGTGATGCTCCTCAGCGGGCCGATGCCGCCAGCGACAGGAAGGCTCCGTAGTCGTCGTAGTTGCTGCTGGTGTGCGAGGACGGGGCGTGGGCCACGAGCACGATCAGCAGGACGAGGATCAGGATGCCGAGCACGATGCCGGCGATGCCCATGATGATTCCGGCCAGTGCCTGGCCCCTGTTGTTCGCCTCGCCGCGGGCGACCCGGCCCTTGCCGAGCAGCCCGAAGATGAGGGCCAGCACGCCGAGCACGATTCCGGCCACGCCCCAGGTGCAGATCATGAGCGCCAGCGAGGTGATGCCGAGCACCATCGCGGCGGTGCCGAAGCCGTTCTGCGGGGCGGGCATCCCGGTCCAGCCGGGGTAGCCGTAGGACGACTGGCCCGGGTAGCCGGGGTAGCCCTGGGCGGGCTGCTGCGGGTAGCCGGGGTAGCCGTAGCTGCCCGGAACCGGCTGGCCGGGGGCGGGCGGTGGCCCCATCGGCGACTGCTGGCCGGGGGCGGGCGGTGGCCCCGTCGGTGCGCCGAAGCCGGGGCCGGGCGCGCCGGGGAAAGCCCCGGGAACCGGCGCGCTGCCGGGCGCTGCCTGGGCCGGGGCGCCGCTCTGGCCGTCACCGGGAGCCCCGGGTGTCCCGGGTATGGAGACGGCGGTCGGCTGGTCGTGCACCGGCGGCTTGTCCAGCGGAACCTTGTGCTCCGGCGGCGCCCAGGGGTCGCGGGGCTCCGGGCCTCCCGACGGCTGCTGGGTGTTGTCTGACATGGGCCTCCCCCATCGTGGTCCCGTCATGCTAAGGCCCGGACCTCCGGCGGGACGCGCCCGGCCTACCATGATCCCCGACCGGCGAAGGCCGACGACGCCGACGCGAGGACCGCCGCGCCAGACCCCTGGAGGACCCCATGACCGACCTGCACCCCTTCATCGCGGGGCTGCCCAAGGCGGAGCTCCACGTGCACCACGTCGGCTCCGCGTCCCCGCGCATCGTGGCCGAACTCGCGGCCCGCCACGCGGACTCGAAGGTCCCCACCGACCCCGAGGCACTCGCCGACTACTTCACGTTCACGGACTTCGCCCACTTCATCGAGGTCTACCTCTCGGTGGTCGACCTGATCCGCACCCCGGAGGACGTGCGCCTGCTCACCTACGAGGTGGCCCGGGACATGGCCCGGCAGAACATCCGGTACGCCGAGCTGACCATCACGCCGTTCTCCTCCACCCGCCGGGGCATCGACGAGCGGGCGTTCATGGCGGCGATCGAGGACGCCCGCCGGGCCGCCGAGGCCGAGTTCGGCACGGTGCTGCGCTGGTGCTTCGACATTCCCGGCGAGGCGGGCCTGGAGGCCGCCGCCGAGACGGCCCGCCTCGCCACCGAGGACGGCGTACGCCCCGATGGCCTGGTGTCCTTCGGCCTCGGCGGACCGGAGATCGGGGTGCCCCGCCCCCAGTTCAAGCCGTATTTCGACAAGGCCATCGCCGCCGGGCTGCACTCCGTACCGCACTCGGGCGAGTCGACCGGCCCGCAGTCGATCTGGGACGCGCTGATCGAGCTGCGGGCCGAGCGCATCGGCCACGGCACCAGCGCCACCCGGGACCCGGCGCTCCTCAAGCACCTCGCCGACCACCGGATCGCCCTGGAGGTCTGCCCCACCTCCAACCTGGCCACCCGGGTGGTGCCGGACCTGGACGACCATCCCGTCAAGGAGATGGTGGCCGCGGGCGTCCTGGTGACCATCAACAGCGACGACCCGCCGATGTTCGGCAGCGACCTCAACAACGAGTACGCCGTCGCCGCCCGCCTCCTGGACCTGGACGAGCGGGGCCTGGCGGACCTCGCCAAGAACGCCGTCGAGGCGTCCTTCCTGGATCCCGCGGGCAAGACGAAGCTCGCCGCCGAGATCGACGACTACACGGCGCGGTGGCTCGCCCGCTGACGTCGGGATGAACGCAATGAACGGGCTGACTGGCTCAGCTCGATGCCGCTCAGCACAATGACCCCATGCGCACCGTGACTGTTGTGGGCCACCGCGGCGACCCGTACCGCGTCCGCGAGAACACGCTCCCCTCCATCGCCTCGGCCCTGGAGCGGGGCGCGGACGCGGTGGAGATCGATGTCCGGCCGACCCGGGACGGCGTGCCCGTGCTGCTGCACGACGAGACGCTGAAGCGGCTGTGGAACCACGACCGCCCGCTGGCCGCGCTCCGGTACGAGGAGGTGCGGGAGGTGTCCGGCGGCCGGATTCCCACGCTCCGCGAGGCGCTGATGGCCGTCGGCGCGCACCGGGTGCTGATCGATCTGCCGGGTGCCACCGAGGAGTCGGTGCGCAAGGTGGTGGGCACGGTCCGCGAGTGCGGGGCGGGCGAGCGGGTGTACTACTGCGCGGGCCCGGTCACCATGCTGCGGGTCCGCGCCGCCGACCCGCGCGCCGAGATCGCCCTCAGCTGGACCTCCCCGGCCCCGCCGCGGCCCGCGCTGATCGATGACGTGCGGCCGCGCTGGCTCAACTACCGCTTCGGGCTTGTCAGTTCCGAGCTGGTGGAGTCGGCCCACCGGAACGGGATGCTCGTCTCGGCGTGGACCGCGGACACCGGGCGCAGCATGCGCCGGCTGATCGAGCGGGGCGTGGACTCGATCACCACCAACCGGGTGGACACTCTGTGCGGCATCCTGTCGAGGCGATAGCGGCTCGACGGGGGGACAGGGTGTGCGTACGGAGTGGCTGACGGCGCGGCTGCGGGCGGCGAACGGATGGGTGGTCGACATCGGTCTCGCCCTGCTGGTGCAGGCGGCGATGACGATCCCGTTCGCCGTGGACCGGCCCGACGGGCTGCGCCCGGCCACCTGGGCCGACTACGCGCTGACCTCGCTGTCGGTGCTGCCCCTGGTGTGGCGGCGCCGGGCCCCGGTCGCGGTGACGCTCGCGGTCCTGGCGGCCGGAGCGGCGTACAAACTGACCCTGGACGGGCCCGGCCAGCCGCTGCCCTATCCGGGTCTGGTCGCCCTGTATTCGGTCGCCGCGCTGTCCCCGGTACGCAAGCGGGTCGCCGTCGGCACGCTGGTCGCCGCGCTGATCCTGCCCTCGGTGGCGCTCAACACCCAGGACGCCAAGGAGCTGATGTTCTCCTTCTTCGTCTTCGGCGCCGCGTACGCGCTGGGCCGGCTCACCCACACCCGGCAGGCCTACACCGCGGCCGTCGAGGACCGGGCGGCGCAGCTGGAGCGGGCCAACCGCATCGAGGCCGAGCAGGCCGCGGCGCGTGAACGGGCCCGGATCGCACGGGAGATGCACGACATCCTGTCGCACGCCGTCAGCATCATGATCGTGCAGGCGGAGGCGGGTCCGCTGGCGGTGCGGGCGGCGCCCGCGCGGGCGGAGGCGGCGTTCGAGGCGATCTCCGAGACGGGCCGGGACGCGATGGTGCAGCTGCGCCGGATGCTGGGGGTGCTGCGCGAGGAGGCCGCCCCGGACGGCACGGCCGCCCCGCGCGAGCCGCAGCCGGGGATCGCGGGGCTGCCCGCGCTGGTCGAGCGGGTGTCGCTCGGCGGCCCCACGGTCTCCTACGAGGCGACGGGCGCACCCCACGCGCTGCCGCCGGACACCGAGGCGACCGTGTACCGGATCGTGCAGGAGGCCCTGACCAACGCGGTCAAGCACGCGGCGGCCCGCTCCATCTCCGTACAACTCGCTTATGGAGCACGGGAGTTGACGGTCACGGTCCTGGACGACGGGAGCGGGCCCGGCGGCGCGCCGGGACCCGGTACCGGGCACGGTCTGATCGGCATCCGCGAGCGCGCCGCGGCCCACGGCGGCAGTGCCACGGCCGGGCCGGGCCCGGACGGCCGGGGCTTCGAGGTCCGGGCGGTCGTCCCGCTGGGCGCCATCGCCCCCGACCCGGCGGACACCACCCTTGTAATCTCCCCTGCGGAGGTGGGGGCATGACGATCCGTGTGGTGGTGGCCGACGATCAGGAGCTGGTGCGCAGCGGCTTCGCGCTGATCCTGGACATGCAGCAGGACATCGAGGTGGTCGCCGAGGTGGGCGACGGCGCCCAGGCCGTCGACGCCGTGCGCCGGCTGGCGCCCGATGTGGCGCTGCTCGACATCCGGATGCCGCACCTGGACGGCATCGAGGCCTGCCGCGCGATCAGCGCGCGGAGCGCCTGCCGCACGGTGATGCTGACCACCTTCGACTCCGACGAGTACGTGTACGAGGCGCTGCACGCCGGGGCCAGCGGCTTCCTCCTCAAGGATGTCCGGCGGGACGATCTCGTGCATGCGGTACGGGTGGTGGCGGCCGGGGATTCGCTGGTCGCGCCGTCGGTGGCGCGGCGGCTCATCGCCGAGTACACCTCACGCCCGGCGGCCCCGGCCCCCTCGGGGCGGCTCGACGCACTGACCGCGCGCGAGCGCGAGACGCTGCTCCTGCTCGGCCGCGGTCTGTCCAACGCGGAGATCGCCGCCGAACTGACCGTCTCCGAGCACACCGTGAAGACGCACGTGGGCAACGTCCTGGCGAAGCTGGGCCTGCGGGACCGCGTCCAGGCGGTGATCTGTGCGTACGAGTCGGGCCTGATCGCGGCGGGCGCTCCCTCCTGAGGGGGAGGACCGCGTGGCCCGACTCCCCCGCGCCGGTGAGGAGTCGGGCCCCCAGAACCGCCCGCTCCGGCGATCCGCCCGGCGCCCGTGATCAGCAGGATGGTGTCCATCAGCACGACGGACCGCCCGAATCACGGAGACCAGGCATGAACGCCCGCACCCGCACCACTCTGATCGCCACCGCTCTCGTCCTGGGCATCGCCGCGGGCCCGGCCACCGCGGCGGCCCCCGCGCCCGGCGCGGCCCGGTCCGCGAGCCACCAGGACAGCGGCACCCTCGACACCGCCGCCCTGCGCGCGGCCATCGAGAACGCCGGGAAGCCGGGCGCGGACGCGACCGCGGCGCTGGTCCGGGTCGGGGGCGCCGGGGGCGGCTGGCGCGGCAGCGCCGGGGTGCACGATCTGAAGAGCCACCGCCCGGCCGACCCCGCCGGCCGTTTCCGGGCGGGTTCGGTCACCAAGGTCTTCACCGCGGCCGTGGTGCTGCAACTCGCGGGCGAGGGCAGGGTCGACCTGAACCGGCCGGTGCGCGCCTATCTGCCCGACCTGATCCCGGCGGAGTACGACATGGTCACCGTCCGCCAGCTGCTCAACCACACCAGCGGCATACCGTCCTACGACAGCGGCAGCGGCGAGACGGTCGACGACTGGTATGCGCACCGGTTCGACCTGCACGACCCGGCGGACATGGTCCGGCAGGCCACCGCCCACAAGCCGCTGTTCGCGCCGGGCTCCCAGCAGCACTACGACAACATCGGCTACACAGTGGCCGGGCTGCTCATCGAGAGGGTCACCCACGACGCGTACGCGCACCAGGTCGAGCGCCGCATCCTGCGTCCGCTGCACCTGACGGGCAGCGGCTTCCCGGGCGCCGATCCGGCGATCCGCGGCCCGCACAACCACGGCTACCAGGAGTTCCCGAAAGCCGACGGCACCAAGGAGTTGCGGGACGTGTCGGTCTGGGGCGCCACCGAGGCCTTCGCGGCCGGCGACCTGATCTCCACCACCGCCGACCTGGAGACGTTCCTGCGGGCTCTGTTCAAGGGGCAGGTGGTGCGCGGGCCCCAGCTGAAGGAGATGTTCACGGTGCCGGGCAGGGAGGTCCGCCAGTACGGGTCCGGCGCCCCGGCCGCGTACAGCGCGGGTCTGGAGACGCTCAGGCTGGGCGGCCGCGAGGTGTGGGGCAAGACGGGCGGCCGCTGGGGCTACAACGCGCTGATCGCGGCCACGCCCGACCTGTCCCGGACGCTCGTCTACAGCGTCAACGCGGTGGACGCCAAGGGCGAGGCCATGAACCGGACCGCACTGGGAATCGTGGTGGCCGCCTTCGGCCGACCGGACACCCCGGCATCCTGACCCGCCCTCAGCCGACCACCGTCTCCGCCACGGCCATCGCCTCCGGCCTCACCGGGGCGCTTCGCTCGTGATCGCAGCGTACGCTCGCATTGAACGCGTTCAATACCTGGGTGGGCTACAGCCCCACGATCGCGTTCCACCGCTTGGCGAACTCGACCCGCTCCTGCGACGTGATGTCCCGGGCGATGGCGAGGCGCTTGCGCATGGCGTCGTCCGGGAAGATCAGGGGGTCCTCGGCGAGGGCGGCACGGTCCTTGTCCTTGGCGGAGGCGAGGACCTCGCGGGCGGCCGGGACGGGGCAGACGTAGTTGACCGAGGCGGCCAGCTCCGCGGCCACGTGGGGGTCGTAGTAGTAGTCGACCAGCGCCTCCGCGTTGGCCTTGTGGCGGGCCAGGTTGGGGATCATCATCGACTCGGCCCACAGCTCCGCGCCCTCCTCGGGCACCACGAACTCGATGTCGGGGTTGTCCGCCTTGAGCTGGAACACATCGCCGCTGTAGGCCTGACAGGCCAGCACATCGCCCTTGTTGAGGTCGCTGGTGTAGTCGTTGCCGGTGAAGCGCCGGATCTGCTTCTTCGCCACCAGCTTCTCGATCCGGTCGCACATCCGGTGGAAGTCGGCCGCGGTCCACTGGGTGATGTCGACGCCGTCGCCCTGCATCAGGAGCGCGAAGGACTCGTCGAGCCCGGAGAACAGCGTCACCCTGCCCGCGAGCCGCGGGTCCCACAGATCGCTGACGTGCCGGATCTCCCGGCCGAGCTTCTTCTTGTTGTACGCGATGCCGGTGATCCCGGACTGCCACGGGACGCTGTGCAGCCGCCCCTTGTCGAAGGCGGGCGTGCGCAGTTGGGGGTCGAGGTACTTGCTCACGTTGGGCTGCTTGGCGCGGTCCATCTGCTGCACCCAGCCGAGCCGCACGAACCGGGCCGCCATCCAGTCGCTGATGACCATCAGGTCCCGGCCGGTCTCCTGGTGGTTCATCAGCGCCGGGCTGATCTTCCCGAAGAACTCGTCGTTGTCGTTGATCTCCTCGGTGTACGTGACGGAGATCCCGGTGCTCCGGGCGAAGGCGTCGAGGGTCGGCCGCTTGGCGGGGTCCTTGTCGTCGACGTCTATGTAGAGCGGCCAGTTGGCGAAGGTGAGGCTCTTGTCGTCCGCCGAGCGGTCGCGCCCGGCCCGCTCGCCGGGTTCGACGTACGCCGCGGGGACCCCGCAGCCGGCCAGCGCGGCCAGCGCGGCCCCGCCGCCGAGGGCGCGCAGGAGGCTGCGGCGGGTGAACGGGCTGCTGGCGCGGTACGCGGTCGGTGGCATTCCCGCAGGATGCCCGCCAGAGCCCACCCGCTTCAATGGACGCTGCGTACAGCCGTACGCCCCCGGCCAGACACCCTGTCGGGGGGCCGGGCAGCGAGAAGGGGCGGGGGAACTCCCCCGCCCCTTGCGGCCGTTCGGGCCGCGGCTCAGCCCTCGATGGACGTCATCACGTGCTTGATGCGGGTGTAGTCCTCGAAGCCGTACGCCGAAAGGTCCTTGCCGTAGCCGGACTTCTTGAATCCGCCGTGCGGCATCTCGGCGACCAGCGGGATGTGGGTGTTGATCCAGACGCAGCCGAAGTCCAGGTTCTTGGACATCCGCATGGCGCGCGCGTGGTCCTTGGTCCACACCGAGGAGGCGAGCGCGTACTCGACGCCGTTCGCGTACTCCAGGGCCTGGGCCTCGTCGGTGAAGGACTGGACGGTGATGACCGGCCCGAACACCTCGTTCTGGATGATCTCGTCGTCCTGCTTGAGGCCGGAGACGACGGTCGGGGCGTAGAAGTAGCCCTGCTCGCCGACCCGGTGGCCGCCCGCCTCGACCTTGGCGTGCGCGGGCAGCCGGTCGATGAAGCCGGAGACCTGCTTGAGCTGGTTGGCGTTGTTGAGCGGGCCGTACAGCACGTCCGCGTCGTCGGGCTGCCCGGTCTTGGTCTCGGCGGCGGCCTTGGCGAGCGCGGTCACGAAGTCGTCGTGGATCGACTCGTGCACGAGCACCCGGGTCGCGGCCGTGCAGTCCTGGCCCGCGTTGAAGTACCCGGCGACCGCGATGTCCTCGACGGCCTTGGCGATGTCGGCGTCCTCGAAGACCACGACCGGGGCCTTGCCGCCCAGCTCCAGGTGGACGCGCTTGACGTCCTTGGCGGCGGACTCGGCGACCTGCATGCCGGCCCGTACGGAGCCGGTGATGGAGGCCATCGCCGGGGTCTTGTGCTCGACCATCGCGCGGCCGGTGTCGCGGTCGCCGCAGATGACGTTGAAGACGCCCTTGGGCACGATCGCCCCAATGATCTCCGCGATCAGCACAGTTGAGGCCGGGGTGGTGTCCGAGGGCTTGAGGACGACCGTGTTGCCCGCGGCGAGCGCCGGGGCGAACTTCCACACCGCCATCATCATCGGGTAGTTCCAGGGCGCGACCTGCGCGCAGACGCCGACCGGCTCACGGCGGACGATCGAGGTCATCCCCTCCATGTACTCGCCGGCGCTGCGGCCTTCGAGCAGCCGGGCGGCGCCCGCGAAGAAGCGGATCTGGTCCACCATCGGCGGGATCTCTTCGCTGCGGGTGAGCTCGATCGGCTTGCCGGTGTTCTCCGACTCGGCGGCGATCAGCTCCTCGGCGCGCTCCTCGAAGGCGTCCGCGATCTTGAGCAGGACGCGCTGGCGCTCGGCCGGGGTGGTGTCGCGCCAGGCCGGGAAGGCCGCGGCGGCGGCCGCCATGGCGGCATCGACATCCTCCTGGCCGGAGAGCGGCGAGGTGGCGTACGCCTGGCCCGTGGCCGGGTTGACCACCTCGATGGTCCGCCCGTCGGCGGCATCGCGGAACTCCCCGTCGATGTAGTTACGTAGTGTGCGCAACCGACGCAGTTCGGTGGTCACTTCGCTGGCCTCCCGGCTCCGATGTCCGATGGATGAGACAGCCCACCCTAGTCGGTGGGGTGACGCTTTCGACAGGCCCGACGCTCGCGAACTTCGGATTCAGTTCTCTTGAGGTCACGGAACAACGAATTTCATCGCTTCGGGGTTGCGGGACGGAGCGAGTCGGGTGCACAGTGGCTTCGTGGCCAGCCGAAGCGAAGACCCCAGGATCGGGAACGGACCGCCCTCCCGTCTCCCGACCACCGCCCCTCAAGGAGACGCTCCGCGTCGCAGCAACGGAACGTCGATCGACGCCGTCTCCCTGGCGATCATCGAGCAGCTCCAGGAAGACGGGCGCCGCCCGTACGCCGCGATCGGCAAGGCCGTGGGCCTGTCCGAGGCGGCCGTGCGCCAGCGCGTCCAGAAGCTGCTCGACCAGGGCGTGATGCAGATCGTCGCCGTCACCGACCCGCTCACCGTGGGGTTCCGGCGCCAGGCGATGGTCGGCATCCGCGTCGAGGGCGATCTCGACCCCGTGGCGGAGGCGCTGACGGCCATGGCCGAATGCGAGTACGTGGTGATGACCGCGGGCTCCTTCGACCTGATGGTGGAGGTCGTCTGCGAGGACGACGACCACCTCCTCGAAGTGATCAACAAGAGGATCCGCGCCCTCCCCGGCGTGCGCTCCACCGAGAGCTTCGTCTACCTCAAGCTGAAGAAGCAGACCTATATGTGGGGAACCCGATAGCCGTGAGCAAGGACCTCAGCCAGACCGCCTACGACCACCTGTGGATGCACTTCACCCGCATGTCGTCGTACGAGAACGCGCCCGTTCCCACCATCGTCCGTGGCGAAGGCACCTACATCTACGACGACAAGGGCAAGAAGTACCTCGACGGCCTGTCGGGCCTGTTCGTCGTCAACGCAGGACACGGCCGTCACGAGCTCGCCGAGACCGCGTACAAGCAGGCGCAGGAGCTGGCCTTCTTCCCGGTCTGGTCCTACGCCCACCCCAAGGCCGTCGAGCTCGCCGAGCGCCTCGCGAACTACGCTCCGGGCGACCTCAACAAGGTCTTCTTCACCACCGGCGGCGGCGAGGCCGTCGAGACCGCGTGGAAGCTGGCGAAGCAGTACCACAAGCTCACCGGCAACCACACCAAGTACAAGGTCATCTCGCGTGCGGTCGCCTACCACGGCACCCCGCAGGGCGCCCTGTCCATCACCGGTCTGCCGGCCCTGAAGGCCCCCTTCGAGCCGCTGGTCCCCGGCGCGCACAAGGTGCCGAACACCAACATCTACCGCGCCCCGATCCACGGCGACGACCCGGTCGCCTTCGGCCGCTGGGCCGCCGACCAGATCGAGCAGGAGATCCTCTTCGAGGGCCCCGAGACCGTCGCCGCCGTCTTCCTGGAGCCGGTGCAGAACGCGGGCGGCTGCTTCCCGCCGCCGCCCGGCTACTTCCAGCGGGTCCGCGAGATCTGCGACAAGTACGACGTGCTGCTCGTCTCCGACGAGGTCATCTGCGCCTTCGGCCGCCTCGGCACGATGTTCGCCTGCGACAAGTTCGGCTACGTCCCGGACATGATCACCTGCGCCAAGGGCATGACCTCGGGCTACTCCCCGATCGGCGCCTGCATCATCTCCGACAAGCTCGCCGAGCCGTTCTACAAGGGCGACAACACCTTCCTGCACGGCTACACCTTCGGCGGCCACCCGGTCTCCGCCGCGGTGGGCCTGGCCAACCTCGACATCTTCGAGCGCGAGGGCCTCAACCAGCACGTCCTCGACAACGAGGGCGCCTTCTTCGACACCCTCAAGAAGCTGCACGACCTGCCGATCGTCGGCGACGTGCGCGGCAACGGCTTCTTCTACGGCATCGAGCTGGTGAAGGACAAGGCCACCAAGGAGACCTTCAACGACGAGGAGACCGAGCGCGTCCTGTACGGCTTCCTGTCGAAGGCGCTCTACGACAACGGCCTGTACTGCCGGGCCGACGACCGCGGCGACCCGGTCGTCCAGCTCGCCCCGCCGCTGATCTCCGACCAGGCGACCTTCGACGAGATCGAGGGCGTACTGCGTCAGGTCCTTGACGAGGCCTGGACGAAGCTCTGACCGTCCGCGCCCACGGCCCGGCCGCGCCCATCCGAGTGAGATGGGCGCGGCCGGGCCGCGTGCTGTTGGGTCAGCCACCCGCCACTCCCTAGCGTGCCCAGTGACCGATCGGCCCTGCCTTCGTTCCCTCGTGCGGGGGAGCAGGAATTCTGATCCGAACCGAGGTGTGCACCATGGTGGCTCCGCCGGACAACGACGTGCTGTGGGCGCGTTCCCTGCACCATTCCCACAGCGGCTCGCCCGCCCTGAACGGCGTCAGTGTCGAGGTACGCGAGGGCGAGATCCTCGCCGTCGGCGGCCCGCGCGGCTGCGGCAAGACGACCCTGCTGCGCTGTCTGTCGGGCCAGCTGGTGCCGGACGAGGGCGAGGTGTGGTTCAACAGCGGCGCCGTGCACACCCTGGGCGCCGCGGCCCGTGAGCAGCTGCGCCGCGACCGCTTCGGCTGGATCGACCCCGAAGCCACCCTGGTCCCCGAACTGAACGCCTGGGAGAACGCGGCCCTGCCGCTCCTGCTGCGCGGCATCGCGCACCGTCCCGCGAAGAAGGCCGCCCTGGAGTGGCTGGAGCGCCTCGACATCGACACGTGCGCCAAGAAGCGCCCGCACGCCCTGCTCCAGGCGCAGCGCCAGCGCGTCGCGATCGCCCGCGCCCTGGTGACCGCCCCCGCCGTACTGTTCGCCGACGAGCCGACCGCGGCCCTGCACCGCGCCGACGCGGCCCAGGTGCTGCGCACCCTGCTCACCGCGGCCCGCTCGCACCGGATCACCACGCTCATCGCCACCCACGACACCGAGGTGGCCGCACTCGCCGACCGCACGGTGATCCTGATCGACGGACGCCGGGTCAACGCCCGTGGAAACAGGGGCACTTCGGATGCGGAGGGCCTTGAGGCGTGCTCGCTCTCCGTCTAGCCCGCGGCACCCATCCCCTGATCCTGCTGCGCCGCCTGCTGGTGGCGGCGGCCTCGGCCGGGGTCGGCCTCCTCCTGCTGTGCACCCTCGGCTACGCGGTCGACCACCCCTCGGGGTCGGTGCTGCGGCTGCTGTGGTGCGCGGTTCCGCTGGCGGCCGCGGTGCACTTCGCGGTCGCCGTGGCCCGCACCGACCCGAGCACCCGGCCGCGTAAGGGGCTGTCCGCGGTGGGCCTGGGCCCGGCCCGGCTGACCGCGATCGCCACCGCGTCCACGGCGGTGGCCTGCACGCTCGGCTCGGCGGTGGCGCTCGTGACGTATCTGCATCTGCGCGGCGACGTCACCGGCCTCCCCTTCGACGGCTCGGCCGCGGGTCTGCTCGCCGCCGACCGGCCGATGCCGCTGGCGGGCGCGCTGACCCTGCTCACCATCCTGCCGGTGTCGGCCTGGGCGGCGGCCGGGTTCGCGCTGCGCCCGCACGCCCGGCGCCCCGCCGACACGAGCGACCCGGTCCACCCCGATGAGCCCGCGCCCGCGCCGAGCGGGCTGCCCTGGGGCGTCACGCTCGTCGCGGCGGGCCTCGCGGTCGAGTCGTACCTGAGCCGTGGCGCGGCGGATTCGGCGCTCCCGATGCCGGGCCATGCGCAGGCCAGCCCGGCCGGGGTGCTCGCCGGGTGGGCGCTGACCGCCCTGGGCCTCGCGGTCGCGGGTCCGGGCCTCGCGCACTTCAGCGGGTGGCTGCTCCAGATGGCCCGTCCGGGCGCGGCCCGGCTGCTCGCGGGCCGGGTCCTGATGGCGGAGGCCCGCCGCATCGGGCGCCCGCTGGGTGTGGTGAGCGCGGTGGCCTCCGGGGCGATCGCGGTGGTCACGCTGTACGGCGGCCGGGGCCCGCACCCCTTCGGCCCGCTGACCGGCCTCGGCGCGGCCCTGGTGATGAGCTGCACGATGGCCACGCTGCTGACCGCCGCGCTGGAGTCCCGGCACGCCCGCGCCGAGACCACGGCCGTGCTGCTGAGCCTCGGCGCTCCGGCGAAGCTGCTCCTCGGCGCCGCGGCCCTCAGGGCCCTCGCCCTGCTGGCGGTGTTCGCGCCGCTGACCTTGGTGATCTCCGAACTGGCGGCGCTGCCGTTGCGGGGCTGATCCGCGCCGAGCCGACGTGTCGACGTCCGATTCGCTGCCGCGCCCCCCCGGGGGCGCGGGGAACCGCGCGACCACCCGATGACCGGCCCGCACTCGACCGACCGCACATCCAGCGGCGCGCTTAGCATGACGAGATGCCGAACGAAGACGTGCAGTTCCCTTCGGGCAGCGACATCGAGATCGAGTCGCTCGCCGAGTTCGACACGGCCGTCGCCCGCGGCCCGCTGGCCGGATTCCGGGTCCAGTCGGTCGACCTGACGTCCCGTACGGTCGCGCTGCTCGCCACCGACACGGCGGGCGCGGTCTTCCTCGGCTGTGCGATGCAGCCGGACGCGGCGGCGAAGGTCCGCGCCGACGGCGCCCTGGTCTTCCCGCCCGTCCCTCAGCTGCCCTTCGACCCCTACCGGGGCGGCCTCTACTCCCCCGCCGAGCTCTTCGAGGGCCTCTCCGAGGGGTACGAGCACACACCCGACGCGCTCGCCTACGCCTGGTACCAGCAGACCAAGGCGGACGGCGACGTCTTCTCCTCGATGCTGCGCTCCATCCACGACGACGCGATCTCCGACGCCCTGGACGAACTCCTCGTCGGGGCGCGCGTGGTGGGCGTGATGGGCGGCCACGCGATGGCCCGCGGCACCGCCGAGTACGGGGGCGCGGCCGTGCTCGGCCGCACCCTGGCCCGCGCAGGGTTCACGGTGGCGACGGGCGGCGGTCCGGGCGCGATGGAGGCCGCGAACCTCGGCGCGTACGCGGCGCCCTTCGCCGACGAGATGCTCGGCTCGGCCCTCGAACTCCTCGCCGGGCAGCCGTCGTTCAGGCCGTCGGTGTCCCGGTGGGCGCGGTCCGCCTTCGAGGTCCGTACGCGCTGGCCGCGCGGCGGCACCTCGGTGGGCATCCCCACCTGGTTCTACGGCCACGAGCCGCCGAACGCCTTCGCGAACGCGATCGCGAAGTACTTCGTCAACGCCACCCGCGAGGACGGCCTGCTGGCCCGCTCCACCGCGGGCGTCGTCTTCCTGCCCGGCGCGGCCGGCACCGTACAGGAGATCTTCGACAACGCCACGCCGAACTACTACGAGTCGCGGGGCCGCCCGACGCCCATGGTCCTGGTCGACCGCGCGCACTGGACGGAGCGCCTGCCCGCCTGGCCGCTGCTCCAGGCGCTGGCCGCGGACCGCCCGATGGAGGTGCGGGTCGCCCTGGTCGACTCGGTGTCCGAGGCCCCCGGGGCGCTCGCCCGCATGTCGCGCGAGCCCTGAGTGGCGAACGGGCCGAAAAGTGCGGGACCCCAGGCAACTCCCAAAGACCAGTAAACGTCTGGTAAAGCGGAGTGGGGCGAACCGGTTGCCCCCGCCATGAACGGAGTCACCCGTGCTGCTCGGTCTGCTGACCGCCATCGCCGCCTCGGTCTGCTACGGCACGGGCTCGGTCCTGCAAGCCGTCGGATCCCGCAAGTCGGCCCGCCGCGACGCGGCCGCGAGCGACCGGACCCAGCACGGCGGACCCAGCCTCTCCTCCACTGCGAAGGCCGCGACGACCTGGGAGTTCATCGTCGGGACCGTCCTCGACTTCGTCGGCTTCGGGCTCGGCGCGCTCGCCGCCCGCCTGCTGCCCCTCTTCCTCTCCCAGACGGTGATCAGCGCGAACCTGGTCATCACGGCCGTCCTCAGCGTCAGGCTGCTCGGCATCCGGCTGAGCCGCGCGGAGTGGACGTCCATCGGCGTGGTCTGCTCGGCCCTGGTCCTGCTCGCGTCGGCCGCCGGCCACGAGGGCAGCGGGCACACCCCGGTGGCCACGCACTGGTGGCTGCTCGCCGTCGCACTGCTCCTGATGGCCGGGGGCACGGTGGTGGTACGCCTGCTCGGCGCTCGCGCGGCGATCCTCGCCGGTCTGCTCTCCGGCCTCGGCTTCGGCGCGCTCGGCGTCGGCGTCCGCGTCCTGAACGGCGTCGACCCCTTCGACGCGGGCGCCCTGCTCGCCGACCCCGCCCTGTACGCGATCCTGGTGGCGGGCATCGGCGGCATGTATCTGCACACGGTGGCCCTGCAGATCGGCTCGGTCAACGGTGCCACTGCGGCGCTGGTGGTGGGCGAGACGGTGCTGCCGGGGGCGATCGGGGTGCTGTGGCTGGGCGACGCGTCCCGCGCGGGCCTCGCGTGGATGGCGGTCCTGGGCTTCGTCCTCGCGGTGGCGGGAGCGGTGGCGGTGGCGTGGTTCGGCTCCCCGGACACCCACGGCTCGGCGCAGCCCGCCCCGGCGAAGGAACTGACCCCGACGAGCTAGGCGCGGCGTCCGGGGCCCGGCGCCACCCCCGGCCCAGGCCGACCGCGGCCTCAGCCCGCCGGCAGGACCACCACGCCGCCCGCCGCGAAGGCGACCGCCACCCGGTCGCCCACCTCCGGCGCCGATTCCAGCCCGCACTCCGCCTCCAGCAACGGCCCGCCGTCGGGCCGCAGCCGCAGGGCGACGTGGTTGCCGCGGAACGTCCGCGCCTCCACCGCGCACGGCAGCCCGTCCCGCTCCGGTACCAGACACACCCCCGCGGGGCGGACCAGCAGCCGCACCGCGCCCTGCGCCGCGCCCAGCGGCACCGGCACCTTCCCCCACGGCGTGTCCGCGACCTCCCCCGCCACCGTCGCCGGCACCACGTTCTCGAAGCCGAGGAAGCGGGCCACGAACTCCGAGGCGGGATGCTGCCAGACCTGGAGCGGCGTACCGGTCTGCGCGATGCGGCCGTCCCGCATCACCACCACCCGGTCGGCCAGCGCGAACGCCTCGCCCTGGTCGTGCGTGACGGCCAGCACCGTCGTGCCCAACTGCCCGAACAGCGACCGGAGTTCGACCACGAGGCGTTCGCGCAGGGTGCGGTCGAGCTGGCCGAGCGGCTCGTCCAGCATCAAGAGCCGGGGGGAGGGCGCCAGCGCCCTGGCGAGCGCGACGCGCTGCTGCTCGCCGCCGGAGAGCGCGGCGACGGCCCGCTTCCCGGCGCCGGGCAGCCCGACCAGATCCAGCAACTCCCCGACCCTGCGTGCCTGTTCGTCCCGCGAGGCCCGCCGCATGCGCAGCCCGAACGCCACGTTCCCGGCGACGTCGCGCTGCGGGAAGAGCTGGTGGTCCTGGAACATCAGACCCAGCCCGCGCCTGTGCACGGGCACCCCGCTCTGGTCGGCGCCACCGAGCAACACCCGTCCGGCGTCGGCGGCTTGGAGCCCGGCGACGACCCGCAGCAGGGTCGACTTGCCGCTGCCGCTGGGTCCGAGCACGCACACCGTCTCGTGCTCGGCGACCTCCAGGTCGACCGCGTCGAGCGCGGCCCGGTCGCCGAAACGTACCGTCACGCCGTCCAGTCTCAGCATCAGAACTCCCCGCTCCGGTCGGTCCGCAGGCGTTCGAGGACGAGCAGCGACACCGCGCACACCACCATCAAAATCGTGCTGAGGGCCATCGCCTGGCCGTAGTTGAGGTCGCCGGCCCGGCCCAGGAGGCGGGCCACGGCGACGGGCAGCGTCGGGTGGTCGGGCCGCGCGATGAAGACGGTCGCGCCGAATTCGCCGAGCGAGACCGCGAACGCGAAGCCCGCCGCGATGAGCAGGGACCGCCGCACCAGCGGCAGGTCCACCTCGCGCCAGGCCCGCAGCGGGGACGCGCCGAGCACGGCCGCCGCCTCGCGCAGCCTCCCGTCCACCGCGCGCAGCACCGGCAGCATGATCCGTACGACGAAGGGGGTGCCCACCAGCGCTTGGGCGAGCGGCACCAGGATCCAGGAGGTCCTGAGGTCGAGCGGGGGTCTGTCGAGGGTGATCAGGAATCCGAAGCCGACGGTGACGGCGGAGACGCCGAGCGGCAGCATGAGCAGCGCGTCGAAGCCCCGCACGAGCCGTCCGCTCCCCCGCCGGGTCAGCGCGGCGGCCGCGAGCGCGCCGATGACCAGGGCGATGGCGGTGGCGGCGAGGGCGTACTGGAGCGAGTTCCCGATCGCCTCGATGGGCGGCACGAGGAAGCTGCCGTTGTCCCCGGCGGCCTGGAGCGCCCGGTAGTAGCCGAGGCCGTAGCCGTCGGGGGTGTCCAGGGAGCGTTCGATCAGGACGCCGACGGGGAGCAGGATGAGCAGCACCACGACCGCGAGCACGGATGCCAGGAGTGTCCACTGGCCGGCGCCGCGCGGGCGCCGCGCGGTCTGGGCGGGGTCCACGAGTTTCAGGGCGCTCTCGCGGCGGCGCACCGTGCGGGCGTGCACGGCGAGGATCACGCCGACCGCCGCGAACTGGACGATCGTCAGGACGGCCGCGGTCGGCAGGTCCAGGAGTTCGGCGGTCTGCCGGTAGATCTCCACTTCGAGGGTGGAGAAGGTGGGGCCGCCGAGGATCTGGACGACGCCGAAGGAGGTGAAGGTGAACAGGAAGACCATGAGCGCGGCCGCGGCGACCGCGGGGCCGAGCGCGGGCAGCGTCACCGTGCGCCAGGCGGCGAGGCGGGAGGCGCCGAGGACCCGGGCGGCTTCCTCCTGGCGGTGGTCGAGCTGCGACCACAGGCCGCCGACGGTCCGTACGACCACCGCGTAGTTGAAGAAGACGTGCGCGAGCAGGATCGCCCACACCGTCGTGTCCAGGCGCACGCCCCACAGCTGGTCGAGCAGCCCGCCGCGGCCGAGCAGCGCCAGGAACGCGGTGCCCACCACGACCGTCGGCAGCACGAACGGCACGGTGACGACGGCCCGCAGGAGCTGTTTGCCGGGGAAGTCGAAGCGCGCGAAGACGTATGCGCCGGGCAGCGCGATCACGAGGGTGAGCGCGGTGGAGGCGAGCGCCTGCCAGGTGGTGAACCACAGGACGTGCGCGATGTCCGGGTCGGTCAGCACCTCGCCGATCCGGCCGAACTGCCAGGCGCCGTCCGCTTTCAGCCCGCGGCCGACGATGGCGGCCACGGGCCAGGCGAAGAACAGGGCGAAGAACACGGCGGGCAGGGCCATCAGGCCCAGCCGCACCGCGTTGCCCCGCAGCTTCCCCGAGGGACGGTCTACTTCAGGACGAGCGAGGACCACGTCTTGACCCACTGGTCACGGTTCTTGGCGATCTTGTCGGGGGCGACGGTCGCCGAGTCGGTGATCTTCGAACCGAACGTGGTGAACTCCGCCGGCAGCGCCGCGTCCTTGGCGACCGGGTCCACGAACATCTGGAGCGGCATGTCCTCCTGGAACTTCTTGGAGATCAGGAAGTCCAGGAGCGCCTTGCCACCGGCCTCGTTCTTGGCGCCCTTGAGCAGGCCCGCGAACTCGGTCTGGCGGAAGCAGGTGCTGGTGGCGACGCCGGTCGGCGCCTCGGTGGGCTTCGGGTCGGCGTAGATCACCTCGGCGGGCGGGCTGGAGGCGTAGGAGACGACCAGCGGCCGGTCGCCCTTGGCCTTCTTGCCGCCGGCCGAACCGGAGAAGTCCGTGTTGTACGCCTGCTCCCAGCCGTCGACCACCTTGACGCCGTTGGCCTTCAGCTTCTTCCAGTAGTCCTGCCAGCCTCCGTCGCCGTACTTGGCGACCGAGCCGAGCATGAAGCCGAGACCGGGAGACGACGTCGCCACGTTCTCCGTGACGAGGAGGTTCTTGTACTCGGGCTTGATCAGGTCGTCGAAGGACTGCGGGGGCGCCAGCTTCTTGTCGGCGAAGTACTTCTTGTCGTAGTTGACGCAGATGTCGCCGGTGTCGACGGGCGTGACCCGGTGCTTGCCCTGGTCCAACTGGACGTCGGCGGGCAGCCGGTCCAGGCCCTTGGCGGCGTACGGCGTGAAGATGCCGTTGTCGAGGGCGCGCGAGAGCAGTGTGTTGTCGACGCCGAAGAAGACGTCGCCGCGCGGGGAGCCCTTGGTGAGGATCTCCTGGTTGAGGGCGGCCCCGGCGTCCCCGCTCTTGAGGACCTTCACGGTGTAGCCGGTCTGCGCGGTGAACGCCTTGAGCACCGCGTCCGACGCGGCGAAGGAGTCGTGGCTGACCAGCGTCACGGTCTTGTCGCCGGTGGCGCCGGACGCCTTCTTGCCGTCCGAGCCGCCGCAGGCCGCCAGCGTGACGACCCCGAGGGCGGCGGCGAGCGCGCCGGCCGCGAGCCTCTTGGTACTGCGCATTTCTTCATTCCTCCTGGATGTGACCAGGAAGAGACGCGGCCCTGCCCGCACGACGGCAGGTCGTGCGGGCAGGGCGCAACAGCTTGAGTAATCGCCGAACTTCCTACCCCGAATGACCGGGGCAAGGTTCAGAGGGTCTGCGGGCCGTTCCCTGAAGCGGGTCCCGCACTCTCAGCGCTGTGGCGCTCCCCTGTCGGAATATGCAGATGTTTCCGGCCAGATTACACGGGCCCTATCGCTCGGAGGCGGCGAGCTGACCGCAGGCTCCGTCGATCTCCTGGCCCCGGGTGTCGCGGACGGTCACGGGCACCCCGTGCGCCGCGATGGCCTCGACGAACGCCTTCTCGTCCTCGGGCCGCGAGGCCGTCCACTTCGAACCCGGCGTCGGGTTCAGCGGGATGAGGTTGACGTGCACCCGCTTGCCCTTGAGGAGCCGGCCGAGCAGATCGCCGCGCCACGCCTGGTCGTTGATGTCGCGGATCAGGGCGTACTCGATGGAGATGCGGCGCCCGGACTTCTCGGCGTACTCCCAGGCGGCGTCGAGCACTTCGCGCACCTTCCACCGGGTGTTGACCGGTACGAGGGTGTCGCGCAGCTCGTCGTCCGGCGCGTGCAGGCTGACGGCGAGGCGGCACTTGAAGCCCTCGTCGGCGAAGCGGTGCATGGCGGGCACCAGGCCGACGGTGGAGACGGTGATGCCGCGCTGGGACAGGCCCAGGCCGTCCGGCTCGGGGTCGGTGAGGCGGCGGATGGCGCCGACGACGCGCTTGTAGTTGGCGAGCGGCTCGCCCATGCCCATGAAGACGATGTTGGACAGGCGGGCGGGGCCGCCGGGGACCTCGCCGTCGCGCAGCGCGCGCATGCCGTCCACGATCTGGTGCACGATCTCGGCGGTCGACAGGTTGCGGTCCAGGCCCGCCTGGCCGGTGGCGCAGAACGGGCAGTTCATGCCGCAGCCGGCCTGCGAGGAGATGCACATCGTCACCCGGTCCGGGTAGCGCATCAGGACGGACTCGACCAGCGTCCCGTCGTGCAGCTTCCACAGCGTCTTGCGGGTGGTGTCGTCGTCGCACGAGATGTGCCGCACGACCGACATCAGATCGGGCAGCAGCTCCTCCTGGAGCCGGCCGCGCGCGGCGAGCGGGATGTCGGTCCACTCCGCCGGGTCGTGGGCGTACCGCGCGAAGTAGTGCTGCGAGAGCTGCTTGGCGCGGAACGGCTTCTCGCCGATCGCGGCGACGGCTTCCTTGCGCTCGGCGGGCGAGAGGTCGGCGAGGTGCCGCGGCGGCTTCTTGGCTCCGCGGGGGGCGACGAAAGTGAGTTCTCCGGGCTTGGGCATGGTTCCTCAAGTGTCTCAGACGTACGGAAAAGGGCTCGCCGTCCTGTGGACGACGAGCCCTCACCGTTCAAAGCCGTACGAAAACGCAGGTCAGCGGGTCCCGACGAAGATCGCGAGGAGCAGCCAGACCACCGGCGCCGTCGGCAGCAGGGAGTCCAGGCGGTCCATGATGCCGCCGTGGCCCGGCAGCAGGGTGCCCATGTCCTTGATGCCCAGGTCCCGCTTGATCATCGACTCGCCGAGGTCGCCGAGCGTGGCGCTCGCCGCGACCGCGAGGCCGAGCAGCAGGCCCTGCCACCACGTGCCGTCGTCGATCAGGAACTGCATGCACAGCGCGCCCGCCACCATCGCGAACGACACCGCGCCGAACAGGCCCTCGCGGGTCTTCCCGGGGCTGATGCGCGGCGCCAGCTTGTGCTTGCCGAAGCGCCAGCCGACCGCGTACGCGCCCGTGTCGCTGACCACCGTGAGCAGCAGGAAGGTGAGCACCCGCCAGGGCCCGTCGGAGGCGGTGAGCAGCATCGCGACGAAGGTGGCGAGGAACGGCACGTAGAACGCGGCGAACACACCCGCCGTGACATCCCTGAGGTAGCCCTCGGGGCGTTCCGTCATCCGCCACACGAGCACCGCGAGCGAGGTGAGCGCCATGGCGACCCACGCGCCCTCGGGGCCGCTGGCGTACCCGGCGACGACCATCGCCGCGCCGCCGACCGCGAGCGGCACCAGGGGCGCCTTGATCTGCTTGCGCTCGTCCAGGCGACTGGTCAGCTCCCACAGACCGACGACCACGGCGACCGCGATGACCCCGACGAAGGCGGCCTTCACGATGAACAGCGACGCGAGGATCACCGCGCCGAGCCCCACGCCGACCCCTATCGCGGCCCGCAGATCGCGGCCTGCCCGCTTCTTCTCCGGCTGCGCGGGCACGGGCGGGGTGGGCGGAGGGCTTGCCATGGGCTCCTGCGGCGTCTCGTCGCGGAACAGGGAACCGCCCAGCCGAGCGGCCCCCGGGTCGTGTTCGTCGCGGTCAGTTGCGTCTCTGCCTGCGTCGGGAACGACGGGCATCTGCTGCGTCCTCGACAGAGGCGGGGCGTCATACGCATCGTATGCAGGCCCCGCCGGGAACGCCCCCTGGGAAGGCCCCTCGGGGGTTCCCCAGTATTGGGGTCTCGGCGGAGCCCCCCAGGAAGAGTCGTTCATCAGACCTCGAGCAGCTCTGCTTCCTTGTGCTTGAGCAACTCGTCGACCTGCGCCACGTACTTGGCGGTGGTGTCGTCGAGCTCCTTCTCCGCACGGCGGACCTCGTCCTCGCCGGACTCCTTGTCCTTGACGAGCTTGTCGAGGGCGTCCTTCGCCTTGCGGCGCACGGAGCGGATCGACACCTTGGAGTCCTCGGCCTTGGTGCGCGCGACCTTGATGTAGTCCTTGCGGCGCTCCTCGGTGAGCTCCGGGAAGTTCACGCGGATGATGCTGCCGTCGTTGCTCGGGTTGACGCCCAGGTCCGAGTCGCGGATGGCCTGCTCGATGTTGCGCAGCGCGCTCTTGTCGAACGGGGTCACCACCGCCATGCGCGGCTCCGGCACCGAGAAGGAGGCCAGCTGGTTGATCGGCGTCAGCGCGCCGTAGTAGTCCGCCACGATCTTGTTGAACATCGCCGGGTGCGCACGCCCGGTGCGAATCGCGGCGAAGTCCTCCTTGGCGACCACGACGGCCTTCTCCATCTTCTCCTCGGCCTCGAGGAGGATTTCTTCGATCACGCTTTGCTCCTGCATGTCTTGGGTGGGCCGGGAGTTCTCAGTGCGACCTGAGGCCCTGGGCCCTGGATAACCAGCGTCTTTCCCTGCACGGTGTCCGACCGGCAGGGGATTGTCCATCCCCCGGTCAGGCCCGGGTGCCCTGGTCGCTCACGAGGGTGCCGATCTTCTCACCCTTGACGGCGCGCGCGATGTTGCCCGCTGTGAGCAGCTCGAAGACGAGGATCGGGAGGTTGTTGTCGCGGCACAGGGTGATGGCGGTCATGTCGGCGACCTTCAGATCCCGCGTGATGACCTCGCCGTACTCCAGCGCGTCGAACTTCACCGCGTCCGTGTTGACGCGGGGGTCGGAGTCATAGACCCCGTCCACCCCGTTCTTGCCCATCAGCATGGCCTCGGCGTCGATCTCCAGGGCCCGCTGGGCTGCGGTGGTGTCGGTGGAGAAGTAGGGCATGCCCATGCCGGCGCCGAAGATGACGACGCGGCCCTTCTCCAGGTGGCGTACGGCCCGCAGCGGGATGTACGGCTCGGCGACCTGACCCATCGTGATGGCGGTCTGGACGCGCGAGTCGATGCCCTCCTTCTCCAGGAAGTCCTGGAGGGCGAGGCAGTTCATGACCGTACCGAGCATGCCCATGTAGTCGGAGCGCGCCCGGTCCATACCGCGCTGCTGGAGCTCGGCCCCCCGGAAGAAGTTGCCTCCGCCGATGACGACGGCGATCTGCGCGCCGTCCCGGACCACTGCGGCGATCTCGCGGGCGATGTTGTGCACGACGTCGGGGTCGACACCGAGCCCCCCACCGCCGGCGAACGCCTCACCGGAAAGCTTCAGCATGAAGCGCCCGGCGACCTTGCCGTCATCGCGCTTGTTGTCGGCCGGGTGATCGGCCTTGGCGGCGTCCGCGCCCTGATTCATGGGGATCTCCTCGTGCACATACGAAGAAGGCCATTGCCGGTGGGTACTCGTAGTCCCTAGCGGCAATGGCCTCCTCGTCAGATCTGCGGTCGTCCGTCGCGTGCGCGGCCGACGACTGCCTCAGACCCTAGCGGGGTCTAGTGTCGAACGCTGAACAGACTCAGATGCCAACCTTGATGCGCGTGAAGCGCTTCAGGGTGACACCGGCCTCCTTCAGGACCTGCTCGACGGACTTCTTGTTGTCGAGCGCGTACGGCTGGCCAAGGAGCGTGGCGTCCTTGAAGAAGCCGTTGACGCGACCCTCGACGATCTTCGGGAGCGCGGCCTCGGGCTTGCCCTCGGCGCGGGTGGTCTCCTCGGCGACGCGGCGCTCGGTCTCGACGACCTCGGCCGGAACGTCCTCACGGGTGAGGTACTTCGGCGCGAAGGCGGCGATGTGCTGCGCGATGCCCTTGGCGACCTCGGCGTTGTCCTGGTCGAGCTCGACCAGAACACCGATCTGCGGCGGCAGGTCGGGCATGGTGCGGTGCATGTACGCGGAGACGAAACCGTCGGAGAACTGCGCGAAACGGTCCAGGACGATCTTCTCGCCGAGGTTGGCGTTGGCCTCGTCGACGTACGCCTGAACCGTCTTGCCGGCCTCGATCTCGGAGGCGAGCAGCGCGGCCAGGTCGGCCGGCGAGGTGGCGGCGACGTGCTCGGCCAGCTTGGCGGCGACGGCCTGGAACTTGTCACCCTTGGCGACGAAGTCCGTCTCGCACTTCAGCTCGACCAGGACGCCGGAGGTCTTGTCCTCGGCGATGAGGGAGACGACGGCGCCGTTCTCGGCAGAACGGCCCTCGCGCTTGGCGACGCCCTTCTGACCCTTGATGCGCAGGGCCTCGACGGCCTTGTCGACGTTGCCGTCGGCCTCGTCCAGGGCCTTCTTGCAGTCCATCATGCCGGCGCCGGTGAGCTCACGGAGCTTCTTGACGTCAGCGGCGGTGTAGTTCGCCATGAGTCTGTGTTTCTCTCTCGGAGTCTGAAAGATCTACGAAGATCTGCGGGGCTACGGGTCGACGGCGGGGGCTTGTGGCCCCCGCCGTCAACTACCGAACCTGTGGGTCCCGGTGAGGGGTCAGGCCTGCTCGGCGTCCGCGGCCGGAGCCTCGGTGGCCTCGGCGACCGGAGCCTCGGCAGCGGCCTCGGCCGGCTTCTCGGCCTCGGCGGCAGCGGGGGCCTCGGCGTCGTCGGCCTTCTTCTCACCCTCGAGCAGGTCGCGCTCCCACTCGGCGAGCGGCTCGCCGGCCGCCTTCTCGCCCGGCTTCGAGTCGCCGGTGGCCACGCCGGAACGGGCGATGAGGCCCTCGGCGACGGCGTCGGCGATCACGCGGGTGAGCAGGGTGACGGAACGGATCGCGTCGTCGTTGCCCGGGATCTTGTAGTCGACCTCGTCGGGGTCGCAGTTGGTGTCGAGGATCGCGACGACCGGGATGTGGAGCTTGCGCGCCTCACCGACGGCGATGTGCTCCTTCTTGGTGTCGACGATCCAGACGGCGCTCGGCACCTTCTGCATCTCGCGGATACCACCGAGGGTCTTCTCCAGCTTGGCCTTCTCGCGCGAGAGGACCAGGAGCTCCTTCTTGGTGAGACCCGAGGCCGCGACGTCCTCGAAGTCGATCTGCTCGAGCTCCTTGAGGCGCTGCAGACGCTTGTAGACGGTGGAGAAGTTGGTCAGCATGCCGCCGAGCCAGCGCTGGTTGACGTAGGGCATGCCCACGCGCGTCGCCTGCTCGGCGATCGCTTCCTGCGCCTGCTTTTTGGTGCCGACGAACATGATGGAGCCGCCGTGCGCGACGGTCTCCTTGACGAACTCGTAGGCGCGGTCGATGTACGACAGCGACTGGAGCAGGTCGATGATGTAGATGCCGTTGCGCTCGGTGAAGATGAAGCGCTTCATCTTCGGGTTCCAGCGACGGGTCTGGTGACCGAAGTGGACGCCGCTCTCCAGCAGCTCCCGCATCGTGACGACGGCCATGGCCGTACTCCTTGAGGTACTCGGTTACCGCGGCGGCCGGTCGGCTGCCGCGCCTGACGCCCCGGTGCGCCGTGCCCTGAACCCTTGACGGGCGAAGGACCGAGAGGCGCGGCCAGCGATGATCGTGAGACCACTGGCGGGGCGTGCGAAGTCGACCCGGTGACCCGGATCGCCACAAGAAGTGTACGGGACCCGCACAGTGCCGGGTGACGGCGCTGTCCACAACCGCCCAGTACTCCACAGTTCCGAGCCAAGATCCACATCCCCGGGCCCCGCACCGGGACCCTGTGACCCATGTACCGAGCACTCCTCCTCGCCCTGGCCGCGGCCACCTGGCCCGTCCTCCCGCCCACCGTCGTCCACCCCTGGGCCCCACCGGCCACCCCCTACGGCCCCGGCCACCGCGGCATCGACCTCGCCGCACCCCCGGGCACCCCCGTCCGGGCAGCCGCCACGGGCCGCGTCACCTTCGCGGGCCAGGTGGCAGGCCAAGGAGTCCTGACCATCACCCTGCCCGGCCCCACAACCCCACCATTGAGAACGACCTACGAACCCGTACACCCCCTCGTCACCCAGGGCACCGAAGTAACCGCGGGCGAAGTAGTGGCCACCACGGCCGAAGGCCCCTCCCACTGCGCTACGGGCTGCCTGCACTGGGGCCTCCTGAGAGGCGACACCTACCTGAACCCGCTGCTCCTCCTGCACCGCGCCGGGCCGTCACGGCTGCTGCCGGTGGTGGGGGTGGTTGAGGACGGGTGAGGTGAGGGGGGTAGGGGCGGGGCGGGGTGGGGGGGGAGGGGGCGGGGGGGAGCCCCCCCCGAAGGTTCAGCCTTTGACGCCGCGCAGCGCCATCGCCACCGCCGCGTCCGCGATGGCGGAGGGGGGTTCGGCGGGGCCCTGTTCGATGCGGCGGACCGCTGCGTCGACGATGCCCTGGAGGAGCAGGGCGGCGAGGCGGGGCTGGTCGTGGTCGAGGTCGGCCAGGGCTTCGACGATCATGGCGATGAGACCGCCGTGCGCGGCGCGGATCTTCTCGCGGGCGCCGGCGTCGAGCTCGCTGGCGGAGATGGCGACGACGGCCCGGTGGCGCTGGTCGCCGACGAGGCCGAGCTGGTGGCGCACGTACGCCTCGACCTTGCCCTCGGGGGTTTCGGCCCGCTGCATCGCGCCTTCGATCTCGGCGGCCCAGAGCGGGAAGTCGACGGCGCAGAGTTCCTCGACCACCGCGGCCCGGGAGCGGAAGTACTCGTACACGGACGAGCGGGCGAGGCCGGTGCGCTCGGCCAGGGCGGGGAAGGTCAGCGCTTCCGTGCCGCCTTCGGACAGCAGGGAGCGTGCGGCGTCAAGGAGGGCGTCGCGCTGCATGGTGCGGTGCTCGGCCACGGAGGCCGCTCGGATCCTGGGCACTGCTCCACTTTACGGCCGGGGCGGCGGGGTCATCGGCGGGGACGATTCGCCGGTGCCTCTCACCGCCCGACGTCGGCCAGCTTGGCCCTCAGCTGGAGCACCGACTTGGTGTGGATCTGGCTCACCCTGCTCTCGGTGACGCCGAGCACGTTGCCGATCTCGGCGAGGGTGAGGCCTTCGTAGTAGTAGAGCGTGACGACCGTCTTCTCGCGTTCGGGAAGGGTGTTGATGGCGCGGGCGAGCAGTCGGCGCAGTTCGCGGTCCTCGGCGACTTCGACGGGGTCGTCGGCGGAGGTGTCCTCCAGGGTGTCCATGAGGCTGAGCCGGTCGCCGCTCTCGCCGCCGACGTGCAGCAGTTCTTCGAGGGCGACGACGTTGGCGAGCGACAACTGGCTGAAGACGGCGTGCAGTTCCTCGACGGCGATGCCCATTTCGGCGGCGACCTCCGCCTCGGATGGGGTGCGTCTCAGCTGCGCTTCGAGGGTGGCGTAGGCGCGTTCCACGGCGCGGGCCTTCTGTCGTACGGAGCGCGGGATCCAGTCGAGGGCGCGGAGTTCGTCGATCATCGCGCCGCGGATCCGGGTGATGGCGTACGTCTCGAACTTGATGGCCCGCTCAATGTCGAACTTCTCGATGGCGTCGATGAGCCCGAAGACCCCGGAGGACACGAAATCGGCCTGTTCGACGTTGGGCGGCAGGCCCACGCTCACGCGTCCCGCGACGTACTTCACCAGGGGCGAGTAGTGCAGGATCAACTGCTCGCGCAGCCGCTCGTCGCCGGTGGCCTTGTACGACCGCCACAGCTCGTCGACGGACGAGGGTGCCGGTGGCCGCACGGTGCCGCTGCCGCGGGCAGCGGGGGGCGCTGCCGCGCGATCAGACCCGGAGGTGTGCTGGGGCATGCGTTGCCTTGAGCCGTTCTGCTGTGACGTGAGCGGGAGGGGCTGTTCCGGTCGGGGTTCTCGTGAGCGTAGCGTGACTGGACTGTCGCGGTGCGCGAAGGCCGGGAGGTCGGGTGGGGTCGCTCTTGCGGGCCTGGGCGCAGGTGCAGGTGGGGGCCGTCGCGCTGGGCTCCGGCCCCGAAAGCGCTGTCGTGCGGCTCGCGGTGGACGTCGCGCTTCAGTGCCTGTGTCTCACCCCCGTCCGGGGCCCGCGGTGCCTGGCGCGCACGCTCGCACGCGCCGGGCAGCGCGGGCCGATCCGGACTGGGTGTCAGACTCAGGCTCTCACCCTGTCACCCGAATGCCCCAGGTCAAGCACCGCCTCGCCGCGCGCCCGCCGGGCGCAGCGCGTCGGCCGTCAACTTCCAGCTGTCGCCCACGCGTTCGACGAAGCCGAGGGAGTGGAGTTCGTAGAGTCTGCCGAGGGCTTCGTCGGTGCTGGTGCCGGCTTCGCGGGCGAGGTCGCGGGCGGCCGCGGTGCCGCGCGCGGGGAGGGCTTCCAGTACCCGGGCGGCGCCGGGGGCGAGGAGGTCGCGGGGCAGTACGGGGCCGCGGCGGGCGGGGGCGAGTTCGCCCATGTCCCCGACGAGTTCGACCACTTCCGCGGCGTCGGTGACCAGGACCCCCTCGCCGCGCAGGAGTTCGTGCACTCCGGCGGAGAGTCCGCTGGTGGCCGGGCCGGGTACGCCCATGGTGAAGCGGCCGAGTCTCTGTGCGGCGCGGGCTGTGACGAGGGAGCCGCTGCGGTATTCGGCTTCCACGACGACGGTTCCTCTGGTGAGGGCGGCAATGACGCGGTTGCGCAGGATGAATCTGCTGGGTGTCGGATGGTCGCCGGGCGGTAATTCACCGATGAGGAGACCCTGTTCGGCGATGCGTCCGATCAATTCGGCGTGCCCGCGCGGGTAGACGACGTCGACTCCGCAGGCGAGGACGGCGATGGTGGCTCCGCCTGCGGCGAGGGTGCCGCGGTGGACGGCGCCGTCGATGCCCGCGGCCGCACCGGAGACCACGACCCAGCCTTTTTCGGCGAGGCCGGAGCCGAGCACGGCACCCATGTGGGCTCCGTAGGGCGTGCAGGCTCGGGCGCCGACGACGGCGACCGAGCGCAGCGCCCACATCCGCAGGTCGGGGTGGCCCCGCACCCAGAGTCCGACGGGGCGTGCGTCCGCCAGGTCGTCCAGTTGCCGTGGCCATTCCTCGTCGCCGGGGACGAGGAAGCGGGCGCCTGCCGCGGCGGCGGTCGCGAGGTCTTGTTCGGGGTCGGCCGCGGCGGCCCGGCGGCGGTGGCTTTCGAGTCGTGCGGGGCCGGCGCCGGGCAGTTCGTCCTCGGGGCCCTGGGGTGCGGTGAGGCGGCGCATCAGCTCGACGGGGCCGTAGGTGCGCAGCCAGCGGCCGCCGCGTTCGTCGCCGGGTTCGATGACGCGGGTCAGGGCGGCTCTGGCGAGGCGTTGGGCTCCGGCCGCCGCGGTGTTCACGGGGTGCTCCCGGTCGGCATGGGGGCGCCGCGGGAGATGCCGGTGCGCAGTTCCAGGGCGAGGGCGACGTGGCCCTGGTCGGGGCGGTCGTCTCCGGCGAGGTCGGCGATGGTCCAGGCGACGCGCAGCACGCGGTCGAGGCCGCGGGCGGTGAGCAGTCCGCGTTCCATGTCGCGTTCGGCGCCGGTGAGGGCGCCGGGGGCGGTGAGCCAGCGGGTGCGCAGTTCGTGTCCGGGGACTTCGCTGTTGCTGGTCCAGGGGGTGTCGTGGAGGCGGGCGGCGGTGCGTTCCCGGGCGGCGAGGATGCGTTGGGCGACGGCGGCGCTTGCTTCGCCACGGCCGCCTCCGCCTAGGAGGTCTTCGCGGCGTACGGGTTCGACTTCGACGCGTAGGTCGACGCGGTCGAGGAGGGGGCCGGAGAGGCGTGCCTGGTAGCGGCGGATCATGGAGGCGGGGCATTCGCAGCCCGCTCCGTGCAGGGTGTGTCTGCCGCAGGGGCAGGGGTTGGCGGCCAGGACCATCTGGAAGCGGGCGGGGAGGCGGACGACTCCGGCGCTGCGGGCGATGACGACGTGTCCGGATTCGAGTGGCTGGCGGAGTGCGTCGAGGGCTTTGCCGGTGAATTCGGGGGCTTCGTCGAGGAAGAGCACTCCGCGGTGGGCGACGGAGACGGCGCCGGGGCGCGGGATGCCGTTGCCGCCGCCGACGAGGGACTGCATGGTGGCGGAGTGGTGCGGGGCGCAGTAGGGGGCTCGGCGTACCAGGGGTTCGCCGGGCGGGAGGATGCCGGCGACCGAGTGGACGGCGGTCACTTCGAGGGATTCCTGTCGGGTGAGGGGCGGCAGGATGCCGGGCAGCCGTTCGGCGAGCATGGTTTTTCCGGCGCCCGGGGGTCCGGAGAGGAGCAGGTGGTGGCCGCCTGCTGCGGCGATTTCGAGGGCGGCGCGGGCGGCGTGCTGGCCTGCGACGTCGATGAGGTCGAGTTCGCGCTCGTTGAGGCCGGCGGTGAGTCCGGTGCCGGCGCCCGCGCCGGGCACCATGAGTCCGGCGAGCATGGCGTCGGGGCGGCCTTCTTCGGCGGGTTCTTCTTCGGGTACGGGTTCGTCGGTGAGGACGGCGACGAGTTGGCGCAGGCTGCGGACGCCGAGGACGGAGATGCCGGGGACGAGTGCGGCTTCCGCGGCGGTCTGTTCGGGCACGACGACGTGTTCGTAGCCCGCTTCGGCGGCGGCGAGGACGGCGGGCAGGATGCCGCGCACGGGGCGTACTCGTCCGTCGAGGCCGAGTTCGCCGATCATGACGAGGTCGGCGAGTTGTCGTGGGTCGATGCGTTCGGCCGCGCCCAGGACGGCGCAGGCGACGGCCAGGTCGAAGCCCGAGCCGCTCTTGGGGACGGATGCGGGGCTGAGTCCGACGGTGAGTTTCTTCTGGGGCCAGGTGTCGCCGGAGTTGACGACGGCGGCGCGGACGCGGTCGCGGCTTTCGACGAGGCTCTTGTCGGGGAGTCCGACGAGGGTGAAGGCGGCGACGCCGGGTTCGAGGTCGGCCTGGACCTCTACGACGACTCCTTCGACGCCGACGAGGGCGACCGAGCAGGTGCGGGCGAATCCCATGTCAGGCCACCCCCCGCACGTGTTGGGCCTGCGGGGCGCCCTTGCGGGGCAGCACGACCCCGACGAGGTCGATGCGTACGCCGCCGGGCGGTGGTCCCCCGTGCTCGGCGAGCCAGTGGCCGGCGAGGCGTTTGAGGCGGTCGGCCTTGGTGGGGGTGAGGGCCGCCATGGGGTGTTCGTAGGCGCTGGTCCTGCGGGTCTTGACCTCGCAGATGACGAGCACGGGTCCGCTGGGGGACGTGTCGTGGGCGACGATGTCGATCTCGCCGGTCCTGCCGCATCGCCAGTTGCGTTCCAGGACTGTCATTCCGGCGGCTTCCAGCAGCCGTACCGCCAGGTCTTCGCCGTACTTTCCGAGTGCTCCGCGAGCGTTCATCCGGCACCACCTCCGGTACCGACTGTCACGCATCCGCCGCCCGGGAGTGGATCTTGGTGGACAACTCTCCGGTTGTGGAAAACCCCGCCGCCCGAAGGGGTGGTTCCGCCCCGGGGGCGATCCGGGTGGCCGCCCGCTCGCGGGGCGGATTCAGCGTCCTCGGCGCGGAAAGACTCAGCCGCCCGGCAGTTCGAGGTCGCTCTTGTTCAGCTCCTCGATGTTCACGTCCTTGAATGTGAGGACCCGCACCTGTTTGACGAATCTGGCCGGCCGGTACATGTCCCAGACCCAGGCGTCCGCCATCGACACTTCGAAGAACACCTCGCCCTGGACCGAGTGCACCTGCATCTCGTAGTCGTTCGTGAGGTAGAAACGCCGCTCGGTCTCGATCACGTATTTGAACAGACCGACGACGTCGCGGTACTCCCGGTAGAGCTTCAGCTCCATCTCGGTCTCGTACTTTTCGAGGTCCTCGGCGCTCATGGCATGTTCCCCTTCAGCCGTGCGTCCCCCTATTGTGCGTCAGCCTCCCTGGGCCCCTGGACGATTTCCGGGGCCAGGATCACCGGCGCATGCGGAGGACCCTCGTCGAGCAGCGTGCGCAGCAGCTCGGCGAGCCTGGTCGGGTACACCGTCTCACGCGCCGCCGACAGTTCGGCGGAGGTCCACCACCTCAAGCCCGCGGTACTGCGCAGCTCCAGCTCCGTCAGGCCGGTCGGGGTGGCCTCGGTCTGGGTGGTACGTGCCAGGTAGTACCACTCGTCCTGGTCCCAGCGGCGCCCGTCGAAGGGAAACGAGCACCTGCGCTGCCACAGCACGGGGCCGAGCTCGACGTCTGTGATCCCGGTCTCCTCTGCCAGTTCGCGCAGGGCGGCCTCGGCGCGGGTCTCGTCGCCCTCCAGGCCGCCGCCGGGGGTGAACCACCAGGTGTCGGCGGGGTCTTCGGGCTCGTATCCGTGCATGAGCAGGATGCGGTCCTGCGGGTCGAGCAGGACGACCCGGGCGACCTTGCGCGGTTCGGTCACCGGTTCACCTCCCGGCGGGCGACGCGGCCCTCGCCCGGCGGCGGCGGGCGAGCCCGGCGACCGGCCCGTAGGCGGCTCCGGCCACGATCAGTACCGCACCGGCCACCACGGCGCCCGCGACCAGTTTCAGCGGGCCCGGCTGCGAGATGCCATCGGGCAGCGCCTCGAAGCCCGAGGGGCGCGCCAGCATGCCGTCCATGGGCCAGGCGATGGCGTCGACGCGGGCGGTCACGGCGGACAGCGGGACCGAGCCGTGGGCGGCGTCGTCCAGGTGGACGCGGGAATCGAGCGAGACCAGGCGGTTGTCGCCGAGGAGGAAGACCTGCCCGGCCGGGACCTTGGCGTCGAAGGGGGTGCCGGAGGCGGGGTTCATGCCGTGCAGATACGGTTCCTCGACCGGTTTGCCATTGACGGTCAGTCGGCCGTCCTTGCTGCAGCAGGCCACCCGGTCGCCGCCGACGCCCACGACCCGCTTGACCATGGGCATGTCGCCCCAGGTCGCGTCCTTGAAGACCACGACGTCGCCGCGCCGGACATCGCCCGCGGATATCCGCTGGGCCAGCACCCGGTCCCCGGCCTTGACGGTCGGCGACATGGACTGGGTGGGCACGGTGTACGGCTTGTACTGCACGGCGCCCCAGGCGAAGCCGCCGAGGAAGAGCACACAGCCGACGGCCACGGCCAGGCCCGACAGCACACTGCCGAGACCGCGGCCGTGGCCGTCGTGGTCCAGTCCGTTACCGCTCATCGCTGCGCTCCCTTTCCGGCAGCGCCCCGGGGTGCGCGACGCACCCCGGGGCCCCGGAGATCGACAATCCGGGACCGCACCCTACCCGGCGGTACGCCCGCGGGTCAGCCCTTGGCGACCGGGCTTTCCGCCTTGACCCGCGTTTGAAGGAGCTTGCGGCGGCGCCACAGCACCATCGGCACCGCGCCGACGAGGCCGAGGGCGGCGGGCGCGCCCGTGCCCATCGCGCTCAGGCCGGGCTGGTCGAAGGTGTCGGGGACGCCGAGCCAGTCCAGGCGGTTGAGCGGCCAGGCGATGGTGAAGGCGCGGCCGACGACCTCGTCGGTGGAGACCGTGCCACCACCGGTCAGTTCCTGGTGGTAGCGGGAGTCCAACGAGTTCTGGCGGTGGTCGCCCATCACCCAGATCCGCCCGTCCGGCACCTTCAGCGGCCCGAACGGCATGTCGTCGCAGGCGCTGTCGCCCGGGTAGATGTACGGCTCCTTCAGGGCGTGGCCGTTGACCATGACGGGCCCGCCCTTCTTGCACTCCACGGTGTCGCCGCCGACCGCGATGACCCGCTTGATCAGGTCCTTCTCCTCGGCGGACGGCATCAGGCCGATGAAGCTGAGGAACTTCTGCGCCGCGTTCGGGTTCGGGGTGGGCTCGCCGTCCAGCCAGCCGCCCGGGTCGTGGAAGACGACGACCTCGCCGCGCTGCGGCTCGGCGCCGAACCACGGGGTCAGTTTGTCGACAAGCACCCGGTCGCCGCGCTGCAGGGTGTCCTGCATCGAGTCCGAGGGGATGGAGAAGGCCTGCACCAGGAACGTCTTGATCAGCAGGGCCAGAACCAGGGCGATGCCGATGAGGAGCGGCAGTTCCTTCCAGAAGGAACGCGCCTTCCTGGGGGTGCGGCCTTCTCCCTCACGGGGTCCTTCGTCGCCGGGTCCGCCGTTGCCCGGTCCGCTGTCCTGCGCGGGCACCACGGGCGGGGTTCCGTTCGCGGGTGGCCCGGAGCCCGCTCCCGCGACTGGTCCCGGGGAGGAATCGGCGAGCTCGTGCTCCGGCCGCTCCTCCGGCTCTTCGCGTCCGGATCGTGCGCCGACCGCCAAATCCCCCACATCCACTCCTCACTCTGTGCCACCGCCTGGCCCGTACAAGGCTCAGGCCCACCACTCCCATAACGAGCGGGAGTTCCGCAGGGGTCGGGGGCTGGGTCGCTCGGTCCGGATCCGCCGCCGGATCCCGGGACGACACCCTATTCGACGCGGGCAGTGCCGAGCCGCCCGGCGCGGCGGGCACCGAGCCGAACGTGGGCGGCTCCTGAAGCCTGCGCCAGTGCGAGAAAGGCCAGGCTATGACCACTGCGCGGCCCACCACGCCGCCCTCGGAGACGGTGCCCTGGTGACCGTCGTCAAGGTGGTACCGGGAGTCCGCGGAGTTGGACCGGTGGTCGCCCATGACGAAGAGCCGGCCCGGGGGAACCTTTACCTCGAATTGGATGATGCGGGTCGGATCGCCGGGGGCCACATAGACATAGGGCTCGTCCAGGGGTACGCCGTTGACGCTGACCCTGCCGTCCTTGTCGCAGCACTTCACGGTGTCGCCGCCGACCCCGATGACGCGCTTGATCAGGTCCTGCTCGTTGTCGGAGGGCAGCAGGCCGATGAAGGTGAGTCCCTGTTTGACCTGCTTGACGACGACGGGGTCCTCGCCGGGGGCCGTCTTCTTCTCGTCCCTGAGCCAGCCGCCGGGGTCCTTGAACACCACGACGTCGCCCCGCTGCGGCGTGGAGCCGAACCAGGGGGTGAGCTTGTCGACCAGGACCCGGTCGCCGATGGTGATCGTCTGCTGCATCGAGCCGGACGGGATCACGAAGGCCTGCACCAGGAAGGTCTTCAGTACGAGCGCGATGAGCAGCGCCACAGTGATCAGGAGGGGTATCTCGCGCACCGCGGACCGGCGTCTGCGCCGCTTGACCTTGCGGGCGAGTCTGCGGCGCTCGGCGCGGCCGGCCTGGCCGCGACGGCCCGGGTCGGGTGCGGGGCTCGTGGGCCGGGTGCCGGTGGGCAGCGGCTGGTCGTGGGCGGGGGCGGTGGAGCGCGGCCGCCCGCGATTACCCATGTCCCCCGCCCGCGCTCCGTACGCCCGCGAAGGCGTCGGAGCCGCCCACCGAGGTCCACCGGCCGAACGGCCAGCCGATCCAGTCGGCCCGCCCGATCACCCGGTCCACCGGCACCATGCCGCCGCCGGGTTCGCCGAGGTGGTCGCGGGAGTCGCTGGAGCGGGAGCGGTGGTCGCCGAGGACCCACAGCGTGTTGTCGGGCACGACGATGTCGAAGGGCACCTGGGAGGGGGCGTCGCCCGGGTACAGGTAGGGCTCGTCGACCGCTGTGCCGTTCACCTGGATCCTCCCCCGCTTGTCGCAGCAGACCACCCGGTCCCCGCCGACGCCGACGACGCGCTTGACGTAGTCGGTCCCGGCCGGCTCGGTCAGCCCGAGCGCCGCTCCTGCTGAACGCACGGCACGCCCCAGCGGGTTCCCCTCGTCCCCTTCCTGTACGAACGAGCCGCGGCCGTCGAAGACGACGACGTCGCCGCGCGCCGGGGTGCCGCCGAACCGGTAGGCGAGTTTGTCGACCAGGACCCGGTCGCCGACCTGGAGGGTCGGTTCCATGGAGCCGCTGGGGATGAGGAAGGGCTGCACGACGAAGTGGCTCAGCAGGAGCAGGAAGACCACGCAGATGGTGAGCAGCGCCGCGGCTTTGCGCCAGGGCCCGTCGAGGTGGCCCGAGAGGGCGGTGAAACGCGCGGAGCGCGACCGTTCCGCGGGCCCCGGATCGGGGGTGGCGGAAGGGTCGCGCTCCGTGTGCTGTGCTTCGGTGTCCATCGGGGCCAGAGCTTATCCGGCTGCCGTCAGGCCCGTACGCGGGTGTGAGCCGGGGCTCAGCGGTCGCGCTTCTCCTTGATCTTCGCGGCCTTGCCGCGCAGCTCACGGAGGTAGTAGAGCTTGGCGCGACGGACGTCACCGCGGGTCACGACCTCGATCTTCTCGAAGATCGGGGAGTTCACCGGGAAGGTGCGCTCGACGCCGACGGAGAAGGAGACCTTGCGGACCGTGAAGGTCTCGGAGACACCGGCGCCCTGGCGGCGGATGACTACGCCCTTGAACTGCTGGATACGGGAGCGGTTGCCCTCGATGACGCGGACGTGGACGTTGACGGTGTCACCCGGGCGGAAGGCCGGGACGTCGCTGCGCAGCGTGGCTGCGTTGACGGAGTCGAGCAGGCTTGCCATGTCTGACTGCTTCCTCGCCGATGCCACAGGTCATCAGCGGAATTCGAGATGAGTTGGGGGTGCTGTGCGCGCGGGCGGGCGTCGTTCCCCCTGTGGCAGGGGCGCCGGCTGGGCGTACAGCAGCGGCCTATTCTTCCACGGCCTGCGGCCTGCGCCAAAATCGGCCGCCGGGCTCGGGGGCCCAGCCGAGGATCGAGAGGGTCTCGCGGTCCTTCTTGTCGAAGCCGGAGGCCTCGCAACGTTCGATCAGGTCGGGCCGGTTGAGGGCGGTGCGCTTGAACGCCTCGTCGCGCCGCCAGCGGGCGATCCTGCCGTGGTGGCCGCTGAGGAGGACGTCCGGGATGCCCCGGCCGCGCCACTCGGGGGGCTTGGTGTAGACGGGGCCTTCGAGGAGGTTTGCCATGGCGCCGGGCGCGAAGGAGTCGTCGCGGTGGGACTCGGCGTTGCCGAGGACACCGGGCAGCAGCCGGGCCACGGCCTCGGTGATCACGAGGACGGCGGCTTCGCCTCCGGCCAGTACGTAGTCGCCGATGGAGACCTCGTACACCGGCAGCCGGGTCGCGTACTCGTCCATGACGCGGCGGTCGATGCCTTCGTAGCGGGCGGGCGTGAAGATCAGCCAGGGCCGTTCGGAGAGTTCGACGGCGAGTTGCTGGGTGAAGGGGCGGCCACTGGGCGTGGGGACGACCAGGACCGGGCCGTGTGCCCCGGATTCGTATCCGTCGGCGAGCGCGTCGTCCAGGCAGGCGCCCCACGGCTCGGTCTTCATGACCATGCCGGGTCCGCCGCCGTAGGGGGTGTCGTCCACCGTGTTGTGGCGGTCGTACGTCCAGTCCCGCAGGTCGTGGACGTGGACGTCGAGCCGGCCGCGGGCCCTGGCCTTGCCGACCAGGGAGACGTTCAGCGGTTCGAGGTACTCGGGGAAGATCGTGACGACGTCGAGCCGCATCAGCCGGCGTCCTCGGCGTCGCGGCCGGAGGCGATCTCGGCCTCGCTGTCGTCGATGAGGCCGGGCGGCGGGTCGATGACCGCGCGCTGCTGCTCCAGGTCGATGTCGGTGACGATCTGCTCGACGAAGGGGATCATGACCTCGCTGCCGTCGGGCCGCTCCACGATGAAGAGGTCCTGCGAGGGCAGGTGGGTGATCTCGGTGATGCGGCCGATCTCGGTGCCGTCGGCGAGCACCACGTCGAGGTCCATGAGCTGGTGGTCGTAGTACTCGTCGGGCTCTTCCGGCAGTTCGGCCGGGTCGACGTCGGCGATGAGGAGGGTGTTGCGCAGGGCCTCGGCGGCGTTGCGGTCGCGCACTCCCTCGAAGCGCAGCAGCAGCCGGCCGCTGTGCACCCGGCCGGTCTCGACGGTCAGCGGGCCCGCCGACGCCGGGTCGGTGGTGAGGACGGCGCCGGGGCCGAGCCTCAGCTCCGGCTCGTCGGTGCGCACCTCGACGGTGACCTCGCCCTTGATGCCGTGGGCGCGGCCGATCCGCGCGACTACCAACTGCACGCTTGTTTCTCCTTCAGACAGCTGCGGCCTTGGTACAACTATGGCCCGGAATACGACTGCGGGCCGGGGCGGGCCTGTGGCCCTCCCCGGCCCGAGCCGGCGCATCCAACTAAAACGACCAACTGGTCAGCGGACCTGGTCCACGTCGACGAGGTCGACGCGGATGCCGCGGCCGCCGATGGCGCCCACGACCGTCCGCAGGGCGCGGGCGGTGCGGCCGTTGCGGCCGATCACCTTGCCGAGGTCGTCGGGGTGGACCCGGACCTCCAGCACGCGCCCACGACGCAGGTTGCGCGAGGCGACCTGCACGTCGTCGGGGTTGTCGACGATGCCCTTCACGAGGTGCTCGAGAGCCTCCTCGAGCATGCTCAGGCCTCGGTCGACTCGGCGGCGGCCTCGGCCTCGTCCGCCTTCTTCTCGGTCTTCTTCGCCTTCTGGGTGATGGCCTCACCCTTGGCGTCGTCGCCCTCAAGGGTCTTGGCGAAGGCCTCGAAGGAAGCGCGCTTGTCTTCCTTCGTCTCCGGCTGGAGCAGCGGCGCGGGGGCCGGGAGGCCCTTGTGCGCCTGCCAGTCGCCGGTGAGCTTCAGGATGGCGAGGACGGCCTCGGTCGGCTGGGCGCCGACGGACAGCCAGTACTGCGCACGCTCGGCGTTGACCTCGATGCGCGACGGGTTGTACGTCGGGTGGTACAGACCGATTTCCTCGATCGCGCGACCGTCACGGCGGGTGCGGGCGTCGGCGACGACGATGCGGTAGTGCGGCTGGCGAATCTTGCCGAGGCGCTTGAGCTTGATCTTGACTGCCACTGGAGTGGTGTCTCCTGGTCTTGACGTGGTTGGGCACATGAGATGCCACGTGGGGTTGCGGTACTCGGAGTGCCCGATGGACGCGTCAGCCGGAGGCGAGAGGGTTCCTGTGCGGCTGTCGAGTACAGCTAGCCATTGTGCCACACGCCTGAGGTGCGCACGCCGGGGGCCCGTGGGGCACCCCCGGTGGACATCGCTCCCCCGGGGCCTGGGGGGCCGGCCCCGGGGCCGGCTACGCCACGGCGACCACTTCCGCCCCCTCCGGGATGCGGAACGGCTTGCCGCAGCCGCCGCAGACGATCGGCGCCTGGGCGAGCACGGACGGCACGACGCGCACGTTGCGCCCGCAGTCGCAGACGGCCTTGACCCGCACGCCGCCACCGGAGGAGCCGTGCCGGGCGGCAGGTCCGCGGAAGGAGCGCTTGGTGTCGGCGGCCGTGGCGACGGTGTGCGCCTTGAGCGCGCGCTGCAGCCGTTCGATGGTGGGCCGGTAGCGGCGCCTGGCCTCGGCGTTCAGCGTGACCAGGGAGAAGCCGCTGCTGGGGTGCGGTTCCTCCGTGTGGTCGAGGCCGAGCTCCTCGGCGATCGCCAGGAATCTCCGGTTGTGGTAGCGGCCGGCGCGGGAGGTGTCGCGGACACCGCGGGCGGCGGCAATGCCGTGGACTGCCTCATGGAGCAGTCGCTCGAAGGAGAGCTCGGCGCCACAGGCGGACGAGGACTCTCCGATCAGGGACTCGGGCGCGGCTAGGTCCGGCAGCTCGGGGTGGTACCGCTGAATGTCGGCCCACGCCTGTGCCAGCTCTGCGGCGAGAACAGGTGGTGTCGTGCTCACGTCGTGACAACGAGCCGCAGTGCCGCTGTGTTCCTATTCCGGGGCATCCCAAATAATTTGCTCGTACCCGTCAGTTGGCATTGATGCGTGCGGACGAGGGCGGGTGCGCTGATCTGCGGAGAAGGCTCACAGCTCACACCAAGGTATGACGTAGCGGCGCGTACGCCCCGGCGCGTAGCGGAAGTCTGCACGCCGGAGCGACTGTTGTCAGGGGACGCGCAAGAGGTGTTTCGGCCGACTCCCGGTGGCTTGTGCGCCACCTGCGGCGGGCCGGGTCCTCATCAGTAGGCGCGGGCGACGATCGCGACCGTACCGGGTGCGTCGTCGGCCTCGGGCACCGACCCGTCCTCGGCGACCAGGCACCGCACCGACACGGCCTGTTCGGCGAGCTTGGCCTCGCCCTCGGGGCCCAGCGTCGCCCACGGGATGCGCGCCCAGCCGCCGGCGACGGCGGCCTCGGCGGCCTCGTCCAGGGTGGCGACATCGCTCGTACGGGACTCGCGGCGCTCGCGGGACTGCCTCAGGAGCGTGGCCTGGTCCTCTTCGAGGACGGCGGGCAGCAGTTCGGTGAGCGCGTCGATGGAGACGGGCTCCTTGCCGCCGGGGATGCGGCGGGCCAGCATCGCGGTGCCGCCCTCCAGGTCGCGCGGGCCGATCTCGATGCGTACCGGTACGCCCTTGAGCTCCCAGTCCACGGCGCGGCGGCCGAAGGGGGTGTCCACGCGGTCGTCGACCTGGACGCGGATGCCCACGGCCTTGAGGCGGTCGCCCAGTTCGCGGACCTTGGCGACGGCCTCGTCGCCCTTGATCGCCATGACGACGACCTGGACGGCGGCGAGCCGCGGCGGCACCCGCAGGCCGTTGTCGTCGCCGTGCGACATGATCAGCCCGCCGACCATGCGGGTGGAGACGCCCCAGGAGGTCTGCCAGACCAGTTCCTGCTTGCCGTCCTTGGACAGGTACTGGGTGTTGAAGGCCTTGGCGAAGTTGGTGCCGAGCTCGTGGCTGGTGCCCATCTGGAGGGCCTTGCCGTCGCCCATCATCCCTTCGAGGGTGAGGGTGTTGATGGCTCCGGCGAACCGCTCCCTGGCGGTCTTGCGGCCCAGCACGACGTCGATGCCGAGGACGTTGATCATGAAGTCGGCGTAGACGTCCTTGTGGATGCGCGCCGCGTAGTCGCGGGCGTCCTCGTACGTGGCGTGGGCGGTGTGCCCCTCCTGCCACAGGAATTCGCTCGTACGGAGGAAGACGCGCGGGCGCATCTCCCAACGGACCACGTTGGCCCACTGGTTGATGAGCAGCGGCAGGTCGCGGTAGCTCTGGACCCACTTCGAGAAGTAGTCGTTGATGATCGTCTCGGAGGTCGGGCGGACCACGACGGGCTCTTCGAGCTCCTTGCCACCACCGTGCGTGACCACCGCGAGCTCGGGCGCGAAGCCCTCGACGTGCTCAGCCTCGCGAGTCAGGTAAGACTGGGGGATGAAGAGCGGGAAGTACGCGTTCTGGGCGCCCGCGTCCTTGATGCGTGCGTCCATCTCCTGCTGCATCCGCTCCCAGAGGCCATAGCCGTACGGTCGGATCACCATGGTGCCGCGCACGGGACCGTTGTCCGCGAGCTCGGCCTTGTTGATCAGATCCTGGTACCAGCGGGGAAAGTCTTCCGCCTGGGGCGTGAGAACGGGTGCCTTTGCCATGGCGCGAATGGTACGGCGCAGGGGTGCCGGAGCGTGAATCGCCTTCCGGCCGCCCCGGCACCGCGCTTTGCCCTCCACCCTCTGGACGCGGGGCGGGATGCGGAGTTCCCTGGCATACGGGGGAAGTGCGTACGGACATTCACGGGGGGCTGTCAATCAGGGCACAGCTGACCTCTCGGCGGATTGGGGCGCTTTCCATGACACCAACGCTCGTCCGGCATCAGTCCCGTACGGCCTCGGTCCCCTTCGGGGGCGCCTCCGTGCGCGCGCGGGACTGGGCGGAGATCCAGGAACGGATGCTGGTCCCCCTCTTCGAGGCGGCGTACGAGCGCCTCGACGTGGGGCCGGGCACCCGGCTGCTCGGGCTGGGCTGCGGCTCCGGGCTCGCGCTGCTGATCGCGGCCTCGCGCGGGGCGGCGGTGACCGGGGTCGACCACCCCGAGCGCGGCGCGCGGCTGGCGCTGGCACGTGAGCGGCTGCTGTCCGGGCACGGCCGGGACGCCGCCCCGGGGGCCGGTGCGACCCGGCTGGTGACGGGCGGGCCCGCCGACGCCGCCGGGCCGGGTCATACGCCGTACGACTTGATCACGGCCTTCGAGCCGGTCGGCTGTGCGGCCGGTGATACGGAGGGTCTGGTGCCCGCGCTGGAGTCGGCGGTTCCGCTCGCGGAGCACGGCAGTGCGGTGGTACTCGCCGGATGGGGCCCGCCGGAGCGGTGTGCCACGTCGGCGGTGCTGCGGGTGGCGACCCGGCTGACCGGCCGGGTGGGCGACGCCGCGCGCTGGCGGCCGAGCCGGCGCGACGACCTGGAGGACGTGGCCGCGCGGGCCGGGCTCAGGCCGGACGGCTCGGGCCGGGTGGCGTGCCCCTTCGGCTACGCGGACCTGGACAGCGCGATTCGGGGCCTGCTGGCGACGGGCGCGTTCGACGCGGCGGCTCGGGCCACCGACCCCGCACAGGTGGAGAAGGAGCTCGCCGAGGCGCTCCACCCGCATGTCCGGCGGGACGGCACGGTGTGGATGGCGAACGTCTTCCGCTATCTGATCGCCCGCACGCCGTGAGCCCCAACCGGTCGCCAGATCAAGGGAGTTGAGGCGTTCTACGATCCCGCCTTCGCCGGGCGGGGGATGCCGGCCACGCGGTAGGCCGCCTCCTCCTCCAGGGTCTCGTTCGCAAGCAGGGCCTCCGCCAGCGCGTCCAGCCTGGCGCGGTTCTCGCGCAGCAGTCGGCACGCCGTCTCGTAGCACTCGTCGACGATGCGGCGCATCTCGCCGGCGATGGCGTCCAGGGTGGCGGGCGCCGCCGAGAGCCCGTACGCCTGCTGGGCGTCGCTCGGCAGCGCGGTCAGCGGGCCGATCCGCTCGCTCATGCCCCAGCGGGCGACCATCCCGCGGACCAGGTTGGTGACCTGTTCGAGATCGTTCTCGGCGCCGGTGGTGATGACGTCGAAGACGGTCCGCTCGGCCGCCATGCCGCCGAGCGCGCCGATGATCCGGCCGCGCAGATACTCCTCGGTGTACGCGTACTTGTCGGCGTCCGGGGTGGACAGGGTGACGCCGAGGGCCCGGCCGCGCGGCACGATGGTGACCTTGCGGACCGGGTCCGCGCCGGGCTGGAGCATCCCGAGCAGCGCGTGCCCGCTCTCGTGGTACGCGGTGCGGCGGCGCTCCTCGTACGGCATCACCAGGGGCCGTTCGGCGCCGAGTTGGACCTTCTCCAGGGCGTCGGAGAGGTCGGACTGGGTGACCTGGCGCTGCTGGCGTTTGACGGCGAGCAGGGCCGCCTCGTTGGCGAGGTTGGCGAGCTCGGCGCCGGTCATGCCCGGGGTCGTGCGGGCGACGTGCTCCAGGTCCACGTCCGGGTCCATCGGGATCTCCCGGGTGTGGATCTTCAAGATGGCCTCGCGGCCGCCCCGGTCGGGCGGGCTGACGTGGACGATGCGGTCGAAGCGGCCCGGCCGGGTGAGCGCCGGGTCCAGGACGTCGGACCGGTTGGTGGCGGCCAGCACGATGACGCCCTCGGAGCCGGAGAAGCCGTCCATCTCGGTGAGGATCTGGTTCAGGGTCTGTTCGCGTTCGTCGTGCCCGCCCATGCCGGAGCCGCCGCCGCGGGCCCGCCCGATCGTGTCGATCTCGTCGATGAAGACGATCGCGGGGGCCACCTTGCGGGCCTCGGCGAAGAGTTCGCGTACCCGCGAGGCGCCCACGCCGACGATCATCTCGATGAACTCCGAGGCGGAGGCCGAGAAGAACGGCACCCCGGCCTCCCCCGCCACCGCCCGTGCGAGCAGCGTCTTGCCGGTTCCGGGCGCTCCCGCGAGCAGGACGCCGCCGGGCATCTTCGCGCCCATCTCCCGGTAGGCGTCCGGGTTCTTGAGGAAGTCCACGACGTCGTTGAGCTCGCCCTCGACCTCGTCGATGCCGGCCACGTCCTCGAAGGTGGTGCGCTTCGCGCCGGTCATCTCGACCGGTTTGGGCGGGGCCTTGCGGCCGAGCATGCCGCCGGCGCCGCCGCCCATGCCCGCGCTCATGCGCCGGGCGATGAACACCCAGAGCAGGACGAGCAGCAGCATCGGCGCGAGCGAGATCAGCAGGTTGGCCAGGAAGCTGCGGTGCTCGACGACGGGCTCGGCGGTGACGGTGACGTTCTGCTTGGTCAGCTGGGTCCACAGGTCGTCGTTGGCGAAGGTCGGCCGCTGGGTGGTGAATTTGGTGTAGTCGCCGCTGCCTTCGCCGGACGGCACCGGCGCCTTGTTCTTGAGCTGGCCCTGGATGGCGTCGCCCTTGGCGTAGATCTTCGAGACGTTGCCCGCCGCGACCTGCTTGCTGAACTCGGTGTACGAGACCGTCCGCTCGTCGCCGTTGTTGAAGAACGACAGGATCAGGTTGGTGATCAGGTAGACGATCAGGGCGGTGAGGATGAGCCGGCCCCAGCCGCCGGGCATCTTCTTCTTCGGCGCGGGCGGCGGTGGCGCCCCCTCCGAACGCCACGGCTGGTCGGTGCGGTCGCGCGGGGGTACGGAACTGGGCACGTGCTCTCCTCATGGCCGGTACGCGCCATTATTGGAGAGCGGCACTAATGGGGCATTCCGGGCGAGCCCGACGGGTCGTCACGATGCCGGGCCGCCGGGTCGACCGGAAACGGCGGAGGCGCCTTCCGGACCTTCCGGAAGGCGCCTCACGCTGATCGCTGCGGACGGTCAGCCCATGAACTTCTTGAACTCGTCGGGCAGCTCGAAGCTCTTCTGCGCCTCGGCGGCCGGCAGGCCGAGCGCCCCGCCCTGCGCCTTGGCCTCGGCGGCGGCGGCCGCTGCGGCCTCCTCGGCCTTGCGCTTCATGGGGTTGCCGCTCTTGCGCTTGCCCTTGGCCTGCTTGATCTGCTTCTTCTGCCGGCCGGGGCCGCCACCCATGCCCGGCATCCCCGGCATGCCCGGCATTCCGCCGCCCTGCGCCATCCGGGACATCATCTTGCGGGCGTCGAAGAACCGCTCGACCAGGTTCTTGACCGCGCTGACCTCGACGCCGGAACCCTTGGCGATACGGGCGCGGCGCGAGCCGTTGATGATCGTGGCGTCGGCGCGCTCGGCCGGGGTCATCGACTTGATGATGGCGGCCGTGCGGTCGACATCCTTCTCGTCGATGTTGTTGATCTGGTCCTTGATCTGCCCCATGCCGGGCAGCATGCCGAGCAGCTTGGAGATGGAGCCCATCTTCCTGACCTGCTCCATCTGGGCCAGGAAGTCGTCCAGGGTGAAGTCCTGGCCCTTCTTCGACGCCAGCTTGGAGGCCATCTTCTCGGCCTCTTCTTGGCTGAACGTCTTCTCCGCCTGCTCGATCAGGGTGAGCAGGTCACCCATGTCGAGGATGCGGGACGCCATGCGGTCCGGGTGGAACGCGTCGAAGTCTTCCAGCTTCTCGCCGTTGGAGGCGAACATGATCTGCTTGCCGGTGACGTGCGCGATGGAGAGCGCGGCACCGCCGCGGGCGTCGCCGTCGAGCTTGGAGAGCACCACTCCGTCGAAGCCCACGCCGTCGCGGAAGGCCTCGGCGGTGTTGACCGCGTCCTGGCCGATCATCGCGTCGACCACGAAGAGGATCTCGTCGGGGCTGACGGCGTCGCGGATGTCCGCGGCCTGCTGCATCAGCTCCTGGTCGATGCCGAGGCGTCCGGCGGTGTCGACCACGACCACGTCGTACTGCTTGGAGCGGGCGAACTCGATGGAGTCCTGGGCGACCTTGACCGGGTCGCCCACCCCGTTGCCCGGCTCGGGCGCGTAGACGGCGACGCCCGCGCGCTCGGCGACGACGCTCAGCTGGTTGACGGCGTTGGGGCGCTGGAGGTCGCAGGCCACCAGGAGCGGGGAGTGGCCCTGGCCCTTGAGCCACTTGCCGAGCTTTCCGGCGAGGGTGGTCTTACCGGCGCCCTGGAGACCCGCGAGCATGATGACGGTCGGCGGGTTCTTGGCGAACCTCAGGCGCCGGGTCTCGCCGCCGAGGATGCCGATGAGCTCCTCGTTGACGATCTTGATGACCTGCTGGGCGGGGTTGAGGGCCTGGGAGACCTCGATGCCCGACGCGCGCTCCTTGACCTGCTTGATGAAGGCGCGGACTACGGGCAGCGCGACGTCGGCTTCGAGCAGCGCGATGCGGATCTCGCGCGCCGTGGCGTCGATGTCCGCCTCGGACAGGCGGCCCTTGCCCCGGAGGTTCTTGAATGTCGCGGCAAGGCGGTCGGAGAGGGTGTCGAACACGGTGGTCGCGGGTCCTCGGCGTCGTGGGGCGGTCGGGTGAACGTCCCCCAGGGTATCCCGGGCGGCGAGGGCCGTGGGGGGTGCCTGCGGCGCTTTCCCCCACCCGCTGCCCCGTCGAGCCCGTCCGGCGTTCGAGGACCGGCGAACCTGGGGCAGAGCCCCCGGTTCGGGAAGGGGCGGGGTGGGCAAGAGGCTCCGCGCAGCGGCCTACCCCGGCTTCCCCAGCGCCGCCTCCAGCTCCCTCGCCACCTCCGCCGCCCGCTCCGGGGTCAGCACCACACCCTCCCCGTCCGTCACGTAGAACGCGTCCACCGCATTGGCCCCCAGCGTCGAGACGTGGGCGCTGCGCACCCGGACGCCCGCACTCTCCAGTGCGCGCCCGATGCGGTGCAGCAGCCCCGGGACGTCCTGGGCGCGGACCTCGATGACGGTGGCGTGGTGGGAGGCGGAGGGGGCGACCGTCACCCGGGGCGGCGGCGCCTGCACGCCGCGGCGGCGCGGGTAGGCGGCCTCCCGCTCGGCGAGGCGGCCTTCGATGTCGAGGGAGCCGTCGAGCGCCCGCACCAGATCGGCGCGCAGCCGGGCGGCCTGCGGCAGCGAGCCGTACTCGGCGGCCACCCGCCAGTCCAGCAGGAGTACGGAGCCGCCGACCAGATCCGGGAGTTCGACCGCGCGCAGTTCGGCGGCGCGCACGGTGAGGCGGTGCATGGCGAGGACGCCGGCCGTGGCGGGCAGGACGTGCGGCTGGTCGGGGACGGCGATGAGGAGTTCCACGCCGAGGGGTTCCTGCTCGTCGGAGCCGTCGGCGCGGGCCCGCAGGGCGAGGACGGGCCCGCCGGTGCGGTGCGCCTCCACGGCGAGGCGTTCCTGTTCGGCGGTGGTCGCGGCGGGTTCGGGGTCGACGCTCGCGCCCGCGAGGACCGCCGAGGCGCGTTTCACCAGGTCCGCGACGAGCGCTCCGCGCCAGGACGACCAGGCGGCGGGTCCGGTGGCCAGCGCGTCCGCCTCGGTGAGGGCGTGCAGGAGTTCAAGGGTGCCGGTCGAGCCGACCGCGTCGGCGACCGCGCGCACGGTCGCCGGGTCGTCCAGGTCGCGCCGGGTCGCGGTCTCGATGAGCAGCAGGTGGTGGCGTACGAGCGTGGCGATGGCCGCCACGTCATCACCGGGGAAGCCGATCCGGGCCGCCATGTCGCGGGCGATGGTCTCGCCGACCACCGAGTGGTCGCCGGGCCAGCCCTTGCCGATGTCGTGCAGGAGGGCGGCGACCAGGAGCAGGTCTGGGCGGCCGACCCGGCGGGTCAGGTACGAGGCCCGCACGGCGGTCTCCACCAGGTGGCGGTCGACGGTCCAGGTGTGCACGGCGTTGCGCTGCGGGCGGCAGCGGACCCGTTCCCAGTCGGGCAGCAGCCGGCTGATGAGGCCTTCCGCTTCCAGGGCCTCCCACACGGGGACGGTCGGCTCCCCCGCGCCGAGCAGGGTGACGAGTTGTTCGCGGGCCTCGGCGGGCCAGGGCGACGGGAGGGCCCGCGCCGCGCTCGCCAGTCGGCGTACCGCGTGCGGGGAGACGGGCAGGGCGGACTGGGCGGCCGCGGCGGCGGCGCGCAGCGGGAGGACCGGGTCCTTCTCGGGGCGGGCGGCCAGCGCGAGCACGACCTCGCCGTCCTGTTCCACGACGCCTTCGGCGAGCGGGGTCCGCCCGGGTGCGCCGGTGCGGCCGCCGAGGAGTCCGCGCAGCCGGGGCCGCGCGGACCGGGCCCGCAGCACCCGGCCCACCTCACGCCAGGTGACGTCGCCGGCGTAGGAGATGACGCGCGCCGACTCCGATACCTGACGCAGCATCACATCGGCGTCGAGGAGCTCCAGTTCGGCCGCGACGGCGTCCTGTTCCTGGAGGGCGAGGCGGTCGGTGGCGCGGCCGGTGCACAGGTGCAGCGCGTCGCGCACGTCCAGGAGTCTGCGCCGGGCCTCGCCGAGCCCTTCCCTGGGCGCGTCCGCCAGCCAGGACGCGGCGACCGCCCGGAGCGCGGTCGCGTCCCGCAGCCCGCCCCTGGCCTCCTTGAGGTCGCCTTCGAGGAGGTACTGCAACTCGCCCTGCCGCTCGGCCCGTTCGCGGCACAGCTCGTCCAGTTCGGGCAGGCGCTTGGCGGCGAGGTTGCGCCAGTCGGCGAGGACGGCGGTGCGCAGGGCGGCCGTCATGGCGAGGTCGCCCGCGAGATGGCGGGCGTCCAGGAGGCCGAGCTGCACCTTGAGGTCCTCGCCCGCCGTCCTGCGGGCCTGGGCCGGGGTGCGTACGGAGTGGTCGAGGGCGAGGCCGAGGTCCCACACCGGGTACCAGAGCCGGTCGGCGAGGGAGGCGACGGCCGCGGCGTCGGCCCGCCCGTCGTGCAGGAGCAGCAGGTCGAGGTCGCTGCGCGGGGAGAGTTCGCCGCGCCCGTAGCCGCCGACCGCGACCAGGCAGGCGCCCGCCACCCCGGCCGCTTCGGCGGCGACGGTGAACATCCTGGCCAGCCAGTCGTCGGTCAGCTCGGCCAGGGCCGCACGGCGCGGCGGCCCGGACTGCGTCTTCTCGTTGAGAAGACGCAGCCGGGCCGCCGCGTAGCCGCCGGGCTCCGAGTCGCCGTCACAGGATTCGGTACTCGCTTCAACGCTCGTCACCCAGCAGCTCCTTGCCGTCTCTACAGTGCGTCGGGCCCGCGCTCGCCGGTCCGTACCCGGACCGCCGTCTCGACCGGCATGCTCCACACCTTGCCGTCGCCGATCTTTCCGGTGCGGGCGGCCTTGACCACGACGTCGATCAGTTCCTCCGCGTCGTCGTCCTCGACCAGGACCTCTATCCGGATCTTGGGTACGAGGTCGACGGTGTACTCGGCGCCCCGGTAGACCTCGGTGTGACCGCGCTGGCGCCCGTATCCGCTGGCCTCGGTGACGGTCAGGCCGTGGACGCCGAAGGCCTGGAGGGCCTGCTTGATCTCGTCGAGCCGGTGCGGCTTGACGACCGCGGTGATGAGCTTCATGCGTCCACCTTCTTGTTCGCTGCCACGTCGCCCGGGACGGCCGCTGCGGTGCGGGGCGCCGTGCCGCCGCCCGCGCCGCTGAAGTCGTACGCCGTCTCGGCGTGCTCGACCTGGTCGATGCCGAGGACCTCGTCGTCCTCGGGGACCCGCATCCCGATCGTCTTGTCGAGGGCGAAGGCCAGGATGGCGGAGACCACCAGCGAGTAGCCGAGGACCGCGCCGACGCCGATGGCCTGCTTGCCGAGCTGGTCCAGGCCGCCTCCGTAGAAGAGGCCCTTGGCGGTGGACTGTACGCCGCCGGTGGCGAAGAAGCCGATCAGCAGCGAGCCGGTGATGCCGCCGACCATGTGGACGCCGACCACGTCGAGCGAGTCGTCGAAGCCGAAGCGGTACTTGAGGCCGATGGCCATGGCGCACAGGACGCCCGCGATGACGCCGATGGCGATCGCGCCGAGCGGGCTGACGCAGCCGCCGGACGGGGTGATGGCGACGAGGCCCGCGACCGCGCCGGACGCGGCGCCGAGGGTGGTGAAGGAGCCGTGGCGGAGCTTCTCGTACAGCAGCCAGGCGAGCATCGCCGCTGCCGTGGCGACCTGGGTGTTGATAAACATGACGGCGCCCACGCCGTCGTCGTTGCCGAGCCAGGAGCCGGCGTTGAAGCCGAACCAGCCGAACCACAGCAGGGCCGCGCCGAGCATGACGAGCGGCAGGCTGTGCGGCCGCATCGGGTCCTTCTTGAAGCCGACGCGCTTGCCGATGACCAGGATCACGCCGAGGGCGGCCGCACCCGCGTTGATGTGGACGGCGGTGCCGCCGGCGAAGTCGATGACGCCCTTCTTGAAGAGCCAGCCGTCCGAGGCCCACACCCAGTGCGCGACCGGGAAGTAGACGACGGTGACCCACAGGGCGATGAACAGCGACCAGGCGGTGAACTTGACACGGTCCGCGAGGGCTCCGCTTATGAGCGCGGGCGTGATGATCGCGAACATCAGCTGGAAGACGGCGAAGACGTAGATCGGGACGGTGTATCCGGGCCAGAGCTGGACCAGGCCGATGCCGCTGAGCCCGAAGTAGGCCTTGCTCCAGCCGATGAAGCCGTTGCTCTCGCCGAAGGTCAGGCTGAATCCGTAGAGCACCCACAGGATCGTGACGATGCCGAGGCTGATGAAGCTCATCATCAGCATGTTGAGGGTGCTCTTGACGCGGACCATGCCTCCGTAGAAGAAGGCAAGCCCCGGGGTCATGATCATCACCAGCGCTGAGCAGATCAGCATGAATCCGGTGTTGGCGCTGGACAGCTGCGGAGCGTCAGCTGCGAGCGTGATGCCTGGAGGCATCGGCGTCTCCTCGTCGTCGGTACGGCCCGTGCGGGGGCGTTACTCGGGCGGGAACTGGCTGGGAGCCGGTTATGCGCCATGAGGTTGGCCGAGCGCCGTTTCGGTCGATGCCGCTCGATGTTTCACCGCAGTGACGAAGGAGGCGGGCGTGTTACGCGCCCGTGAACTGCCGGATCAGGAGGGGGTCCGGCGACTACCATCCGCGTACGTTTCCGTACCCCGGACCGGCCGCGACGTCACCCGCTCGACCTGGCGTGGGGGAGCCGAGTCGGGCTGAACGGGGCGAGTGGCCGCGGCCGGGGTCGTGGTGCCCTCGCTCAGACGGCCTCGGCCGTCTCGGGCAGCTCCCTGCTGAGGAGGTCCGTCATCTGGACGACTTCGGCGACGTTCCCGAAGTCGCGGGCCGCGGTGTCGACGGTCTTGCGCAGCCGGGTGTTGACCCGCTCGGAGCGGACCCGCTTGGCGACCCGCAGGGCCTGCTCGGCCAGCACCGTGGACTGCTCGGGCTCGCGCTTGAGCAGGTGCACGGTGGCCATGCCGATCAGGTTCAGCGCGTACGACCTCTGGTGCTCCTCGTCCTTGCCGAACAGGGCGACGGCCTGTTCCATCACGGGTTCGGCGAGCGAGGCGTAGGTGGGGCTGCGGCCGGCCACATAGGCGAGGTCGCGGTAGGAGTGGGCGTTCTCGCCGTTGAGCTCCGCCTCGGAGAAGAAGCGGATCCAGTCGGGCTCCGGCCCGCCGTCGAGCCCGGCGTCGCCGAAGGTGTCCTCGGCCATCCGGACGGCCCGTTTGGTCTTGCTGGGCTGGCCCATGTTGGCGTACGCGCGGGCCTCCATCGCATACAGCATGGCCTGGGTGCGGGGGGTGGCGCAGTCCCGGCTGCCGTACTGGGCGAGGTGGATGAGTTCCAGGGCGTCGTCGGGGCGGCCGAGGTGGATCATCTGGCGGCTCATCGAGGACAGGATGTACGAGCCGAGCGGCTTGTCGCCGGCTTCCTTGGAGGCGTGCAGGGCGAGCACGAAGTACTTCTGGGCGGTGGGCTGGAGGCCGACGTCGTAGCTCATCCAGCCGGCCAGCTCGGCGAGTTCGGCCGCGCACCGGAAGAGGCGTTTGGCGGTGGCGGCGGGCTGGGGTTCCTGGAGCAGGTCGGTGACCTCGTGGAGCTGGCCGACCACGGCCTTGCGGCGCAGTCCGCCGCCGCACTGGGCGTCCCACTGGCGGAACATGGCGGTGGTGGATTCGAGGAGTTCCAGCTCGGGCCGGGAGAGCCGGGAGGGGCGGCGGGCGCTCGCGGCGGTCTCCGGGGGGCCGAGCTCGCCGCCGGGCGAGGGCACCAGCCAGCGCTGCATGGGTTCGATCAGGGAGGGGCCCGCGGCCAGCATCAGCGAGGTGCCGAGGAAGCCGCGCCGGGCGAGCATCAGGTCGCTGCGGGAGAACTCGCTGAGCAGCGAGACCGTCTGGGGTCCGGCCCAGGGCAGGTCGACCCCGGCCACCGACGGTGACTGGTGGGCCTGGCGCAGGCCGAGGTCCTCGATGGCGACGACGCTGCCGAAGCGTTCGGAGAACAGCTCGGAGAGGATGCGGGGAATGGGCTCGCGGGGCATCTCGCCGTCGAGCCAGCGCCGGACCCGTGAGGTGTCGGTGCTGATGTGATGCGCGCCCATCTGGCGCGCGCGCCGGTTCACTTGGCGCGCCAGCTCGCCCTTCGACCAGCCGCTCCGTACGAACCACGAACTCAGCTGCTCGTTGGGGCGCTTGCCGGCGCTCGTACCGCTAGCCCCACTGCCGCCCACGGGAACGCCCCCAATCCGTTGAAGAATCTGTCTGCTCGGTCGTGCATCGATTGCGCGAACCCCTACCAGAATGCCTCTAGTTGGGCCTCCTGTCTTACGGTTGCCCCCGCTCGGAGGGGTAACCGGCTTGCCTCCGGCATACCCGCAACCGGTTGCATGCCCAGGGTTCGTGTACCGACGGTAATCCTACGATCACCCCTCTAGCCATGGCGATTCCACAATCGCCACCATTCGCCACCCCTTCGAATGAACTCGCTTGCGGCCGGGCGCGATTCACTTGACACATGACGATCAGCGTCGAGGTGGAGCGGAGCGAACCGGGGCGCGCGCGGCGCACCGCACCACCCCTTTCACGACCGCGTCCGACCTGGCGGAGACGGAGCGTAAACGGAAGACTCCGCATCGTCACGACATCGTCACCGGCGTCGTAACCAGGGACGCGGCAGACCCGTTGGAGGGGGCATGGGCTTCACGATCGGCGGCGGCCGGGGGATCAAGGAGACCCGGCCCGGCTCTTGGCGCCGCGGCCGTTCGGCGCGCACGACTCGCACGAACGAGGTCACCGCGGTCGCCGAGTACACCGGCCTGTGGGGCTGGGACGTCGCGCCGGGCGCCCGCGAGCTGAACGGCCGGTGCTCCTGCGGCAGTTCAGCGTGTACGTCGCCGGGCACGCATCCGCTCGACTTCATTCCCGAGGTCCCCGCGGGCGCCACCCTGGACGAGGTGACCAAGGCGTGGTCCCAGTGCCCGGGGGCCGCGGTCCTGCTGCCGGTTGGGCGGACCTTCGACGTGCTGGACGTGGCGGCCCCGGCCGGGCGGCGCGCCCTGGTGCGGCTTGAGCGGATGGGGCTGCCGCTGGGGCCGGTGTCGAGCACGCCGGCCGGCCGCACCCACTTCTACGTCGCCCCGGGCGCCTCGGCCGAACTCCCCGGGCTGCTCTACCGGATGGGCTGGGACGACGCCGGTCTGGACCTGCGCTGCCCGCCGCGCGGCGGCCACGTACCGGCGCCGCCGTCGGGTGAGGTGCACTGGCTGCGCCCGCCGTCCCTGGACACGGCGACCCGCCCGCCCGAGGCGCGGCTGCTGCTGGGTACGCTCGCGTACATCTGCCACCGTTCGGGCGCGTAGCCGCTTCAACCGCCTCGGACACGGAAGCGCCCCGCCGCATCCGGTCGGTGCGGCGGGGCGGGGCGGACGTCCGGTGGGGCTACTCGCCGATGAGCGCGTCCACGAAGGCCTCGGCTTCGAACGGGGCCAGGTCGTCCGCGCCCTCGCCGAGCCCGACCAGCTTGACGGGCACGCCCAGTTCGCGCTGGACGGCGATGACGATGCCGCCCTTGGCCGTGCCGTCGAGCTTGGTCAGGACGATGCCCGTGATGTCCACGACCTCGGCGAACACGCGCGCCTGGACCAGGCCGTTCTGGCCCGTGGTGGCGTCCAGGACGAGCAGGATCTCGTCCAGCGGGCCATGCTTCTCCACCACGCGCTTGACCTTGCCGAGCTCGTCCATGAGCCCGGTCTTGGTGTGCAGCCGGCCCGCGGTGTCGATGAGGACGACGTCGGCGCCCTCGGCGATGCCTTCCTTGACGGCGTCGAACGCGATCGAGGCGGGGTCGCCGCCCTCGGGTCCGCGCACGGTGCGGGCGCCGACGCGCTCGCCCCAGGTCTGCAACTGGTCGGCGGCGGCGGCACGGAAGGTGTCGGCCGCGCCGAGCACGACGGACTTGCCGTCGGCGACCAGGACGCGGGCGAGCTTGCCGGTGGTGGTGGTCTTGCCGGTGCCGTTGACGCCGACGACCATCACGACGCCCGGGACGGTCTCGCCGCCCTCGGTCTTGACCTCGCGGTCGAAGTCCGGGCCGAGCAGGGTGAGGAGCTCCTCGCGCAGCAGCGCGCGCAGGTCCTCGGGGGTGCGGGTGCCGAGCACCCTGACGCGCTCGCGGAGCCGGTCGACCAGCTCCTGGGTCGGGGCGACGCCGACGTCGGCGGTGAGGAGGGTGTCCTCGATCTCCTCCCAGGTGTCCTCGTCGAGGTGCTCGCGGGAGAGCAGGGTGAGCAGTCCCTTGCCGAGCGAGTTCTGCGAGCGGGCGAGACGGGCGCGCAGCCGGACGAGCCGGCCGGCGGTCGGCTCGGGGATCTCCAGCGCCGGGGCCTCGGGGGCGGCCGGCTCCGCTACGGCGACCGGCGCGGCGGGCGCCTCGGGAAGGCCGACCTCCTCGATGGTGCGGCGGGGTTCCTCAGCCGTCTCCGCGGCGTCCTCACCGACCTGAGGTTCGGCGGGCGGGGCTGTGATGGTCGGCGTGCTCGGCGGTGCGGTGGGCGGCAGCTGCTTCTTCTTGCGGCTGCTGACCACGAGCCCGCTGATCGCGCCGACCGCGACCAGGGCGATGACTACAGCAAGGATGACGAATTCCATAACCGTCCCAGTATCGGGCATGGGCCCCGCGGCGACCCAGATTGTGGCTTCCTCCAGGAACGGAACGGAATTATGGGGCAGGTGTCAGATTAAAGTACGATAGAAGTGGGCGCGTCAACGCGCGTAGAGTCCCCTTCGACTACCCCCACCGGCTCAGCGCCGAGCCGAGCGAGAGGCACGGAACTCCACCCCCATGAGCACTAGCACCCCCGACGAAGCGCAGAGCGCCCTGGAAACACGCGGCCTGGAGCCGGTGCCGGACGCGGAGCGCACCGCCAGAACCCGCGAGCTCTTCCCCACCTGGGTCGCCGCCAACATCAGCGTGCTGCTGCTCACGATGGGCGCGAGCCTCGTCGTCGCGTACAAGCTCAACTTCTGGCAGGCGATCGTGGTCGCCGTCTGCGCCCCCGTCGTCTCGTACGGCCTGGTCGGCCTGATCGGCATCGCGGGCAAGCGGGGCGGGGCGCCCGGCATGGCGCTGTCGCGTGCGGTCTTCGGCCAGCGCGGCAATCTGCTGCCCGGTTCGCTGATCTGGGTGGCGCGCTGGGGCTGGGAGACCATCAACGCGGTGACCGGCGCCTATGCGGTGCTGACCGTGCTCGACATCCTCTTCGGGATCAAGAGCAACACGTTCCTGATCATCGTCACGCTCGCCGTCTTCGTGGTCATCACCTTCGCGATCTCGGGCCTGGGCATCCACGTCGTGCAGAAGTGCAACAAGTACGCGACGTACCTGTTCGGCGCCTTCTCGGTCCTGGTCCTTGTCTACCTGGTCATGAACACCCACTGGTCGGCCGTCTTCCACCAGCCGGCCGGCAAGACCTCGCTGATGGTCGCGGGCACCGGCATGATCGCCGCCGGCGGTGTCAGCTGGATCCCGTCGGCCCCCGACTTCGCCCGCTACCTGCCGCGCACCGCCTCCTCCAAGGCGATCGTCGGCAACTCCATCGGCGGCGCCGGCATCGTGGTGCTGCCCATGGTCCTGATGGGCGCCGTCATGGCGGTCTCCACCCCGGACCTGGCCTCGGCCACCGACCCGGTGTCCTTCCTCGGCGAGATCCTGCCGATGTGGATCGCGGTGCCCTACCTGCTGATCGCGCTGGTCGGCATGCTGCTGATCAACTCGATGTCGATGTACTCGGCGGGCTTCACCGCGCAGACGCTCGGCTTCAGGATCCCGCGCCACTGGGCCGTCTCGGTGAACGCGGTGATCTCGCTGATCTTCGGCGGCGTCCTGATGCTGGTCGCGACGAGCTTCATGGGCTCGTTCATCGCCTTCCTCTCGCTGCTCGCCGTCGCGTTCTCGGCCTGGGTCGGCGTGTTCGGCGCGGACATGCTGCGCCGCACCGAGTACGACGCCAAGGCGCTGCTCGACACCACCCGCACCAGCGCCTACTGGTACAAGGGCGGCTTCTCCCCCGCCGCGGTCATCGCCTGGGCGGTCGGCCTGCTCGGCGGCCTGATGTTCACCACCTCCGACTGGTTCACCGGCCCGCTGGCCGCGAACAACCCGGTCGGCGAGTACGGCCTCGGCTGGGTCGCCACCATCGTGATCTCCGGACTGCTGTACGTGGTGCTGCCCAAGCCCCCCGTGGTGACCCCGGAGCCGTCGGAGCCGTCGGATGCGGCCAAGTCCCCCGAGCCCCTGGCCGTCTGACCCACCGTCAGCTACCGTCCCCCTTCACCGGAACCCGCCCCGGTGGAGGGGGATTTGCCATGCCGTTCACGGTCGTACGCATGAATCTGGTGGACCCGGACGCCACCTCGCAGTCGCTGTCCGCCCGCTACCGGGCGGCCCTGGAGATGGCGGCGTACGCCGACGACCGGGGCATCGACACCGTCCAGACCGAGGAGCACCACGGCACGGACAACAACTGGCTGCCGTCGCCCTTCGCCTTCGCGGGCGCCGTGTTCGGCGCCACACAAGGAAATTCAGCGGCGCGCGGCGCCTCCGTGAGGGGTGGCGGTCGGGCGACGGGCGGGCGGATCGCGGTGACGGTGTCCGCGATCATCGGCCCGCTGTACGACCCGCTGCGCCTCGCCGAGGACATCGCGGTGCTCGACCTGGTGAGCGGCGGCCGGCTCGTCACGGTGGCGGGGATCGGCTACCGGCCCGCCGAGTACGAGCGGCAGGGCGTCGAGTGGGGGCGGCGCGGCAGGCTCCAGGACGAGCTGCTCGAAACCCTCCTGAAGGCGTGGACGGGCGAGGAGTTCACCTTCCGGGGGCGTCAAGTCCGGGTCACCCCAAGGCCGTTCACCGAGCCGCATCCGATGCTGCTGGTCGGCGGCTCCTCGCGGGCCGCGGCCCGCCGCGCGGCCCGGCTGGGGCTGCCGTTCTTCCCGAGCGCGCATCTGCCGGAGCTCCAGGCGTACTACAACGCGAAGCTCGCCGAGTACGGCACCGACGGCTTCTGCATGATGCCGACGGCGCGGACGCCGCTGCTGCACATCTCCGAGGACCCGGACCGGACGTGGGCCGAGTACGGCGGGCACTTCCTGCACGAGGCGCGGATGTACGCGTCCTGGCAGTCCAAGGACATCCGCTCGGCGGTGAGGTCGGCGGCCACCACGGTGGACGAGCTGCGCGCCGAGGGCGTCTACCGGATCGTGACGCCCGAGCAGTGCGTGGCGCTGGCCGCCGACACCCTCGTGCTGCACCCGCTGTGCGGCGGCATGCCGCCGGACGAGGGCTGGCGCAGTCTGCACCTGTTCTGCGAACGGGTGCTGCCCTTGCTCTGATCCGGACGGGATGCGGACACAGCACACTGCCCCGGCTCGACGTCGAGCCGGGGCAGTGTGCTGTGCGAGGAGAGAGGGGCAGCGGGGATTAGCCCATCTCCTCCAGCGCCTTGCCCTTGGTCTCCTTGACGTACTTGAGCACGAAGGGGATCGAGAGCACGGCGAAGACCGAGTAGATGACGTAGGTGCCCGACAGGTTCCAGTCCGCGAGGGTCGGGAAGCTGGCGGTGATGGCCCAGTTGGCGATCCACTGGGCGGCCGCGGCGACGCCGAGGGCGGCGGCGCGGATCTTGTTGGGGAACATCTCGCCGAGGAAGACCCACACCACCACGCCCCAGGACAGGGCGAAGAAGAGCACGAAGACGTGGGCGGCGATCAGGGCCACGACGCCCTGGGTGTTGGGGAGCTTGCCGTCGACGAGGTTGGCGGAGAAGGCCCAGGCCTCGACGGCGAGCGCGACCGCCATGCCGATGGAGCCGACGAGCGCGAGCGGCTTGCGGCCGACCCGGTCGACCAGGACCATCGCGATCACGGTGCCGATGATGTTGATGATCGACGTGGTGAACGAGTAGAAGAACGAGCTCGACGGGTCGATGCCGACGGACTGCCACAGCGTCGAGGAGTAGTAGAACGCGACGTTGATGCCGACGAGCTGCTGGAAGACGGAGAGGCCGATGCCGACCCAGACGATCGGCAGGAAGCCGAACTTGGAGCCGAGCAGGTCCTTGAAGGTCGACTTGTGCTCCGAGCGCATGGCGTGCTCGATCTCGGCGACGCGGGCGTCGAGGTCGACGCCCTTGCCCTCGACGTCGGCGAGCACCTTCTTGGCGTCGCTGTCGCGGCCGACGGAGATGAGGAAGCGCGGCGACTCGGGGATGGCGAAGGAGAGCAGGCCGTACAGGACGGCGGGGACCACCATGACGCCGAGCATGACCTGCCAGGCTTCGAGCCCGATGAGCTTGCCGCGCTGGTTGCCGCCGGCGGCGTTGAGGATGCCCCAGTTGACGAGCTGGGAGATGGCGATGCCGATGACGATGGCGGCCTGCTGGAAGGAGCCGAGCCGGCCGCGGTAGGCGGGCGGGGCGACCTCGGCGATGTAGGCCGGGCCGATGACCGAGGCCATGCCGATGGCGAAGCCGCCGATGATCCGCCAGAAGGCGAGGTCCCAGAGTGCGAACGGCAGCGCCGAGCCGATGGCGCTGATGGTGAACAGCGTCGCCGCGATCTGCATGCAGCGGATGCGGCCGATGCGGTCGGCGATCCGGCCCGCGGTGGCGGCGCCGATCGCACAGCCGATCAGGGCGATCGCGATGACCTGGGCGAGCGTCCCCGAGCCGATGGAGTACCGCTCGCGGATCGCCTCTACGGCGCCGTTGATCACGGAACTGTCGTAGCCGAAGAGGAAGCCGCCCATCGCGGCCGCCGCCGTGATGAAGATGACATGGCCGAGGTGGTCCGGCGCGGTCTGGCCGCCTCCGGACGCCTGCGCCTGCGCGGTACTGGTCACGTGCACTCCTGGGGCCGCCCGGCAGCGTCGCCGGGCGTGGGGGGACTCCTCCAAGTGGCGCACAACTTCCTGTCACCCACCACTTGAAGGTAAAAGCAACGTTGCAGAGACTATGCCTTCAAGTTTCGAAGTCAATACCTGCTCGACTGTGAATTTGGCGGCACGGCTTGCCGTCAGTTGTTCAAGTCTTGAAGAAGTGGAAGCGTGCGGGGCCGTCGTCCGAGGTCAGCGCAGCCGCTGACTGATGACCTTGGAGACACCGTCGCCCTGCATCGAGACCCCGTACAGGGCGTCGGCGACCTCCATGGTCCGCTTCTGGTGCGTGATCACGATCAGCTGCGAGGACTCCTGGAGCTCCTGCATGATCCGGATCAGCCGCTGGAGGTTGGTGTCGTCGAGGGCCGCCTCGACCTCGTCCATCACGTAGAAGGGGCTGGGCCTGGCCTTGAAGATGGAGACGAGCAGCGCCACGGCGGTCAGCGAGCGCTCCCCGCCCGAGAGCAGCGAGAGCCGCTTGACCTTCTTGCCCGGCGGACGCGCCTCCACGTCGACCCCGGTGGCGAGCATGTTGCCCGGGTCGGTCAGGATCAGCCGGCCCTCGCCGCCCGGGAAGAGCCGCGAGAAGACGCCCTCGAACTCCCTGGCCGTGTCCCGGTAGGCCTCGGTGAAGACCTGCTCCACCCGCTCGTCCACCTCTTTCACGACTTGAAGGAGGTCGGTCCGGGTCTTCTTGAGGTCCTCCAGCTGCTCGGAGAGGAACTTGTGGCGCTCCTCCAGCGCGGCGAACTCCTCCAGCGCGAGCGGGTTGACCTTCCCGAGCTGCTGATACGCCCGTTCGGCCGCCCTGAGCCGCTTCTCCTGCTCGGCCCGCACATAGGGGACCGGCTGGTTGCGCGGATGGCTGGGATCGTCGGGAAGCTCTTCTCCGTCGGCGGGCGGCGAGGGGGCCACCAGCTGGTCGGGGCCGTACTCGGCGACCAGCCCGGCCGGCTCGACCCCGAGCTCCTCCAGCGCCCTGGTCTCCAGCTGCTCGATCCGCAGCCGCTTCTCGGCACCGAGCACCTCGCCGCGGTGCACCGAGTCCGTCAGCTTGTCGAGTTCCGCCTTGAGGTCCCGTCCGGCGACCCGGGCGGCGGTCAGCCCCTGCTCGCGCTCGGCCTTGGCGGCCTCGGCGGCGGCCCGCTCCCGCTCGGCCCGTACCAGCGACACCTCGACGTGGGCGAGGAGGGTGCGGGCCCCGGACGCGACGGCCTCGGCGACGGCCGCCTCGTGGCGCAGCCGGGCGCGACGCTGCTCGGCGCGGGCCCGCGCCTCGCGTTCCGCGCGGGCCCCGCGGTCCAGCGCCTCGGCCCGCCCGGCGAGCGCCTTGACGCGCTCCTCATGGGTACGGGCCTGGAGGCGGGCCTCCATCTCGGTCTGGCGGGCGTTGGCGCCGTCGGCCGCGAGCCGGTCCCGTACGGAGGTGTCGGGCTCCTCCTCGACCGGCATCTCCTCCGCCACGAGCAGCCGCTCGGCCAGCTCCTCGGCCTCTGCGGCGGCCTTCTCCAGGGCCTCCTGGGCGCGGGCCGCGGCGGCCTCGGTCCGCTCGGCCTCACCGGCCGCGCCGCGCGCCTGCCCCGCGAGCCGCCCGAGCTGCTGGGCGACGGAGGACTTCGCCTTCTCGGCGGCCCGCCTCCGCTCCCCCAACTCCTCCACTTCCGCGGCCAGTTCACCGCGCCGCTCCCCCGCCGCCCGCTGCGCCTCGGCCAGTTCCGCGCACCGCACGGCGAGTTCGGCGAGCTCGGCCGCGGCCTCGTCGACGGAGGCCTGCACCTCCAGCAGACTGGGCGCCCCGGCCGATCCGCCCTGCGCGAAGTGCGCGCCGAGCACATCGCCCTCGGCGGTGACGGCGGTCAGCTGGGGCTGCGCGTAGACGAGCTCCTCGGCATCCTCCAGCGTCCCGACGACCACGACCCCGCGCAGGATCCGCCGCACGGCGGACATCAGCTCATCGGGCCCGCGCACGAGATCGGCCGCGCGCGGCGGGCCGTCGCCGCGCACCGGGTGGGCGGCGGGGGACAAGTCTTCGCCGCGTACCGGGTCGGCGGCGTGCAGCGGGCCTTGGTCGCGCACCGGGTGGGCGGCGGGGGACGGTCCTTCGCCGCGCGCCAAGTCCGCCGCACGCGGCGGGCCGCCGCCGCGCACCGGACGGTCGTCCCCGGTGTCCGCGGCGCCGCTCACCAGCAGTGCGGCGCGGCCCGCGTCCTGTTTGCGCAGCATCCGGATGGCCTCGGCGGCCGTCGAGGGGCCGCTCACCGCGATCGCGTCGGCCGCGGCGCCCAGCGCGGCGGCGACCGGCACCTCGTACCCGGCGGTCACGGTGAGCAGTTCGGCGGCCGGGCCGAGCAGTCCGGTCAGCGTGTCGCGGGCGCCGAGCAGCGCGCCCGTGCCGTCCTTGCGGCGCAGCCCGAGCGCAAGCGCGTCATGCCGGGCGGCGACGGCGGCACGTTTCCGCTCGGCGGCGGTCGCCTCCTCGCGCGCGGCGGCCAGCGCGGCCTCGGCCGCCGCGAGCTCGCGCTTGGCGGCGTCATGCGCTTCGGCCAGCTCGTGGTCGTCCGCGTCGAGGCCGTCCACCTCGGCCTTGAGCTGCTCGTACTCCTCCTGGGCGAGGGCGGCCCGCTCCCTCGCCTCGTCGCGCGCCGCGGCGAGCCGGTCGATCTCGGCCTGCGCGGAACCGGCCCTGCTCCGCGCCGCGTTGACCTGGCCGTGCAGCCGCGCCAGGCCTTCGCGCCGGTCGGCGATGGCGCGGGCCACATCCTTCAAACGGCGTTCCTCGGCGGCGAGTTCCCGCTCCAGGTCGGCGCGGTGGCGGGCGGTGTCCTCCAGGGCGTGCTCGGCCGCTTCGAGCGCGGCCTCCAGCTCGGCCTCCTGTTCGCGGATGCGGGCGGCCTCGCGCTCCATGTCCTGCGGGTCGCGGCCGCGCCGCTCCTCGGGCGGCTGCGCGGTCGCGCTGGTGACCCGCGCGTCGGCGAGCGAGATCGTGCCGCGCACCCGCTCGGCCAGCTGGGACAGCTCGTACCAGCTCTGCTGGGCCCGCTGGAGCCGGGGCGACAACTGCCGTACCTGGTCCTCCAGCTCGGCCTCGCGGGTGAGGGCGGCCTTCAGATCGGCCTCGGCGCTCTCCTTGCGGCGCAGCAGTTCGGCCTCGTCGGCGATCTCGGTGCGCAGCGCCTCCCGCATCCGTACGAGGTCGTCGGCGAGCAGCCTGAGCCGGGCGTCGCGCAGATCGGCCTGGATGACGGCGGCCCGGCGGGCGACGGCGGCCTGCCGGCCGAGCGGCTTGAGCTGGCGCCGCAGTTCGTCGGTGAGGTCCTGCACGCGCGCGAGGTTCGCCTTCATCGCGTCCAGCTTCCGCAGCGCCTTCTCCTTGCGCTTGCGGTGCTTGAGGACGCCGGCGGCCTCCTCGATGAAGGCCCGGCGGCCCATCGGATCGGCGTGCAGTACGGAATCGAGCTGGCCCTGGCCGACGATGACGTGCATCTCGCGGCCGATGCCGGAGTCGGAGAGCAGTTCCTGGATGTCGAGCAGGCGGCAGGTGTCACCATTGATCTGGTATTCGCTGCCGCCGTTGCGGAACATGATCCGCGTGATGGTGACTTCGGCGTACTCAATGGGCAATGCGCCGTCGGAATTGTCAATGGTGAGGGACACTTCGGCGCGGCCGAGCGGCGGGCGGCCGGTGGTCCCGGCGAAGATGACGTCCTCCATCTTGCCGCCGCGCAGCGACTTGGCGCCCTGCTCGCCCATGACCCAGCTCAGCGCGTCCACGACATTGGACTTGCCGGAGCCGTTGGGGCCCACCACACAGGTGATGCCCGGCTCGAATTTCAGCGTGGTCGCGGACGCGAAGGATTTGAATCCACGCAGGGTGAGGGCCTTGAGGTGCACGCCGCCGGACTCTACCTCTCGCTCTGCTCCGACCGCCGGAGGCCCTCTGCTCCGGCCTGCCACATGGGTTTTCGCGCCGGGCGCGCGGGAGCTCTGCCCCGGGAAGACAATGCGTCGACGGTTTCACCCAGGAAGGTGCAGGGCACATCAGACGGTGAGGGGCGGCGTCCGGCTCTCGACGCGCCGGGGCGGTGAAATGGCGGAAAGAAAGAAGGGACGCCGGGGCGTCCCTTGCAATACCTTGCAGGTGTTGCGGATCTCTCGATCTCGACGAGAGCGACGGAAGCCTCTCTCACCCGGCGATCAGGTGAGTGCGGGCTCCGCCTGCGGGACGTCGATGTCGATGCCTTCGAGCAGCGAATCTCCGCGGTGCGAAGCGGCGGCAGCGGACAGCACGTCGTTCTCGGACTGAATCCTTACGAGCTCGGACTCAAGGTCCTGGACGCGCTGCTGGAGCCGTCGCATCTCGGCGAGGAGTCGCGGGTCGGAACCGCCGACGTAACCGAGAAGCGCCTTTGCCATGATGGATGGTCCTCCACAATGAGTGACCGACCGAAGCGGTGTGGGTCGTGAGGGAATCGCACCCGCGGTGCTTGGACTTCACTGCGGTTCTCATGCCAAACAGCTAAGGTGCGCGGGGCTTCCAGAGTCTCACCAAAAAGTTTGACGGTCAACACGATCACGCCCCGTATCAACGGGCGATCCGGGGGCACGCGGCCGCTGAAACGAGCGGCGCTGCCTCTTCTCGGAGCCCTGGGGGCGTGGAGATCATCCTTACTGCCGCAGCCTTCCACGCCGAGCCCGACTTGGCAACAGGCAGATCGTTCGAGGTCAGCGCGGGGTTGCGAGCCGGACGCGGGGTGTCACCGCGGCCGGCTGCGGCTCGTATACGGACGGGTGGTCAGCGGATCGCGAAGCTGTCGTAGCCGCCCCGCACGGTGTCCCAGATCTCGGTCACTCCGTCGACGCGTCCCGGTGTGTCGTCGGAGCGAAGCCACTCCAGCAAACGGTGGCAATTCTCACGCGGGCCCTCGGCGACGACCTGCACCCGGCCGTCGTCCAGATTGAGGGCGAACCCGGTGAGGCCGCCGATTTCCAGAGCGTTTGCCCTGGTGAACCAGCGGAAGCCGACTTGCTGCACTTGCCCGCGCACCCAGGCCGTGAGTCGAACATCTCCGTGCGCATCTTCGTTCATAGGTGCACGCTAACCGGCCAATTGCTCACGCAGCACTTCGCCCCCATGCGCCATGGCGTACAGTCGCGACGAAATGAGCCTCACCCGAATGGGCTAGTACCCATTTGATCATTCGGGCCGATCGCGGCCCGTGCGCATTGCGACCAGGCACTGCCCAGGCATTGAGGAAGGCACAGCAGATGGGACGCCATCGACGCTCCGCCGGCGAACCCGCGCCCGCAGATCTCGCGGAGGGTTCGGACGGCCGGTCCCAGGGTGGATCACGCCGCAAGAAGCGGGCCTCGGTGCCCGTGCGCACCGGGTTGCTCGGCGTCTCCGCCGCGGTGGCGGTGGGCGCCGTGGCCGTCGCCTCGGGGCTGCTGCCCGGCGGCGGTACGTACAAGGTGAGCGGCGACACGATGGCCGGCGGCCGGCTCGACCCGAGCGGTACGCCCAATGTGCAGGCACAGGGCGGCGAGTCGGAGAAGCCGACCAGCGCGGCGCCCACGCCCGCCGAGACGGCCAAGGCAGCGCACCTGCCGTCGACCGCCCCCTCCCCCAGCGCTTCGGCCACGCCGTCGGCACCGGCCTCCGCGCCGCCCGCACCGCGCAAGCCCCCGGCGCCGGCCCCCTCGAAGCCGGCCCCCTCGAAGCCGGTCACCGCGCCGGTCGTCCCGTCGGTCGCCCCCTCGACCGTCATACCCCAGCAGCGCGTCCAGGCGCCGACCGCCGAGGCCGCGGCCGCCGCCACCGTGATGTCGCTGGTCAACCAGCAGCGGGCGCAGGCCGGCTGCATGCCGGTGAAGTCGGATGCCGCGCTGGCCTCGCTCGCCACCGCGTTCAGCGACGACATGGCGGCCCGCGGCTTCTTCGACCACACCGACCCGGACGGCAAGTCGCCCTGGGACCGGGCGGCGAAGGCCGGCATCCAGGGTCTCGGCGGCGAGAACATCGCCCGCGGCCAGGCCGACGCCAAGGCCGTGATGGACGCCTGGATGAACAGTCCGGGCCACCGCGCGAACATCCTCAACTGTGAGTACAAGTCCCTGGGCGTCGGAGTGCACTTCGGTCCCGGCGGCCCGTGGTGGACACAGGACTTCGGCTTTTGATCATTTGCCCGTACGCCATCACGTCCGGGTGATCGCTCATTCGTCTCCGCGCGTGCGTGATTTGTTCGTACGTGCTCGAAAGGGCCCCCTTCGTTACGAACGCTCTGGGCGTTACGAACGAACGGGGCCCTTTCGCATCTGCGGAAACAGATCACGCATCGGGCAATCGATCACTGTTCACCGATGATCAACCGCTGACGGCGTTCCCTGGTGATCAGCCGCTGACGGCGGCCTTGCCCGCGGCGAAGATGCGGGCGGTCTCGGCGACGCGGCGGCCCAGGTGCTCGGCGGTCGCTATGTCGGCCTTGTGGACGGCCTCGGGACCCTGGTCGGCGTTGGTCTGGGCACCCGCGCCGGAGAAGAAGCCGAGCCGGTTGAGGTCCTGCTCGGAGCCGGTGCTGGAGTTCCAGCCGGGCTTCAGACCGAGGCTCACCCAGTGCATGCCGTGCTGGGCGGCCAGCGTCTGGAAGAACTGCAGGGTGTGGCCCTTGTCGCCGCTCTTGGAGCCGGAGTTGGTGAAACCGGCGGCCAGCTTGTCCTGCCAGGCGTCGCTGAACCAGCGCTTGGAGGTGTCCTCGGCGAACTGGTGGAAGGCGCCGGACGCGGTGCCCATGTAGGTGGGCGAGCCGAAGACGACGGCGTCGGAGGCGTCGAGCAGCTCCCACTCGGCGTCGGTGATGGTGTCGACCTTGATGACGTGGACGGTCGCTCCGGCCTCGGCGGCACCGTTGCGAACGGCTTCGGCGACGACGGCGGTGTGGCCGTAGCCGGAGTGGTAGGCGATCGAGACGACGGGAGTGGTCACGGCAGGATTCTCCTCATGAGGACGGGTAAGCGGCAGCACGGGCGCGACGGCCGGTGTTCGGCCTCGCGGGGGCTGCCCGCTGCGGCGCTGCACCCAGGAAAGCACTAACTTTCAGTTAGCGCAACCCTTGAGTGTGCGCTGCCCGCGAGTATGGTGGTGCCATGGACGAGAACTCCTGTACCGCCAAGCTCACCGCCGCCGCCGACCTGCCCTTCGACGTGTTCTCCAAGAGCTGCCCGTCCCGGAGCACGCTGGAGCACGTCACGGGCCGCTGGGGCAGCCTGACCCTGGGCGCGCTGTACGAGGGGAGCTTCCGCTTCAACGAGCTGCGCCGGCGGATCGACGGCGTGAGCGAGAAGATGCTCTCCCAGACGCTGCACTCCCTGGAGCGCGACGGACTCGTCCACCGCGAGGCGCAGCCGACGAATCCGCCGCGGGTCGACTACGAACTGACCCCGCTGGGCCAGGAGGTGGCCGAACGGCTGCTGGCGCTCATCCACTTCGTGGAGGAGCGGATGCCCGCGGTCCTCGGGGCGCGGCAGACCTACGACGTGGCGCGCGGGGCCCGCTGACACTTCGGGCAGAAGTAGCTGGACCGGTTCATCCAGGCGCGCCTGCGCATCGCGGTCCCGCAGCGCCGGCAGGGCTCGCCCTCGCGTCCGTAGGCGTCGAGCGATCGCTCGAAGTACCCGGATTCGCCGTTGACGTTGACGTAGAGGCTGTCGAAGCTGGTGCCGCCGACGGCGAGGGCGGCGTTCATCACGTCCCGTGCGTGGCCCAGGAGTTCGGCCGCCTTGGGGCGGGTCAGGGTCGCGGTCGGGCGGTCGTAGTGCAGCCTGGCGCGCCAGAGCGCCTCGTCGGCGTAGATGTTGCCGACCCCGCTGATGAGCGATTGATCGAGCAGTGCTCGTTTGACCGTGGTGCGTCGCAGCCGCAGTGCCGCGAAGAAGGCCTCGTCGTCGAACTCGGGGTCCAGCGGGTCCCGGGCGATGTGCGCGATGACATCGGGCAGCCCGTCCGTACTGTTGGCGGCGGTCTCGTGCAGCGAGAGCCCGCCGAAGGTCCGCTGGTCGACAAAGCGCAGCTCTGTGCCCGCCTCGTCCTGAAACCTGATCCGGATCCGCAGATGCTTCTCGTCCGGGGCGTCCTGCGGCTGGACGAGCAGCTGCCCGCTCATCCCGAGATGCCCGAGCACGGAGGCGTCCGTGTCCGCGAGCGGCAGCCACAGATACTTTCCGCGCCGGCGCGCGACCCCGATCCGGTGGCCCTTGAGGCGCGCCGCGAAGTCCGCGCTCCCGGCGAGATGGCGGCGCACGGCGCGCGGGTGCAGCACCTCGACCTCCGCCACGATGCGACCGGCCACCCAGCGCTCAAGTCCGCGCCGGACCACTTCGACTTCAGGCAGCTCAGGCATGGGCGCAGATTACCCCTTGCCCCAGGGCGAGTTGCGGCGGGCCCCGGCCCATGGCGACCACGCCCACGACCACTCCCAGGGGGAAAGGCAGAACCCCCGCCCGGCACCGGAGTGCGCTGGACGGGGGCTCGAAGGAAGGGTGCGTCAGGCCGCCGAACCACCGGCGGCGGGGGTCGGCGACCCGCCATCGGCCTCGGCGGCGACGGGGGCCTCGGCCGCCGTCTTGGCCCGCTCGTCGGCGGCGGCCCGAATGGCCCGCCATGCCGATTCCGCGGCCTGCTGCTCCGCTTCCTTCTTGCTGCGGCCGGTGCCGGTGCCGTACGAGACACCACCGACGCGGGCGGCAGCAGTGAAGGTCTTCTCGTGGTCAGGACCGGTTTCGGAGACCAGGTACTCGGGAACACCGAGCCCTTCGGCCGCCGTCAGCTCCTGGAGACTGGTCTTCCAGTCCAGGCCGGCCCCGAGGTTCGAGGACTTCTCGATCAGGGGGTCGAACAGCTTGTGGACGAGCGCGGACGCCGCCTCAAGACCCTGGTCGAGATAGACCGCACCGATCACCGCTTCAAGGGTGTCGGCGAGGATGGACGCCTTGTCCCGGCCACCCGTGCCCTCTTCACCCCGGCCGAGCCGGATGAAGGAGCCGAGTTCGAGCCCGCGGCCCACCTCCGCAAGCGCACGAGAATTGACCACCGCGGCCCGGAGCTTGGCCAACTGGCCTTCCGGGAGGTCGGGGTGGGTGCGGTACAGCGTGTCCGTGACGACCAGACCGAGCACCGAGTCCCCCAGGAACTCGAGCCGCTCATTGGTCGGCAGACCGCCGTTCTCGTACGCGTACGAACGGTGGGTGAGCGCACGCACCAGAAGGGCGGACTCGAGCTGATAGCCGAGCCGCCCTTCCAGAAGCGTGTGGGACGAGGCCGTGTTGTTGTCCGCCTTTTTGGCGTTGGACTCAGACATCGGGCCTCTCACCAGCCGCTCAGACCTCGAGGACCTGGCGCTTGTTGTAGGTGCCGCAGCTCGGGCACGCGATGTGCTGGAGCTTCGGCTCATGGCAGCGCTCGCACGCAACCAGGGTGGGGACCGCAGCCTTCCACTGCGACCGGCGGTGGCGCGTGTTGCTGCGCGACATCTTCCGCTTCGGAACAGCCACGGCTACTTCTCCTGCTTCTCGGCGGCATCCTGCACGTCAGACGCAGTGCCGCTCATGTTGTCCTTCTCGCCGTCCTGGATGGTCCCGGCGAGTCCCTGCAGTGCCGCCCAACGAATGTCGACGGCGTCGTGGTGGTGGTCCGGGTCGTCCGCCAGGCGCGCTCCGCATTCGGAACACAGCCCGGGGCAGTCCTCCCGGCACACCGGCTGCATCGGCAGTGCGAGCACCACCGCATCACGCAGCAAAGGCTCGAGGTCGAACATGCCGTCCTCAAGCGGAATCATGTCCTCGTCGTCCTCGGCATCGTCGTCCGCGGCTGCCTTGCGGCGGCCCCGGTCGTCGGTGTCGGGGTACGAGAACATTTCCTGGAAGTCCACTTCAACGTCCTGCTGAAGCGGCTCCAGACACCTTACGCACTCACCCTCGGCCGATGCACGGGCGGTGCCTGTGACAAGCACCCCTTCCATGACCGACTCCAGGCGGAGCTCGATGTCCACGGGCCGGCCCTCCGGCACGTGGATGACCTCGGGGATCCCGAGTTCCCTCGGGGCTTCCACGGTGCGGGAGAGCCGCTGGAGCGCACCGGGACGCCGTCCCAGCTCGTGTGTGTCGAACACGAGGGGATCGCGGTGGTCGAGGCGCGTGCTCAGGGCTCTTCCTGCTTTCGAGGTCGTGGAGTGGCTGCCACCGGCTTCGCGAAGCGAATCGGGCAGCGTGGATCGCGGACGTACGCGCGACCGAAGAGCCAGGATACTGGACCGGCCGCGATAGGCCCAATCCGGCCCGGACCCTCCCCCGGCCGCTCACACTCCGGCCGCATCCGGAACCGGAGCGCTACGGTCGGCCCTGCCCGTGGCCCTGCTCGTACGCACGCAGCTGATCGAGGTTGATCATGCTGGTGTCGAAGAGGCTGGTCTCGTCGAGCGCGGCCTGCTGCGGCTGGTACTGGGGCTGCTGGTGCTGCTGCACGTACTGCTGCTGAGCCGGGTCGTAGGCGTACGGGTCCTGCTGGGAGTACCCGTACTGCGCGTACTGCTCCTGATGGGGCTGGGGCTGCTGCTGGTAGCCGTACGGGTCCTGCTGCGGCTGCTGGTAGCCGTACGGGTCGTAGGCCTGGGGCTGCTGCTCGGGGATGTGCTGTGCGGGGATGTGCGGCTCGGCGACGGCGTGGGACGCGGCCGGTTCGGGCTCGGCGAGCTCGGCGAGGCCGGCCAGGTAGTCGGCGTCACTGGTGTGCCGGCCCAGCTCGCCGGCCGCGTCCTGGGCGGCCATGTGGGCACCCAGCTCGTCCGACGCGGTCCGGCCGTGCAGCTTCTGGCGGCCGCGGCCGACCGCTTCGAGGGTCTTGGCGAGCACCGCCTCGAAGGCGCCCAGCTTGGCGTCGACGTACTCGTCGGCGCGGTGGATCAGCGTCTGCGGGTCCGAGCTGTACTCGGGGGCGTCCTCGTCCGAGCGGCCCTGCTCGTCCAGACCGGGGCCCCGGCCGAGCAGCTTCTCGCGGCCGCGGTCCACCGAGCCGATGGTCTTGGTGAGGACGACCTCGAAGTTCGCGAGCTTGGAGTCGACGTAGTCGTCGGCCTCGGCGCGGATCTCCTCGGCGTCCCGGCGGGCCTCGCCGAGGATCCGGTCGGCCTCGTCCTGGGACTGGCGGGCGACCGCGGTGTCGGAGATCAGCGTGCCGCGCTGGGCGTGCGCGGACTCGATGATCCGCTCGGCCTCCTGGCGGGCCTGCTCGACCATCTGCTCACGGCCCCCGATCAGCTCCTGGGCCTGGGCGAGCGAGCCGGGCAGGGCCTGGCGCACCTCTTCCAGCATCGCGAGCAGCTCGGCGCGGTTGACCACGCACGAGGCCGACATGGGCATCGACCGGGCGCCGCCGACCACCTCGACGATCTCGTCTAGCTTCTTCTGCACGTCCACCGGCGATCGCCACTCTTCTAACGGATTGGAGACGGACGGGACGACTGTAAGGCCAGTCGGCGCCCGCCCGACACCGAGTGACGGACCGTCAGCCGCTCACTTCTCGGCGAGCCGGGCGACCAGGGCCCGGTGGACGGTGGCCGGCAGCAGGTGCGAGACGTCTCCGCCCCAGGTCGCGACCTCCTTGACCAGCGAGGACGACAGGAAGCTGTAGGTGGGGTTGGTCGGCACGAACAGGGTCTCGACGCCGGAGAGCCCGTTGTTCATCTGGGCCATCTGCAGCTCGTAGTCGAAGTCGCTGACGGCGCGCAGCCCCTTCACGATGGCGGGGATGTCGCGCTGCTTGCAGAAGTCGACGAGGAGGCCGTGGAAGGACTCGACCTCCACGTTGCCGAAGTCGGCCGTCACCTCGCGGATCAGATCGATCCGCTCCTCGATGGTGAACAGGCCCTGCTTCGACTGGTTGATCATCACCGCGACGTGTACGACGTCGTACAGCCGGGAGGCGCGGGCGATGATGTCGAGATGTCCGTTGGTGATGGGGTCAAAGGACCCCGGACAGACGGCGCGGCGCAACTGATGTCCCTCGCTCTCCGGTCCGGTCATGGGGTGTCTCCGGGTGCGTCTTCGCACGTGGAGGCGGCGCGACCGTACCAAAACGTGCCTTCGCCGTAACGACGGGCCCGCAGTCCTTCAAATCCTTCGGGCCAGCCGAATTCCCCGCCTCTGGTGCTGCGCTCCACGGTGACGAGACAGTCCTCGGCTAGCCAGCCCCCGCGGCGGAGTGTGAGCAGGATCTCGCGAAGATCGTCATCGGTGACGGCGTACGGCGGGTCCAGGAAGACCACGTCGTACGGATCGGCGGGCGCCGGTCCTGTCACGATCTGTTCCGCTTTGCCGGTGCGTACTTCGGCGCCCGGCAGTTTGAGCGCGGCCACGTTGTCGCGGACGGTGCGGGCCGCGCGTCCGTCGGCCTCGACCAGCAGGGCGTGCGCGGCGCCCCGCGAGAGCGCCTCCAGGCCGACGGCTCCGGAGCCCGCGTAGAAATCGGCGATCCGGATGCCGTCGAGCGTGCCGAGCAGCGCCTCCCAGGTGGAGAAGAGGCCTTCGCGCGCCCGGTCGGAGGTGGGGCGGGTGCCGGTGCCCGGCGGTACGGCGAGGCGGCGGCCACCGGCCCGGCCGGCGATCACGCGGGTCATCTCAGTCCTTGTCCGTGTACGTACGTGAACCTTGCGCCCCCAGTCTGTCAGCCCTTGTCGAGATACTGCTCGCGGTCCTTGTCGAGCAGGGCGTCCAGGGCCGTGCGCAGCCCCGGCAGGTGTTCCAGCTCCGGGTCGGCGGCGACCACCGTGACGGCCTCCTCCCGGGCGGCGGCGATGACCTCCTCGTCATCGATGACGGTGAGCATCCGCAGCGAGGAGCGGACGCCGGACTGGGCCTGGCCGAGCACGTCGCCCTCGCGGCGCTGTTCGAGGTCGATGCGGGAGAGCTCGAAGCCGTCGAGGGTGGCGGCGACGGCGGTGAGCCGGGCCCTGGCGGGGGCGGCCTCCGGCATGTCCGTGACCAGCAGGCACAGGCCGGGGGCGGCGCCGCGGCCGACGCGGCCGCGCAGCTGGTGGAGCTGGGAGACGCCGAAGCGGTCGGCGTCCATGATCACCATGGCGGTGGCATTCGGCACGTTCACACCGACCTCGATGACCGTGGTGGCGACCAGCACGTCCACCTCGCCCGCGGCGTACCGGCGCATCACGTCGTCCTTGTCGTCGGGCTGCATGCGCCCATGCAGGATCTCGATCCGCAGGCCCTTCAGGGGGCCCTTGCGCAGCTGGTCCGCGATCTCGGTCACCGCGAGCGGCGGCCGCTTGTCGGCGGTCTCCGCCTCCTCTGCCTTCTTCTTCCCCTTGGCGGTCTTCGCCTCCGCCGCGTCGTCTTCGGAGTCCCCGATGCGCGGGCACACCACGTACGCCTGATGGCCCTTGTCCACCTCCTCGCGGACCCGTTCCCAGGCGCGGGCCAGGAAGTGGGGCTTGTCCTGGGCGGGGACGACATGGCTGGCGATGGGCGAGCGCCCGGCCGGGAGCTGGTCCAGGACGGAGGTCTCCAGGTCTCCGAAGACGGTCATGGCGACGGTGCGCGGGATGGGGGTGGCCGTCATGACGAGCAGGTGCGGGGGCTGCTTGCCCTTGCCGCGCAGGGCGTCGCGCTGCTCGACACCGAAGCGGTGCTGCTCGTCCACGACGACCAGGCCCAGATCGTGGAACTGCACCTTGTCCTCGATCAGGGCGTGCGTGCCGATGACGATCCCGGCCTCCCCGGTCACCAGGTCGAGCAGCGCCTGGCGGCGGGCGGGCATCCCCATCGAGCCGGTGAGCAGCACCACCTTGGTGCCCTGCTCGGACCCGCCGAGCATCCCGCCCTCGGCGAGCTCGCCCATCATCTCGGTGATGGAGCGGTGGTGCTGCTGGGCCAGCACCTCGGTGGGCGCCAGCATCGCGGCCTGCCCGCCGGAGTCGACGACGGCGAGCATGGCGCGCAGGGCGACCAGCGTCTTGCCGCTGCCGACCTCTCCCTGGAGGAGGCGGTGCATGGGGTGCTCGGTCGCGAGGTCACCGAAGATCTCCGCGGACACCTTTTGCTGGCCCTCGGTGAGGGTGAAGGGCAGCTCGGCGTCGAAGGAGTCGAGGACTCCGCCGGGGGCGGGTTTCCTTGCCACGGCGGGGAGTTGGGTGTCGGCGTAGCGTCGGCGGGCGAGCGCCACCTGGAGAACGAAGGCCTCGTCCCACTTCAGCCGCTGCCGGGCGTCGTCGACGTCGGCCTTCGCGCGCGGCCGGTGGACCTTGAGCAGTGCCTCGGGCAGCGGGACGAAGCCGCGGCCCTCGCGCAGGGCGGGCGGCAGCGGGTCGACGGCCTCCTGGGCGCTGGGCAGCACCGCGTCGACCGCCTTGGCGATCTTCCAGGACTCCAGGCCCTTGCAGGCGGGGTAGATCGGGATGAGGGCGCCCGCCCAGGAGTCGATGTCGCTCTCGTCGTCCGCGTCGGCGCCCAGCTTCGCGTAGGTGGGGTGGGCGAGTTGGAGGCGGCGGTTGAACATCGACACCTTGCCGGCGAACATCGCCCGGCTGCCGGGCGGCAGTTCCTTGTGCGGCTTGTGGATACCGCGCCCGAAGAACACCAGTTGGAGGCGGCCGCTGCCGTCGGTGATGGTGATCTCCAGGCGCTGGCCCCGGCCGCCGTTGAAGGTGTGCACCCGGGCGTCGGCGACCTGGGCGACGACGGTGACGTCCTCGTCGAGGGGGAGCTCGGCCAGCTTGGTGAGCTGGCCGCGCTCCTCGTACCGCCTCGGGTAGTGGTGCAGGAGGTCGCCGACCGTGTGCAGGTCGAGCTGCTCGGCCATCACCTTCGCGGTGGGTCCGCCGAGCAGCTTCTTCAGTGGTTCTTCGAGCGCAGGCACGCGATCCATTGCACACCACGGGACTGACAGCACGCCGCCCCCTGTGGATAACCGCTGGTCACACCCGCGCGCGGAGCGGGGCTACTCCACGCCGATCAGCAGCGGCACCGCCTGGTGTCCGCCCTCGTACACCACGGTGTCCACCGCCAGGTGGGATTCGCGGACGTGGGACTCCAGGGCCGACGCCAGGCCCGGCGGGGTGTCGGTGGCGAGCACCAGGGTGACCAGTTCGCCGCCGGCCGCCAGCATCCGGTCGAGGACGGTGCGGGCGGTGGATGCCAGGTCGTCGCCGATGACCGCCACGTCGCCGTCGATGAGGCCGAGCACGTCCCCGGCCTGGCAGATGCCGGCCGTCGTCCACGACTGCCGTTCGGCGACGGCCAGTTCGGCGTGCCGGGTGGCGCCGGCCGCCGAGGTCATCGCGACCACGTCCTCGTCGAAGCGCCGCTCGGGTGCGTGGACGGCGAGCGCGGCGATGCCCTGGACGGCGGCCCGGGTCGGGATGAGCGCGACCCGGATGCCCTCCGCGCGTGCCTGCTCGACGGCGGCCGCGGCCGTGTGGCGCAGCTCGGCGTCGTTGGGCAGCAGCACGACCTCGCGGGCGTGCGCGCGCCGGATGGCTTCGACCAGTTCCCCGCTGGCCGGGGCCTCGCCGGGCCGGGCGAGCACGGTCGTGGCGCCGGCCTCGGCGCAGAGCCCGGCGAGGCCTTCGCCGGGTACGACGGCGACGACGGCCCGCTGGACCTGTTCCCTGGGCGGCACGACGGCGGCCGGCTGCTCGAAGTGCGTGATCCGGATCCGGTGCGGCCGGCCCGCCTCGACCCCGGCCTCCACGGCCGCGCCCGCGTCGTCCACGTGCACGTGGACGTTCCACAGCCCGTCGCCGCCGACCACCACCAGGCTGTCGCCGAGCCGGTCCAGCCGGGCCCGCAGCCGGTCCACGGCCGCGTCGTCGGCGTCCAGGAGGTAGATCACCTCGAAGGCGGGCCCGGCGCCGGGGGCCTCGGCCGGGCAGTCCTCCACGGGAATGGGCACCGGAGCCTCGTGCCGTACGACCGGGGCCTCGCCCGAGAGGGCCTGGACCAGGGCGCCGAGCACGGTCACCAGGCCGCGCCCGCCCGCGTCCACGACGCCCGCGCGCCCCAGGACCGCGAGCTGGGAGGGCGTCGCCTCCAGGGCGTCCCTGGCACCCGCGTACGCGGCCTGGGCCACCGCGGCCGGGGTTCCGCTCGCGTTCTCGGCGGCCTTGGCGGCCGCGGTGGCCACCGACAGGACGGTGCCCTCGACGGGGTGGGCGACCGCCAGGTAGGCGGCGGAGGCGGCCCTGCGCAGCGCCGCGGCGAGTTCCCCCGCCCCCTCGGCGACGACCTCGGCCATGCCCCTCAGGAGCTGGGCGAGGATGGTCCCCGAGTTCCCGCGGGCGCCGATCAGCGCGCCGTGCGCCATGGCGCGTACGACGTCGGCGGTGTCCGGGATGCCGTCGTACACCGGCGGCTCGGGGTAGGCGGCGAACACCGCCTCCACGGCCTGCGCCGCCGACTCCATCGTCAGATAGAGATTGGTGCCGGTGTCCCCGTCCGCGACCGGATACACGTTGATCGCGTCGATCGCCTCGCGGTCCCGGCCCAGCGCGTCCAGCGCCAGTGCGCACCAGCTGCGTACCGCGACGGCATCGAGGGTCTGCGGCACCTGGTGGTCCTCCTTGCGGACGGGAACGGCGAGCGGGGATGCGGCTGAACCGCAGGGTAGACCCGGTGCGGGCCCCGGGCCGGGGCGGGGGCGGCCGGGGCCGTGGTAGTTTCGTATCTCAGGAGCAGCCGTTGTATGCTGCTTCGGTTGCCCGGCGAGAGTCGGGCCGATTCCCCCGGCAAGCCACTTCAGATCTCTGATTCCGGTGCGCCGGTTTTCACTGTAAGTGCATTTAATGCATCTGAAGTCTTTGGAGTGACCCGTGGCTGCCAACTGCGACGTCTGCGGCAAGGGGCCGGGCTTCGGCAACAACATTTCGCACTCGCACCGCCGTACGTCTCGTCGCTGGAACCCGAACATCCAGCGTGTGCGTGCCGTGGTCGGTCGGACGCCGAAGCGGCTCAACGTCTGCACCTCGTGCATCAAGGCCGGCAAGGTCTCGCGCTAATTGCGACGTCTGTCGTAGCGCAGCCCCTGCGGTTGCCTTGAAAAGCCGGTCCACCTCGGTGGACCGGCTTTTTGCCTTACCCGCTACCGGAAGCGCCAGCCGTGGTCGACCGGACCGATTCCGCCGCCCAGCGCGAATCCCGCGGCGATGGCGCCCGTGACGTATTCCTTGGCCGCCCGGACCGCCTCGGGGACCGTGAGGCCCTTGGCGAGGCCCGAGGCGACGGCGGAGGCCAGCGTGCAGCCCGTGCCGTGGGTGTGCCGGTTGTCGAGGCGCGGAGCCCGCAGCCAGTGCTCCTCGGTGCCGTCGGTGAGCAGGTCCACTGCGTCGTTCCCACCCGCCCGCCCTGTGTACCCGGGCAAGTGCCCGCCCTTGATGAGCGCCCACCGCGGGCCGAACTCCAGGACCGCCCGCGCCGCCCGCCGCATCCCGTCCTCGTCCTCGACGTGCACGCCGGTGAGCTGGGCCACCTCGTCCAGGTTGGGGGTGGCGACGGTCGCGGCCGGCAGCAGCCTGGTGCGTACGGAGTCGAGGGCTTCGGCGGCGAGCAGCGGGTCGCCGTGCTTGGAGACGCCCACCGGGTCCACGACGACGGGCGCGTCCGTGCCGGCGAGCAGTTCTGCGACGGCCTCCACGAGGGCCGCCGACGACAGCATGCCGGTCTTCACGGCCTGGACGCCGATGTCGTCGACGACGGCCCGGTACTGGGCCCGCACCGCCTCGACCGGAAGCTCCCAGGCACCCTGGACGCCGAGCGAGTTCTGCGCGGTCACGACGGTGATGACGCTCATGCCGTGCACGCCGAGCGCCAGCATCGTCTTGAGGTCGGCCTGGATGCCCGCGCCGCCGCCGGAGTCGGATCCGGCGACGGTCAGCACACGGGGGATCATGCGGGATCGTCCCCGAAGTGGTCCCAGCCGCCCTTGCTGGTCCAGGGCGCGCCGTCCACGGTGACGGTGGGCAGCGCGGACGGGTTGAGGACCTCGCCGATGACCTTCCAGCGGGCGGGCAGCTTCACGTCGGGCGGGAACGTCGCCACGATCGCGTGGTCCTCGCCGCCGGTGAGCACCCACTGGAGCGGGTCGACGCCGACGGCCTGGCCGATGTCGCTCATCTGCGTCGGGATGTCGATGAGCCCGGAGCGCAGGTCGATGCGGACCTTGCTGGCCTCGGCGATGTGGCCGAGGTCGGCGACCAGGCCGTCGCTGACGTCGGTCATGGCGGTGGCGCCGAGCCCGGCGGCGGCGGGGCCCGCGTGGTACGGGGGCTCCGGGCGGCGGTGTGCCTCGACGAAGGCGCGCGGCGAGCGGAAGCCGCGCGACAGGACGGCGTACCCCGCCGCCGACCAGCCGAGCCAGCCCGTCACCGCGACCACGTCGCCGGGCTGGGCGCCGGCCCGGGTGACCGGCTCGTGGTTGCGCAGGTCGCCGAGTGCGGTGATGGCGACGGTGATGGTGTCCCCGCGCACGACGTCGCCGCCGACCACGGCCGCGCCCGCGACCTGGCACTCGTCGCGGATGCCGTCCATCAGCTCGGTGGGCCAGGTGACCGGCAGTTCGGCCGGCACGACCAGGCCGAGCAGGACCGCGGTCGGCACGGCGCCCATGGCGGCGATGTCGGCCAGGTTCTGCGCGGCGGCCTTGCGTCCCACGTCGTACGCCGTCGACCAGTCGCGCCGGAAGTGCCGGCCCTCCAGGAGGACGTCCGTGCTGACGACCACCCTGCGGTCGGGTGCGGTCACGACCGCGGCGTCGTCGCCCGGCCCCAGCCGTACCGCGGGGGTGGAGGTGAGCCGGGAGGTCAGCTCCCTGATGAGCCCGAACTCCCCCAACTCGCCCACAGTGCCTTTCACCGTGTCCCACCTCTCATCTTCGTACCCCGGGTGCCCCGGCGCGCTTGCGGTCGCGAGCGGTCTCGGCCGTGGGTACCGTCAACACATACGTCAACTTCATGTCCGCCTTCGCCACTCGGCGTGCGCGGCCGGGCGCGCGGGTCTCCCCGTCGCGCGGGGCGACGCGGTACCGTGGCGTCTCTTTCTCTCCCCCACATGATCCTCGTGGCCGCCCTGGAGGTTCCGTGGTACAGGCGTACATCCTCATTCAGACCGAGGTGGGCAAGGCGTCGACAGTCGCCGAGGCCATCGGAAAGCTCGCGGGGGTGATCCAGGCCGAAGACGTGACCGGACCGTACGACGTGATCGTGCGCGCGCAGGCCGAGACGGTTGACGAACTCGGTCGCATGGTGGTCGCCAAGGTCCAGCAGGTGGACGGCATCACACGAACCCTGACCTGCCCGGTCGTCCATCTGTAGCCCCCGCATACCCTGGGCCGGTGACATCTTCTCGCCGCCGGCCGCTTCTCGTCCTGTCCGCGGCCGCCGTACTGGCGGCCGCGGGCTGTTCTTCGTCCGACGCCACCCCGCCGGTAGCGGTTCCCTCGCCACCCGCGAAGGAGGCGGCCGCCTGTGCGGCGCTGCACAAGCTGCTGCCCGACACCGTGGCCGGGCAGAAGCGCGACGACCCGGCGCCCGAATCCCCGCTGACCGCGCGGTGGGGTGCGGGAGACGCGGAGATCGTACTGCGTTGCGGGATCCCGCGGCCCGCGGAGGTGGCGGATCCGAAGTATCCGGGGGTCGAGGTGGAGGGGGTCTCCTGGACCGTGCAGCCCCGCCCCCAGGGGCCGCGCTTCATCACCCAGTACCGCGAGCCCTACGTCGAGCTGCTGACAGGGGCCCGGTACGAGCACGACGCCTCGGTGCTCCAGCCGTTCGGCGCCCCTGTCGGCAAGACGGTCCCCAAGACCCTGGACGTGCCCTAGGGGCCCAGGGTCTAGCGCAGTCCCGTGGACCTGCGCAGCGCCGCCTGGATGAGGCGGTCGACGAGCTCGGCGTAGTCGACGCCGCTCTCCTGCCACATCCGCGGGTACATCGAGATCGGCGTGAACCCCGGCATCGTGTTGATCTCGTTGATGACGAACCGGCCGTTGTCCTGGAGGAAGAAGTCCGCGCGGACCAGGCCCTCGCAGGACGCCGCGTCGAAGGCCTCGACGGCGAGCCGCTGCACCTCGGCGGTGGCCTCCTCGCCGATCGGCGCGGGCACGAGGCCGGCCGCCGAGTCGATGTACTTGGCCTCGAAGTCGTAGAACTCGTGGGCGGTCACCGGCGGGATCTCGGCGGGCACGCTCGCGCGCGGCCCGTCCTCGAACTCCAGGACCCCGCACTCGATCTCGCGGCCGCGCAGCAGCGACTCCACGAGGAACTTGGGGTCGTGGCGGCGGGCCTCGGCGATGGCCTCGTCCAGGCCCTCGAAGGAGTCCACCTTGGTGATGCCGAACGAGGAGCCGGCCCGGGACGGCTTGATGAACAGCGGCCAGCCGTGCTCGCCCGCGAAGTCCGCGATCCGCTGGCGGGCGCTCTTCTCGTCCTGCTCCCACTCGCGCGGGCGCACCACGAGGTAGGGCCCGACGGGCAGCCCGAAGGAGGTGAAGACGCGCTTCATGTACTCCTTGTCCTGGCCGACGGCCGAGGCGAGGACGCCCGCGCCGACGTACGGGATGCCGGAGAGCTCCAGGAGGCCCTGGAGGGTGCCGTCCTCGCCGTAGGGGCCGTGCAGCACGGGGAAGACCACGTCGACCTCGCCCAGCGCCTTGGGCACCGATCCGGGCTCGCTGTAGACGACCTCGCGGCTGGCCGGGTCCACGGGGAGGATCACACCGCCCTCGGGGGACTCGGCGAGGTCCTCGACGCTGGGCGTGCGGCGGTCGCTGATCGCCATCCGCTCCGGGTCGTCGGCGGTGAGTGCCCAGCGGCCGTCCGTCGTGATGCCGATGGGCAGCACGTCGTACTTCGTACGGTCGATGGCGCGCAGCACGGCACCGGCGGTGACGACCGAGATGCCGTGTTCGGAGCTGCGGCCGCCGAACACTACGGCCACCCGCGGCTTGCGGAGCTGCTTCTCAGGGCTCTGGGGGAGGTTCTCGCTGCTCATATCGCGTTGAGGGTACCCGTTCGAGGCGCCGCCGCCGCTGCCGAGGGCCCGGCGCGGTCAGCGCCGCTCGGCCTTGGCGCTGCGCGACATCAGCTCCTTGAGCGCGACGACCGGCGGCTTGCCCTCGTGGACGATGCCGACGACGGTCTCCGTGATGGGCATGTCGACGCCGTGCCGGCGCGCCAGATCCAGTACGGATTCACAGGACTTGACGCCCTCGGCGGTCTGCTTGGTGACGGCGATCGTCTCCTGCAGGGTCATGCCCCTGCCGAGGTTGGTGCCGAAGGTGTGGTTGCGCGAGAGCGGCGAGGAGCAGGTGGCGACGAGGTCGCCCAGGCCCGCGAGGCCGGAGAACGTCAGCGGGTCGGCGCCCATCGCGAGGCCGAGCCGGGTGGTTTCGGCGAGGCCGCGGGTGATGAGCGAGCCCTTGGCGTTGTCGCCGAGCCCCATGCCGTCGGCGATGCCCACGGCGAGGCCGATGACGTTCTTGACGGCGCCGCCCAGTTCGCAGCCGACGACGTCGGTGTTGGTGTACGGGCGGAAGTACGGGGTGTGGCAGGCGGCCTGGAGGCGCCGGGCGACGGCCTCGTCCCGGCAGGCGACGACGGCGGCGGCCGGCATCCGCTTGGCGATCTCCTTGGCCAGGTTGGGTCCGGTGACGACCGCGACGCGGTCCTCGGAGACCTTGGCGACCTCGGCGATGACCTCGCTCATCCGCTTGGCGGTGCCGAGTTCGACGCCCTTCATGAGGGAGACGAGCACGGTGTCGGGGGCGAGCAGCGGGGCCCATTCGGCGAGGTTGGCGCGCAGCGTCTGGGAGGGCACGGCGAGGACGGTGAAGTCGGCGCCGGCCGCGGCCTCGGCGGGGTCGGTGGTGGCCCGTACGGACTCGGGGAGTTCGATGCCGGGCAGGTAGTCCGGGTTGGTGCGCGTGGAGTTGACCGCTTCGACGAGTTCGGGCCGGCGGGCCCAGAGGGTCACCTCGCAGCCCGCGTCGGCGAGGACCATGGCGAACGCCGTGCCCCACGAACCCGTTCCGAACACCGCTGCCTTGGTGGTGCCGTGTGTCACTTGGTGCCCTCCCCGGCGGCCTTGCGGCGCTGTTCCAGACGTGCCTTGCGCGGGTCGTACGGTTCGGCGGGCGGGGTCTGGCCCCGCAGTTCGCCGAGGAGTTCGGTAATGGCCGCCATGATGACCTCGGTTGCCTCCTTGAGGACGTCCGGGGTCAAGTCCTTGCCGTAGAACCGCGACAGGTCGACCGGCGGTCCGGCGAGCACGATGTGCGTCTTGCGCGGGAACAGGTGGGGCTTCTTCGCGTACGGCGGCAGCACCAGGTTGGCGCCCCACTGGGCGACCGGGACGACCGGGCAGCGGGTGGTCAGCGCGACCCTGGCGGCGCCGGTCTTGGCGGTCATCGGCCACTGGTCGGGGTCCCGGGTGAGGGTGCCCTCGGGGTAGAACGCGACGCATTCGCCGCGCTCCACGGCGTCGATCGCGGCCCGGAACGCGCTGAGCGCGTTGGTGGTCTCGCGGTAGACGGGGATCTGTCCGGTGCCACGCATGATGGCCCCGATGAATCCCTTCTTGAAAAGCCCGTGCTTGGCCAGGAATCGCGGAACACGGCCCGTGTTGTACTGGTAATGGGCGTACGCGAACGGGTCCAGATGGGAATTGTGGTTCACCGCGGTGATGAATCCGCCCTCGGCCGGAATGTTCTCCATTCCGCGCCAGTCCCGCTTGATCAGAACCACCAGCGGCGGTTTTGCGATGACCGCCGCCAGGCGGTACCAGAAGCCGATTCTGCGGCGGGACACTCGGACACCTTCCTTTGTGGACCCGGCCGGGCCGCTGCGAGACCCGGGGGATGAACTGACTCTGCGTGGCTGCTGGGGGCAAGTGTCGCCCCAGGCCCCTGGTCTGTCGAGAACACCGTACGCCCCGGCCCGGACAGCGGGGCTCCGGGCGGGTGACAATGAAGCCCGCCGCGGCCCGGCCGGATCGGGGCGGCGCTCGGACGGAGGGGACGCCACGAACACCGCCACAGCTGCCCGCTGGTCCCTCGTCATACCGCTGAAGCCCTTGGCGCTGGCCAAGAGCAGGCTGGCGGCCGCCGTCGGCGGCGGGCTGCGGCCGCGGCTCGCGCTGGCGTTCGCGCTCGACACGGTGGCGGCCGCGCTCGACTGCCCGGCGGTGCGCGATGTGGCGGTCGTCACCAACGACCCGAAGGCGGGGGCGGAACTGGCCGCGCTCGGCGCGCGCATCGTGCCCGACTCCCCCGGCGCGGGCCTCAACGCCGCACTGGCGCACGGGGCGTACCGGGTGCGCGCGCTGCGCCCGGCGGCCCCGGTGGCGGCCCTGAACGCGGATCTGCCGGCGCTGCGGCCCGCCGAACTGGGCCGGGTGCTCGCCGCGGCGGCCGCATTTCCGCGGGCTTTTCTCGCGGACGCGGCGGGAATCGGGACGACTTTCCTTTCGGCCGTTCCGGGCGTCGATTTGAATCCGGTTTTCGGCGGCCCTTCCCGGGCCGCGCATTCGGCGTCGGGGGCCGCCGAAATCCTGCTCGACGGCGTGGATTCGGTCCGCGGCGACGTCGACACCGGCACGGACCTGCGAGCCGCCCTGACCCTGGGCGTGGGCCCGGCCACGGCAGCCCTGCGGGGAGCTCTGGACCCCGTAGGGGGGCACTAGGGGGTGTTCGGTGGATCAGGGTCGGACAGGGCGCGGCGGCTGGTGCGGTGCATCGCAAGGCGCCGGAGCGTCTTGATAGCGGAGCTATCGGGGCGGTTCGGCAACGCGGCGAGGTGCCGTGCCAGGCGTCGCGACCCCGGCCCTGATCCACCGAACACCCCCTAAGCTGGCGCTATGCAGGCGACCGCGTACACATACGACTCCGAGACCCGCAGCGGCAGTGTGCTGCTCGACGACGGCACCCTGGTGGACTTCGGTGCCCCGGCCTTCGACGCGGGCGGTCTGCGGCTGCTGCGGCCGGGCCAGCGGGTCCGGATCGAGACCGAGGGGTCCGGCGCGGAGCTGCGCATCACGCTGGTGACGCTGCAGACCCTCTGAGCCCCCGCCGCGCGCGGGGCGACTTGGCCGGAAACGACCGCGGGCCGGGTCTCCCCGAGGGGAGCCCGGCCCGGCGCTTGAGCCTTGCCGCGTAACCGCTGCGGACTACTTCTTGCGAGCGGTGGTCTTCTTGGCGGTGGTCTTGCGCGCCGTGGTCTTCTTCGCGGGCGCCTTCTTCGCGACGGCCTTCTTGGCCGGCGCGGTCTTCTTCGCGGTGGCGGCCTTCTTGGCAGGCGCCGCCTTCTTGGCCGTGGTCTTCTTGGCCGTGGCCTTCTTGGCGGTGGTCTTCTTGGCCGCCGTGGTCTTCGCCGCGGTGGTCTTCTTCACCGCGGTGGCCTTCTTGGCCGTCGTCTTCTTGGCGGTGGCCTTCTTGGCCGCGGCCTTCTTGACGGTCGTACGGGTGGAAGTACCGCCCGAGAGGCTGCCCTTGGGGGCCTTCTTGACGGCCACGTCGTTCTTCGGGAGCTTCTTCGAGCCCGCGACGAGGTCCTTGAAGCCCTGGCCCGCGCGGAAGCGGGGAACCGAGGTCTTCTTGACCCGTACGCGCTCACCCGTCTGCGGGTTGCGGGCGTACCGGGCCGGGCGGTCGACCTTCTCGAACGAGCCGAAACCGGTGACCGAGACGCGGTCGCCGGCGACGACTGCGCGGACGATCGCGTCCAGCACCGCGTCAACCGCGTCCGCGGCCTGCTGACGGCCGCCGACCTTGTCGGCAATCGCTTCTACGAGCTGCGCCTTGTTCACGTCTTCCCCTTCGGAGACATTGCCTGAGCGAAAGTGTCCAGGCCTTTTCGCACGTTAGGCAGATATATACCGCAAATCAAACACGAAACGGGCTAATCACCCTAGTGCCGCAACGAAGTCGGCTCTCGCCGAGTTCCTTGCGGCTCAGTCGCCTTCGGGGAATCGGCCCTCGTCGAGGTCCTTCATCAACCGGTCCAGACGCCTTGCCGCATCGGCGAGATCGTGTTTGGCAGCCGCTGTTATGACCAGCAGCTTCCGGGACAGCGCCATCCGTACGCCCTCCGGGACTTGCAGTTCGCGCACCCTTGTGTGCGCTTCTTTGAGCTGGTCCGCCACCATCCCGTAGAGCCCGAGTTGGCTGTCGCGTTCCATGCGTCGATTGTGCCATCTGAGGCGAGTTGTCACCTCCGGCGGGGGCAACTGGGCGAATCCAGCGACTCCTGGACGTCCGTACGCACCCCCGATCGCGCAAGCGACTATCCGGCCATCTGCCCTGCGCACAAGGCTAGTTGACGTCACCCCCGGAGCCCAAAACGCGACGCGCCCCCTGCCCGGAAATCAATCCGGAAATCAGGGGGCGCGATGCAGCCGAAGGGGGGTCAATACGCGGTTCAGGCCTGGATCGTGCTGGGCTTGAAGGTGGGGCGGTGGGCTTCGTAGGTGGCGATGTCGGGCTCGTTCTGGAGCGTGATCGAGATGTCGTCCAGGCCGTTCAGGAGCCGCCAGCG
>NZ_JBIWHT010000021.1:0-127272 GCF_044764265.1 Streptomyces sp. NPDC094147 | reverse complement strand
GGGGGGGGGGGGGGGGGGGGCGCGGGGGGGGGGGGGCCCCCCCCCCCCCCCCCCCCCCCCAAACCCCGGGGGGGGGGGGGGGTTGGGGGGGGGGGGGGGCCGGGGGCGGGACGGTGGTCCTGGGGCTCCGCCCCAGACCCCGCTATTTCGCTCAGCCCAGTTCCTTGCGGTCCCTCTTCTCCAGTCTCAACCGCTCCTTCTGCGCCTTCCGCATCTTTCGGTCCACCCCGATCCCGCCCATCAAGGCGTACGCGATGATCTTGACGTGGGGGGAGCCCGGGGTGCCCTCGGTGCTGGTTCTGGCGCTGCCGCCCACACCGCCCATGATGCCGAAGCCCTTGACCTGGACGTTCAGTTCGGGCGGTACGGTCACGCCGATGCCGCCCATGATCGTGAAGAGGCGGATCACCGTCTCGCGGTCCTCGAAGCGGGCCTCGCGCAGGTCGATGTCGCCGCCGCCCCACATCGCGAACGCGGTGAACTTGCGTGCCACCGTCCAGTTGCCCTTGCGCGAGAAGCCGCCCCAGAGGGCGAAGCCTCCTTTGGAGGTGGGCGGGTGGCCGATCCTGGACGGCCAGTGGACGTCCGTGTCGTTCTCAGTGGGGCGGGTCACCGGGGCCGCGGGGCCCACCGTGCCCGGTGCGGGCAGGTCGCGGACGAGCGGCTCCAACTCCCCATGGGTACGCGCCTTGTAGGCCGCCTCAAGGCGCTGCTCGAACTCCTCCATGTCGAGCCGGCCCTCCGCCACCGCGTCCCGCAGCGACTCGGCGACCCGCTCCCGCTCGGCGTCCGAGGCCCGCATCTCCGGCAGCCCACCCGTTGGTTCACTCGTCATGCGGCAAAGCCTAGTGAAGGCCGGGGGTCTCGGGGGTTCGGGGGCTCGCACCCGTCGAGTACAGCATGCGCGCGATCACCGCCTCGATGTCCGGCTCCCGCACCGACAGGTCCACCAGCGGGTACGCCTCCGCGATGTGTGCGACCAGCGGCGCCGCCGACGCCGAGGCGGGGAAGGCGAGCCACTGGCGGGGGCCCTCGACCTTCACCACGCGGGCGCCTTCGGCCTCCACCGGCGGGAGTTCGCGCTCCAGGTCGACCACCAGGGTGCGTTCGCTCTCGCCCGCTTCGTGCAGCCCGGCGAGGGCGCCGTCGTACATGAGGCGTCCGTGGTCGATCACCATCACGCGTCGGCAGAGCTGCTCGATGTCGGTCAGGTCGTGGGTGGTGAGCAGGACCGTGGTGGCGCGCTCCGCGTTCAGGTCGCGCAGGAATTGCCGGACCTTCGCCTTGCTGACGACGTCGAGGCCGATCGTCGGCTCGTCGAGGTACAGGACCTCCGGGTCGTGCAGCAGGGCTGCCGCGATGTCGCCGCGCATACGCTGGCCGAGGGAGAGCTGGCGTACGGGGACGTCCAACAGGGCTGCCAGATCGAGGAGTTCGACGCAGCGGTCGAGGTTCTCGCGGAAGCGCTTGTCGGGGATGCGGTACATGCGGTGGGCCAGGCGGTAGGAGTCGTACAGCGGCAAGTCCCACCACAGGGTGGTGCGTTGGCCGAAGACGACGCCGATGCGCTGGGCCAGTTTCGTGCGTTCGCGGGAGGGGTCGAGGCCCGCGACGCGCAGGCGGCCGCCGCTCGGGGTGAGGATGCCCGTCAGCATTTTGATGGTGGTGGACTTTCCGGCGCCGTTGGGGCCGATGTAGCCGACCATCTCGCCGCGCGGCACCCGGAAACTGATCCCGTCGACCGCCCTGACCTGCCGCTTCTCGCGGCGCAGCCGACCGGTTTTGCGGCGTACGTCGAAGACCTTCTCCACGCCGTCGAGTTCGATGAGGTCCATCGGTCAACTCCCCGTGCTGCGGTACGAACGGATTCCGGCCCGCCAGGCGAGGCCGGCCAGCGCGAGGCAGCCGGCCGCGACCAGGGGCGGTGTGAGGGCGAGCCAGCCGGGCAGGTCCAGCGGATACGGCCGGCCGAGCACGTACAGGGCGGGCAGCCAGTTGACAAAGGCCAGCGGCAGCACGAACGTGGCGGCCCACACCATGTCCTTGGCGAACACCGTCGGCGGATACTGGAGCAGGGTCTGGCCGCCGTAGGTGAAGGCGTTCTGCACCTCGGCCGCGTCCTGCGCCCGGAACTGGAAGGCCGCGCCCGCCACGAACACCGCGGCGAAGATCGCGGCGCCGCTCAGCACCATCACCGGCACGAGCAGCACCTTCAGGACCGTCCAGTGAAGGTCGAGGGCGATGAGCGAACCGGCCAGGACCAGCATGCCCTGCAACAGCCGGCCCAGGCGCTGCAGGCCGAACCGGTCGGCGGCGACCTGGGCGAGCACCGGCGCGGGGCGGACGAGCAGGGTGTCGAGCGTGCCGTCGCGGACGCGCGCGCCCAGCCTGTCGATGGAGCCCATCACCGCGTTCACGAGTCCGAACGCGGTGGTCGACGTGCCGTACAGGAACGCCACTTCGGCGAACGAGTACCCGCCGAGCGAGCGGACCTGCGAGAACATCAGCGCGATCACGACGAAGTCGAACGCGGTCACCAGGAAGTTCGCGACCAGCATCATCACGAAAGACGCCCGGTAGGCGAGGGTGGAGCGGATCCACATGCCGGCCACCAGGCGGTACGTGGCGAACGCACCGAGCGTCGGCGCACGCTCGTCGAGGTCCGCGCCCTGGAGTGACGCACCCCCGTCGAGGCCTTCGGCGCCCCGGAGTTCAGCCACCCTGCACCACCACTCTGCGTACCGCGGCGAACTGGAGCAGCCGCCCGGCGCCGAGCAGCGCCGCCGCCCAGCCGAGCTGGAAACCGTACGCGCCGAGCAGGCCCCAGCCCTGGTGCTTGCCCATCAGGACGTCCGCCGGGATCTGGAGCAGCGAGGACCACGGCAGGGCGCGGGCCACCTCGCCGAGCAGGCCCGGGAAGGCGGTGAGCGGCAGCATCATCCCGGAGAAGAACATGCCCGCGATGGAGACCAGCGAGGAGATGCCCGCCCCGTCGAGCAGCCAGAACGCGCAGAGCGCCACCAGGAAGCGCAGCGCGAAGCTCACCACCACCCCCAGCAGGACCGCGAAGAGGAAGGCGATCCAGGTGAGCGGGTTCGCGGGCAGCGCGAGGTCGAAGACGAGCGCGCCGAAAGCGAGGGGGACGACGCCGCGCCCCAGGAAGTGGAACAGCGCCCGGCCCAGATCGGCGGAGAGCCACCACAGCTGGAGGTCGACCGGACGGTAGAGGTCGATCGCGATGTCACCCGTACGGATGCGTTCCACGAGCTCGTCCGCGAAGCCGCCGCCGAACAGGCTGACCGTCATCAGCATGGCCTGGCTGATCCACACATAGGTGAGGGCCTGGGACTGGTCGTAGCCGCCCAGGTGAGGGCGCTCGTCCCACAGCGCTATATAGGTGTAGGCCACGATGACGCCGAAGACGGTGTTGGTGAAGACCCCGGCCGCGGTGGCGACCCGGTATGTCGTATAGCGCCGGAACCCACCCGCGGCCACGACCCCGTACAGCCGCACGCCTTGTCCCCCTCACCGCTCCGGACGCCAAAGCGCTGGAGCCTAGCCCAGCTCCACGGCCCTTCGCGACGGAATTTCCGTGGCCGGGCATGCACTATGTCCTTACAGCACGAAGCAGCATGGATCAGTCGAAACATCTGAAACAGCCCATAGAGCACCCCGGTGCGACACCCCGTGCGGCACCCCCGCACACGACCCGAGACGCGATGGCCGGAGAGACATGAGCGACGACGAGCAGCCGGAGCCACCACACCCCGGACCCCGGGCGCCGCAGAACTGGCCGCCCCGGGATCTCACCGCCGCCCCGGCCCGACCCGCGCCCGCCGCCGCGAGGGACGGCGCGGGCAATGGAGGCAAGCAGCAGCGGCCCAAGCGCACCGGCTGGCGCCGCTTCGTGCCCCGCTGGCGGCTGGTGCTCGGCCTGTTCCTGCTCTGCGCCCTGCTGCTCATCGGCGGCTTCCTGGCGGGCTACATGCTGGTGTCGATCCCGCCCGCCAACGCCGGGGCCACCGCGCAGTCCAACGTCTTCCTGTACGCCGACGGCACCCAGCTCGCCTCGGACGGCGAGGTCAACCGCGAGAACGTGTCGCTCGCGCAGATCCCGCTCACCGTGCAGCACGCCGTACTGGCCGCCGAGGACCGGGAGTTCTACTCAGAACGGGCCGTCGACCCCAAGGCGATGGTCCGCGCCGCCTGGAACACCCTCACCGGCAAGGGCACCCAGGGCGGCTCCACCATCACCCAGCAGTACGTCAAGAACTACTACCTGGGGCAGGAGCAGACGGTCACCCGCAAGGCGAAGGAGTTCTTCATCGCGATCAAGCTCAATCGCGAGGAGACCAAGGACGACATCCTCGCCGGGTATCTGAACACCAGCTACTTCGGGCGCAACGCGTACGGCATCCAGGCCGCCTCCCAGGCGTACTACAGCAAGGACGTCGAGAAGCTCACCACCGCCGAGGGCGCCTACCTCGCCTCGCTGCTCAACTCCCCCAGCGCGTACGACGTGATCGCCCACCCCCAGAACAAGCCGAGCGCGCTGGCCCGCTGGAACTACGTACTCGACGGCATGGTCAAGAAGAAGTGGCTCAGCCCCTCCGAGCGGGCCGCGACCACGTTCCCCGTGCCCGGCAAGGTCAAGCCCCGGGCGGGGCTCGCCGGGCAGCGCGGCTATCTGGTCGAGGCCGTCAAGGACTACCTCACCGGCAACAAGATCATCGATGAGAACACCCTGGCCACCGGCGGCTACCGGATCACCACCACGATCCAGCAGGACAAGCAGAACGCCTTCGTGAAGGCCGTGGACGACAGGGTCAACTCCAAGCTGAGCAGCGTCCGCAAGGCCGACCGCAACGTCCGGGTCGGCGGCGCCTCCATCGACCCGGCGACCGGCAAGGTCCTCGCGATGTACGGGGGCATCGACTACACCAAGCAGTACGTCAACAACGCGACCCGGCGCGACTTCCAAGTGGGCTCCACCTTCAAGCCGTTCGTCTTCACCTCGGCGGTGGTCAACGACTCGAAGACCCAGGACGGCCGGACCATCACCCCGAACACGGTCTACGACGGCACCAACAGGCGCCCCGTGCAGGGCTGGGACGGCGGCACCTACGCGCCCGCCAACGAGGACGACGTCTCGTACGGGATGATCACCGTGCGCACCGCCACCGACAAGTCCGTCAACGCGGTGTACGCGCAGATGGCCGTCGACGTGGGCTCCGCCAAGGTCAAGCAGACCGCGGTCGACCTCGGCATCCCCGCCGACACCCCCGACCTGACCGCGTCCCCGTCGATCGCGCTCGGCCCGGCGACGGCGAGCGTGCTCGACATGACCCAGGCGTACGCGACGCTCGCGAGCCACGGCAGGCACGGCACGTACACGCTGGTCGAGTCGGTCACCAAGGACGGCGCGAAGACCGAACTGCCCGCGCAGGACACCAAGCAGGCCGTCAGCCGCGAGTCCGCCGACACCACGACGTCGATGCTCCAGAGCGTCGTCGAGGGCGGCACGGGTATGGCGGCGCAGGCCGCCGGGCGCCCGGCGGCGGGCAAGACCGGCACGGCCGAGCAGGACAAGGCCGCGTGGTTCGCGGGCTATACCCCGGACCTGGCCACCGTCGTGGCGGTGATGGGCGCCGACCCCGACACGGCCGTGCAGCAGCCGCTGTACGGGGCGCTCGGCTTCGCCCGCATGAACGGCGGCGGGCCGCCCGCGGACATCTGGGCGCAGTACACCAAGGGCGCGCTCCAGGGCAGCGAGGCCAAGGACTTCGACCTGCAGCTCCAGGACGGCGCGGCCATCCCGGTCGAGCCGCCGCCCCCGAACCCGTCCCCGTCGCCGTCCCAGCAGCCCGGCCGCAACCAGGGCCAGACGCAGGGACAGAACCAAGGCCAGACGCAGGGCCAGAGCCAGGGCCAGACCGGCGGCCGCAACCAGGGCCAGACGCAAGGTCAGAACCAAGGACAGAACCAGGGCCCGACCCAGGGCCAGACCCAGGGCGGAGCCAACAACGGCGGCCCCACCAACGGCGGCCAGACGCAGGGCCAGACCCAAGGCGGCACCGCCGACGGCGGCGCCACCAACACCGGCGGGACCACTGACGGCGGCGCCACGGGCAACGGCGGCACCAACTCGGGCACGACGGCCGGAACGGGCGGCACCACGATGGGCGTGGCCAACAGAGCACGCGGCCCGAGGGGCGGCTGAGCGCTCCGCGGGAAGCGGCATGCGTCGGCCGCGGGCCGGCGGAGCCGCAGGTGTCACGGCCCCGCGCCCCTTCCGGGCGCGGGGCCGCACCGGTTTCCACAGGACCGCTCAGAGAGCCCTAATGCCCGCTGGTCGCCTTCAGTCCCACCACGGCGACCAGCAGCAGGCAGACGAAGAAGATCCGGGCGGCGGTGACCGGCTCGCCGAGCACCACCATGCCGAGCACCGCCGCACCGGCCGCGCCGATGCCGACCCACACGCCGTACGCCGTGCCGATCGGCAGCGTCTTGGCGGCCTGCGACAGCAGCAGCATGGATGCGACGATCCCGGCGCCGGTGAGCACACTGGGCACCAGGCGGGTGAATCCGTCGGTGTACTTCATCCCGATCGACCAGCCCACTTCGAGCAGACCGGCGACGACAAGCAGGACCCAGGCCATGACGGCACCTCCGAAAGACGCGAACACATACGGGGTGCGTCGTCTTGTCCTGACCCGGTACGACGCGTCTCGTCGGGGTCCCACCACGATAGCAAAGGGCATGCAAAAGGGCTGGTGACCACGGTCACCAGCCCTTATCGGGTGCTTTGAGCAGGGTCCTCGCAGGGTCTTTACAGATACAGCCCGGTGGCGTCCACCGACACCCGCTCGGAGGCGACCGCGTGCAGGTCGCGCTCGCGCATCAGGACGTACGCCACGCCCCGCACCTCGACCTCGGCGCGGTCCTCGGGGTCGTACAGGACCCGGTCGCCCGGCTCCACGGTGCGTACGTTCTGGCCGACCGCGACCACCTCGGCCCAGGCGAGCCGTTTGCCGACGGCGGCGGTCGCCGGAATGAGGATGCCGCCGCCCGAACGCCGCTCGCCCTCGGGGGTGTCTGACCGGACGAGCACACGGTCGTGCAGCATTCGGATGGGCAGCTTGTCGTGGGTGTTCTCGCTCACGGGTCGAACCTACCCGCCCCGGCGACGGGCGTACGCCGAAGGGTCAGGCACGCCGCTTCTTCGCCGAGAGCGCGAGCAGTCCGACGAGGCCGACGGCCACCAGCGCGACCGGCACGATCCGCTCCACGCGGGGCGTCCCGTCCTCGGACACGAACCGCGCCTTCACGTCGCTCACCTTGCGGTTCACCGCCACGAACGCCCGGCCCGCGGTGTGGTCCACGGCCGAGGCGATCCTGGCCTTGGCGTCGCCGACGATCGTGTCCGGGTGCAGCCGCACCCCGATCTCGTCGAGGGTCACCGCGAGCTGGTCCCGCCGGCTCTTGATGTCCGCCTCGATCTGCGCAGGGGTCCTGGCATCCGACACTGCGCCGCCTCCGGTGGTCGTATGGGGTGATCCGTCATCCACAGTCTGTCAGTTCCACCGCCGATGCACTGTCGCAGGCCCCCATTAGGCTCTGTCGGTGTACGCCACACCCTCGGCCTTTCCGGAGGAAACCCCATGAGCGAGCGACTTCAGCCCGGCGACACCGCCCCCGCCTTCACCCTGCCCGACGCCGACGGCAACGAGGTCTCGCTCGCCGACCACAAGGGCCGCAAGGTCATCGTGTACTTCTACCCGGCCGCCCTGACGCCCGGCTGCACCAAGCAGGCCTGCGACTTCACGGACAACCTGGAGCTCCTCGCCGGCGCCGGGTACGACGTCATCGGCGTCTCCCCCGACAAGCCGGAGAAGCTGGCGAAGTTCCGCGAGAAGGAGTCCCTGAAGGTGACGCTGGTCGGCGACCCCGCGAAGGAGGTCCTGGAGGCGTACGGGGCGTACGGCGAGAAGAAGCTGTACGGCAAGACGGTAACCGGAGTCATCCGTTCCACAGTGGTCGTGGACGAGCAGGGCAAGGTCGAGCGGGCGCTGTACAACGTCAAGGCGACGGGTCACGTAGCCAAGATCATCAAGGACCTGGGGATCTGATGTCCCGTTGACGGGACAGCCGTTGCCCGTCCGATCCGCCCCGGCGGCCTGCCCCGGTACCATGGCAGGCGCTGGCGGCGGTGGTGCAACTGGTTGACACAGCAGACTTAGGATCTGTGGCCCGTGAAACGGCTTGAGGGTTCGAATCCCTTCCGCCGCACAGTGGACGGCCTGTGCATCGAGGAATCGATGCACAGGCCGTTTCCTTGTGGCCGGGCCCTCAGCCCAACAGCTCCCGCACCACCGGTACGAGCGCCCGGAACGCCTTGCCCCGGTGGCTGATGGCGTTCTTCTCCTCGGCCGACAGTTCCGCGCAGGTGCGCGTCTCGCCCTCCGGCTGGAGGATCGGGTCGTAGCCGAAGCCGCCCGAGCCGGCGGGGGTGTGGCGCAGGGTGCCGAGCAGGCGGCCCTCCACGACGCGTTCCGTGCCGTCCGGCAGCGCCAGGGCCGCGGCACAGGCGAAGTGGGCGGCGCGGTGTTCGTCGGCGATGTCGCCGAGCTGGGCCAGGAGCAGGTCGAGGTTGGCCCGGTCGTCGCCGTGGGCGCCGGCCCAGCGGGCCGAGAAGATGCCGGGGGCCCCGTTCAGGACGTCCACGCAGAGGCCGGAGTCGTCGGCCACGGCGGGCAGGCCGGTGGCCTTCGCCAGTGCATGGGCCTTCAGGAGGGCGTTCTCGGCGAAGGTGACACCGGTTTCCCTGACGTCGGGGATCTCGGGGTAGGCGTCGGCGCCGACGAGTTCGTGGGGCAGCCCGGCGTCGGCGAGGATGGCGCGGAGTTCGGTGATTTTGCCGGCGTTGCGGGTGGCGAGGATCAGGCGGGTCATGGTCCCAGTATCGGGGGCGGGCAAGGGACTCCCGCCGCCCCGTGCCGCCGCCCTCAGCTCGTGCACACCTTGCCGATGTCCTTCGCCGCGCTCGTGACGCCGCTGATGTCCGGGGTGTTGTCGCCCTTCTTGACGTCCGTGCGGACCTTGTCCACCGCCTTGTTCAGGTTGTCCACGGCCTTGGACAGGTCGGCGTTGTCCGTCTTGTTCTTCAGGGACGACAGGTCCTTCTCGATGTCGCCCAGCGCCTGGTCGGTCTTCGTCCGGTTGACCGTGCCGTCGTCCACCGCCTTGCCCAGCTTGTCCACGCTGTCGGTGATGGCGTTCGCGGTCTTGACGCAGTCGATCGCCTTGTCGACGGCCCCGCAGCCCGCGGTGGCGGTGACGGTGACGGCCAGAGCGGCGGTGGCGACGGCTAAAACGGTACGGCGCATCGGTCGGATCCTCCCCAGGTGTACGAACGGGCGCACGGTTGGCCCGTACGCCCGTACTCGTGGTGACGTGGGAAGCGTTCCCAGGGGTTGCTCCCCTACTCTCCCAACACCGCTTCCAGCGCGTGCAGTTGGAGGGCGGCGAGGTCGGCGCAGCCTCCGGTGGCGAGGTCGAGGAGGGCGTTCAGTTCCTTGCGGTCGAAGGGCTCGGCCTCGGCGGTGCCCTGGACCTCCACGAAGCGGCCGTCGCCGGTGCAGACGACGTTCATGTCGGTCTCGGCGCGGACGTCCTCCTCGTAGCAGAGGTCGAGGAGGGGGACGCCGTCGACGATGCCGACCGAGACGGCGGAGACCGTGCCGGTGAGCGGCCGGCGGTTGGCCTTGACGAGCTTCTTGCCCTGGGCCCAGGTGATGGCGTCGGCGAGGGCGACGTAGGCGCCGGTGATGGCGGCGGTGCGGGTGCCGCCGTCGGCCTGGAGGACGTCGCAGTCCAGGACGATGGTGTTCTCGCCGAGCGCCTTGTAGTCGATGACGGCGCGCAGCGAGCGGCCGATCAGGCGGGAGATCTCGTGGGTGCGGCCGCCGATCTTGCCGCGGACGGATTCGCGGTCGCCGCGGGTGTTGGTGGCGCGGGGCAGCATCGAGTATTCGGCGGTGACCCAGCCTTCGCCGCTGCCCTTGCGCCAGCGGGGGACGCCTTCGGTGACGGAGGCGGTGCAGAAGACCTTGGTGTCACCGAAGGAGATGAGGACGGAGCCCTCGGCGTGCTTGCTCCATCCGCGTTCGATGGTGACCGGGCGGAGCTGTTCGGGGGTGCGGCCGTCGATTCGAGACATGGCCATGAGCCTAGGGGATGCCTGCGGGGGCCCGGTTCGGCGCGTACGCGATCCGGTTCTGCGGGTACGCGAAAGGCCGGTCCCGCTGGGGACCGGCCTGTGCGGAGCGGGTCAGCGACTCACGTCATACGTGGTCAGCGACTCACATCATGTCTTCGATGTCGGCGGCGATCGGGTCCGCGTCGGTGCCGATGACGACCTGGATGGCGGTGCCCATCTTGACGACGCCGTGGGCGCCGGCGGCCTTCAGCGCGGCCTCGTCGACCTTGCTCGGGTCGATGACTTCGGTGCGCAGGCGGGTGATGCAGCCCTCGACCTCTTCGATGTTCTCGATACCGCCGAGGCCGGCGACGATCTTCTCAGCCTTGCTGGCCATGTGTCTCTCCTGATGTTCTTCGAAGAACGCTGTGTCGGCCCACGGTAGGTCCGCTTTGTCACGGTAACCCACGTTTGGACCAGCTATGCGCGCGAGCGCATCCTGTCTGGCCAAGGATGGCGATCACCGGAGCCATGCCCACCCGAGAGGCCGCTCCGGACGATACCGCAACTGGTCTACACCAGTGTGCAACGACCGTCCGAACCGGCTTGTTCCATACGCCAGGAGGTTGCCGATGAGCGCCGACAGCGCGGCCGCAGTACCGCAGCCCAAGTGGTGGAACGGGCTGTTCCAGGGGCTGCAGAAGATGGGGCGCAGCCTCCAGCTGCCGATCGCCGTGCTGCCCGCGGCCGGCATCCTCAACCGGCTCGGCCAGGACGACGTGTTCGGCAAGACCGGGCTCGGCTGGAACGACGTCGCCAAGGTGTTCGTCGGCGCGGGCGGCGCGCTGCTCAACGGCTCGCTCGGACTGCCGCTGCTGTTCTGCGTGGGTGTCGCGATCGGCATGGCGAAGAAGGCCGACGGCTCGACCGCGCTGGCGGCGGTCGCCGGCTTCCTCGTCTACTACGGGGTGCTCCAGCAGTTCCCGAAGGACTGCGCGGCCGGCGCCACGCTCGCGGCGGGGGCCTGCGTCGCCAAGGACGGCTCCGCGGTTCTCGCCACGTACCAGAACCCGGGTGTCTTCGGCGGCATCGTGATGGGCCTGCTGACCGCGTACTTCTGGCAGCGCTTCCACCGTACGAAGCTGGTGGACTGGCTGGGCTTCTTCAACGGGCGCCGGCTCGTGCCGATCATCATGGCCGGGGTCGCGATCGTGTTCGCGGTGGTGTGCCTGTGGGTGTGGCCGCCGGTCGGTGACGCGCTGACCAGCTTCAGCAAGTGGCTGGTGGATCTGGGCGCGGCCGGTTCGGGCATCTTCGGCGTCGCCAACCGCGCCTTGCTGGTGATCGGTCTGCACCAGTTCCTGAACACCTTCATCTGGTTCCAGTTCGGCGACTTCACCAAGGCGGACGGCACGGTCGTGCACGGCGACATCCCGCGGTTCCTCGCGGGCGACCCGACGGCCGGCCAGTTCCAGACCGGCTTCTTCCCGATCATGATGTTCGCGCTCCCGGCCGCGGCCCTGGCGATCGCGCACTGCGCCAGGCCTCACCGCCGCAAGGAGGTCGGCGGCATGATGCTCTCGGTCGGCCTGACCTCGTTCGTCACGGGCATCACCGAGCCGATCGAGTACTCCTTCGTCTTCATCGCGCCGCTGCTGTACGTGATCCACGCGGTGCTCACCGGCGTCTCGATGGCGGTGAGCTGGGGGCTCGGCGTCAAGGACGGCTTCAGCTTCTCGGCCGGACTGATCGACTACGTCATCAACTGGAGCCTGGCGACGAAACCCTGGCTGATCATTCCGATCGGACTCTGCTTCGCCGTCGTCTACTACACGGTGTTCCGCTTCGCGATCACCAAGTTCAACCTGCCGACGCCGGGGCGGGAGCCGGCGGACGACGAACTGGAGCGGGAGAACATCAAGGCGTAGCCCCTCCGCTCCCGCTGCTCGCCGGGCCTTCCAAAAGGCCCGCCCCGCAAGGCCCTCGGACCCTCCCGGTCCGGGGGTCTTTGTGCGTTGCTTCCGCGCCTTCGTCCGGATTGCTCAGGTATGGCCCAGACCACAAAAAACGAAGGTTCCTTATCTAACCCACACCGTGCTACAACTGGTCTACACCACTCATTGGTGTAGACCACGCGGGCTCGACCGCGTGCCCCCGAGACGCCGCCGTCCCCCCGTATTTTCCCATGTCCCTGGGCGGCGCCTTGCCAACTGGAGGATGTTGTGAGTACGGCTAGCGCCGCCCCCGCGGCCGCGAAGAAGAAGGGCTCCGGCGTGATGGCTGTCATGCAGCGCATCGGCCGCAGCCTCATGCTGCCGGTCGCCGTGCTGCCCGCCGGCGCGCTGCTGGTGCGCCTCGGCAACAACGACATGCTCGGCCGGGACTCGTTCCCGACGTTCATCACCAAGATCGCCGGGTACATGGCGGCCGGTGGCGGCGCGATCCTCGACAACATGGCGCTGCTGTTCTGCGTCGGCATCGCGATCGGCTTCGCCAAGAAGTCGGACGGCTCGACCGCGCTCGCCGCCGTCACGGGCTACCTGGTCTTCCAGAAGGTCCTGGCGACCTTCACCGACAGCAGCCTGCCGAAGGTCGCGGCGGTCGCCGACGGCAAGATCGTCATGAATGACGCCCCGGTCAACGCCGGCGTGCTCGGCGGTGTCGTCATGGGTGTCGTCGTCGCGCTGCTCTACCAGAAGTTCTACCGGACCAAGCTGCCCGACTGGGCGGGCTTCTTCGGCGGCCGCCGCCTCGTGCCGATCCTGTCCGCCTTCGCGGGCCTGTTCATCGGCATCGTCTTCGGTCTGATCTGGCCGGTGCTCGGCGCCGGACTGCACAACTTCGGTGAGTGGCTGGTCGGTTCGGGCGCGGTCGGCGCCGGAATCTTCGGCATCGCCAACCGCGCGCTGATCCCGATCGGCATGCACCACCTGCTCAACTCCTTCCCGTGGTTCCAGGCCGGCGACTACAACGGCAAGCACGGCGACATCGCCCGCTTCCTCGCGGGCGACCCGTCCGCCGGACAGTTCATGACCGGCTTCTTCCCGATCATGATGTTCGCCCTCCCTGCGGCCTGCCTCGCGATCGTCCACTGCGCGCGCCCCGAGCGCCGCAAGGTCGTCGGCGGCATGATGTTCTCCCTCGCGGCCACCGCCTTCGTGACGGGTGTGACCGAGCCGATCGAGTTCACCTTCATGTTCATCGCCCCGGTCCTGTACGCGATCCACGCGGTGCTCACCGGTGTCTCCATGGCGCTGACCTGGGCGCTCGGCATGAAGGACGGCTTCGGCTTCTCGGCCGGCGCGATCGACTACGTACTCAACCTGGGGATCGCCACCAACCCGTGGGGCCTGGCGCTGGTCGGCCTCTGCTTCGCGGCGGTCTACTACGTGATCTTCCGGTTCGCGATCACCAAGTTCAACCTGCCGACGCCGGGCCGCGAGTCCGACGAGGAGCTGGCCGAACTGCTCAAGGCCGAGGCGAAGTAAGCCCCGCCGACGCCCGAAGAAGGCCCCCGGAACCTCGCGGTTCCGGGGGCCTTCTCCTGTCCGCCGGGGCTCAGATCTCGTACACCGCGCCCGGCACGGCCAGTTCCGCCGGGCCGGAGTAGACCGCTCGGGCGTCCGCCAGGTTGATCTCGGCGTCCGTCCACGGCGGGATGTGGGTCAGCACCAGGCGGCCGGCCCCGGCGCGGGCCGCGTGCTCGCCGGCCTCGCGGCCGTTGAGGTGCAGCGCCGGGATGTCCTCCTTGCCGTACGTGAACGACGCCTCGCACAGGAACAGGTCGGCGTCGGCGGCCAGTTCGCCGAGGGCGGGGCAGGGGCCGGTGTCCCCGGAGTACGTGAGCGAGCGGCCGCCGTGCTCGACCCGGATGGCGTACGCCTCGACGGGGTGGCGCACCCGCTCCGTACGCACCGAGAAGGGGCCGATGTCGAAGGCGCCCGGCTTCAGGGTGTGGAAGTCGAAGACCTCGCTCATCGAGGAGGCGGAGGGGGTGTCGGCGTACGCCGTGGTGAGGCGCTCCTCGGCGCCCTCCGGCGCGTACACCGGCATGGGCCCGCAGCGGCCGCCCTCGTGCCGGTAGTAGCGGGCCACGAAGTAGCCGCACATGTCGATGCAGTGGTCGGCGTGCAGATGCGACAGGAAGATCGCGTCGAGGTCGTACAGACCGATGTGGCGCTGCAGCGCACCGAGGGCCCCGTTGCCCATGTCGAGCAGCAGCCGGAAGCCGTCTGCCTCGACCAGGTAGCTGGAGCAGGCCGAATCCGCTGACGGGAACGACCCGGAGCAGCCGACGACGGTGAGCTTCATGGAGCGTGAACCTCCGGAACAGAGGGGCCAGGCGAAGCCTGTCGTTGAGGGGGCGGACGGGCGGGGCGGGAGGCCGCGGGGAGGGCTGCGGTGCGACGAGCGTAAGGCGCCACAAGGCCCGTCGCTCCTTCGCGGCGGGCCGTTGTGGGGGAACTCACCTGCCCTGTCACCGGTTCGGATGGTGTTCGCGCGGAGCGCGCGCGGTGGGTGGTGCGCCGGTAACGTCTGGGATATGGACACCTCGTGGTGGCTGGCGCTCGCGGCCGTGGTGGCTCTCGCGCTGGTCGCGGCCGCCATGGACGGGCGCGGGCGCTCCCGCCGTCGGCCGGGCGGCCGGGCGCGGCCCCCGGGGCGCCCGGCCGGGCCTCGCCCGGGTCCCGGGCGGGTGCCGAAGGCCGGGGAGATCTGGTGGGCGGAGGTGCCCTACGAGGATGTCCCGGGCGGCAAGGACCGGCCCTGTCTGGTGCTGCGGGTGCGGGGGGACGCGGTGACCGTCGCGAAGATCACCAGCAAGTACCACGACGAGCGGGCCGGGGTGATCCCGCTGCCGCCCGGCACGGTCGCCGACGCGCACGGCCGGCCCAGCTTCCTGGAGACCGACGAGCTGCGCGACGTCGGGGTGTGGGCGTTCCGCCGCCGGGTGGGCGTGGTGGACCCGACCCTGTGGGACCAGGTCCGCCACCTGTCGGGGTGACGCCCGGTCCCCCTAGGCCCAGAGCTGCCCGTGCAGGGTTTCGATCGCGGCCTCGGTGGTCGGCGCGGTGTAGACGCCGGTCGACAGGTACTTCCAGCCGCCGTCGGCGACCACGAAGACGATGTCGGCGCTCTCGCCCGCCTTGACGGCCTTCCTGCCGACCCCGATCGCCGCGTGCAGCGCGGCGCCCGTCGAGACGCCCGCGAAGATGCCCTCCTGCTGGAGGAGTTCACGGGTGCGGGTCACCGCGTCGGCCGAGCCGACCGAGAAGCGGGTGGTCAGCACGGAGGCGTCGTACAGCTCCGGTACGAAGCCCTCGTCCAGGTTGCGCAGGCCGTAGACCAGGTCGTCGTAGCGGGGTTCGGCCGCGACGATCTTGATGCCGGGGACGTGCTCGCGCAGGTAGCGGCCCACCCCCATCAGCGTTCCGGTGGTGCCGAGGCCCGCCACGAAGTGGGTGATCGAGGGCAGGTCGGCGAGGATCTCCGGGCCCGTGGTGGCGTAGTGGGCGCCCGCGTTGTCCGGGTTTCCGTACTGGTAGAGCATCACCCAGGACGGGTTCTCGGCGGCCAGCTCCTTGGCGACCCGTACGGCCGTGTTGGAGCCGCCCGCCGCCGGGGACGACACGATCTCCGCGCCCCACATCGCGAGCAGGTCGCGGCGCTCCTGGGAGGTGTTCTCCGGCATCACGCACACGATGCGGTAGCCCTTGAGCTTCGCGGCCATCGCGAGCGAGATGCCGGTGTTGCCGCTGGTGGGTTCGAGAATGGTGCAGCCGGGGGTCAACCGGCCGTCCTTCTCGGCCTGTTCGACCATGTGGAGGGCCGGCCGGTCCTTGATCGAACCAGTCGGGTTGCGGTCCTCCAGCTTGGCCCAGATCCGTACGTCGTCGGAGGGCGACAGGCGCGGGAGGCGGACCAGCGGGGTGTTGCCGACCGCGGCGAGCGGGGAGTCGTAGCGCATGTCAGACGGAGCCGCCCGCTACGGCGGGCAGGATCGTGACGTTGTCGCCGTCGGACAGCTCGGTGGTGATGCCGGCGAGGAAGCGGACGTCCTCGTCGTTGAGGTAGACGTTCACGAAGCGGCGCAGCTCGCCGCTCTCGTCGACCAGGCGCTCGCGGATGCCGGGGTGGCGGGTCTCCAGGTCCTTGAAGAGCGCGTCGATGCTGGCGCCGCCGCCTTCGACGGCCTTGGCGCCGTCGGTGTAGGTGCGGAGGATGGTCGGGATGCGGACCTCGATGGCCATGGCGTGGGCTCCTGTCGGGAGTGAGAGGCAGGTGGGCGCGGCTCGTGCTCGGGTCCGCGCGCCGCACGCCCCGGGGCGTGCGGTGGTGCGTTGGTGCTGGTGGAGCGCGCGGCGTCAGACGGCGGCTGCGCGGGCCGTACAGATCGCGCTGGCGAGGCGGCACAGGTCGACGTGCAGCCGCGCCACGAGCAGCAGGGCGGGGCCGCTGCTCGGCGTCTTGTCGCTCACGTCGTTCGAAACCATGGGGTCATCGTATAGATTCCCGGTCCGCTTCCCGGAATGTGATCTCGCATCCTGGACGGATCCCGCTCAGGATGTGGTCGCCGCGGCTGTGGGCGGCAGATAGACGACGGTCGGTGCGCCGGTGACGGGGTGGACACTCACCTCGGCGTCGACCCCGTACACCGCCAGGAGGAGTCCGGCGGTCAGGACGTCGGCGGGCGGGCCCGCCGCGACGATCCGGCCTCCGGCCAGCACGCAGATCCGGTCGCAGTAGTGCGCGGCGAGGTTCAAGTCGTGCAGGGCGAGCAGGCTTGCCGTGCCCAACTCCCTTACCAGGGACAGGACTTCGAGCTGGTAGCGGATGTCCAGGTGGTTGGTCGGCTCGTCCAGGACGATGACGTCCGGCTGCTGTACGAGGGCCCTGGCGACCAGCGCGCGCTGGCGTTCGCCGCCGGAGAGGGACGGGAAGGGGCGGCCGGCGAGGTCCGCGATGCCGACGCGGGCGAGTGCCTCGTGCACGAGGGCGCGGTCCGTGGCGGTGTCCGCCTCCCAGAAGCGGTGGTGCGGGGAGCGGCCCATGGCGACGATCTCGCGGACGGTCAGCTCGATGCCGCCCGCGTGGGCGTCCTGCGGGACGGTCGCGATGCGGCGGGCGCGCGCCTTCACCGGCAGGGCGTGCAGGTCGCCGCCGTCGAGCAGGACGCGGCCGGTGGTGGGGCGCAGGGTTCCGTAGAGGCAGCGCAGCAGGGTCGTCTTGCCGCTGCCGTTGGGGCCGACCAGGCCGACGGTCTCGCCGTCGCGGGCGGTGAGTTCGATGCCGGAGAGCAGTTCGCGGCCCTGCGGTGCGGTGTACGAGAGCGACTCGGCGCGCAGGGTCGTCATGCGGGGCCGCCTTCCGCGCCGGCCCTGCGGCCGCGCAGCATCCACAGGAAGAACGGGCCGCCGGTGAGCGCGGTGAGCACGCCGACCGGGATGTCCTGCGGGGCGGCGACGGTGCGGGCCGCGAGGTCGGCGAGGACCAGGAAGGCGGCGCCGCCGAGGGCTGCGACCGGGAGCAGGGTGCGGTGGGCGGCGCCGACGACCGCGCGGGCGGCGTGCGGAACCATCAGGCCGACGAATCCGATCGCCCCGCTGTACGCGACGAGCGCGCCGGTGAGCAGGGAGGCCAGCGCGAAGACGCCCGCGCGGAAGCGGCCGGTGTCCAGGCCGAGGACGGTGGCGCCCTCCTCCCCCACCAGGAGCAGGTCCAGCGGTCGGGCCAGCGCGATCAGGACGAGGGTGCCCGCGGCGAGGACGGCGGTGGGCAGGGCCAGCATGTCCCAGCGGGCGCCGCCGAGTCCGCCGAGCGTCCAGTGCAGCACCTCCTGGAGGTGTTCGGCGCTCGCCGAGGTGACCAGGAGCAGGCTGGTGAGCGCGGACAGGATGTACGAGACGGCGACTCCGGCGAGCACGAGTCGGCCGCCGGTCATCGAACCGCCGCGTCCGGCCAGGGCGTACACGAGGACCAGGGCGACGAGTGCGCCCGCGAAGGCGGCGGCGGGGAGGGCGACGGTGGTGGTCACCCCGGCGCCCACGCCGAGGACGATCACCGCGACGGCTCCGGCGGAGGCCCCGCTGGAGACCCCGAGCAGGAACGGGTCGGCGAGCGGGTTGCGCACGAGGGCCTGGAGGACGGTGCCGATGACGGCGAGACCGGCGCCGGTGACCGCGCCGAGCACGACGCGGGGCAGCCGCACGTCGAGCACGATGGTCCGGTACGGGGAGGGGTCGGCCTCCCCGGTGACGATGGCCAGGATCTGGTCGGCCGGGATCGCCACCGAGCCGAGCGCGAGGCCGGCGACGGCGGCGGCCACCAGCGCGGTGGCGAGGGCGCCCATGAGTACGGGGTACCGCCAACGCGGGGTCACCGCCGCACCCCGGACGCTGCGGCCTCCGGCCGGTCCCTCGTCTCCCACCCGCACCACCCGTGCGGACGGGAGGGCAGGTGCGGTTCCTCCCGCCGGCCCTCGCCCGCCGTCGGCGACTGCGGACCGACCACGCGACGCCCAGCCGAACCGGGCAGCACGGCCGGGCGCGGCCCGACCACGACGCGCCCCGGCGAACGCGAACCCACCACGGCGCGCCCCGCCGAACCCGCCAGCACCGCCGGGCGCAGGGCGACCACTGCACACCCCGCCGGACCCGGCACCACCGCCAAGCGCGAGCCGACCACGACGCACCCCGCCGAACCCGACACCGCCGCCGGACGCGAGCCGACCACGACACACGCCACCGAACCCGGCACCACCACCGTCGAACGCGAACCCACCGCGACACACCCCACCGAACGCGAACCCACCGCCACGCACCCCGCCGAACCCGGCACCACCGCCGAACGCGCGGCGGCAGCCTCCCTTGCCGCTCTCATCGCTTCGTCCCCCCGCGCAGCTGTTCCGCGAGTTTCGACACCGCTTGGGGGGCGCGGACGCCCGTCACCATGTCGGAGAGCGGGAGGACCGCGAAGCGGTTGTTCTTGACGACCGGGACCGAGGCCAGGGCCGGGTCGGCGAGCAGGCGTTGCTTCTTCGCCTCCGCCGTCGTGCCGCCGTAGTCCAGGATCAGGATGACCTCGGGGGCGCGGGCCACCACGTTTTCCCAGCTCGCGTCCCCGAAGGACTTGTCCTTCAGATCGGCGGCGAAGACGTTGCGGCCGCCCGCCCGCGTCACGATGTCGTTGCCGATGCCCTTCCCGCCCGCCGTGAACGCCGTCTTGTCGCCGCTGTCGTAGACGAAGACGGACAGCGGCGCCGCGCCCGCGAGCGCCGTCCGGGTGCGCGCGTTGGCGGCCTCGGCCGACCGCACCCACGACTCGGCCCGGTCCGCGACCCCGAAGGTCCGGCCGACCTCGCGGACCTCCTCGTACACGTCGTCCATCGTGGTCGCGGCCCCCTTGGGGCAGTTCTCCACGTTCAGGCGGGTCTTGATGCCGCTCTTGGCCAGCGCCTCGCGCGTGCGGCCCTCGTTCGGCGAGAACGCAGAGGCGTAACCGCCGTACACGTAGTCCGGGTTGGCGGACAGGAGCTTCTCGTACGAGGGGTACTCGGCCGCGAGGACCGGGACCGACCGGTAGTCCCGCTCGTACTTCGGCAGCACCTTGTCGTCCAAGTAGGCGGTCCCGGCAAGGGACTTGGCGAGGCCCAGCTCCAGCATCACCTCCGTGGCGTGCTGGTTCATCGTCACGGCCCGCTTCGGGGGCGCGGTGAACGTGGTCGTCACCCCGCAGTTGGTGACCGTGTACGGGAAGCCGGGGGCCGGGCCGCCCGCGGCGTCGGGGCGCGGCGGGGTCGTGCACGCGGCAAGCGGGAACAGCAGGGCGGCGGCGAGTGCCGCGCGGCGCCAGAGCATGGCTGAGCTCCTCCAAGGGGATTTCCACGTCCCCTGTCGGTGGGAGAAGGCGGCAGGTCAGTTCCTGACTTCCGGCGCCGCCAAGCGCCGGTCACAGTGGCGGGACCGGGCCGGATTCACACCGGCTTCCTGGCTCCTGCCGCCCAAATCGGTCAATTGCGTACGGTCAGTATGCCTCGACGATCTTGACGTCTTCCTCCGTGATCACGCCGTCCACGATGCGGTACGAGCGGAACTGGAACTCCCCCGCCCCGTCCGTGTCCGCCGTCGAGACCAGGACGTAGTGGGCGCCGGGCTCGTTCGCGTACGTCACGTCGGTGCGCGAGGGGTAGGCCTCGGTCGCCGTGTGGGAGTGGTAGACGATCACCGGCTCCTCGTCGCGGTCGTCCATCTCGCGGTACAGCTTGAGGAGGTCCTGGGAGTCGAACTCGTAGAAGGTGGGCGAGCGGGCCGCGTTCAGCATCGGGACGAAGCGCTCGGCGCGGCCGGTGCCCGCCGGGCCGGCGACCACACCGCACGCCTCGTCGGGGTGGTCGGCGCGGGCGTGCGCGACGAGCTGGTCGTACAGGGCCTGGGTGATGGTCAGCATGTCGGCAAGGATAAGCAGACAGGCCGTTCCGTACCGAGTGATGGTACGGAACGGCCCGCATGGTGAGAACTGGCAGGTCAGAGCCTCAGCTGCGCTTGGCGAACGCCTTGTTCTCCGGGTTCTTGGCCCGCAGGACCAGGTAGGAGACGCCGAGGATCAGGCCCCACAGCGGCGCGCAGTACAGCGAGACGCGGGAGTCCTTGTCGATGCCCATCATCACGATGACCATGCCGATGAAGAGCAGCGCGAACCAGCTGCTCCACGGGGCGCCCGGGGCGCGGAAGGTCGACTTCGGCAGTTCGCCGCGGTCGGACCGGGCGCGGTAGCGGATCTGGCAGACCAGGATCATGATCCAGGCCCACATGCCGGAGATGGTGGCGAAGGAGACGACGTAGTCGAAGGCCTTGCCGGGGGCGACGTAGTTGATCCAGACGCCGACCAGCATCAGCGCGGCGGAGACCGTGGTGCCGACCAGCGGGGTGCCGCTCTTGGTCAGCTTGGTGAAGACCTTCGGGCCCTGGCCGTTGAGCGCGAGGTCGCGCAGCATGCGGCCGGTGGAGTACATGCCCGAGTTGCAGGAGGAGAGCGCGGCGGTCAGGACGACGAAGTTGACGATCGCGGCGCCGACGCCCAGGCCCATCTTCTCGAAGGCGAGGACGAAGGGGCTCACGCCCGGCTGGAACTCGTGCCACGGGATGACCGAGAGGATCATGATCAGCGCGCCGATGTAGAAGACGGCGATGCGCCACGGCACGGTGTTGATGGCCTTGGGCAGGGTCTTCTCGGGGTCCTTGGACTCGCCGGCGGTGACGCCGACCAGCTCGACCGCGAGGAAGGCGAACATCACGATCTGGAGCGTCATCAGCGTGGAGCCGATGCCGTGCGGGAAGAAGCCGCCGTCGTTCCACAGGTTGGACACCGACGCGGTGTCCGCGGCGTTCGAGAAGCCGACGGTGAGGATGCCGGCGCAGATCAGGATCATGCCGACGATGGCGGTCACCTTGACCATGGAGAACCAGAACTCCAGCTCGCCGAAGAGCTTCACGGAGATCAGGTTCACGGCGTACAGGATGAGCGTGAAGACCAGCGCGTAGGCCCATTGCGGCACGCTGTTGTGGGTCCAGAACGACATGTACTGGGCGGCCGCGGTGACTTCGGTGATGCCGGTGACGACCCAGAAGAGCCAGTACGTCCAGCCGGTGACGAAGCCCCAGAACGGGCCGACGAACTCCCGGGCGTACTCCGAGAAGGAGCCCGACACCGGGCGGTACATGAGCAGCTCGCCGAGCGCGCGCATGATGAAGAAGATGACCAGGCCCGCGATGGCGTAGGCCAGGATGAGGCTGGGCCCGGCCTTCGAGATGGCCTTGCCCGCGCCGAGGAAGAGGCCGGTGCCGATGGCGCCGCCGATCGCGATCATCTGGATCTGCCGGGCCCCGAGGCCCCGCTGGTATCCCTCGCCCGCGCCCTCGCCCGGTCCGTTGCCGACGTCGGTCCCCGCGGCCTCATTGCCGGCAGGACGGTCGCCGTGCTGGTCGACCTGCACTGAGGTCATGGTGGTGCGCCTTTCTCCATGCTGACCCGCCCGCCTCGGTCGCGAAGCGGCGGATCAGGTCCTGATCCCCCCGGATGTGGATGGAGTGCCACCGGCGGTCAGCCGGTCGAAGCGCCCCCGGGGAACATGGGTGGCGTCCCCGGGTGGTCGTGAAGATTTATCACGGCCTTATGGGTGATCCATTTCAGCCACTGTGGCGCACCCCACAGGAAGAAGCGGACAAAAGTCCCTCGACGTGACAAAGCAGGTCGATGCGGTGATGGGATCGTTATACGGATTTGAGCGTCCGCTGAGCGAACAGCCATCTCCTGGTCGATCGGTCAGGGCATGAGCGTTTCGACGAGTGTTTCTTGCAGCACACCCAGCCAGAGATAGGCCATCACCATCGGCTTGCGCGGATCGTCGTCCGGCAGCCGGTACAGCTCGCCGCTCTCGTCCTCGTCGGTGACCTCCAGGCGGGTGCCGATGGTCAGCCGCAGGTCGTTGAGCGCGCCCAGCCAGTGCCGGGAGTCCTCGGCGGTCAGCTTCAGGACAGCTCCGCCGTCGCCCTTGGGGGTCAGCGCGTCGAGGCCGTGGACCACCGCGAGCGCGTCGGCCCGCTTGCGCGAGCGCAGGTCGTTCTCGGTGAAGCGCCTGAACTCGCTTGACTTGTCGCGCAGTTCGTCGCTCTCGTCACTGGCGTACGCGTCGGGGAAGAGGCGGGCGAGTGCCGGGTCGGAGGGCGGCTCGCTCGGGCCCTCGGCGAACAGCGCGGCGAGCGGGTCGGCGCCCTCGGCCGGTTCGTCGCCGGGACCGACGAGTTCGAGCAGCTGGACCGCGAGCGAGCGCAGGATGGCGATCTCGACCTCGTCGAGCGCGACGGCCGCGCCGCCGCCGGGGAGCACCTCGAAGTGCCCGGCCATCAGTTGCGGTCCTGGGAGAGCGTGGCCCACAGCCCGTAGCCGTGCATCGCCTGCACGTCGCGTTCCATCTCCTCGCGGCTGCCGCTGGAGACCACGGCCCTGCCCTTGTGGTGCACGTCGAGCATCAGCTTGTGGGCCTTGTCCTTCGAGTAGCCGAAGTAGGACTGGAAGACGTACTGCACGTAGCTCATCAGATTGACGGGGTCGTTGTGGACGAGCGTCACCCAGGGCACATCGGGTTCGGCGACGGGTTGGCTCGACTCCGCCGACTCGGGGCGTTCGATCTCTACGGGAGCAACACTCACGGCTCTGGGCGACCTTTATCTCTTCTGCCGGGGGTCCGGGGGGCGCCCCCGGAAATCACAGCCACGGCCTCCATGCTGCCACCCGGGGCGGGTCATCGCACAAACGGGCTCCTAGAAATCGTCAAAGTGACGAGTATTCGGGGTAGCATCCCCCCATGCCCCATCTCCCGGGGGCAGCCCCCGGATCCCCGGCCGAACCGTGCTCGGCCCGGACGAAAGTGCGAGGTAGCTCGTTGTGAACGCTGCGGACCTTGGGCTGCCGGTGGACGTGCCGTCGACAGCGCTCTTCACCGACCAGTACGAGTTCACGATGCTCCAGGCCGCGCTGAAGGCCGGCACGGCCGAGCGGCGCTCGGTCTTCGAGGTCTTCACCCGCAGGCTCCCCGAGGGCCGCCGGTACGGCGTGGTCGCGGGTACCGGACGGGTCCTGGACGCCGTCGAGAACTTCCGCTTCGACGCGGGCGTGCTCGGCTTCCTGCGCGACCGCGACATCGTGGACGAGCCCACCCTGCGCTGGCTGGCCTCCTACCGCTTCAGCGGTGACATCTGGGGCTACCCGGAGGGCGAGGTCTACTTCCCGGGCTCACCGATCCTGCGCGTCGAGGGCTCCTTCGCCGAGTGCGTGCTCCTGGAGACCGTGATCCTCTCCATCCTCAACCACGACTCCGCGATCGCCGCCGCCGCGTCCCGGATGTCGGCCGCCGCCGGCGGGCGCCCGCTCATCGAGATGGGCGCGCGCCGCACCCACGAGCTGTCCGCGGTCGCCTCCGCGCGGGCCGCCTACGTCGGCGGCTTCAGCACCACCTCGGACCTCGCGGCCGGTTTCCGCTACGGCATCCCGACCGTCGGCACCAGCGCGCACGCCTTCACCCTGCTCCACGACAGCGAGCGGGACGCCTTCCGGGCCCAGGTCGACTCGCTCGGCCGCGGCACCACCCTCCTGGTCGACACGTACGACGTCGCCGAGGCGGTCCGCGCCGCCGTCGAGATCGCCGGACCCGAGCTCGGCGCGGTCCGCATCGACTCCGGCGACCTGCTCCTGGTCGCCCACCGGGTGCGCCAGCAGCTCGACGAGCTCGGCGCGACCAACACCAAGATCGTGGTCACCTCCGACCTCGACGAGTACGCCATCGCCTCGCTCGCCGCGGCCCCCGTGGACGCGTACGGCGTCGGCACCCAGCTGGTCACCGGCTCCGGGCACCCGACCTGCTCCATGGTCTACAAGCTGGTCGCCCGCGCCCAGTCCGCCGACCCGAAGGCCCCGCTGCACCCGGTCGCCAAGAAGTCGCTCGGCGCGAAGTCCTCGATGGGCGGCCGCAAGTGGGCCGCGCGCCGCTCCGACGCGTACGGGATCGCCGAGGCCGAGGTCATCGGCACCGGGCCGGTGCCGACCGCGCTCGCCGACCGCCAGCTCCTGGTCGAGCTCGTCAAGGGCGGCACCGTCGTGGCCCGCGAACCGCTGGAGACCGTCCGGCAGCGGCACATCGACGCGCTGGCCGCGCTGCCGATGTCCGCGATCCAGCTGTCGCGCGGCGAGCCGGTCATCCCGACCGAGTACGCCTGAGCGGCCCGGCCGGGTTTCCGCCCCCCTTTGCCCCCTGCCGCGCGGTGGTCGAAGTCTCTACGCTCGTAGAACAGCCCCTCCCTGACCGCGGGGCCCGCAGACCGAAGGACAGCCGACATGCACCGCGCCTTGATCGTCGTGGACGTCCAGAACGACTTCTGCGAGGGCGGCTCCCTCGCGGTCGCGGGCGGCGCGGACGTCGCCGCCGCGATCACCGACCTGGTGGGCCAGGCGGCCGGGTCCGCCTACCGCCATGTGGTGGCCACCCGCGACCACCACGTCGACCCGGGCACGCACTTCTCGGACACGCCCGACTTCGAGCACTCCTGGCCGGTGCACTGCGTCGCCGGTACGGAGGGGGTGGGCTTCCACCCCAACTTCGCGCCGGCCGTCGCCTGCGGGGCGATCGACGCGGTCTTCGACAAGGGGGCGTACGCGGCGGCGTACAGCGGCTTCGAAGGTCTTGACGAGAACGGGGTCTCGCTGGCGGACTGGCTGCGGGCGCGCCAGGTCACCGAGGTCGACGTGGTGGGGATCGCCACGGACCACTGCGTGCGGGCGACTGCGCTCGACGCGGTGCGGGCCGGGTTCACCACCCATGTGCTGCTCGACCTGACCGCGGGGGTGGCCGAGCCCACGACGTCCCGGGCGCTGGAGGAGATGCGGGCCGCGGGTGTCGAGCTGTCCGGCAAACCCGTGGTCTGAGCTCCCGGCGGCCTTCCGTGGCCCGTCGGCACGGGGCTCCGCCCCGGACCCCGCTCCTCAAGCGCCGGAGAGGCTTGATTTTCCGCCGCGCGGGGCTGTTCGCGGGGCGCGATGACTACCTCAGCAGCGCCCGTATCGGGTGCCACAGTTCTTCCGCCGTCGCCTCCGGGGTGGTGCGCCACAGGAGGCCGTCGGGGTGGTGGAGGACGGCGGTGATCTCGTCCAGGGTCGGCGGCTGGGTGTTGCCGCGCAGGTAGACCGCGCGCAGGCCGAGGTTGCGCAGCCTCGTCAGGGCGCGGGCGCGGTTGACCGCGTGCACCAGGACCCGCACGTTCGTGCCGGGCGCCGCCGGGTTCGGCAGCGTGAGCGCCACCACGACGCTGCCGCCGGGCAACTTGCAGAAACCTCCGCCGGGCATGCCGGACCACTCCCCCTGTAGGACGACGCGTTGGACTCGCTGTCAATAAGGACTCGTAGGACGCACCTAAACACGACCGGCCGTCGCCCCGCTAGAGGGCGACGGCCGATCATGGCCTGACCTGCGGTTTTGAGAATTACTTGGTCGAGCGGCCGACCTTCACGGTGATCGTCGAGCCGTCCAGCGGCTGGTGGACGATGGAGATCCGGGTCTTGGTGTCAGGAACCTTGACGCTTCCGGTCGGGTTCTCCTCGTGCCAGTACTTCCCGCGGTGGTCGTCGAAGACCGGGACGCCGGACTGCGGACCGATCTTGGTCGCGACGTCCGCCTTGTGCGGGGGTGAAGCCGTCCGTCGGGTACGCACTGAAGGGCGCGAGAGGTCCCAGAGCCGGACGAGCAGGCCCTTTCTGGTACGGGTAGCGCTCGACCCGGCTGGGCCGGGTGCGCGGCGACAACGGGTGCGCGCGTCTCGGCATGCGGACGGTGGCGCGTCGCGGAATGACTCCGTGCGCCCCCCGTGCTCCGGCACCGTGGGTTAGGTCACGCTTACCAGCAGTTCCGCTCGGGCATGGACCGTCGTAGAGTCGCTTGACAGTGCGATCCGGTTGTCACGTCGGCCGGTTGAGAACGGTTGAGAGGCTCACCCCCCTATCCGAACCATCAGGACGGATAACGCCATGCCGCGTCCCACTGCCGCACAGCTCTCCTACGGTTCGGCCACCGTCGTCTTCTCGACCGTCGCCATGCTGCTGCTCTCACGGACCGAGTCCGGGGTCGGAGTGGCCGTCATAGTGCTCGCCGCGCTGCTGCTCGGCCTGCTCGTCGCCGTCACCGTGCCGATGCCGCTGCCCCGCCGGGTGCGCGCGGACGCCGACGGCCGCACGGTGCGGGCCGGTACCCCGGCGCCTGCGAACCGTGCGGCCGTCGTGGAGACTTCCGCCGCCCTGAGGGTCCCGGGCCCCCAGCGGCAGCCCAGGCGTGAGCACTCACTGCGCGGCTGAGACCACCACCGTCTTCCCGGCCTTGTCGTGCCAGCCCTGCCGGTACGGCTTGTCCGCCATGATCGTGATGATCAGGATGATGTCCCACAGGCAGTAGCAGCAGATCACGAACGGTGCCCACAGCACGGCGGCCCGCGCGAGCGCGGCGTTGGTGGTGGGCACACTGCCGTCGTTGAGCATCGCGACCCTGAGCCCCAGCCACTTCTTGCCGAGGGTCTGGCCGGACTTCGACACCATCAGGGTGTCGTAGCCGATGTAGGCGGCGAGCGAGATCAGCAGCCAGAGCAGCCCGCTGCCGGAGTACGCCTTGCTGATCACCTCGGTGCCCGAATCGCTGTTGCTCGTGGCGATGACGATCCGCTTGCTGGTCGCCCATTCGATCAGACCGAGCGGGACGGCGATGATGAGGAAGTCGATGAAGCGGGCCAGGAACCGCTTGCCGTAGTCGGCGAGCGGCGGCATTCCGGCCAGCGGGTCGACACCGCCGTACTGGCCCCCGTAGGGGTCGGACGGCGGTGGCGGGGCGCTGCCGTACGGCGATCCGCCACCGGGGGGAGGCGGCGAGCCGTACGGACCCCCGCCGCCGGGCGGCGGGCCCGAGCCGTAGGGGGAGTCGCCCGGCGGCCCCGCGGGCGGCGGCTGCGAGGCGCCGTGGGGAGAACCGCTCTGCGGAGGTTCCGACGGCTTCTTGAGGAACGGGTCGTTCTCGGGCGGCTGATCGGGCGGCGGCTGATCGGTGCTCATGGCCGTAGTGCACCGCGCGCGCGAGGCGCCCGCAACGGTACGGACGCCGTTCGGGGGAGGATCGGGCCGGATTGCGCCAGGGGTGCGGCGGGCGGATCGGGCGCTTCCCCTTTCAACACCCGGCCTCTAACCGTCGGCTAACCCTCGGCGACGAAGGTGTGGGCCGCCTTGTCGTGCCAGCACTGCCGCCACGGCCGGTCGAACAGGCACCACAGCACATTGACCACGCCGACCGCGAGCAGGCCGAGCACCCCGTAGACCAGCCAGCGGCGCACCGCCTGGCCGAACGTCGGCGGCTCGTACGACTCGATGCCGCGCACCTGCACCCCGCACAGCTTCTTGCCGAGGGTGCGGCCCCACTTGGCGGTGGGCAGCGCCTCGTACAGCAGCCCAAGGAGGAGGAAGGCGCCGAGGACGATGCCGGCGTAGCCCGCGGTGGTGCCGTCGAGGAGGTAGACGGTGACCGTCCGGCCCGACAGCTTCGCCGCGTCGATCTTGCCCTGGATGTGGTCGCCCGCCCGCGTGATGAGCGGCACGGCGAAGCCCGCGACGACGCTGCCGAGCAGCACGGTGTCCACGAGCCGCGCGGCGAGCCGCCGACCGAGCCCGGCGGGCCTGGCCGCGGCCTGCGCCTGGGCGGCCTGGAGGAACGGGTCGACCACCGGGGGCTTCCACGGCACGACCGGTTCCTGCGGCTCCGGCTGAGCGAGTTGGTGCACCTGCTGCGCCCAGGAGGTGGCCCCTCCCCCGGCCCCCGCGCTCATCGGCGAGCCGAGCGCTCCGGGACCGGGGTACGAGGAGTGGGCGGGGGGTTGCGGCTGGGGCTGGGGATACGACTGCGGCGGCTGCGGCTGCGGCGGGATGGGCGCTGGTGCGGGGGCTTGTGCGGGCATGTGTACGGGGGGCGACTGCGGGACGTCCCGGTAGCCGGTCGGCGTCGGGCGGGCCGGGGCGGGCAGCGCGGCCCGCGCGGGCGCCGGGTCGACGGCGGCGGGCGGCACGGCCCCGGTGAGCCGCTGCTGGTGCGGCGCGGGGGCGACGGGCGGTAGGGGCTGCGGGGCCTCGGGCCGCCGGGGGTCGGGCAGTCGGCGCGGGTCGGCCGCTTCGGGCAGTCCGCGCGGGTCGACCGGGCGGCCCCAGGAAACCAGGCGGTCCTGGTCGCCGCCGAAGCCGGACTGGTGGGCGGCGTCCGCGCGCCAGGTGGGCTGCTGTCCCTGCGCGGCAGGGGCGGGACCGGCGTCGGGCTCGTCCAGGAAGACCGGGCCCGTCTCCTCGGCGGGTGCCACCGGGGCCGGTGGCGCGGACGCGAGGGCCGGGGCGGGCGCGGGGGCCGCGCCCGTCGGCGGGGTGGGCGGCGCCTCGCCCGGGGCCGGGGCGGGCCGGCTCGTGCCGGGCACCCAGGAGGCACCGTTCCAGTACCGGACATATCCGGGAATCGAAGGATCTGGGTAATACCCTTCCCGGGCTCCGCTCCCGCCGCCGTCAGGAGGAACCGCCATGTCCCCAACTCCGTTCCGATCCAGCACACTTGATCTCAGCCGCGGCGCGCCGCCCGGCCCAGCCGCCGATCGCACGCTTCCGCTTGTCCCAGGAGGACATTAACGAAGAACCCGGGGCCGGTAGGAGCAAGCCGGGGAGGAAGCCCGCGTACGAGCGACGCCGGGGGCCGCACCGCGGCCGGGGGCCGGGCTCCGGGCCGGGCTCCCGGCAGTGCGTACGAACCGGGTCCCACCAGTGCGTACAGTCGTGGCGCACCGAACTGGTGCGCCAGGAACGGCCGGTCAGGAAGGCGAGTGGACGATGCGTGTGGGGTCTGGTCGAACCGGTCGCAGCGAAGCGGCCGTCGGCCCCCCGGCGGCGGCTCCCGCACTGCGGCGGGCCTGGACGGCGGTCGCGGCCTTCGCGGCGGTCCGCGCGCTCGGCCTGCTGGTCCTGGCGCTGTGGTCCCGTATCGCCGGAAATGACGCCCACACGCTGCTGTCCGCGCGCTGGGACTCCCTCTGGTACGTGCGGGTCGCCGAGTCCGGTTACGACTTCACGCTGACCGCGCCGGACGGCCGGGTCCTGTCCGACCTGGCGTTCTTCCCGCTGCTTCCCTGGCTGGAGCGGGCCGTCGCCGCGGTGAGCCCGCTGGAGCCGGCCGACGCGGGCCTGCTGGTCAGCGCGGTCGCGGGTCCGGCCGCCGCCTGGGGCCTGTATCTGACGGGTCATCACCTCCACGGTCACCGGGCCGGAGTCCTGATCGTGGCGCTGTGGGCGGCGGTTCCGGTCGGGATCGTCCAGTCGATGGCGTACAGCGAGGCCCTGTTCGTGGCGCTCTCCGCCTGGGCGCTGTACGGCGTGCTGCGGCACCGCTGGGTCGAGGCCGGGCTGCTCGCGTCGCTGGCCGGTCTGACCCGGCCGGTGGGGCTGGCGGTCGCCGCCGCGCTGTGGGCGGGGGCCGCCGTCGAGGCGCGGCGCACCCGGCACGTCGACGCGCGGATGCTCACCGGGGCCGTGCTCGCCCCGCTGGGCGCGGCGGGGTATGTGCTGTGGGTGGGCGCCCGCCAGGGCGGCCTGCTGGGGTATCTCGACGTCCAGGCCGCCTGGGGCAACGGCTTCGACGGGGGCCTCGCGTACGGGGAGTTCATCGCGGACCACCTCGATGGCCGGCCGGTCGTGCTCGCCGGTCTCGGCCTGGTCATCGGCACGGCGCTCGCGATCGGGGCGTACGTGGTGTGCGTCCGCGGGCGCCAGCCGCTCCCCCTGCTCGTCTACACCGGCATCGTGCTGGTCCTCGCGCTGTGCTCATCGGGGTACTTCGGCTCCAAGCCCCGTCTGCTGCTGCCCGCGTTCCCGCTGCTGCTGCCGGTGGCGGTGGCGCTCGCCCGGCTGCGCGCGTCCCGGTCGGTCCCCGTCGTCGCCGCCCTCGCCCTCGGCTCGGCGGTGTACGGTGCGAGCTGGCTGAACGGCTCGGGTCCGCCGTGACGGCGGGCCCGCCGCCGGGCCGCCGGTAGGACTCTTCAGAAAAAAACTTCCCGAAGTCGCGTAATGACCGCGGGGGAACGCGCTCTCACCCTGTACGGCCCGCTCCTGGGCCCTCGTACGAATGCGTACAGCAAGGGAAAGAGAGGCCCCTCATGCACACCGTGGTGGAACGCGAACTGGAACTCAAACTGGTGCTGTCGCCCGAGCGCAGCATCCCCGTACCGGCCCGCCTCACCTACCGCACGGACGACCCCTATGCCGTGCACATCGCCTTCCACATCAGTTCCGAGACGCCCGTCAACTGGACCTTCGCGCGCGAGCTCCTGGTCGAGGGGGTCTTCCGGCCGTGCGGGCACGGCGATGTGCGGATCTGGCCGACCAAGGTCGAGGGCCGCAGCGTGATCCTGATGGCGCTGAGCTCGCCGGACGGCGACGCGCTGCTCGAAGCGCCGTCCGCGCAGGTGTCGGCGTGGCTGGAGCGGACGCTGCGGGTGGTCCCGCCGGGCTCTGAGACCGAGCAGCTCGGCATCGACGACGGCCTCGCCGAGCTGCTCGCCCCCACCACCGGCCGCGTCGGGAGCGACGAGCTGTGGCTGCGCGACCCGTGGCCGTCGGACGAGTCCCGCCCCGATGAGGGGGCGTGAGAGCGCCACGTCAGAAGAGCTTGCCCGGATTCAGCAGGCCCAGCGGGTCGAAGGCGTGCTTGACCGCGCGCTGCATCTCGACACCGACCGGGCCGAGTTCGCGGGCCAGCCACTCCTTCTTCAGTACGCCGACGCCGTGTTCGCCGGTGATGGTGCCGCCCAGCTCCAGACCCAGCGCCATGATCTCGTCGAAGGACTCGCGGGCGCGCCGCGACTCGTCCTGGTCGGCGGAGTCGAAGCAGACCACGGGGTGGGTGTTGCCGTCGCCCGCGTGCGCGCAGACGCCGATGGTCAGGTCGTACTTCGCGGCGATCGAGGCTGTTCCTTCGAGCATCGCGGCGAGCTTCGACCGCGGAACGCACACGTCGTCGATCATCGTGGCCGTTTTGATCGTTTCGAGGGCGGTGAGGGACAACCGGCGGGCCTGGAGGAGGAGTTCGGATTCCGCGGCGTCCTCGGCCGGGACCACCTGGGTGGCGCCCGCGGCGGCGCACAGCTCGCCGACGGCGGCGAGGTCGGCGGCCGCGTGCGGGGTGTCGAAGGCGGCGAGCAGCAGGGCCTCGGTGGTGTCGGGCAGCCCCATGTTCGCCATGCGGTTGACGGCCTGGATGGTGGTGCGGTCCATGAGTTCGAGCAGGGACGGGGTGTGCCCGCGCTCCATGATCTGCACGACGGCGGCGCAGGCGGCCGCGGCCGACTCGAACTCCGCGGCGAGCGCGAGCTGCTGCGGCGGCGCGGGCCTGAGCGCGAGCACCGCCTTGACGACGATCCCGAGGCTGCCTTCGGAGCCGACGAACAGCCGGGTCAGGTCGTATCCGGCGACGCCCTTGGCGGTGCGCCGGCCGGTGCTCATGAGCCGACCGTCGGCGAGCACGACCTCCAGGCCGAGCACGTACTCGGCCGTCACCCCGTACTTCACACAGCACAGGCCGCCGGACGCGGTGCCGATGTTCCCGCCGATGGTGCACGTCTCCCAACTGGAGGGATCCGGCGGGTAGTAGAGCCCGTGTTCATGGACTTCGCGCGACAGCACGGCGTTGACGACGCCGGGCTCGACCACCGCGATCCGGTCGACGGGGCTGATCTCCAGGATGCGGTCCATCTTGACGAGCGAGAGGACGATGCAGCCGTCGCTGGCGTTGGCCGCGCCGGACAGGCCGGTGCGGGCGCCCTGCGGCACGACGGGCACGCGCAGCGCCGTCGCCGTGCGCATCACGTGCTGGACCTGCTCGACGGTGCGGGGCAGCACGACCACCGCCGGACTGCCCGCCGCGCAGAAGCTCGCCATGTCGTGGGCGTAGGAGGCGGTGACGTCCGGGTCGGTGATGACGGCGTCCGCCGGGAGTTCCTCACGCAGCCGTTCGAGAAGATCGTCCATGTCCTCAGCCTGGCACCCGGGGCCATCGGTGTGAACCCTTTCCCGCCTCGGACGGGCGGGGCCGGGTGCGCTCTTCGTATTGACGCACAGTGTGCGCCATGGAGATCGCTAAGACCGAACAGGACTCGGCACGGCGGGCGGCCTGGCTGTCGGCCTCCGCCACGGCGCGGCAGACCTCGCGGCGGCCGGGGCCGCCGCGCGCCCTGAGGCGGGCCGTCCTGGTGGCGCTGGCGGCGGCCGTGCTGATCGGCGGCGTGGTGCTGCTGATGCCGGAGGACCGGGGGCCGAAGGCGCCGCCGCCCGCCCCGGGTCCGGCGGCGCGGGCCCTGACGGCGGTGGCGGCGGGGGCGCCCGCCTCGGTCGGCGATCTCACCGCGCTCATCTCGGACCGGGCCGCCTGGGTACGGACCCATCCCGGCGACGACGCGTCCTGGGCGGTGCTCGGCTCGGCCTATCTGGAGCGGGGGGCACGGGCCGCCGACCCCTCGTACTACCCGCGCGCCGAGTGGGCGCTGCGGCGCTCCCTCGAAGTGCGGCCGAAGGACAACGCGGACGCGGAGATCGGGCTCGCGTCGCTCGCCAACGTCCGGCACGACTACGCGGCGGCGCGCACCCTGGCCGAGGGGGTGCACGCCCGCGCGGCGGGCCGCTGGACGGTGTATCCCGCGCTGATCGAGGCGTACAACGGGCTCGGCGACGCGAAGGCCGCCGCGAAGGCGGTGGAGCAGCTGCTCGAACTCCGGGGCGGTTCGGCCTCGTTCGCGCAGGCGGCCGAGGTGTACCGGGAGCGGGGCTGGCGCGAGGACGCGTCGGCGATGCTCGACGAGGCGGTCGGGCACGCCGGATCGGCCCCGCAGAAGGCGGCCTGCCTGGTGGCGATGGGTGATCTGGCGTGGGAGCGGGGCGAGCCGGAGGGGGCCCTGGCGCAGTACGAGGCGGCGCTGCGCACCGACCCGGAGGCCAATGCGGCGCTCGCGGGCCGGGCCAGGGCCGAGGCGGCGCTCGGCCGCAAGGCGGACGCCCAGCGCGACTACCTGGCGGCGGTGGCCCGCCTCCCCCGGCCCGAATACGTCCTGGAACTGGGTGAGTTGTACGAGTCGCAGAGCCTGGACGGCGATGCGAAGACCTGGTTCGACAAGCTGCGCGAGCTCGCCGGGCGGGACGGCGCCAACGGGGTGGACGACGCCGTGGTGCTCGGCCGGTTCGAGGCCGACCACGGGGCGGCGCCCGCGGCGGTGGAGCGGCTCGAAGCCGAGTGGCGGGCGCATCCGAGCCCGGCGGCGGAGGACGCGCTGGCGTGGGCGATGTACCGGGCGGGAGATCCGGAGGAGGCGCTGGCCCACGCGAGGAAGGCGACCGACTCGGGGGTGCGCGACGCCCTGTTCGCCTACCACCAGGGCACGATCGAGCGCCGGCTCGGCCAGACGGGCGCGGCCCGGCGCCATCTGGAGGACGCGCTGCGCACCAACCCGTACTTCTCCCCGCTGCTCGCGCCGCAGGCGAAGCAGGCGCTCGCCGCGCTCGGCGAACCGCCGGAGGGCGGCCCGCGGGACGTGTACGGCTATGTGGCGGCCGCCGAGCAGGCGGGTTCGGGCGGCTCCGGCTCCTCGGCCGGCTCGGGTTCCTCGTCGAATTCCAACACGGGCCGCCGCCCCGGCAGGCCCCGCCCGGCCAAGCCCGCGAAGCCGCACCGGCGCCGCTGACCGCGCGCCCGGCGCGCACTGCGGCCCCACGGGTCAGGTCCGTGGGGCCGCAGAGTAGTGACGGTAACTCAATTACCGCGCAGGTGTGACCAGTTGCGGGTCAGAGGTTGCCACGCTTCTCCTGCTCGCGCTCGATCGCCTCGAAGAGCGCCTTGAAGTTGCCCTTGCCGAAGCCCATCGAACCGTGCCGCTCGATCATCTCGAAGAAGACGGTCGGGCGGTCCTGGACCGGCTTGGTGAAGATCTGCAGCAGATAGCCGTCCTCGTCGCGGTCGACCAGGATCTTCAGCTCGCGCAGCACCTCGACCGGCACCCGGGTCTCGCCGGCCCACTCGCCGAGGGTGTCGTAGTACGAGTCGGGGGTGTCGAGGAACTGGACGCCGGCCGCCCGCATGGCCTTCACCGAGGCGACGATGTCGTTGGTGGCGAGCGCGATGTGCTGGACGCCGGGGCCGCCGTAGAACTCCAGGTACTCGTCGATCTGCGACTTCTTCTTGGCGATGGCCGGCTCGTTGAGCGGGAACTTCACCTTGCGGGTGCCGTCGGCGACGACCTTCGACATGAGCGCGGAGTACTCGGTGGCGATGTCGTCGCCCACGAACTCCTTCATGTTGGTGAAGCCCATGACGTTGTTGTAGAACGCCACCCACTCGTTCATCTTGCCGAGCTCGACGTTGCCGACGCAGTGGTCGATCGCCTGGAAGATCCGCTTCTGGACCGGCTCGACCATCGGCGCGGCCTCGACGAAGCCCGGCAGGTAGGGGCCGGTGTAGTCGGAGCGTTCGACCAGGGTGTGCCGGGTCTTGCCGTACGTGGCGATCGCGGCGAGGACGACGGTGCCGTGCTCGTCGCTGATCTCGTGCGGCTCCTCCAAGCCGGTGGCGCCGTGCTCGGTGGCGTACTTGTACGCGGCCCGCGCGTCCGGCACCTCGATGGCGAGGTCCACCACGCCGTCGCCGTGCTCGGCGACGTGCTCGGCGAGGAAGCGGCCCCGGTCGGTGGCGGTCTTGATGACGGAGGTGAACACGAAGCGGGCGGCGCCGCTGCTCAGGACGTAGCTGGCGGTCTCGCGGCTGCCGTTCTCCGGTCCGGAGTAGGCGACCAGCTTCATGCCGAAGGCCGTCGAGTAGTAGTGCGCGGCCTGCTTGGCATTGCCCACGGCGAAGACGACCGCGTCCATGCCCTTCACCGGGAAGGGGTCGGCCTGCCGCGCGGTTTCGGGGGTGTGAATGGTCTCAGTCATGGCGGCAGAGTCTCTCTGTCCGGCAAGCTGCGCAATAGTTCGCGATTCCACTGGTCAATCTGTGCAGCGACTGGCCAGTATGGGAGGACGTTCTGTACATGATGACCATCCGGAGGCGGGCATGTCGATCGATCATCTGGACGGGCGCCTGATCGTGCTGCTCGCCCGCGAGCCCCGGATCGGGGTCCTGGAGGCGTCCCGGCGGCTGGGGGTCGCGCGCGGCACGGTGCAGGCGCGGCTCGACCGGCTTCAGTCGAATGGAGTCATTCGCGGCTTCGGTCCCGATGTCGATCCCGCCGCCCTCGGATACCCGGTCACCGCCTTCGCCACCCTGGAGATCAAACAGGGCCAGGGGGCCGATGTGCGGGCCCACTTGGCGACCGTGCCCGAGGTCCTGGAGCTGCACACGACCACCGGGCACGGCGACATGCTGTGCCGCCTGGTGGCCCGCTCCAACGCCGATCTCCAACGTGTGATCGACCGGGTTGTCGGTTTTGATGGCATCGTCCGGGCCTCCACGGCGATCGTCATGGAGAACCCGGTCCCGCTGCGGATCATCCCGCTGGTGGAGCAGGCCGCACAGGACGACGTCCGGGAGACCGGGAGCCGGGGCGGCGGGGCACCGTAGGGTCGAGGGGAGCGCGTGTGAGCTTCTGGGACTACCTGTCCAGCAGGCACCAACAGCTGCTCACCGACGCCCTCCAGCACGCGAGCGCGGTGTTCCAGTGCATGGTGATCGCGACGGTCCTCGGCATCCTCATCGGTGTGGTCACCTACCGCAGCGGCTGGGCGGCGGGACTCGCCATCACCTCCACCTCGACGGTCCTCACCATCCCCTCGCTCGCCATGATCGGCCTGCTGATCCCGCTGGTGGGTCTCGGCGTTGCGCCCACCGTCGTCACGCTGACGCTGTACGGGCTGCTGCCGATCGTCCGCAACTCGATCGTGGGCCTGCGCGGTGTCGACCCCTCCCTGGTGGACGCGGCCAAGGGCATCGGCATGTCGCGCACGGCCCGCATGGCGCGGGTCGAACTCCCGCTGGCCTGGCCGCCGATCCTCACCGGCATCCGGGTCTCCACGCAGATGCTGATGGGCATCGCGGCCATCGCGGCGTACGCCTCGGGCCCCGGGCTCGGCAACGAGATCTTCCGCGGGATCGCCTCGCTCGGCAGCGCCAACGCCATCAACCAGGTCCTCGCGGGCACCCTCGGCATCGTCGTGCTCGCCCTGCTCTTCGACGCGGCGTACGTACTGATCGGCCGTCTCACCATCCCGAGGGGGATCCGTGTCTGAGTCCGGCAGCGCCTCGGCCTCGGGGGCCTCCATCCAGCTGGAGAACCTCACCAAGCGGTACGCGGGCAACCCCAACCCCTCGGTGGACAGCGTCAACATGGAGATCAAGGCCGGCGAGACCGTGATCTTCGTGGGCCCTTCGGGCTGCGGGAAGTCGACCACCCTCAAGATGATCAATCGATTGATCGAACCGTCGTCCGGTCGCATCCGGATCAACGACGAGGACGTCACCGACATCGACCCGGTGAAGCTGCGCCGCAAGGTCGGGTACGCGATCCAGTCGTCCGGGCTGTTCCCGCACATGACGGTCGCCGAGAACATCGCGCTCGTACCGAAGATGGTCGGCTGGTCCAAGTCGAGGGTGAAGGACCGGGTCGAGGAGATGCTCGACCTGGTCGGGCTCGATCCGCGCGAGTTCCACGGCCGCTATCCGCGCCAGCTCTCCGGCGGACAGCAGCAACGGGTGGGCGTGGCACGGGCGTTGGCGGCCGATCCGCCGGTGCTCTTGATGGACGAGCCGTTCGGCGCGGTCGACCCGATCACCCGGGACCACCTCCAGGACGAACTGATCCGCCTCCAGCACGAGCTGCACAAGACGATCGTCTTCGTCACCCACGACTTCGACGAGGCGATCAAGCTGGGCGACCGGATCGCGGTGCTGCGCGAACGCTCGCACATCGCTCAATTCGACACGCCCGAGGCCATTCTGACCAACCCGGCCGACGACTTCGTCTCCGGATTCGTGGGTGCGGGCGCGGCGCTCAAGCGGCTCAACCTCACCCGCGTACGGGATGTGGAGATGGCGGAGTTCCCCACGGTCACCGTGGACGACCCGCTCCAGTCGATCTTCAACAAGCTGCGCAGCGGCCCCCACAACGAGCTCCTCATGCTGGACCGCAGGAACCGGCCCTACAAGTGGCTGCGGCGCGGCGACCTGATGCGCGCCAAGGGCTCGCTCGCGCGGGCGGGGCAGCTGGTGCACGACACGGTGACCAGGGACGCCACGCTGCACGACGCCCTGGAGGCGGTCCTCATCGACTCCGGCGGCCGGGTCGCGGTGACCGGGCGGCGCGGCGAGTACATCGGCGTCGTGGACATGGAGACGCTGATGAACTCCGTGCACGAGCTCCTGGAGGCCGACCGGCTCGCCGCCATCGAGCACCAGCACGACCTGGAGGAGCTCCGCCACCACCAGACGGAACAGGAGCTGGAGGGCGGTGCGGAGCAGTCATGACGCCCAGGAGCCCCGCTCCCGCCGAACGCCCGCCGGGTGAGCACGAGGTCAAGGGCCACGCCTTCCGCGACGAGCTGCCGGACCCGGAGGCGGAAGCGGAGGAGGAGCCGGGCCCGGCGGCGGGCGGACCGGCCCGCCGGATCACCTGGCAGAAACTGGCCCTCCTGCCGGCCGTGCTCGTGGTGGTCCTCCTGATCACGTACTTCTGGATCACCAACGCCCACCTGGACTCGATCGCCAAGAACTCCCTCGCCAACGGCAACGTCCAGCTGCGCCTGTGGCAGCACGTCAAGCTGACGGCGATCTCCACCTTCTGGGTGCTCGTCATCGCGATTCCGCTGGGCATCGCGCTGACCCGGCGCGGGGTGAGCAGAGCCGCCCCGCCGGTCACCGCGATCGCCAACATCGGCCAGGCCACCCCGGCCATCGGCCTGCTCGCGCTCCTGGTGATCTGGCTCGGCATCGGTCCGGGCACCGCCGTCATCGGCATGGTGATCTACGCGGTGCTCCCGGTGCTCTCCAACACGGTGGCCGGGCTGCGGGCCATCGAGCCCCACCTGGTCGAAGCGGCCCGGGGGATCGGCATGTCGGCGCTCGGCACCCTGGGCAAGGTCGAACTGCCCCTGGCCGTCCCGCTGATCCTCGCGGGTGTGCGCACCGCGCTCGTCCTGAACGTGGGCACCGCCACGCTCGCCACCTTCGGGGGCGGTGGCGGCCTCGGCGACCTGATCACCTCCGGCATCCAGACCCAGCGCATGCCGGTCCTGGTCCTCGGCTCCGTCCTGACGGTGGCGCTCGCCCTGCTGGTGGACTGGCTGGCCTCGCTGGCCGAGGTGGCGCTGACCCCGCGCGGACTGGAGGCGGAGTGATGCGGCACCTCCGTACGGCACTGGCCGCCGCCGGGGGCTCGCTGGCGCTGCTCGCCGTGGTCTGCGGCTGCGGGCTCAAGTCCGGCTCGCCGATGGTGGACGACGTGGTGCCCGGCTCGGTCGGCCGGGGCCTGCCCCTCAAGGGGGCTTCCCTGACGGTCACTTCGAAGAACTTCAGCGAGAACATCATCCTGGGCCAGATGGTCGGCCTGGTCTTCAAGGCGGCCGGCGCCGAGGTCCTCGACCGCACCAACCTGCCCGGCTCGATCAGCGCGCGCGAGGCCGTCGTCAAGGGTGACGCGGATGCGATGTACGAGTACACGGGCACGGCGTGGATCACGTACCAGGGCAACAGCAAGCCGATCACCGACCCGCAGGCGCAGTGGCAGGCGGTGCGCGACGCCGATCTGAAGAACGGTGTGACCTGGCTGCCCCAGTCGACCCTCAACAACACCTACGCGCTGGGCATCAGCCAGGCCAACAACGCCAAGTACCACCTCAGGACGCTCTCGGACGTGGCCGCGCTGTCGAAGAAGGATCCCTCGGCGGTGACGATCTGCGTGGAGAACGAGTTCGCCTCGCGCGAGGACGGACTGCCCGGCATGCAGAAGGCGTACGGGATGTCGGTCCCCGCCTCCAACATCCAGAAGATGGACGCCGGGATCATCTACACCCAGGTGTCCAAGTCCAGCTCCTGCCTGCTCGGCGAGGTGTTCACCACCGACGGCCGGATCAAGGCGATGAACCTGGCGACCCTCCAGGACGACCGGCACTTCTTCCCCAACTACAACGCGGCGCCGGAGCTGCACAGCAGGACGTACGAGAAGTACCCGGCGATCGCCGCCCTCCTGGACCCGGTCAGCGCCAAGCTCACCACGCAGGTCGCCCAGGACCTGAACGCCAAGGTCGACGTGGCGGGCCAGGACCCGCACGACGTGGCGCTCGACTGGCTGGTGGAGCAGGGGTTCGTCAAGAAGGGGTGAGCGGTGCCGCTCGGACGGCCTCGCACAGAACCCGATGCAAAGAACACCCTGCAAAGAAGTTGATGCAAAGAAAGCGTTGCAACACTCTCTTTGCATGGCTACGGTGGAGTCATGTCCGAGAACAAGCAGCCCGGCGGCAAGCCCCCCGAGAACGCGTCCGGGGAGCGCATCCTCGACGCCCGCGCCCTGCGCGGCCTCGCCCATCCCCTGCGGATCCAGCTCTTGAAGTCGCTGCGCCACGACGGCCCGGCCACCGCCTCCCAACTCGCCGAGCGGCTCGGCGAGTCCAGCGGCGCCACCAGCTACCACCTGCGCCAGCTAGCCGCGCACGGCTTCGTGACGGACGACCCCGAGCGCGGCAAGGGCCGCGAGCGCTGGTGGAAGGCCGCACACAAGGGCACCTCCTTCGCCGAGGGCCTGCACACCAGCACCGACCCCGAAGTGCGGGGCGCGGCCGACCTGTTCATGCACGAGATCGCCAGCATCCACACCCAGGAGCTCGCGACCTGGCTCGGCACCAAGCACGACTGGCCGGAGCCCTGGGCCACCAGCGGCGACCTGAGCGACTTCACCCTGAACCTCACCGCGGCCCAGCTCCAGGAGCTCAACGAGAAGCTGCACGCCGTCGTGGAGACCTACCGCACGATCACCCCGGACGCCTCGGACAGTGCGGACGCCGCCCAGGTCCGCGTCCATCTGCACTCCTTCCCGCGCTCCTCCCAGACCCGCTGAAAGGGACCACCGCCGTGTACCCCGAGAGCCACCTCCTGCTGCACCGCCTGCGCACCGCCGAACTCGAAGCCGCCGCCGCCCGCCCCTCACTCCCCCGCGAGCGGCGCCTGCGTACCCGACTTGGCTGGATCCTGGTCGAGTTGGGGCTGCGCCTGACCCAGCAGCCGCCCCGACGAGCAGCCCGCCTCGTATGAGCGGCCCGGGGGGACGCCGCGACAGGAGGCCGCTCGCCGCCGTCCTGACCGCCAACGCCGTTTCGGCGACCGGGAGTTCACTCACCCTCATCGGTGTGCCGTGGTTCGTGCTCCAGAGCACCGGCAGCGCGGGACGGGCCGGGGTCGTCGCCTTCTGCGCGACGCTGCCGATCGTGGTCTCGGCGCTGATCGGCGGGCCGGTCATCGACCGCGTCGGCCGCCGCCGGACATCGGTCGGATCCGATGTCGTGTGCGGACTCGCGGTCGCCGCGATCCCGCTCCTGCACGGCGCCGGACTCCTCCCGTTCTGGATGCTGTGCGCCCTGATGGCGCTCGGCGGCCTCGCCCACAACCCGGGCGTCACCGCCCGCTACGTCCTGCTGCCGGACCTCGCCCGGCAGTCCGGTACGACCCTGTCGCGCGCGGCCAGCGGGTACGACGCCGTCGCGCGCGGCGCCCGGATGACCGGCGCGGCCCTGGCCGGTGTGCTCATCGCGCTGACCGGCGCCGCGACCGTGCTCCTCATCGACGGCGCGACCTTCGCCGTCTCCGCGCTGCTCGTCGCGTGGGGCCTGCGCGGGGTGCGCGCGGCCCAGCCCCGGCGCGACGCGCCGCCCGTCTCGCTGCGTACGTACAAGGCCGAACTGCGCGAGGGATACGCCTACTTGGCGCGCACCCGGCTGCTGCTCGCGGTGGTCGCCATGGTGATGCTGATGAACGGCACCGACCAGGGCTGGAGCGCGGTGCTGCTCCCGGTGCACGTCGAGCGGGACCTGGGCGGCGCGACCCAACTCGGCCTGCTGGCCGCGCTGTTCGGGGCGGGCGGGCTGTGCGGCGCGCTGCTGTACGGCCTGGCCGGCCACCGCTTCTCGCGCCGTACGGTCTTCGCCGTCTGCGTCCTGCTGTGCGGAGCGCCCCGGTACGCCGTCGCCGCGCTGACCGGCACCACGCCGCCGCTCGCGGTGACGATGCTGGTGGCCGGGCTCGCGGGCGGCGCGCTCAACCCGATCCTCACGACGGTGATCTACGAAAAGGTCCCCGACGAGCTGCGCAGCCGGGGTCGCCGGGGTGCTCGCGGCGGGCTGCGAGATGGCGATGCCGCTCGGCGGGCTCGCGACGGGCTTCCTCGTGGAGGGCGCGGGGCTGCGGGCCGCGCTGCTCGCGGTCGGCGGGGTGTACCTCCTCGCGACGCTGAGCCCGCTGGTGTTCCCGGCGTGGCAGGACCTGGACGCGGGTGCCGGGGATGCCGCCGACGCCGTCAGCAGGACGGAACCGGGGCGCCCTTCTGCAGCGCCTGGAGCGCGGACACCGCGCCCTTCAGCGTAGTCACCGGGATCAGCCGCAGCCCCTTGGGCAGTTCGGCCCGCGCGTCCGCGCACTCCGCCTTCGGTACGAGGAAGACGGTCGCGCCGTCCCGGGCGGCGGCCTGCGTCTTGAGCGCGACCCCGCCGACCGCGCCGACCTCGCCGCCGGGGGTGATCGTCCCCGTACCGGCGATGCTGCGGCCGCCGGTCAGGTCACCGCCCGAGCCGTCGCCGTTCAGCTTGTCGATGATGCCGAGCGTGAAGAGCAGCCCCGCGCTCGGGCCGCCGACGTCGGCGAGGTGCAGATCGACCTTGACCTTGTCGGGGCTGAGGCCGAGGTGGCCGAGGGCCGCGACGGCCGCGGCGTCCTGCGACTGCTTCATCTCCGCCTGGTTGTGCTCGGAGATCTGCTTCTCGCTGCCGCCGCTCGGATAGACCGCGTCGCGGGGCATGACGGCCCGGTCGGTGCGGAACCAGCCGTCGACGACATCGGAGAGGCCCACTTCGGCGTTGGGTCCGGTCGCCTCGATGGTGGTCATCCGCAGCTGCCCGGTGGTGGGGCGGGTGGGCGCACCGGAGATCGTGATCACCGGCTTGCCGCCGTCGTCGCCCAGCACGTTCGCGGTCGGACCCGGCTGGGCCACCGCGAACGGCAGCGGCGCGAAACAGGCGACGGCGAGCAGCGCGACGACCGGCGCGGCGCCGATGGCGAGGTTACGGAGGCGGGAGTGACGAGTGAGCACGGCTCCAATCTAGCCGTACGCACCGCCCGGCCCGGGGGTGGCCAGGGGCTCGGGGCCGCTCCGGCCTCGTCCGCCGCCCGCCCCAAGGAGCGCGGCCCTCAGCGCAGGGCGTCCGCGACCTCCTTCGCCGCGTCCACCACCCGGGGCCCGACCCGTTCCGGTACCGCGTCGGCCAGCATGACCACGCCCACGCTCCCCTCTATCCCGGTGACCCCGACCAGCGGGGCCGCGGCGCCGCTGGCCCCGGCCTCCAGCTCGCCGTGGGTGAGGGTGAAGCCGGGCTCGGCGAGGCCGCCGCTCTGGCGGGCCGCGAGGATCGCCCGGCCCGCGGCGCCCCGGTCCAGGGGGTGGCGGAACCCGGCCCGGTAGGCCACGTGGTAGTCGGTCCAGGTCGGTTCGACCACGGCCACGGCGAGCGCGTCCGAGCCGTCGACCAGGGTGAGGTGCGCGGTGGCCCCGATGTCCTCGGCGAGCGAGCGCAGCGCGGGCAGCGCGGCCTCCCGCACCAGCGGATGCACCTGGCGGCCCAGGCGCAGCACGCCCAGACCCACCCGGGCGCGGCCGCCCAGATCACGTCGTACGAGAGCGTGCTGCTCCAGCGTGGCGAGCAGACGGTAGACGACCGTCCGGTTGACGCCGAGTTTGTTGGACAACTCGGTGACCGTCAGACCGTGGTCGGTGTCGGCGAGCAGCTTGAGGACACGTAGTCCCCGGTCGAGCGTCTGGGAGGTCTCCGCGGTCACGACGCCCACTCCTTAAGTGGTGAGTCGCTGGCGGCTTTCTCACGTCATGGTCGCCACCGGTCCCGTTGGCGACGCGCGGAGAGGCCGCCGGCAGGCCATGGCACCGGCTGCGCTCCGCGGCGACGTTGCCACGGGGCGTTTGCATGGCGGGGACAGTAGCGAGCGGACACCGCTCAGCGGAAGACCTCGTCCAGAATCCGGGCGCGAACGGAATTCCGGCTCCCGTGAAATGGGCAAAAGTGGGCCCAACAGATGGGCAAATAGAGACCGGCGGTGAAGAATTTGATCCCTTTTCGATCACCTTCGGGACCAAAGTCCGGGTCAGGGGGGACCTTGGGCGACCGACACGGATTTACCGGGAGATTACTGTGGCAGGCGTTCGAGGGGCGTCCGTGGGGGCCGGTCCTCGTACGCATCCCGTTCCTCCGGGATCGAGCGGGGCCCGGCAACGCACACCGGGCCCCGCTCCACGCATGGTCAGGGCGGACCGCTACTTCATGCGGGTCGCCCACTCCTGGACCTTCTTGATGCGCTCGCGCAGCTGCCCGGCCGTGGCCTCCGCGCTCGGCGGCCCGCCGCACACCCGGCGCAGCTCGGTGTGGATGACGCCGTGCGGCTTGCCGCTCTGGTGGACGTACGCGCCGACCATCGTGTTCAGCGACTTGCGCAGTTCGAGCAGTTCCTTGTGCGAGACGACCGGCCGCCGCTCGGCGGGCATCTCCAGGAGGTCGGCCTGCTCGGCCGGCTTCTGGCGGCTGTGCGCGATCTGCCGGGCCTGCCGCTTCTGGAGCAGCATCTGCACCTGGTCGGGTTCGAGCAGGCCCGGAATGCCGAGGTAGTCCTGCTCCTCCTCGCTTCCCGGGTGCGCCTGCATGCCGAATTCGGCGCCGTTGTACATCACCCGGTCGAAGACGGCATCGGATTCGAGCGCCTCGAAGGGGAGCATGTCCCCTTCCCCGGTGTCCTCGTCCTGCTGCTTGTTCGCGTCGTCCATTTCCTGCTCGGACTCGGCGTACGGGTCTTCTTCCCCGTCCTTCTTGGGTTTGTCGAGCACGTGGTCGCGCTCGACCTCCATCTCGTTGGCGAAGCCGAGGAGCATGGGAATGGTGGGGAGGAATACCGAAGCGGTCTCGCCGCGCCGCCTCGACCGTACGAAACGGCCGACCGCCTGGGCGAAGAACAGCGGGGTCGAAATGGTGGTGGCGTACACGCCGACGGCGAGCCGGGGCACGTCGACGCCCTCCGACACCATGCGGACGGCGACCATCCACCGGTCGTCGCCCTCGCTGAACTCGTCGATCCGCTTGGAGGCGCCGGTGTCGTCGGAGAGCACCACGGTCGCCCTGCTGCCGGTGATCTCCCGGATCAGCTTGGCGTAGGCGCGGGCGGAGTCCTGATCGGACGCGATGACGAGCGCCCCGGCGTCCGGGATGGCCTTCCTGACTTCGGTCAGCCGCTGGTCGGCGGCCCGGAGCACATTGGGCATCCAGTCGCCGCGCGCGTCGAGCGCGGTGCGCCAGGCCTGCGAGATGGCGTCCTTCGTCATGGGCTCGCCGAGCCGGGCCGCGATCTCGTCACCGGCCTTGGTGCGCCAGCGCATGTTGCCGCTGTAGCTCATGAATATGACGGGCCGCACGACCCCGTCGGCCAGGGCGTTGCCGTAGCCGTAGGTGTAGTCGGCGGACGACCGCCGGATGCCGTCGTTGCCCTCCTCGTACGTGACGAAGGGGATCGGGTTGGTGTCGGACCGGAAGGGGGTGCCGGTGAGGGCGAGCCGGCGGGTGGCGGGGTCGAAGGCCTCAAGACACGCCTCACCCCACGACTTGGAGTCGCCGGCGTGGTGGATCTCATCGAGGATGACCAGGGTCTTGCGCTGCTCGCACCGGTTGCGGTGCAGCATCGGGCGCACGCCGACACCGGCGTACGTCACGGCGACGCCGTGGTACTCCCTGCTCAGCGGCCCGGCACTGTAGTCCGGGTCGAGCTTGATGCCGACCCGGGCCGCCGCGTCCGCCCACTGCTTCTTGAGGTGTTCGGTCGGCGCGACGACGGTGATCCGCTGCACCACGTGGTGGTGCAGCAGCCACGACGCGAGCGTCAGCGCGAAGGTGGTCTTGCCGGCGCCGGGCGTCGCGACGGCGAGGAAGTCGCGCGGCTGCTCCTGGACGTACCTCTCCAGGGCGCCCTGCTGCCAGGCGCGCAGCTTGTTGGCGGTGCCCCAGGGGGCCCGGCCGGGGAAGGCGGGTGAGAGGTGGTGGGAGGCGGTAGTAGTCACGGTCTCCGGTTCGGGGCTCTCGGTGTACGGGGTCACGGGCATCCGGGCGGGGGCCCGGAGGGGGCTGCGTTACGTACGACAACCGGGCCACCTTACCGGCGCGCGTCACCCCACCACGGCGGAACGCCCCGGGGTGGGCGGGGGCTGAGACCGTCTTCACACTGGGACTACGGCTTTTCGGTCAGCTCCCGCAAGGCCTGCCCGATCGCCTTCACGTCCTCCATCCGCCCCGTGGCCACCTGAATCACCAGACGCTCGGCCGCGTCGACGTCCAGCCTCAGCTGGGCCCCGTTCATCGCCAGGAAGACCACACAGGACACCCAGGCTGTGCGCTTGTTCCCGTCGAGGAAAGGATGGTTGATGGCAAGCGACTGCAAGAGGGCGCCGGCCTTGTCGAACAGGTCGGAGTAGGCCTCCTGCCCGAACATGGAAGCCGAGGGCCGATGCACGGCCGACTCCAGCAGCCCCAGATCGCGTACCGCGACGGCCTGGTCGTCCACAGCCTGTTCGGCGATCGCCAGAACGTCCTCGGCCGTCAGGTACACGTACGTCACTTGAGCCGCTCCAGCAGCTCCGACCACTTGGCGACCTGCTCCTTGGCGGTGTTCCGCACGATGGCCTCGTGCGCCGTCCTGGCCAAGTAGTCGTCCACGGCCCGGAGCAGTATGGCGTGCATGCTGGTGCCCTCCTGTTCGGCGCGCTGCTTGAGAGCTTCGGTCTGGTCGTCACGGAGACGCAGGTTCGTAGCCATACCAAAACGGTACCACTGATGGGGTCATTCTGGTACCACTCTGCGGGCCGGGGTCCCGCATCGCCCCGCCACCCACGCCCCCGCCAGCGCCACCGCCCCCACCGGCAGGAACACCGCCGCGAACGCCCCAGGATGCGGGCCCGGATCGCCGCCGCCCAGGGCCGCGAACGCCGCGCCGCCCGCCGCGAGCAGCAGCACGTTGGACAGGCCGTCCGAGATCTGGAGGGCGGCCGAGTTCGCGCCGGCCTCCTGCGGCGGGGAGAGCTTCAGCAGGAGCACGCTCGTCGAGGCGATCACCACGCCCATGCCGAAGCAGCCCACGCCCCAGGCGACCCCGACCACCCACACCGGCACCGCCGCGACCAGCACGCTCGGCGCGGCCGCGATCGCCAGGGCCACCAGCACCATCCCGGCCACCATCAGCCGCTCCCGGTACGCCTCCAGGCGCGGCCGGGCCTGGACGTACGAACCCAGCGCCCACGTCGCCCCGCCGACGGCGAGCGAGAGCCCGGCCATCGTCGGTGTCAGCCCCCGCTGGGTGACCAGCATCAGCGGCACGAACGACTCCGCCGCGATGAACGACCCCGCCGCGAACCCGCGCAGCAGCACCACCGCCGGCAGCCCGCGCGCCGCCCGCCAGGTGCCGCGCGGCAGCAGCCCGCGCCGTCCCGCGACCGCCGGGACGAGCAGGGCCGCGCCCGCCGCGCACGGGATCAGGGACAGCCACCTCAGCTCCTGCCCCGCGTACTGGAGCAGCCCGGCGCCCACCGAGATCCCCAGCGCCAGCCGGATCCGCCGCCGGTCGAAGGGCTCGACGGGCGCCGACGGATCGGCGGGACCGGCCGCCGTCCGCCGGGTCGCGGGTAGCGCGAGCGCCAGCGGGAACACCACGAGCGCCGGGATCCCGATGAACACCCAGCGCCAGCCCAGCTGTTCGGTGACCGTCCCCGCCACCAGCGGCCCCACCACCGAGGGCACCACCCAGCCCGCCGCGAACGCCGCCATGATCGCCGGCTGGAGCCGGGCGGGATAGGCCCGCCCTATGACGACGTACAGCGCGACGATCACCAGACCGCCGCCGAGCCCCTGCACGGCCCGGCCGGCGATGAACGTCCACATGTCCAGGGCCGTACCGGACAGCAGCAGCCCGCCCGCGAAGCCCGACATCCCGACGGCGAGCGGCCCGAGCGGCCCGCGCCGGTCGGCCCACTGCCCCGCCACGACCATCCCGAACAGGCTCGTCGTGAAGTACGCGGAGAAGGCGAAGGCGTACCGCGACACCCCGTCGAGCTCCCGCGCCGCGACGGGCATCGCGGTGCCCACCGCCGTCGCCTCGAAGGCGATGAGCAGCACGACGGTGATGACCCCGAGGCTCAGCGCACGGTGCTCCCGGCCGAGGATGCCGCCCCCGACACCTCCGGCGGGGAGGTCGGCCAGTTCGGCATCGGAGGGTTCAAGGGCGGTCATCCGCCCAGCGTAGGAGGCGTGTCCGGACCTGACCCCGGCCCGTGGGCGGGACTGCGGCTCCGTCGATGGTCGTACGACCGTGAACGCCGCATGGCAGTCGTATTGCAGCCCGCCGGTTCCTCTTCCCCCTCCCCCGCGCCCCGGCCTACGGTCGTCTCGACGCACCAGCACACGGCCGTGTGCCCGAGTGGTTACAGGGGCTCGCCTGCAAAGCGAGTTACGTGGGTTCGATTCCCGCCACGGCCTCCACGGCCCCCACCCGGGGGTACCGGAAGGGCGGGCTCCTCGACGGAGTCCGCCCTTCCCGGCGTTCGGCTGCCCTGGCAGCGCGGTCGGCTACCCCTGCTGGGCCACCGCCGCCTGCGGCCGGATCGGGAGGCGGTTGACCGGGCGGCCCGTGGCGGCGCGGACCGCGGAGGCGATCGCGGCCGGGGAGGTGACGACCGGGACCGCGCTCGCCGCCTTCGCGCCGAAGGGGGCCACCACGTCCCGCTCCTCGACCAGCTTCACGATCCGGATGTCGGGGGCGTCCAGAGCGGTGGGCAGGGCGTAGCCCGTGAGGTCGGGGTGGCGGATCCGGCCGCGGACGGTGCGCAGGTTCTCGGTCAGGGCGGCGCCCACGCCCTGGGTCACGCCCGCTTCGATGCGAGCCATGAGCTGACGGGGGTTCAGGATCCGGCCGACGTCCTGGGCGACGGCGAGTTCGACCACGCGCACCGAGCCGAGCTCGATGTCCACGTCGACCACCGCGCGGACCGCGCAGAAGGCGAGGCCCACGAACGCGTCGCCCTGGCCCGTCTCGTCCAGCGGCTCGGTGGGATGCGGGCGGCACTGGGCGGTGGCCCACAGCTCCTTGCCGTCCATCGCCTCGGTCACCGTCGTGGACAGCACACCGTCGTACGACGTGATCTTGCCGTCGGCGATCTGGAGCAGCTCGGTGGACATGCCGAACTTGTGCGCCAGGGGCTGGAGGAGCTGGGTGCGGACCATTTTGGCCGCGCGCTCGACCGCGCCGCCGGACACCCAGGTGTGGCGGCCGTGGGTGGCGGGGCCCGCCGGGGGCTGGTCGGTGTCGACGGGCGCCACGTGGACCTCTTCGATGCCCAGGGTCTCCTGGACGATCTGGCGGGCCAGCGTGGCGAAGCCCTGGCCGGTCTCGACGGCCGCGCAGATGACCGTCGCGACGCCGTCGTGGACCTTGACGGTGGCTGTGGAGACCTCGTCGGTGCCCTCGGCACCGAGCATGTGGACCATGCCGAGCGCGTAGCCGACACCGCGGCGGACCGCGTCCGGCTCGCCCGCGCCCTCGGGGCCGCCCGGCAGCAGCCAGTCGTCCTCGGGCGCGTCCTTCGGCAGCACGGGCAGCGGGAAGTCCCTTACCGCGCCCAGGAGTTCGGCCACGGGGGCCGGGCAGGTCACCGTCTGGCCGGTCGGCAGCAGATCGCCGGTCGCCAGGACGTTGCGCATCCGCAGCTCGGCCGGGTCGATGCCCAACTTCGCGGCCAGCTTGTCCATTTGGCCCTCGTACGCCGCGCAGACCTGCAACGCGCCCTCGCCCCGGACGTGCCCGGACGGCGGGTTGTTGGTGCGCACCGCCCAGCCCTCCACGAAGGCGTGCGGCACGACGTAGGGGCCGCAGGCGAACGCGACGGCGGCGGCCAGGGACTCGGCGGAGGCCTCGGCGTACGCGCCGGCGTCCAGCAGGATCTGCGCCTCGACCTTGACCAGACGGCCCTCGGCGTCCGCGTGGTGGCGGTAGCGCAGCAGGGTCGGGTGGCGGTGGGCGTGGCCGAGGAAGGACTCCTCACGGGTCGCGGTCAGCTTGACCGGGCAGCCGGTCCGCAACGCCAGGAGTCCCAGCGGGAGTTGGAAGCCCAGGTCCTCGCGGTCGCCGGTCGCGCCGGGCACGCCGGTGACGACGACCTTCACCCGGTCCGGTTCGAGGCCGAAGCAGGCGGCGGCCAGATCGCGGTCGGTGTGCGGGTCGGTGGACGCGGTGTACAGCTCGACGCCGCCGTCGGGCCGCGGCACCGCGAGGCCCGCCTCGGCGCCGACCGGGGCCGGGTCCTGGCGGCCGATCCGGTACAGGCCCTCCACCACGACCTCCCCGGTGACCTCCGGGTCGCCGTACTGGAGCGGGATGTGGCGGATCAGGTTGCCGTCGGGGTGCAGCGGTTCGGCGGCGAACGCCTTCTCCGGGTCGGTGACCGGTTCGAGCACCTCGTACTCGACCGCGATCGCCGCAGCGGCCAGGCGTGCGGTGTCCGGGTGGTCGGCGGCCACGGCGGCGATGGGCTCGCCGTGGTGGCGTACGAACTCGGCCGCGAAGACCGGCCGGTCCGCGATCCGGCGGCCGAACGCCGGGTCGCCCGGCACGTCGGCGTGGGTCACCACGGCCCGTACGCCCGGCATGGCGGCGGCGGCCGAGGTGTCGATGGACACGATGCGGGCGTACGCGTGCGGGGCGCGCAGGACGGCCGCCCACAGCAGCCCCTCGGCCCACAGGTCGGCCGCGTAGGGGAAGGTGCCCTCGGTCTTGGCCCGTGCGTCGGCGGGCGCGAGTGACGCGCCGATGCCGTGCTCGGGCGACTGCTCCGGCCCCGCCACCGGGGTGGCGCCTTCGACCGTCGCGGTGGCTGCGTCGTTGCTCACGCCATGCCTCCGTCGTGCGTGTGCTGGGGCTTGGCGCTGCCGGCCCCGGGGGGTGCCTGGTGCGGAATGCGGGCCTCTTCGGCCAGGGCTCCGGCCGCCTCGCGGCCCGCCACGACGTCCTTCACGGCGTCGAGCACACCGCGGTAGCCGGAGCAGCGGCACAGGTTGCCGCAGAGCGCCTGGCGGGTCTCCAGCTCGGTGGGAGCGTGGTTGCCTTCGAGCAGATCGTGCACGGTCATGGCCATGCCGGGGATGCAGAAGCCGCACTGCACCGCGCCGCTCCCGGCCAACGCCCGCTGGACGTCGGAGGGTTCGCCGTCGGTGGCGAGCCCCTCGACGGTACGGACCTCGCTGCCGGCGGCGGTCGCCGCGGGCACCAGGCAGGAGGCGACGAGCCGCCCGTCCACCTGGACGTTGCAGGCCCCGCACTCGCCCTGCGAGCAGCCGTCCTTGGCCCCGGCGAGCCCGAGCCGCTCCCGCAGCACGTAGAGCAGCGATTCGCCGACCCAGGCCTCGGTGACGGGCCGGTCGGCCCCGTTCACCCGCAACACGTAGGAGGCGCGGGGGTGTTCGAGATCGGGAGCGGGAAGGGCCTCCGCGGCGGGCTCGGGCTCGGGGACTTCGGGAGCGTCGGTTGCCCCGGTCGCTTCGGCCGGAGCTTCGGCGACGGGTTCACCGGCGGGTTCTTCGGCGGCCGGTTCGGGTGCGGCCTCGACGGCGACCGGCGCTTGTGGCCGCACCGGCTCCGGCTCGGACACGGCTTCGGGCTCGGGCTGCGGGAGGGCGGCGGGCGTTACGTCGGCGCCTTCCCCCGGCGCTTCGGACGCGCCCGGCACTTCCGCCGCCGCCTCCGGTACGCCCGGCACCTCCGCCGGTACTTCTCGTACGTCCGCGATCCCGGCGGCGGCCGGGGCGGGCTCGGGCGCTGCCTCCTGGGCGGGCTCCTGGGGTGCGGGCTCCGGCTCGGGAAGCTGGGCGGCCCAGGGGGCGGGCGCGCCGCCGGGCAGGGTGGCGGGCGGGGTCGAACCCCACTGCTCGATCAGCGAGGAGGTGGTGAACTCGCCCGATTCCTCGGGGAGTTCACCCTCGGCGACCGGAATCGTCCACTGACCGGTGCCCACGAGCGAGGGCTCGTCGGCGAAGGTCCACTGCGCCGTGGCGCCCGGGTCGTGCGCGGGCTCGGACGGGGTCGCGGGCGTGGGGGCCGACGCGGCGGGCTCCGGCCACACCACGGTCTGCGCGCCCTGCGCCGACGCGCTGCCGGACGTGCCCTGCTCGGTCAGTTCGGTCGGGATGCGCCAGACACCGGTCGCCGCCGGATCCGTCGCCGCGGCCGGGGTGAGCGGCACGATCATCGGCGGTACGTAGCCGTGGCCTGGCGCCGCCAGCGGGGCGCCCATCAGGTCCATGTCGGGGGGCAGCTGCACGAAGGCGGTGGCGTCGGGCTCGTACTCGCCGCCGTGCGGAACCGGCTCCCAGCCGCCGTGCCGGGGCACTTGACCGTAGCCGTGCTCGTGTTCGGTCTCGTGCTCGTGGTTGCGGTCGGTCACGACAGTGCCCTCCCCAGTGCTCGTCGGGCCAGCGCGGCGACCGTGCGCCGCAGGTGCAGTACGGCGGGCGAGAGCGGCGGGGCCTGGGTCCCGTCGGCGCCGGGCGCCGGGTCCGGGATGCAGGCGGCGGCCACGTACTCGCCGAACGCGCCGAGCGCCTCCGGGGCCAGCGCCGCGCGCTCGCCGTCCCAGTCGATCAGCGAGGCGATCCAGCCCTCGGCCTCAAGGGGCCGCAGCGGCATCGGCGCGATGGCGCCGACCGCGCAGCGCACCCCGCGCCGGGCCGGGTCGAGGACGACGGCGACCGAGGCGGTGGCACGGCCGGGGCCGGTGCGGCCGGTCGCCTTGAGGAAGACCTGCGGGGCGTGCAGCAGCGGCACCCGGACATAACCGATCAACTCGGCCGGGGCGAGCAGGTCCCGGCCCGCCAGGAGGTGCGACACGGGAATTTCACGCCGGGCGCCTTCGGGACCCGCGATGACGAGGGTGGCTTCGAGCGCGGCGAGCACGGGCAGCGCGTCGCCGGTCGGGGCGGCGGAGGCGATGTTGCCGCCGAGGGTGCCGGCGTTGCGGATCTGCGGGGGGCCCGCGGCGCGCGCGGCCGCGGCGAGCGCCGGAATGAGCGCCGCGAAGTCCGGGCGCCCCATTCGGGCGTGGGTGAGACCGGCGCCGAGCAGGGCGTGGCCGTCCTGGTACTGCCAGCCCCGGATCTCGTTGATCCGGCCGAGTCCGACGAGGCCCGCGGGGCGCAGCAGGCCCCGGTTCACGGCCGCCATGAGATCGGTGCCGCCCGCGACGGGCACGGCGGCGGGCATGGCCGCGAGAGCCGCCACGGCCTCGTCGAGCGAGGCCGGCAGCGTCACCGACTGCGTCGCCTGCGGTGCGTGCGTGGTCAACCCAGCTGCCCCTTCCCGGTGTCCCGGCCGTACCGACTGTGCCGTCTGTCGCCACCTGATGATGGCCGTACCGTACGTGCTCACAGCCCGGACGTGGCAACTCTGGCACATCTTCCGGACCGGCCGACGGGAGGGTCCACGAAGCACACTTCCGTCCCCGACCTGGGGAATGTTCCGGTTTCACGAGTCTTGTACGACTTATGCGGTACGCCTTGTTCCGCACGCCGGGCGTCGGCCACGGTGCCTTCCTCGCGGCCGGGGCGGCCGTGACCGGGGGCAAGGCTCCCAGACCACGGCCGCCGGACACCGTTGTTGGGCCCCGGCTCACACGTTTGGGGGCGACCCCTCGATCGGGCGTCCGAGGCTTCCTTCCACTCCTTCCGGAACCGGACGCCGCTGCCAGGGCAGCGGGCCGGTGGGCGGCCGGTAGTCGACGCCGAGCGCGTCAAGGCGCTTGTAGTGGGCGGTCATTCGCCGTTCGAAACCCGCGAAGTCGCGCTCGGCGGGCGCGGGCAGCCGGCTCCAGGCCACCTCGGCGAAGGCGGCGAGGCGGGGGAACACCTGGTAGTCGACGCGGGCCTGGTTCTCCATCACCTCGGTCCACACGTTGGCCTGGGTGCCGAGCACGTGTGCGGCGGCCGCCGGGCCGAGCTGCGACGGCAGGGGCTCGAACCGGTAGACGTCCTCCAGCGTCCGTACGTATCCGATGGGCATCGGCTCGTCCTCGCCGCCGGCCTGGCGGTGGTCCAAGTACACGTGCTGCTCGGGGCACATGACGACGTCGTGGCCGGCCTCGGCGGCGGCGATCCCGGCGCCGTAGCCGCGCCAGGAGGAGACGGCGGCGCCGGGTGCGAGGCCGCCCTCCAGGATCTCGTCCCAGCCGATGAGCCGGCGGCCGCGGGCGCTGAGCCAGGTGTCGAAGTGCCGGATGATCCAGGACTGGAGCTCGTTCTCACCGGTGAGCCCGAGCTCGCGGATGCGCTGCTGCGCGACGTCCGACTTCAGCCACTGCTCCTTGGGGCACTCGTCCCCGCCGATGTGGACGAACGGCGAGGTGGCTTCGGGGAACAGCTCCAGCACCTCCTCCAGCACCCCTTCGTAGAAGCGGAGGGTGGTGTCAGTGGGGGCGAGTACGTTCGCGTTGACGCCCCAGGTGTCCCAGACGGAGAGGGAGGCGGTGTCGATGACATCGGTGTTGCCGAGTTCGGGGTACGCGGCGATGGCGGCCTGCGAGTGCCCCGGGATGTCGATCTCGGGGACGACGCGGATATGCCGCTCGGCGGCGTACGCGACGATCTCGCGGATGTCGTCCTGGGTGTAGTAACCCCCGTGCGGCTTCTCGTCCCACAGGGGCGACGCGCGATGCCCGTACTTGGTGCGCGACCGCCAGGCGCCGACCTCGGTGAGCCGGGGGTAGCGCTTGATCTCGATCCGCCACCCCTGATCGTCGGTCAGGTGGAAGTGGAACACGTTGAGTTTGTGGGCGGCCATGAGGTCGAGGTAGCGCAGCACGCCGTCCTTCGGCATGAAGTGCCGTGAGACGTCGAGCATCAGGCCGCGCCAGCCGAAGCGGGGGCCGTCCTCGACCGTGACGCCGGGGAGGTGCCAGTCGCGTCCGGCGGCCAGCGGGGCGCGGCGGAACGCGTCGGGGCCGAGCAGCTGGCGGAGCGTCTGCACGCCGTGGCAGACACCGGCCGCGGTGGCGCCCTCGATGAGGACGGCGACGTCCTCGACGGTGCCGTCGGTGGAGAGGCGGTAGCCCTCCGGGCCGTGTTCGGCCGCGAGGGCGGGGTCGATACGCAGGAGCACGCTGTTGGGGCCCGGGACGGCGGTGGTTCCGGTGGGGAGGGGAAGGCCGGTGGCGGGGCCGATCACGGCGCGCAGGAGGGTGGCGGTGGCTTCGGTGCCGGTTGCCGCGTGCAGGGTGGTGTGGGCGTCGAGGGTGCGCGGTGGTGCCGCCCGCTGCTCCACGGTGCGGGGTGCGGGGATCAGGCCGTCCATGTCCATGGGGTGTCCTCCGGGTGGTGTGGGTCTTTCTTCTCCCGCCCCTTCCCGAGACCCTCCGGGGGTGAGTGGCGGGGCAGGTGCGGGCCGGTGGTCCTGGGGCTCCGCCCCGGACCCCGCTCCTCGATTGCCGGAGCGGCTCGATTTGGCCCGCGGTATGCAGAACGGCCCCCAGGTGTGCCTGTGGCACGCCTCGGGGGCCGGTTCATTTCGGGGGCAGGGTTACTTCTTGTCCTTGCCGCCCTTGTCCTTGTCGCCGCCGGCGCCCATGGACTCGTAGATCTCCTTGCACATCGGGCAGACCGGGTACTTCTTCGGGTCGCGCCCCGGTACCCAGACCTTGCCGCAGAGCGCGACGACGGGCGTACCGTCGAGCGCGCTCGCCATGATCTTGTCCTTCTGGACGTAGTGGGCGAAGCGCTCGTGGTCGCCGTCGCCGTTCGACACCTGCGGCGTCGGCTCTACGAGGGTCCCCGTACCTGCCCCGCGCTCGGGCTCAAGAGTGCTCATGACCACCAAGGGTACTGAAGGCAACCGGATTGAGTGGAAGGGTGTCGCCAGGGCGTCAATTGAGCGAGGGATCGTCCGGATAGGTGGCGACCATCGCGAGCTCGCTGCGCTGGCGGCGCAGCACCGCCCGCCACAGGCTCTCCGGCTCCGGGGACGAGACGTCACCGGGCTCCGACTCGACCACGTACCAGGCGCCGTCCGTCAGCTCGTCCTCCAGCTGGCCCGGCCCCCAGCCCGCGTAGCCCGCGAAGATGCGCAGCGAGCCGAGCGCCGCCGCGAGCAGTTCCGGCGGGGCCTCCAGGTCGACCAGGCCGATCGCCCCGTACACCCGCCGCCAGCCCAGCGGCCCCTCGTCGCCGGGGATCACCGCCACGCCGAGGGCCGAGTCCAGCGAGACCGGGCCGCCCTGGAACACCACCCCGGGTTCGCCCGCGAGGCCCGCCCAGGATTCCAGGATGTCGCCGACGCCGACCGGCGTCGGCCGGTTCAGGACCACGCCGAGCGTGCCCTCCTCGTCGTGGTCGAGGAGCAGCACCACCGCCCGGTCGAAGTTCGGGTCCTCGAGGGCGGGGGTGGCGACGAGCAGCCGCCCTGTGAGCGAGGACACCTCGGTCATGCCGACATGATCCCGCATAACCGGCCCGTACGGGAGACAAGGTGCCGCGCGAAGCGCGTCGTTGAGGGGCGGCGGTCGGGTGACGGGCAGGCGCACGGCAGCAATGGGGCGCACGCCGATTTCGCGCCCGCCGATCCGCGCCCGGGAGCCGGGACGCGCTCCGTGACCCTCCGCAGGAGTCCCTGCGCGGAGCGTGCTGTAGCGAATTCATTACACACGTGAACCGTCCTTGGCCTTATGGGGCAGGGGTGAACGCCCCTTACCCTTTACCCCTGCCCCTTGCCCGACCACTCCGGAACGCGAGATTCATGACCGGCACAGACGATGTACTGCTTGTCCACGGCGGAACCCCGCTCGAGGGCGAGATCCGCGTCCGCGGCGCGAAGAACCTCGTGCCGAAGGCGATGGTCGCCGCCCTGCTCGGCAGCGGCCCGAGCAGACTGCGCAACGTGCCCGACATCCGTGACGTCCGCGTCGTACGGGGCCTGTTGCAGCTGCACGGCGTGACGGTGCGGCCCGGCGAGGAGCCGGGCGAGCTGATCCTCGACCCCTCCCACGTCGAGTCCGCCAACGTCGCCGACATCGACGCGCACGCGGGTTCCTCGCGGATCCCGATCCTGCTGTGCGGCCCGCTGCTGCACCGTCTGGGCCACGCCTTCATCCCGGGCCTCGGCGGCTGCGACATCGGCGGCCGGCCCATCGACTTCCACTTCGAGGTGCTCCGCCAGTTCGGCGCGACCATCGAGAAGCGCGCGGACGGCCAGTACCTGGAGGCCCCGCAGAGGCTTCGCGGCTGCAAGATCAGGCTGCCGTACCCGTCGGTCGGCGCGACCGAGCAGGTGCTCCTGACCGCCGTGCTGGCGGAGGGTGTGACCGAGCTCTCCAACGCCGCGGTCGAGCCGGAGATCGAGGACCTCATCTGCGTCCTGCAGAAGATGGGCGCGATCATCGCCATGGACACCGACCGGACGATCCGCGTCACCGGTGTCGACAGCCTCGGCGGCTACACCCACCGCGCCCTCTCGGACCGTCTGGAGGCCGCCTCCTGGGCGTCCGCCGCGCTGGCCACCGAGGGCAACATCTACGTCCGCGGCGCCCAGCAGCGCTCGATGATGACGTTCCTGAACACCTACCGGAAGGTCGGCGGCGCCTTCGAGATCGACGACGAGGGCATCCGCTTCTGGCACCCCGGCGGCTCGCTCAAGTCCATCGCCCTCGAAACGGACGTGCACCCGGGCTTCCAGACCGACTGGCAGCAGCCGCTGGTCGTCGCCCTCACGCAGGCCACCGGTCTGTCCATCGTCCACGAGACGGTGTACGAGTCCCGGCTCGGCTTCACCTCGGCGCTGAACCAGATGGGCGCGCACATCCAGCTGTACCGCGAGTGCCTGGGCGGCTCCGACTGCCGCTTCGGCCAGCGCAACTTCCTGCACTCCGCGGTCGTGAGCGGCCCCACCAAGCTCCAGGGCGCCGATCTGGTCATCCCGGACCTCCGGGGCGGCTTCTCGTACCTCATCGCGGCTCTGGCGGCCCAGGGCACCTCCCGCGTCCACGGCATCGACCTGATCAACCGCGGCTACGAGAACTTCATGGAGAAACTGGAGAGCCTCGGCGCAAAGGTCGAACTCCCCAACGGTTCGCTGGTCTGACCCCTCCCCCGGGGCTCCGCCCCAGGGGCATGCAAGAGGGCGGCCACCCCGGAACAGGGTGGCCGCCCTCAGTGTTGCTGCCAAGCGGCCTTACAAGCTAAGGGCGCTTACTTGCCCTTGGCGGCTTCCTTGAGCTTCGAGCCCGCGGAGACCTTCACGCTGTAGCCGGCCGGGATGTTGATCGGGTCGCCGGTCTGCGGGTTACGAGCGGTACGAGCGGCACGGTGGGTGCGCTCGAAGGTCAGGAAGCCGGGGATGGTGACCTTCTCGTCGCCCTTGGCGACGATCTCGCCGACGGTCTCGGCGAGAGCGGCCAGCACGGCGTCGGCGTCCTTGCGGGTCACCTCGGCGCGGTCGGCCAGCGCGGCCACCAGCTCACTGCGGTTCATGTTGTTACTCCCGTGTTCTTCTTGCCTGTGAGGCGTGAGATCGAAGCCGATGCTGCCAGGGCCCTCGGACAGCCCCCGGACCCGGGTCCGTTCTCACGATCCTCGTGTCCTGGGGGTTCCCCCTGGACGAAGTCCTTGGGGGAGCATCCTGCCCCCACCTGTGGCGGGAAAGCCAATCCGGCACCCTCCCGAGTCACACCGAGTCACACGAAAAGCGCCACTTCCTCGACGTGGTGACGCTCCGTCGACTCCGTATGCACTGCGTGGAGAGACCCCTCGGGAGATCCCGGGGGGCTGCCGACGCGGATGCGGGTCATGGTCCGTCACCCTAAGGGGGCGTTACTTGGCCCGCATCCCGCGACGCGCCGTAGCTCAGGCCGACGTGGGCGCCGTCACAGTGGCGCCGGCCGCCTTGGCGGCGGTGCGGACGGCTCCCGCGACGGCTCCCGCGACCTTGTCGTTGAAGACCGACGGGATGATGTAGTTGGCGTTGAGCTCGTCCTCGGCGACGACGTCGGCGAGCGCGCCTGCGGCGGCCAGCATCATCTCGGTGTTGACGGTGCGGGACTGGGCGTCCAGGAGGCCGCGGAAGACGCCCGGGAAGACCAGCACGTTGTTGATCTGGTTGGGGAAGTCCGAGCGGCCGGTGGCCACAACTGCCGCGCTCCGGCGGGCGATTGCGGGGTCGACCTCCGGGTCCGGGTTCGCGAGCGCGAACACGATCGCGCCGTCGGCCATCGCGGCCACGTCGTCGCCGTTCAGGACGTTCGGGGCGGAGACGCCGATGAAGACGTCGGCACCGACGACGGCCTCCTTGAGCGTGCCGGTCAGGCCCTCGGGGTTGGTGTTGTCCGCGATCCAGCGCAGCGCCGACTCGGGGCTCGCGTCGACCAGGTCGGCGCGGCCCGAGTGCACGACGCCGTGGATGTCGGCGACGACGGCGTTCTTGACACCGGCGGCGAGCAGCAGCTTGAGGATGGCCGTACCGGCCGCGCCGGCGCCGGACATGACGACGCGTACGTCGCCAATTCCCTTGCCCACCACGCGCAGTGCGTTGGTCAGCGAGGCGAGCACCACGATGGCGGTGCCGTGCTGGTCGTCGTGGAAGACGGGGATGTCGAGGGCCTCGCGCAGGCGGGCCTCGATCTCGAAGCAGCGGGGCGCGGAGATGTCCTCCAGGTTGATGCCCGCGAAGCCGGGGGCGATCGCCTTGACGATCTCGACGATGGCGTCGGTGTCCTGGGTGTCCAGGCAGATCGGCCAGGCGTCGATGCCGGCGAAGCGCTTGAAGAGGGCCGCCTTGCCCTCCATGACGGGCAGTGCGGCCATCGGGCCGATGTTGCCGAGGCCGAGCACCGCGGAGCCGTCCGTCACGACTGCGACGGAGTTGCGCTTGATGGTGAGGCGGCGGGCGTCCTCGGGGTTCTCGGCGATCGCCATGCACACGCGGGCGACGCCCGGCGTGTAGATCATCGAGAGGTCGTCGCGGTTGCGGATGGGGTGCTTCGACTGCATCTCGATCTTGCCGCCGAGGTGCATCAGGAACGTACGGTCGGAGACCTTGCCGAGGGTGACGCCCTCGATGCCGCGCAGCTCCTCGACGATCTCGTCGGCGTGCGCGGTGGAGGTGGCCGCGATGGTGACGTCGATCCGCAGCTTCTCGTGGCCGGAGGCGGTCACGTCGAGGCCGGTCACCGACCCGCCGGAGGACTCCACGGCGGTGGTGAGCTGGGAGACCGCCGTGCCGCTGGCGGGCACCTCAAGACGGACCGTCATCGAGTACGAGACGCTGGGCGCCGTTGCCATGACCGTGTTCCTCTGCTTTCCCTGGCTTCGTTGCTGACGCCGCCTCGGCTGTGGCGTGGCGACGCCCTCCGATGGTCGCACCTACCGGCTGGTAGCCGATAATGGACGCCCTTTTTCGGAAAGTAGTTTCCACCATACGAGAGAGTGACGGTCCGGCGGAAGCCCCTGGCGATGATCCACCAACGACAACAGGCCCACGCCATCCGCAGATGACGTGGGCCTGTCGCACACGTTAATGACACCGACCCGCCATGCTCGCCTCGCGGCAAGTGGTCGCTCTGAGCGACTAAGGTTGGGCCCGGGGGCTTGGATCGAGCCGGTGCCACACCCAGGCTAACAAACCACTCCGGGAAGTGATCCCCGCATCGCGAGTTGACTCGCATTCAATCGCGGAGCAGGTCCGGCACCCCGTCCGCGTCGGGCTCGTCGCGCTCGCCGGAGACGACCGTGAGCTGCTGGGTCGCGCGGGTCAACGCCACGTACAGGACCCGCAGTCCGGCCGAGGACTCGTCCGCGATCTCCGCCGGGGAGGCCACGACGGTGGCGTCGTACTCCAGGCCCTTCGCCTCCAGGCTGCCCAGCGCCACCACCCGCTCGCCGAGCCCCGCGAGCCAGCGCGCCGCCTGTTCGCGGCGCCGCATCGCGACGACCACGCCGACCGTCCCGTCCACCCGGTCGAGCAGCCGCGCCGCCTCCTCCCGTACGGACCGGGCTAGGTCACCGTCGCGTACGACCGAGAAGCGCGGCTCGACCCCGGTCGAGCGGACCGCGGCCGGGGACTTCATGCCCGGCATCGCCAACGCCAGTACCCTGGCGGCCAGTTCGGCGATCTCGGCCGGGTTGCGGTAGTTCACGGTGAGCTCGAAGCGGCGGCGCGGGCGGGTGCCCAGCGCCTCGTCGCGGGCCTCGGCCGCCTCGTCCGGGTCGGACCAGGAGGACTGCGCGGGGTCGCCGACCACCGTCCAGGTGGCGGTGCGGCCGCGGCGGCCGACCATCCGCCACTGCATGGGCGTGAGGTCCTGCGCCTCGTCGACGATGACGTGCGCGTACTCGGTGCGCTCCTGGGCGAGCCGCTCCGCGCGCTCGCGCTGGGTCTCCTCGCGCTGCGGCATCAGCTCCTCCAGGCCGGTGAGCGCGTCCAGCGGGTCGTACTCGCGCTTCTTGCGCGGCCGGGCCGGGGTGCCCAGCAGCGTCTCCAGCTCGTCCAGGAGCGCCACGTCGTGCACCGAGAAGGCGCCGTCGGCGACGCGCGCCAGGGAGCGGGCGAGGCGGCGCACCTCGCCCTGGTTGAGGATCCGGCGGGCCCAGCGGGAAAGGCGCCGCTCGTCGGCCATCGCGGCGAGCACCCCGCGCGGCGTGAGCTCCGGCCACCACGCGTCGAGGAAGGCGATGAAGCTGTCCTCGGAGGCGATGTCGTCGTCGAAGGAGGAGCGCAGTTCGGCGGCGAGCTCCGGATCGGTGTGCCGCCCGGCCGCGCCCGACTTCGACCACAGCGCGTCGAGCAGCAGCCTGCGGGCGCGCGGGCGCAGCAGGTTGACGGGGGCGGTGCCGCCCAGCACGGTCTGGCGGATCCGCCGCAGCTCGTCGGCCTCCAGCTCGACGCGGGCGCCGAACGCGACGACCCGCAGCCGCTGGCCGGGCTGGGGCGCGGGCGCCTCCTCGCCGAGGGCGAGCTGGCGGCCGCCGCGCCGCCTGGAGCGCCCGCCGTGCTCCCCCGGCCCTTCGAGAGCGCCCCTGGCGGCCCTGCGCAGCACGTGGAGCATCCGCGAGGAGCCCTTGATGCGGGCGACCGCGGGATCGTCGTACTCGGTGGCCTCCGCGCCGTCCACGAGGTTGCCGACGGCCCGGATCGCGACCTGGCCCTCCTCGCCGAGCGAGGGCAGCACGCCCTCGGTGTACGCGACGAGCAGCGGGGTCGGCGAGACGATCAGGATGCCGCCCGCGTAGCGGCGGCGGTCCTGGTAGAGCAGGTAGGCCGCGCGGTGCAGCGCGACGGCGGTCTTGCCGGTGCCGGGTCCGCCCTCCACGTACGTCACGGAGGCGGCCGGCGCGCGGATCACCAGGTCCTGCTCGGCCTGGATGGAGGCGACGATGTCCCGCATGGTGTGGCTGCGGGCCTGGCCGAGCGCGGCCATCAGGGCGCCGTCGCCGATGACGGGCAGCTCGGCGCCGTCCAGGGTCGCCGTCAGCTCCGGGCGCATCAGGTCGTCCTCGACGCCGAGGACCTTGCGGCCCTTGGAGCGGATCACCCGGCGGCGCACGACCCGGCCGGGGTCGACCGGCGTCGAGCGGTAGAAGGGCGCCGCGGCCGGCGCCCGCCAGTCGATCACCAGCGGCGTGTAGTCGGCGTCCAGGACGCCGATCCGGCCGATGTGGAGCGTCTCCGCGATGTCGGCCGTGTTGTCGGCGCGCACGGCGTCCTCGGCCGGGTCGACCGAGGTGTACGCGCCGTCCGGGCCCTTCTTGCCGTCCTTGCCGAGCAGCAGGTCGATCCGGCCGAAGAGGAAGTCCTCGAACTCGTTGTTGAGCCGGTTGAGATGGACCCCCGCCCGGAAGACCTGGGCGTCGCGTTCGGCGAGCGCGCCGGGCGTGCCGACCTGACCGCGCTTGGCGGCGTCGTTCATCAGGAACTCCGCCTCGTGGATCTTCTCCTCCAGGCGGCGGTACACCTGGTCGAGATGTACCTGTTCCCCAGCGATTTCGCGTTCCCGGACCGAATCCACAGCGGATTTCGACGTACCGGCAGCGGAATCGACAGCGGCATCCTGCGCGGCCACCGAGGCCCCCTTCTGACGTGCATTGGGCAGCCGTCAACCGTACGCGACGGGGGACCCTCTGTCAGGCCACAATCCGGCACCTGACCGCATGTCGGGACGCGCGGGGCGGGGCGGGGCTCACGCCGGGACGTCCACGAGGGCCTTCCCGTCGAACGTACGCACCTCGAAGTGGTCGATCTGGTCGCGGTTCAGGGCGGTGCCGCCGTGCACGTACAGCGGGTACTGCGCCGACGCGTGCGGGCTGTCCTTGATCCCGTAACCCCAGGCGGGCACCGCCCAGGAGGTCACGGTCTCCTGCTCGCCGTTCTTGCCCACCGCGATCAGGCTGCACTTCAGCGGGCCCTTGACGTTCTTCAGCTCCAGGACGGTATGGGTGCCCCAGCCCTTGGACTCGGTGCCGACGGTCGCGGTGACCTGGGTCGCCGGGTCGGTGGCCGAGACCTTCTGGGTCATGTGGTTGAAGAAGGCGTCCTCGGCGGGGCTGGTCGGGTGCGCCTCGGCGCTCTGGTGGGTGCCGGTGTCCGCGGAGGTCACCACGACCGCGACCGCGGGACCGCCGATGATCAGCGCGGCCGAGGCCGCCAGCAGGTACGCGCCGCGCCGCCGGCGCTTGGCGCGCTGGACCGCGACCTGGCCGATGAGGGCCTCGGCCATGCCCGGCGGCACCGGCCGCAGGGGCTGGGCGGCGGGGCCCGGGAACTCCTTCAGCGTGGCCAGCATCGGTTCCATGCCCGCGAGGGCGTCGAGTTCCGCGGCGCACAGCTCGCAGCCGGCGAGGTGGGCCTCGAAGGCGGTGGACTCGGCGTCGTCCAGGATGCCGAGCGCGTAAGCGCCGACCGCCTCGTGCAGTGAGCCTTCGGCGAATTCCCCGGTCGTCATGCCGTCACCCCCCGTTCCTCCAGTGCGAGTTTCATGGAGCGCAGCGCGTAGAACACCCGGGACCGCACGGTCCCGCTGGGTACGCCCAGCGCCTCGGCCGCCTCATTGACCGTACGTCCCTTGAAGTACGTCTCGACCAGCGCCTCCCGGTGGGCCGGGGTCAGGTCGTCGAGCGCGTCGGAGAGGGTCATCAGCCACAACGCCTTGTCGATCTCGTCCTCCGCGGGCATGACCTCCAGCGGCGACGGATCGACCTCCTGCGGCCGGGCCTGCCGGCTGCGGTGGGCGTCGATGACGATGCGGCGCGCGACCGTCACCAGCCAGGGGCGGACCGAACCGGTGGCCCGGTTGAGCTGACCGGCGTTCTTCCAGGCACGGATGAGCGTCTCCTGCACGACGTCCTCGGCGCGCTGGCGGTCACCGGCGACCAGGCGCATGACGTACGCGAGCAGCGGTCCCGCGTGTTCGCGGTACAGCGCCCGCATCAGCTCCTCGTCGGGCACGGAGCGGTGCCGGGCCCCGAGCGGGCGGTCATCGGCCACGGCGGCATCCTTGCGCAACCGGCACCTCCAGGTCGAGACCATCCCGGCGCGCGGCTGCGAGCCGGTTCACCCCTCCATACGGACGGTGGCCGCGATCCACTCAGCGCGGGGCCGGTCTTCTTCCCGCCGGGCCGCTCAGAGCGCGGCGACGCGGCGCCGGTGCCGGGCCACCCGCTCCCGGTTCCCGCACACCTCGCTGGAGCACCAGCGGCGCCGGCGCCCGCGCGAGGTGTCCACGTACAGCAGCCGGCAGTTGTCGCCCTCGCACTGGCGCAGCCGGCCCCGGGCCTCGGGGTCGGTGAGCAGGTCGACGGCGTCCCGGGCGACGGCGGCGAGCAGCGCGCCGCATTCGGGGGCGCGGCTCAGGGTGCGGACGAGTCCGCCGTCCGCGCCCCGGATCGCACGTACGCCCGGGGGTGCGGCGGCGGCGAGCGCGTTGACCCGCTCCAGCGCGGCGGGCGCCCCGTCGGCCGGTCCGCCCAGCTCGGCGTGGACCAACTGGCCGATGCAGCACCGCAGTTCGACGAATCTGAGCGGCCAGTCGCCGCCGATTCCGGTGAGCGGGGTGCCGCGCGGGAGCAGGCCGGCGCGGAGCAGCCACTGGCCCAGCTGTGCGGTGCCGCCGAGCTGTTCCCTCTCGTACGCCCCGGTCGCCAGCAGATCCAGACAGATCCGCCCGGAGTCGAACCGCACCATGCGCCTGTCACCGCCTAGGGGGTTACCGGTGAGACTGAGTGCCACCCCCCAGAGTGCCTGCCCGGGGCCGCCCCCGGAACCCCTCCTACCGGGCGGTTACCGCTCGGGCGGCCCGTCGTGCAGGATCCGCTGGAAGAGCCGGTGGTCGCGCCACTCGCCGTCGATGTGCAGATAGCGCGGCGCGAGCCCGTACTCCTGGAAGCCGGCCTTGTGCAGGACACGCTGGGAGGCGGCGTTGTGCAGCACGGTGCCCGCCTCGACGCGGTGCAGCCCGAGCTGGTCCAGCGCCACCCGGCAGGCCTCCTCGACGGCCCGGGTGGCCAGGCCGCGCCCGGTCTGCTCGGCGTCGATCCAGTACCCCAGACTCGCGCTGCGCAACGGCCCGAGCGCCACCCCGGACAGCGTGGCGAGCCCGACGATCCGCTCCCCGTCGGCGAGCACGATCCGGTGCGCCCCCACGTCGGAGAGCCGTTCCGCCTGCCCGGCGGGCGTGTAGAAGGCATCGGGCCGGTGCGGCTCCCAGGGCCGCATGTGCTCCCGGTTGCGCAGCAGGGCCGCGGCGAGGGCGGTGGCGTCGTCGAGGACCGCGGGACGGAACGTGATCATGCCCGTACGGTAGAACGCCGACGCTTCCGGGCGTGCCCGGGGCCCGCTCAGCCGTCCGCGTACTTGGCGTCGGCCGCCGGGTCGAGGGCCAGGCGGTAGCCGCGTTTGACCACGGTCTGGACGATCCGGGGGGCGCCAAGTGCCGTACGGAGTCTGGCCATCGCGGTCTCCACGGCGTGTTCGTCCGTGCCCGAGCCGGGTAGCGCGCGGAGCAGTTCGGCGCGGGCCACCACCCAGCCGGGGCGCCGCGACAGCGCCCGCAGCAGGGCCATTCCGGCCGGCGGTACGGGGCGCAGGGCGCCGTCCACCAGGGCGGCGTGGCCGCGGATCTCGACGCGGTGGCCGGCCAGCGGCAACACCCTTGCACGGGCCGGGAGTTCGGTGCACAGCAGCTGGACCAGCGGGCCGAGGCGGAAGCGTTCGGGGGCGAGCGTGGGCACCCCGCGGGCCTGCAACGGCAGCGCGGTGACCGGGCCGACGCAGACGGCCAGCACCTCGTGGTGGAGCGCGTACAGCAGCTCGGCGAGCATGCCGCGCTCCTCGGCCCGGGACAGCAGGGAGGCCGCGGCCGGGGCGCTGGTGAAGGTGAGCGCTTCCAGGCCGCGCGAGACGGCCGCGTCCAGGAGCCGGTCGAGGGGCGCGATGTCCTCCGGCGGCATCCACCGGTACACCGGCACCCCCACCACCTCGGCGCCGCCCGCGCGCAGCGACTCCACGAAGCCCGGCAGGGGTTCGCCGTGCAGCTGGATCGCGATCCGCCGGCCCTCGACGCCCTCGGCGAGCAGCCGGTCGAGCACCTCGGCCATCGACTCCGAGGACGGCGACCACTGCTCGGTCAGCCCCGCGGCCCGGACCGCCCCCTTGACCTTGGGCCCGCGGGCGAGCAGTTCGACGCCCTTGAGCGTCCTGAGCAGTTCGTCGCCGATCCCCCACCCGTCGGCCGCCTCGATCCAGCCGCGGAACCCGATGGCGGTGGTGGCGACCACCGTGTCGGGCACCCTGGCGATCAACTCCCGGGTGGCGCCCAGGAGTTCACTGTCGTCGGCGAGCGGCACGATGCGCAGGGCGGGCGCGTGCAGCACGGCGGCCCCGCGGCGGGTGAGCAGCGCGGCGAGCTCCTCGGCACGGCGGGCGGCGGTGACGCCGACGGTGAACCCGGCGAGCGGCCCGTGCGGCCCGGCCACTTCTGGTCCTGCGGACATGACTCTCCAGGGGGTGGTGCGGTGGCGACCGAGCCTGCCAAGGGGGCGTGACGCACGCGGTTCACCTCGGTTTCCCTGCTGTTACGTCACACCCCGGCGATCAGGATCACACCTCGGCGTAGGCGGGCGCGGGCACGGCGGAAGCACCGGTTCGGGCGGGTCGGCGCACGTATACCGCCCAGGTGACCGTGGAGCACACCGCGTAGCAGGCCAGGAAGGCCGCGAAGGCGGTGGTACCGGTGCCCGCGGTCTGGAAGGACTGCCGGAAGGCGAGGTTGATGGCGAGCCCGCCGAGCGCGCCGAGCGCCCCGATGAGCCCCATGGCCGCCCCCGAGAGCCGCCGCCCGTGGGCCGCGGCGGCCTCCCCCACCAGCCCCCGCGCGAGCGCCTTGGCCTGGAAGATGCCGGGGATCATCTTGTACGTGGAGCCGTTGCCGAGCCCGCTGAGCACGAACAGGGCGATGAACCCGGTCAGGAAGACGGGCAGCGACTTCTGGACGGAGGCGTACAGGACCACTCCGGTGGCGGCGGCCATCGCGGCGAAGTTCCACAGCGTGATGCGGGCGCCCCCGTACCGGTCGGCGAGCCGGCCGCCGAGGGGCCGGATCACGGAGCCGAGCAGCGGGCCGACGAAGGTGAGCGAGGCGGCCTGCAGCGGGGTGCGCCCGAACTGGGTCTGCAGGACCAGGCCGAAGGCGAAGCTGTAGCCGATGAAGGAGCCGAAGGTCCCGACGTAGAGCAGCGCCATGATCCAGGTGTGCGCGTCCCGCAGCGCCTCCTTGGCGGTGCCGGTGTCGTTGCGTACCGGCGCCAGGTTGTCCATCCGCAGGGCGGCGGCGAGGGCGGCCAGCACGATCAGCGGCAGGTAGACGGCGAGCACGATGCGCGGGTGGGTGGCGCCCGCGGTGGAGATGACCAGCAGCCCGACGAGCTGCACCACCGGTACGCCGATGTTGCCGCCGCCCGCGTTCAGCCCCAGCGCCCAGCCCTTCTTGCGGAGCGGGAAGAAGGCGTTGATGTTGGTCATCGAGGAGGCGAAGTTGCCGCCGCCGATCCCGGCGAGCGCGGCGACCAGGAGGAAGGTGGTGTACGAGGTGCCGGGCCGCATGGCGAGGTAGGCGGCGACGGCCGGCACGAGCAGCAGCAGGGCGCTGATGACGGTCCAGTTGCGGCCGCCGAAGCGGGCCACGGCGAAGGTGTACGGGATGCGGGCGAGGGCGCCGACGAGGGTCGCCACCGAGATCAGGAAGAACTTGCCCGCCGGGTCCACCCCGTACCCGGGTCCCATGAAGAGCACCATGACCGACCACAGGCTCCAGATGGAGAACCCGATGTGTTCGGAGAACACGGACAGATACAGGTTGCGGCGGGCCACCCGCTCGCCGGTCTCCCGCCAGAAGGTGTCGTCCTCCGGCTCCCACCGCTCGATCCAACGGCCAGCCATCATGCCTCCACGGTCGGTTTGCGTCTCGTGGGAGCGACCGTAGGGACGGGGGGTTTCGGCCACGTGCCGCCCGGTGACCGGGGTGCAACCTTGTCTTCACGGGTGCCGGGCGGCGGCGGTGAGACCGCCGCCGCCCGGCACCTAGGCGCCGCGGGTCGTCGGGCCGCCGGGGGCCTCGACCACGCCGGTGCGGCGCAGCTTCTGCCAGCGCAGCCGGCCGCCGGTCACCGCGGTGATCCAGGACTGGAGCAGCACGACGTACATCAACTGCCGGTACAGGACCTGCTGGAGCGGCAGCGACAGCAGATGGGTCAGGCGTTCCTTGTCGAGCCGGAAGGCGTAGGCGGCACAGACCGCCTGGATCATGAGCACGCCGAGCCAGGCCAGGATCGTCTGCTGGGTCTTGCCGAAGACGATCCCGTACAGCAGGAAGATGTCGATGAGCGGGGCGAGCATCGGGGCGACCACCATGAACAGCGCCACCAGCGGCAGGCCGAAGCGGCCGAAGCGGCCCGAGGGGCCCCGGTCCTTGATGGCGCCGCGGTGCTTCCAGATCGCCTGCATGGTGCCGTACGACCAGCGGTAGCGCTGCGACCAGAGCTGCTGGACGGACTCGGGGGCCTCGGTCCAGGCGCGGGCGTTCTCGGCGTAGACCACGCGCCAGCCGTCGCGGTGGATCGCCATGGTGATGTCGGTGTCCTCGGCGAGGGTGTCCTCGCTCATGCCGCCGACCCGCTCCAGGGCCTGGCGGCGGAACGCGCCGATCGCGCCGGGGATGGTGGGCATGATGCCCATCAGGTCGTACATGCGGCGGTCGAGGTTGAAGCCCATCACGTACTCGATGTGCTGCCAGGCGCCGATGAGCGAATTCCGGTTGCCGACCTTGGCGTTGCCGGCGACGGCGCCGACACGCAGGTTGCCGAAGGGCTGCACGAGTTCGCGCACGGTGGTCGGCTCGAAGACGGTGTCGCCGTCCATCATCACGACGATCTCGTAACGGGCGTGCGCGATCCCGTTGTTGAGGGCGGCGGGCTTGCCCGCGTTCTCCTGCCGCACCACCCGCACATTGGGCAGGCCGAGCGCCTCCACGATGTCGGCGGTGCCGTCGGTCGAACCGTCGTCGATGACGATCACTTCGATCGGATGATCGCTGGCCATGAGCGAACGAACGGTATTGGCGATGCATTCGCGTTCGTTGTACGCGGGCACCAGCACCGAGACCGGTTCGGTGACCGGAGGGCCCCACTGGAAGTCGCGCTTGCGGACCTTGCGGGCGTGCACGAAGGAGAGCACCAGCATCAGGCCGAAGCGGGCGAAGACCAGCACGCCGACGATGGCGAGGCCGACGACCAGGACGTCGGTGGTGTGCTCGGCGACCTGGACGGCGCCGACGAACGCCCTGCCCTTCCACAGGTCCATGCCGCTGACCGGGGTCAGCGCGCTCGGGGCGCCCAGCGCGTCGGTGAGGTTGACGAAGGTGTAGCCCGACTCCTGCATGTCCGGCAGGAACTTGTCGAGCGCGGCCACGGTCTGCGAGCGGTCGCCGCCGAAGTCGTGCATCAGGACGATGGCGCCCTTGTTGTCCTCCGGGGTGGCGTTGTGGATGATCTTCTTCACCCCGGGCCGCTGCCAGTCCTCGCTGTCGGTGGAGTCGAGCGCCACGATGTAGCCGCGGCTGCCGACGTACTGCACGACCGGCCAGGTGTCGTTGTCGATGGCGTCGGCGAAGGAGGAGTACGGCGGCCGGAACAGCGAGCTGTGGACACCGGCGGCGCCCGCGAGCGCGAGCTGGTTCTCCGCGAGCTCCCGGTCGATCCGCGACTTCGACTGGTAGGACAGATCGGGGTGGTTGAAGGTGTGCAGACCGACCTCGTGGCCCTCGGCGACCATGCGCTTGATGAGGTCCGGGTAGCGCGAGGCGTTGGTTCCGGTCACGAAGAAGACGGCGTGTGCGTGGTACTTCTTCAGCTCGTCCAGGACCTTCGGCGTCCAGGTGGGGTCCGGGCCGTCGTCGAAGGTCAGGACCAGCTTGTGCTTCGGTATCTGCAGGCTGACCGGCTTTCCGGGGGTGCGCGCGTCGATGACCGGCCCGCCGTCGATGATCTTGTCGGGCACCTTGTCGGTGGGTGCGGGGTCGCGGACGCGGTGGTCGGCGGAGATCTCACTGTGCACATAGCCGCGCAGCATGAGCATGGCGACGAGTGCGCCGAGGAGCAGCAGCGGCAGCAGATACCGCATGGGCAGCCGCTTGCGCCGCGGGGCCCGCTTCTTGGCCTGGGTGGTTCGCATGGGAGGTGTCGTTACGCCTTCGGGGCCGGTACGCCGTGAAATGCCGTACGGGGTTGGTGCTCAGGGCCGGTGTCCGGGCCGTGATCTGGGGGGGGAGGCTCGGACAGCGGTGGTCAGATGCGGGTCGTGCCTGCTGAGGGGGATGCCTTCAGCGCGGACGGCTTGTGGGAGGAACCGGCGCTCGGGGAGGTCTTCCCCGTCGGGCTGTGCCGTGTGCTGGGGCTGCCGCTCGGCGAGTGCGCCGGCTTGGACGCCTTGTGCGCGGGCGGCTTCGACGCGCTGTGCGGCGGGGCGCTCTCCTTCGGAGGCTCCTTCGGCTCCGGGGCCTTCGAGGTGGGGGCCTTGGGCGACGGCGTCACAGCGCCGGGCTTGCTGCCGTCGGGCAGCGTCAGGCCGGGGGCGCGAGCTCCGTCGCCGAGCAGGGAGCCGACGAGGGCGACGGCGAAACCGGTGCAGGCGAGCCCGAAGATCCAGCCGAGCCACCGGACCTTCTTGCCGCGCCGCCCGCTGGCATCGACGAACACCGGCCCGTCGCCGCCCTGCTGGGCCGGGACGACCGGCAGCGGCGCGGCGGGCGCGCCGGGCTGGGCGGCCAGGATGTTCGGGACCGTATCCGTTCGGATGGTCTCCGGGGCCGCGGTCCGCTGGACCGGCACCGGCTTGGTCAACTCCACCGCGAAGGCGCCGAGTTGCATCGTCGCGTCGCGCGGTGCGCGCTCGTCCGCCGGCCGGGCGTCACTGAGCCGTCCGCCCGGCCCACCCGTTATTCGACTGTCCATTTCCGTACGCACTCCCTGAATGTGTTTCGCGGGTAGCGCGCACGACTCTCGGGGCACCGCCTCCGGAACAGGGAAACCTCACCCGTTCCGGGCGCCCCCACCATCCCGCCGCACCCGGGCGATGAATGTAGCGCACGAGCCTGAGACATGTGGCCACGTATCACGTGAAGTTCACCTCCAGCGCCCCACATGCGGGGCATTGCCCACCATCAGGGACATGTCGGCCTCCGGCAGCCAGCTTCCGGCCGGTCGCTCCAGCCAGCCGTGCTCCGCCGCGGCCCCGGCCGCGACCCGCCGCAGCGCCGTCACTCCGGGATGGGTCAGCCCCCGGCGCCACACCAGGGAGACCGGCGCCAGCGGTACGGGCCCGGTCAGCGGACGTACGACCATGCCCGGGACCGCCATGAACTCGGTGCTGGCCAGCACCGACCAGCCCCGCTTGCGCACCACCCGGACGAACTCCTCCTCCCCCGCGATCTCCGGGAACGGCGCGGCCGCCCGGATGCCGCGCCCCGCGAACAGCCGCTCGGCGAGGTCGGTCCACTCGGCGGTGGCCGGATTGCCCGCCGCCACGTACAGCGTCTCGCCGGCCAGCGCGTCCAGCGGCACCTCGGCAAGACCCGCGAGCCGGTGCTCCTCGGGCAGCAGCACCGCCATCCGCTCGTACCGCACCGGCTGGTGGCCGAGCCCGGCGAGCAGCGCCGGGTCGAGCCCGGCCACCCGGCCGAAGGAGACGTCGAGCCGGCCGGCCAGGATCTCGGCGGCGGCTCCCGTGAGCCCGCTGATGAACCGGGCCACGAACTCGACGCCCGGGGCCTGTTCGCGGGCCTCGGCGAGCACCCGCGCACCGGTGCCGACGGGCGCCGAGACGTCCACGAGCAGCGGCCGCGCGGGCCCGGCGCCCGCCCAGGCGGCGCGGAGTTCGTCGTGGGCGGAGAGCACCCGGCGGGCGTACGGCAGCAGCCGCGCCCCGTCCGCCGTCAGGGACACGGCACGGGTGGTGCGGACGAAGAGTTCGGCGCCCAACTCCCGCTCCAGGCGCCGGATGTCGCGGCTCAGCGCCTGCTGGGCGACGAACAGCCGGGCGGCGGCCCGGGTGAAGTGCAGTTCCTCGGCGGTCGCGGCGAAGGCGCGCAGCAGCCGGGGGTCGATGTCGTGGGGCACGCGCGGCAGTCAACAACATCACGGGCGTTGACAACAAGAGTGGGTGAATGGGCGCTGATCAGGTGTTGGACCCCTTCGCCCGGGTCCCGAAGGATCGGGACATGCCGCAAACGACCCCGCTCACCCGCCGCCCGAACCCGTACATACGCCTCTTCCGCATCCCGGGCGCCCGCGCCTTCACCCTCGGCAACCTCATCGCCCGGCTCCCCATGGGCATGTTCAGCGTCAGCGCCGTGATCATGATCGCGGGTTCGCGCGGCTCGTACGCGCTGGCCGGTGCGGTCACCGCCACCGGACTCGCCGCGACCGCCCTGGTCGCCCCGTGGACGGCCCGGCTCGTGGACCGGCACGGCCAGGCCCGGATCGCCGTACCGGCCACGACGGTTGCGGTGCTCGGCTCGCTCGCGCTGCTGCTGTGCGTGCACTTCGGCGCCCCCGACTGGACGCTGTTCGCCGCGTACGCCGCGACCGCCACCACCCCCAACACCGGCGGCATGTCCCGCGCCCGCTGGGCCCATCTGCAGCGCGAGGACCCGGCGGGCCTGCACACCGCCAACTCCTTCGAGCAGGCCGCCGACGAACTCTGCTTCATGCTGGGCCCGGTCGCCGCCGCGTTCCTCTGCTCGGCCCTCTTCCCCGAGGCCGGAACCCTGGTCGGGGCGGTCCTGCTGATGACCGGCATGCTGCTCTTCACCGCCCAGCGCACGACCGAACCGCCCACCGCTCCCCGTACGGCATCCGCCAAGTCCCCTGTCCGCACAAGGGGGTTCGCCCCGCTGCTCGCGGTCTTCTTCGCCACCGGCGCGGTGTTCGGCTCCCTGGAGGTGGTGACGCTCGCGTACGCCGCCGGGCTCGGCCACGCCTCGGCGGCGGGCCCGGTGCTCGCCCTCCAGGCGGCCGGATCGTGCGCCGCCGGGCTCCTGTTCGGGTCGGTGCGCCCGGCACGCAGCCTGCCCCGGCGGCTCGTGGCCTGCGTCGCGGCCATGGCGGCGCTGATGTGCCTGCCGCTGCTCGCGGCGCGGACCACCGGCTCGCTCGCGGTGCTCGCGGCCGCCCTGCTGTGCGCGGGCGCCGCCACCGCGCCCACGATGGTCACCGGCATGACACTGGTCCAGCGCCGCACCCCCGAGGGGCAGTTGAACGAGGGCATGACCCTGGCCGTCACCGCGATCCTGGGCGGCATCGCGGCCGGTTCCGCGACCGGCGGCCAGGTGATCGAGCGAGCGGGCGCCGCGCTGGGCTACTCCGTCCCGGTCTGCGCGGCGGTGCTCGCCCTGGTGGTGTGTGTCTGGGGACACGGGCGGTACGCTGCACCGCCCCGATGAGAAGCGGGGCGTCCCCCTCCGCTTGAGTGCGCGGCGTATCAGGAAAGGCCCGTCCCCATGGCCATGAAGAAGTCGACCATCCAGCAGCAGGTCGCCGAGGCGATCATGCAAGCCAATCCGCAGGACCGCCCGATCGTCACGATCCAGGCGATAGCGGGCCCCAGCGTCTGGTTGATGAGCATGTTCGGCGTCATAGGCCAGGCCTTCCTGACGTACTACTTCATCACCGTGACCCAGCAGGCCGTGCTGCTCCACCGGGCCAGCCGGATGAGCAACCGCCCGCAGGAGATCGTCTTCGCGATCCCGCCGGCCGAGGCGATGCGGATGATCGGCGACGTCAAGCGGAACACCCTGTGGAGCTCGTTCCGCTGCCAGCTGCCCGGCCGCCCGAAGCCGACCCGCATGAACGTGCACCGCCTCTGGCGCAACGAGATGGACCAGCTCCTCGGCATGCTGACCGGCCGGCCGGTCGCCTGAGTACGACCCCGAGCACGACAGAGGCCCGGTCGCTCGAAAGCGACCGGGCCTCTGCCTCACATGGGAATTGTGGAGATGGCGGGAATCGAACCCGCGTCCAACGGTGCAAAAACAGGGCTTCTCCGTGTGCAGTTCGCTGCGATTTTCTCGGCCCCGGCAATCACGCGAACAAGTCGCCGACGGGCCCAGTCACTGTTGGATTTCCTTCTGGGCCCCGTGACCGGGTCTAGAAGTTTAGTTCCCTAGCTGATGCCAGGATCCGGGTCGGGAACAGCCCCGGGCTGACACTTCGCAAGTCGCTACTTAGGCAGCGAGGGCGAAGGAATCGCGCTTGGTGTTGGCGATTATTGTTTGCGACATATGGTTTACGAGATCATTGCCGCTTCCTCGACACGCTTCCCCTGCTTCGACATCCGCTGTCGAAACCGATCATCCCCATGTTGTGTTTTCAAAACGTACACCTTCTGTGAGGTGCACGGTCCATCGTACGTGACCGATGCCCGAGGGTGCCAGCCTATTCCGCGCGGTGCTGACGCAGGCTCGCCCGCTCCTTCCGCTTGACGGCCGAGATGGCCCGGTCCGTCTCGCGCCGGTCCTGCTTCTCGCGCAGCGTCTGCCGCTTGTCGTACTCCTTCTTGCCCTTCGCCAGGGCGATCTCGATCTTGGCCCGGCCGTCCTTGAAGTACAGCGCGAGGGGCACGATCGTGTGACCCGACTCCCCCGACTTCGACTCCAGCTTGTCGATCTCGGCCCGGTGCAGCAGCAGCTTCCGCTTGCGCCGCGCGCTGTGGTTGGTCCAGGTGCCCTGGGCGTACTCCGGCACGTGCACGTTGTGCAGCCAGGCCTCGCCGCCGTCGATCTGCACGAACCCGTCGACCAGCGAGGCCCGGCCCTGGCGCAGCGACTTCACCTCGGTGCCGGTCAGCACCAGACCGCACTCGTAGGTGTCGATGATGAGGTAGTCGTGCCGTGCCTTCTTGTTCTGCGCGACCAGCTTGCGCTTGCTGTCCTTCTCTTTGTCCTTGCCCGTGTTCTTAACCATAGTGCGGCCATTTTCGCACTATGGCGCAACAGGTTTACGACGTACCGCCCAGGCCGCTCAGCACGGTCTCGGCGTGCTGGAGGGGCTGGTCGGTGACCGGCAGGTCGGGGGTGATGCCCTTGCCGTCGAGCCCGTGGCCCGCGGGGGTGCGGTAGTGGCCGACGGTCAGCTCGGCGACCGACCCGCCCGGAAGGCCGGTGGGCATCTGGACCGACCCCTTGCCGAAGGTGCGCGAACCGACGGTGACCGCTCTGCCGCGGTCCTGCAGCGCGCCGGTGAGCAGTTCGGCCGCGCTCATGGTGCCGCCGTCGATCAGCACGACCAGGGGTCTCGCCGTGCACTCGTCGTCGTCCGCGTACAGCGCCCGCTGCTTGCCGTGCACGTCGTACGTGGCGACGAGACCGCCGTCGAGGAAGGCGGAGGCGGCGGTGACGGCCTCGGTGACCAGGCCGCCGCTGTTGCCGCGCAGGTCGAGCAGGATCCCGGCGTCCTTGGGGGCCCGGCGCACCGCGGACCGTACCCGCTCGCCGGAGCCCTTGGTGAAGGCCGCCACCTTGATCATCACGGCCGTGGCGGAGAGGTTCTGGACGTCCACGGCCTCGGTGTCCAGGACCGCCCGGTCCAGTGTGCGGCTCCAGCCGCGGGTGCCGCGCTGCAGGGCGACGACGACCTTGCTGCCGGCCGCGTCACCGCGCAGCCGGGCGACCACGTCCGTGACGGGCTGCCCGGCGGCCGCCCATCCGTCGACGGAGCGCAGGACGTCGCCGGCTTCGATGCCGGCGCGGGCGGCGGGCCCGCCGGGCTGGACCCCGGTCACCGCGATCCGCCCGTCGCCCAGGCGCCCGACCCAGAGCCCGACGCCGGTGTACCTGCCGTCGAGGGCGGCCGCGTACTGCTCGTACTGCGCCTTGTCGTACACCGCGCCCCAGCGGTCGCCGCTGCGGCCGACGGCCTCCTCGGCGGCGCGGGCGGGGGACTTGCCGTCGGCCTCGGCGCGGGCGGCCGCCCCGGACACGTCATCGGCGGTGCGGTCCACGTCGCGTGCCGGGTGCCCCGCGCGCGGGTTACCGGCCGCGGCGGCCGGTAACACGGCGGGGGTCCGCCCGGCGCGCGGCAGGCAGTCGGCCGCGGCCGCCGTCGCGAGGACGCCCGCGAAGACCAAGGCCAGAGCCGTCCCGCGGCGCACGCCGCGGGACTTGGGACAGAAGTCCGGACCCGACATGGCGCCGAGTCTAGGACAAACGTCGGGCGCCGTAGGGGGTGTTGCTCCTACGGCGCCCGGGGCGTGTGTCACACGCGGGGTCAGACCTTGAGGTACTTGCGGAGCGCCAGGAAGGCCGCCACGGCGGGCATCAGGACGCTGGAGGCGAGCACCAGCGGGAGCTTCGCCAGCACGGCGTTCCAGCCGATGAACTTGATCAGACTCAGGTTCTGCGCCAGCGACATGCCGTGATCGATTATGAAGTAGCGCGCCATGACGAGGAGTCCGGCCGCCCCGATGCCGCCGAGCAGTCCGGCGAACGCGGCCTCCATGATGAACGGCGCCTGGATGTAGAAGCTGGACGCACCCACCAGGCGCATGATGCCGGTCTCGCGGCGACGGCTGAACGCGGAGACCCGGACCGTGTTCACGATCAGCATCACGGCGACGATCAGCATGATCGTCATGACCGCGAGGGCCGCCGCGTTCATGCCGTTGAGGATCTTGAAGAGGGTGTCCAGGGTGCCGCGCTGGTCCTGCACCGACTCGATGCCGTCCCGGCCCGCGAAGGCGGTCGCGACCACCTTGTACTTCTGCGGGTCCTTCAGCTTGACCCGGAACGACTCCGGCATCTGGTCGGGGGTGATGGAACTGGCCATCGGGGTGCTGCCGTACTGGTCCTTGTAGTGCTTGTACGCCTCGTCCTGCGACTCGTACACCACGCTCTGGACGATGTCGAGCTTCTTGAGGTCGGCCTCGATGTCCTTCTTCTGCTGGGCCGTCACGGCGCCCTTGGCGCACCGGGTGACGCTCTCGGCGTCCGCCTTGTTGCAGAGGAAGAGGGAGACGTTGACCTTGTCGTACCAGTAGTCCTTCATGCTGTTGACCTGGTCCCGCATCAGCAGCGTCCCGCCGAACAGGGCGAGGGACAGGGCGACCGAGACGACGACGGCGATCGTCATGGTCAGGTTGCGGCGGAGACCGACCCCGATCTCCGAGAGAACGAACTGAGCGCGCATGGCGACGATTTCAGCCTTTCAGTGCTCGACGAGTGCTCTACGGCGCTCAGTGCTGGTAGCCGTAGACGCCGCGCGCCTGGTCGCGTACGAGGCGGCCGGACTCCAGCTCGATGACGCGCTTGCGCATCTGGTCGACGATGTTCTGGTCGTGGGTCGCCATGATGACGGTGGTACCGGTCCGGTTGATCCGGTCGAGCAGCTTCATGATGCCGACGGAGGTCTGCGGGTCGAGGTTGCCGGTCGGCTCGTCCGCGATGAGCAGCATGGGCCGGTTGACGAAGGCGCGCGCGATCGCCACGCGCTGCTGCTCACCACCCGACAGCTCACCGGGCCTGCGGTCCTCCTTGCCGCCGAGCCCGACGAGGTCGAGCACCTGCGGAACGGCCTTGCGGATCTCGCCGCGCGGCTTGCCGATGACCTCCTGGGCGAACGCGACGTTCTCCGCGACGGTCTTGTTGGGGAGCAGCCGGAAGTCCTGGAAGACCGTGCCGAGTTGGCGCCGCATGTGCGGCACCTTCCAGTTGGAGAGCCGGGCCAGGTCCTTGCCGAGCACATGCACCTGCCCGTGGCTGGCGCGCTCCTCACGCAGGACGAGCCTCAGAAAGGTCGACTTCCCGGAACCGGACGAGCCGACAAGGAAGACGAACTCCCCCTTCTCGATGTCGAGGGAGACTTCCCGCAGGGCTGGTCGGTTCTGCTTGGGATAGGTCTTGGAGACATTGTCGAATCGGATCACGGGTGCACCACGGGTCGGCCGGGAGTATAGGTGTGCGTGACCTTACGCGAACCGGACGAGGCCGCGCAGGCCACGTCCAAGGATGCCCCTTATGTCCCTTGGGTTGCGGGTGCAGGACCGGGATGAATCAGGCGGCGCGCGCCGAAACGCGCGGGAGCTGGCACAGTGGTAGGGGGAACGGTTGCGTTTCCCTGAGCGTTGAGCGGAGAGATAGCGGGTTGATGGCTGTATGCGCCGGCTCCGCCGCGCGGGAGGAGGAGAGCGCATGACCTATGACCGACTGGTGTGCGCCAACTGCGCGGCGCCTGTGAGCGAGGGCCGCTGCCGCGTGTGCCGGGCGAACCGGGAGCGTCTGCAGCAGGAGAGCAATCCGTGGGCGTCCCTGAGCCCGGCGGCGCTGCTGACCCTGCTGATCGTGCTGCTGGGAGCGCTGGCCCTGCTGGCCCACTAGGCCACCTGGACTGCGGTCCGTACACGCAAGAGGGCCCCGGGTGCCATCCAGCGCCCGGGGCCCTCTTGCGTACTGTCTGCCGCTTACTGCTTACGCGACGTTACGGCCGCTGACGAGACGCGGCATGAGGCGGAAGCCGACGCCACCCGCGATCATGGTCGCGGCGCCGATGAGCAGGAAGGTGGTCCCGCCCGCACCGGTGGCGGCCAGCTGCTCCTTGGGCTTGCCCTGCTCGACCGGCTGCGACCCGAGGGTGTCGGGGTTGGTGCCGGTGTTGCCAGTGGTGCCGGTGGACCCGGTGGTGCCCGTCGAGCCCGTGCTGCCGGTCGAGCCGGTGCCGCCCGTCGAACCGGTGGAGCCGGTGCTGCCGGTCGAGCCCGTGGAACCGGTGGAACCGGTCGAGCCCGTGCTGCCCGTGGACCCGGTGCTGCCGGTCGAGCCCGTGGAGCCCGAGGTGGTGGAACCGGACGAGCTGGTCGAGCCGGTCGAACCCGAGGTCGTGGACCCGGTCGAGCTCGTGGAACCCGTCGAACCAGAGGTCGTCGAACCCGTCGAGCTGGTCGAACCGGTCGAACCGGACGTGGTGGAACCGGTCGAGCCGGTCGAACCCGTCGAACCGGAGGTCGTCGAACCCGTCGAGCTCGTGGAACCGGTCGAACCGGACGTGGTGGAACCGGTCGAGCCGGTGGAGCCCGTCGAACCGGAGGTCGTGGACCCGGTCGAGCTCGTGGAACCCGTCGAACCGGACGTGGTGTCACCGGTCGAGCCGGTGGACGTGGAACCGGTCGAGCCCGTCGAACCAGAGGTGGTGTCACCCGTGGTGCCGGAGGACGTGGAACCGGTCGAGCCCGAACCGCCCGTGGTGGTGCAGATCGGGGAGGTGGGGTTGTCGCAGGGCGAGCCGACGGCCGCCTTGGTGCTGGTCCCACCGCTCACGGACTCGCCACCGACGGCCTGGGCCGCCCCCGCGGCGGTCAGGGACGCGCCGGCGGCAATCACCGCACCGGCTGCTATCCGAGCGACGCGGACCCGCGTGTTCTTGGTCATCTGCTTGCTACCCCCAGTAGCTGTCTCGTCATGGAGCAGCGCCCGGGGCGGCAACGCCGGGGGAGCAATAGGGCCCCTCCCCTGTCACACGCGCCCCAGAATTACGCATGCCGCGCGTTAGCTTTGCCAGTTTTAAAGATGGCGTCAAGGTCGTTGCGTACGCGATGCCCGAAATCGCCCAACTTGCCTGGCGTACGGGAATACGACTGTGACAGAAGACCGGAACTGGCCCCTCCCGCAGGCGAGTTCCGATGTCGACAAAGCGCCGAGTCGCCCATGTCCCCGCTTGCGCCAGCGAATTCGGCGCCACCGCATACTCTGGCCCCACCGCGCACCGCACCACCACCGGGGACACACATGACCAGCACAGCAGCCGACACCGAGCAGCGAGACGCCGGCGGCTGGGCCGCACGCGTCACCGACGCGCTGGAACCCAAGAACTGGATCCTCGCCGTCACCCTGCTCATCGGCTGGCACGCCGGCCGCGTCGGCGGGGTCGCCTGGGGCCTGTGCGCCGGGGTGTTCTCGGCCGTCATACCCATCCTGTGGATCACCTGGGGCGAGCGCCGCGGGTACTGGGGCGACCGTCATGTCCGGCGCCGTCAGGACCGGCTGATCGTCATCCCCGGCATCATGCTCTCGGTCGCGACCGGGCTGACCCTGATGCGGGTCTTCGACGCACCCCGCGAGGTCCTCGCGCTCGTCGTCGCGATGCTGGTCTGCCTGGTGGTGTTCCTCGGCGTCACGGCCTTCTGGAAGATCTCCTTCCATACGGCGGTCTCGTCCGGGGCCGTCACCATGCTGATCCTCGCCTACGGGCCGTGGGCGTGCGCGCTGTGGCCGCTCGTCGTCCTGGTCGGCTGGTCCCGGGTGGTGCTGCGGGACCACACGCCCGCGCAGACCGTGGTGGGGGCCGTCGCGGGGGCGGTCATCGCGGGGCCGGTGTTCGACGCGCTGAGCTGAGGCCGGGTACGCGACGACGCCGGGCCCCGAACGAGGGGGCCCGGCGTCGTCGTCCGCGTACGGGGACTACTTCTCCTGCTGCTTGCGCCAGCGGATGCCCGCTTCCAGGAAGCCGTCGATCTCGCCGTCCAGGACCGCCTGCGGGTTGCCGACCTCGAACTCGGTGCGGAGGTCCTTGACCATCTGGTACGGGTGCAGGACGTACGAACGCATCTGGTTGCCCCAGGAGTTGCCGCCGTCGCCCTTGAGGGAGTCCATCAGCGCCTGCTCCTCCTGGCGGCGGCGCTCAAGGAGCTTGGCCTGGAGGACGTTCATCGCGCTCGCCTTGTTCTGGATCTGCGAGCGCTCGTTCTGGCAGGAGACGACGATGCCGGTGGGGATGTGGGTGATGCGGACCGCGGAGTCCGTGGTGTTGACGCCCTGGCCGCCCGGACCCGACGCGCGGTACACGTCGATGCGCAGCTCGGACTCGTCGATCTCGACGTGGTCGGACTGCTCGACCACCGGCAGCACCTCGACGCCCGCGAAGGACGTCTGGCGGCGGCCCTGGTTGTCGAAGGGCGAGATGCGGACCAGGCGGTGCGTGCCCTGCTCCACCGAGAGCGTGCCGTAGGCGTAGGGCGCGTTGACGACGAAGGTGGTCGACTTGATGCCGGCCTCTTCTGCGTACGAGGTCTCGTAAACCTCGGTCTTGTAGCCGTGCCGCTCGGCCCAGCGCAGGTACATGCGCTGGAGGCGCTCGGCGAAGTCGGAGGCGTCGACGCCGCCGGCCTCGGCACGGATGTTGACCAGCGCCTCACGGGCGTCGTACTCGCCGGACAGGAGGGTGCGGACCTCCATCTCGTCCAGCGCCTTGCGCACGGAATCCAGCTCGGCCTCGGCCTCGGTGCGGGTGTCCGGGTCGTCCATCTCCTCGGCGAGCTCGAAGAGCACCCCGAGGTCGTCGATCCGGCCACGCAGGGCCTCGGTCTTGCGCAGCTCCGCCTGGAGGTGCGACAGCTTGCTGGTGATCTTCTGTGCCGCCTCCGGGTCGTCCCACAGGGACGGGGCGGCCGCCTGCTCCTCAAGCACGGCGATGTCCGCCCGCATCTTGTCGAGGTCCAGGACGGCCTCGATCGACCCCATGGTCGAGGAGAGGGACTTCAGCTCTTCGGATACATCGACGACTGCCACGGGTCCAGCGTAACGGCTGCGCGCTCCGGCGTTCCCCGGGCCGTCCGGTCGGCACCCCCTAGGGGACGACGGGCGCGGAGTTCTTGGTGTCCTGCGGCGGGTGCTGTTTGCCCGAATCGTCACTCAGGGCGAGCCAGCCGCCCACGCCGACGGCCGCCGCGAGGACGACCGCCGCCGACGTCAGGACCAGGCGGCGCTTGCGGACCTGGTCGGCGCGGTGGCGGGCCGAGCCGGGACGCGGGGCGCCCGAGGAGCGGGGGGCGCGAGCGGTGCCCAGCGGACCGCCGGCCAGCTCGTCGGGGGCGGGCACGCGCATGCTGGTGTGGGTGTCGCGGTTGGCGGAGTCGTGGGGCGCCCCGGGCACCAGCGGGACCGCGCCGCGGCGCGGGGTGGTGGGGGTGGTCGGGTACGGATCCTCGTACGCCTCCTCGTCCTCGGCCTCGTCCGCGTCCGGCTCGTCCACGTCGAGCGGGGGCATGCCGGCGACCAGGGGGAGCAGTTCGCGCAGCCGGACCGAGAGTTCCGAGGCGCGCAGGCGGGAGGCCGGGGCCTTGGCCAGGCACTGGACGATCAGCTGCCACAGCTCGTCCGGGATGCCGGGGAGCGGGACCACGGTCTCGGTCACGTGGCGGCGCAGGACGGCGCCGGGGTGGCCGCCGCCGAACGGCGTGAAGCCCGCGAGCAGTTCGTACAGCACCGTCGCGAGGGCGTAGATGTCGACCGCCGCGCGCGGCGGGAGGCCCTCGACGATCTCCGGCGCCAGATAGTCCGGGGTGCCGATGATCCGCGTCGCCTTGGTCCGGCGCGGGGTGTCGATGAGCTTCGCGACGCCGAAGTCGGTGAGCAGGGCGGGGTGGGCGCCGCCGGGACCGAGCGGGCCCTGCATGTCCAGGAGGATGTTCTCCGGCTTGACGTCCCGGTGGACGACACCCGCCGCGTGGGCCGCGGCGAGGCCGTCGGCGACGTCCGCCGCGATGGCGACGGCCGCCTCGGGGGCGAGCCGGCGTTCGCGGTCCAGGCGGGTGCGGACGTCGGTGCCGCGGATCAGGTCCATGACCAGGGCGAGGTCGTTGCCGTCCACCACCAGGTCGCGCACGCCCACCACGTTGGGGTGGTCGAGGCCGAGCAGGGCGGTGCGCTCCTGGACGAAGCGGCCGACCAGCTCCTGGTCAGCGGCCAGATCCTCGCGCAGCAGCTTGATGGCGACGGGGCCCTCGGGGCCGTCGCCGAGCCACACCGTGCCGGCGCTGCCGCGGCCCAGGATCTGGTGGGCGGTGTACCGGCTGCCGATATTCCGTGCCAAGACTGCTCCCTCAGCGGCTGGCTGTGCACGCTGAGGCTACGCGGCCGGGACGCCAACCTTCACTTCTGGCGCCGAAATCACCCTCTGGAAGTCGACAAATCCACGAAGTCGCGTCCCGGCCAGGCGGTTCACAGGCCGGTGCCAGGCCGTTCACAGGCCGGTACGCACTACTTTCCGGAGCCGCTGATGCTCTTGATCCAGCCGGATACCGTCGAAATCCCGTCACCGATCGCCTGCCAGTAGCCCTTGCCCTGCGCGACCCAGTCCTGGAGCGGCGTCAGATCCCAGATCAGCCAGCCCGCGACGAAGAGCAGCAGGAACGTGAAGAGGCAGCCCTTCAGACAGCCAAGACCCGGGATCCGCATCCGGTTCGGGCTGCGCCGACGCGGCTCGCGGGGCTCCCGGGGCTCGCGCGCCGGGGCCTGCGGCTGCTGCGGCGGGGGCTGCGGGGGCGCGTACTGCTGGCGCTGAGGAGGCGCAGGATAACGCGCGGCGCCAGCCGCTCCAGTGGAGCCGGTGCTTGCACCGGGGTACTGCTGAGGCTGGTGCTGGTAGGGCTGCGGCGGCGGGGCGTACTGCTGGCGCTGCGGCGGCTGGGGCGGCCGGCCCTGCTGGTAGCCCTGCGGGGCCTGCTGGCCGTACGGCTGCTGGCTCTGCTGGCCGTAGCCCTGCGGGGGCTGCTGCTGGCGGTGCGGGCGGCGGCGCAGCGGGTCCTGCTCGGGGGACAGAAAGCCGACCTGGGTCTGCTCGTTGCGGTCGCGGGCCGCCTGGAGCTGGGACTGCCAGGGGTGCGGCTCCTCCGGGCGCGGGGGCTGGCCCGGCGGCACGGGCGGCATGGCGGTCGTCGGGGCCGCGGCGCCGCCGTGCGGGGGCCGGCCCGGCGTGTGCGGCATGACCGAGGTGCGCGCGGCCGGGTCGTACGAGGCCGCGTTACTGGGCAGCACCTGCGTGGGGTCGGCGGCGCCGGGAGCGTCCGGCACGGGGGCCGGCGCCGGGTCGGGCGCGAGCAGGGCGCCCACGCCGTCCGCCGCCTCGACCTGGGCGGCGGTCGAGTGGACGCCGATGCCGGCGGCCACCACGCGCAGCCCGCGCGCCAGGTTCTCCGCGCTCGGCCGCCGGTCCGGGTCCTTGCCGAGGCAGCGCTCGATGACCGTCCACAGCGGTCCCGGCACGGTGGTGGGGCGGCGCGGCTCCTCGCTCAGATGGCGGTGGAGGACTTCGAGCGCGGTGCCGCCCGCGAACGGCGGACGGCCGGTGACCAGCTCGTACAGCAGGATTCCGGCGCCGTAGATGTCGACGGCGGAGGTCTGCGGGCGGCCCTCGGCGGACTCCGGCGCGACATAGGCGGGTGTGCCCACGAACTCGTGCGTCCGGGTCAGGCCCGGGGAGTCCGCCAGGCGCGCGATACCGAAGTCGGTGAGCATCGGGTGCATCGCGCCGTCGCGCTCGTCCAGGAGGACGTTGGCGGGCTTCAGGTCGCGGTGGACGACGCCGTCGGCGTGGCTGGCGGCGAGCGCGTCCGCGATCTGCGCGGTGAGCAGGGCGGCGGCGACCGGGGTGAGCGGGCCGTTCTCGCGGATGTAGCGGTGCAGGTCGGGACCGTCGATCAGGTCCATGACCAGGGCGAGCATGTCGCCCTCGACGACCAGGTCGCGGGTGCGCACGATGTTGTCGTGGCGCAGCCGCAGCAGGACGGAGCGCTCGCGCAGGAAGCGCATCACCACGTCCGCGTCGTTGGCGAGCTCTTCCTTCAGGACCTTGATCGCGACGGTCTCGCCCGGCTGGCCCGCGACGGATGCCTCGGAACCCGCGGTCTCGCGCTGGCGGGCTCGCCAGACGGTGCCCGTGGCGCCGCGTCCGAGCGGCTCCTCGAGCAGGTACTTGCTGCCTACCGGCCGCACGTCATGCGCTCCCTGCTGCTCGCTTCACTTGCTGTGGGGGTTTTCCGGCCCACTCTAGTGCCGCCCCCGACGCCGCAGACGGGTCGTACGGTCGGCGCCACCAGGTTGTTCACGGTCTTCTCATGCTGCACAGGCAAGACGCTGTCTTCGCACGGAAGGTTGCCGAACGGCCGTGCCCGACATCCCCTGCTCAGGCCGCACTCGGTCGCAACCAGCCACTTTTCCGTCCACTTTTGCTCCCTCAGCCGACCAATCAAGATCAATTCGAGGTGGGCGACGGGCGTGTTGTCAGTGGCAGGTGCGAGGATGCCCTCAGCACGAAATGTGTGCCGGGTGGGGGGAATCACAGCGCTGCTCCCCTTCTTGGCACCCCCGCGCAGAAGGGACCGCCGAGGCGATGCAGATCCGGCTGACCGTCCTCGCGCCGCGCAGCGGCCACGCTGCGGCGCGCGCCTGCGACGTGCTCGTCACCGCCCCGGCGGGGACGGCACTCGCGGCCGTCGCGTCCGGCCTGGCCTCGGCCGCTTGCGGCGCGGAGGTCTCGGGCGCGACGGTGGTGCTGTTCGCGGGCCGCGAACGGCTCGACGCACAGCGCCGCATCCTCGGCGAGCCACCGCTGCTCGACGGAGCGGTGCTCTCCCTCGCGACCCCGGCCGCGGACGAACCGGCCCACGACGGCCCGGCCCCCGCCCGGCTGCACGTGGTCGCGGGTCCGGACGCGGGCGGCGTCCATCTGCTGCACGGCGGCCGGGTCGGGATCGGCCGCTCCACCGAGTCCGACGTCCCGCTGGACGATCCGGACGTCTCCCGCCAGCACTGCGCGGTGACGGTCGGCGAGGACGGCCGCGTCAGCGTCGCCGACCTCGGCTCCACCAACGGCACCCGGGTCGACGGCACGGAGATCGGCAGCCGGCCGGTCCGGCTCGCCCCGGGCGCGCTGCTGCGGATCGGCGAGTCGGCCCTGCGGCTCTCCCCCGGCGGCCCCGAGGCGGAGCCGTCCCTGCCGACGACAGCGGACGGCGAGGGCCACCTCCGCATCACCCCGACCCCGGCGCCGGCCAGAACGGCGTCACCCGCCGGACACGGTGAACAGGGCTCTCCCGCACCGCAGTTGGGACCCCCGTCCGGCGAGACGGCTTACTCCTTCGGTACGTCACCGGCTCCTTTCGGCGGCACATCACCGTCGCCGTCCCCGTTCGGTACGCCACCGGCTTCTCCGGGTACGTCCATGGACCCGGCGGGGCCGCGCTCGCACGAGGAGTCGTACGGGCCCGGGTTCGACGCGCTGGGCGCGCCCTCGGCGTACGGACACGACGGCCCGGACGGCGAGCGGGACCCGGCGCGGCAGAGCAGGCGCCAGGGCACTCCGACGCGCGGCACCCGGCTGCCCGCGAGCCGGCTGCCGGGTCCGGACGAGACCGAGCACGCCCGCGCGGACCTGTCCGACGGCGGCCGTCGGCGCGGCGGGATAAGCGCCTGGGCCCGGCGGCTGACCGGCGGCCGGGGCGAGACGGTGCCCGAGCAGGCGCCCGCCGAACAGCAGCGGCCCGCGGCCGAGCCGCTGCCGGAGAGCTGGCCCGATCCGGCCGCGCTGCTGCTCACGGCGCTCGGCCCCGGACCCCGGCTGTGGGAGCGGGAGCCGGGCCACCCGGAGGCGCTCGCCGTGCGGGTCGGCACCGCGGACCGGGGCGAGCTGGCGGCCGTGCCGGTCACGGTGGGGCTGCGCGAGGTCGGCTCGCTCGGGCTCGCGGGGCCGCGCGAGCGGCTGGCCGGGCTCGCCCGCGCGGCCATCGCCCAGCTCGCCGCGCTGCACGCGCCGACCACGCTGGAGATCGTCCTCATCAGTACGGACCGGGCGCGCAGCCTCCAGGCGCGCACCGCCGAGTGGGACTGGCTGGGCTGGCTGCCCCAGGTCCGCCCCGCGCACGGCCAGGACTGCCGGCTGCTCCTGGCGTACGACCGCGACCAGGCGACGGCGCGCACCGCCGAGCTGGTCCGAAGGCTCGACGCGGGGCCACTGGGTCCCGGCTGGGCCTCGGCGGACCAGACGGCGGTGGCCGAGGCGGCCGCCCGGCACACCGGTCCGTACACGGTGGTCGTCGTGGACGGCGACCCCGGCTCGGCGCCGCTGCGCGAGACCACCGCCCGGCTGGCGGCGGCGGGCGCGGCGGCCGGGATCCATCTGCTGTGCCTGGCCGAGGCGCCGCCCGCGTCCGCCTCCTCGCCCCTCGCGGCGACGTACGAGACGGCGTGCGCGGCGTCGCTGGCGTTCCGCGAGTGCGGGGCCGTGGCGCTGCTCAGCGGCGATGTGGCGACGGCGCTGCGGCTGCTGCGCATCGCGGGCGGGCGGCCCGCGGGATACGGCACGGTGGCCGCGGTGGACGCGGTGTCGCGCCCCTGGGCCGAACGGTTCGCCCGCGCGCTGGCCCCCCTGCGCACCGGCGAAGCGGGCGCCGCCACCGGACGGCTGGCGTCCTCACTGCCCCAATCGTCGCGGCTCCTGGACGAGTTGGGGCTCGCACGGGCCACTCCCGCCTCCCTGATGGCCCGTTGGGAGTCGGCGCCGGACGGGGCGGTGGTGCTCGGCACCGGGCCGCACGGCCCGGTCGGCGTGGACCTCGCGTCCGACGGCCCCCACCTCCTCGTGGAGGGACCGGTCGGCAGCGGTCGTACGGAGCTGCTGCGCGCCGTCGCCGCATCGCTCGCGGCGGGCGCGCGACCGGACCGGCTCGGCCTGATCCTGGTCGACGGCGCGGGCGGCGAACGCGGGGAGGGACTGCGCCCCTGCACCGAACTGCCGCATGTATCAACCCACTTGATCGCCTCCGATCCGGTACGGATGCGGGAGTTCGCGCAGGCCCTCGGGGCGGAGCTGAAGCGCCGGGCCGAATTCCTCGGCGGGGTGGGGTTCGCGGAGTGGCAGACGCAGCGGGAGATCGCCGGGCGGCTGGTCGGGCAGCGGCAGCCGTCCGCCGCGGAGAGCCGGGGCGACCTCGACACTCCGGGCAGCAGCACGCTGCGGCTGCGGCCGGTGTCGCGCAGCCAGACCGACGCGGGGCCCTCGCTGCCCCGCCTGGTCGTCCTCGTCGACGACCTGGACGCGCTGGTCGCGCCCGCGCTGGGCAGCCCCGGGCGGCCGGCCGCGGGTTCGGTCGTACGGGCCCTGGAGGCGGTGGCCCGCGACGGCGAGCGGCTCGGGGTGCACCTGGTGGCGACCACGGCCCGGCCCGACCGCACGGCCGACACCGAACTGGCGCGGGGCGCCCGGCACCGGGTCGTGCTCGACCCGCCGCCGGCCTCACCGTCGCCGGACGAGCCGTCCCCCGGGCGGGGGCGGCTGCACCAGGCGGACGGGCAGTCCGTGCCGTTCCAGGGCGGGCGGGTCACGGGGCGCATACCGCGTACCGCCACGCTGCGGCCGACGGTGGTGGTGCTTGAGTGGGAGCGCATGGGCGACCCTCCGGCCCGCCGCCCCGTACGCGAACTGGGCAACGGCCCCACCGACTTGGCCCTCCTCGCCAGCGCGCTCGACCGGGCCGCGTCGTTGGTGAACGCCGTTCGGGTGGCTCCGCTGGGGTGAGGGTTCGGGACGTGCGGGGTGGCTCCCGGGGCCAGGGGGCCGCCCACTCGCCCGCCCGTGACCCGGAGTTGAACGGCTCAGCCCCAGACCCCGCGGGGTTCGACCCCGCGTTACGCGCGGGCCGGTGGGATCGGCCCGCTTGACCCAACGTCACAAGCCCATCACGATCACCAACCTGACCGCCAACGCGGTATTGCGGCGCCCCCGCACCCGGCGTAGGACTGTCGCACGGGACGAGAGCGGCGGCGCCTGCGTCACCGGGCGCGGCGGTTCGTACGCGCACGGGAGAGACGGGGCACGCATGCGCAGCACTCGTACAACGCGCACCACCACAACAGGTCGCACCCTCATTTCGGCCCTGGCCATCGGCGGTCTCGCGCTCGGCGCGGCCGGGTGCGGCGACGGGGGGAAGAAGAGCACCCCTACCGCCAGCGCTTCCACCTCCGCCTCCTCCGGCGGCGGGGTGCAGCTTCCCAAGCTCAATGGGGAGAAGATCGAGGTCGCCGCCGTGTGGACCGGGCCCGAGCAGGCCAACTTCGTCAAGGTGCTCAAGGAGTTCGAGTCGCGGACCGGCGCCACCGTCACCTTCGTGCCCGCCCAGGACCCCATCGTCAACTTCCTCGGCACGAAGATCGCCGGTGGCAGTCCGCCCGATGTGGCGATGCTCCCCCAGGTCGGCGCGATCCAGCAGGCCGTGGAGAAGAAGTGGGCCAAGCCGGCCGGAGCCGAGGTGAAGGCTCAGCTCGACGCGAACTACTCCAAGGCGTGGAAGGACCTGGGCGCGGTCAACGGCACGCAGTACGGCGTCTACTTCAAGGCCGCCAACAAGTCCCTGATCTGGTACAACACCAAGGTCTTCCAGAACGCGGGCGCCAGTGAGCCCACCACGTGGAAGGCCTTCCTCGCCACCGCCGACACCATCTCCGCCTCCGGGGTGACGCCCGTGTCCATCGGCGGCGCGGACGGCTGGACCCTGACGGACTGGTTCGAGAACGTCTATCTGTCCCAGGCCGGTCCGGAGAAGTACGACCAGCTGGCCAAGCACGCGATCAAGTGGACCGACCCGTCCGTCAAGGACGCGCTGACCACCATCGCCCAGCTCTTCGGGAAGCCGAACCTCATCGCGGGCGGCACCGACGGCGCGCTCCAGACCGAGTTCCCCGCCTCCGTCACCCAGACCTTCACCGGTGGCGACCAGCCCAAGGCGGGGATGGTCTTCGAGGGCGACTTCGCCGCCGTCAACATCGCCCAGACCTCGGCGAAGATCGGCACCGACGCCAAGGTGTTCCCCTTCCCCGCGGTCGGCGCCAAGTCGCCCACGGTGATCGGCGGCGACGCCGCGGTGGCGCTGAAGGACACCAAGGGCGCCCAGGCGCTGCTCACCTGGCTGGCCTCCGCCGACGCCGCCAGGATCTGGGCCTCGGCGGGCGGCTTCGTCTCGCCCAACAAGGCCCTGGACTTCGGCGCGTACCCCAATGACGTGCAGCGCAATATCGCCAAGTCGCTGATCGCGGCCGGTGACAATGTGCGCTTCGACATGTCGGACCAGGCTCCGCAGTCCTTCGGCGGCACCCCCGGCAAGGGCGAGTGGAAGGATCTCCAGGACTTCCTGAAGAACCCGGCCGACATCGCGGGCACCCAGTCCAGGCTGGAGGCCGACGCGGCCGCGGCGTTCAAGAACTGACCCGGCGATGACGACCGCCACGGCGGGAGGCTCCCCGTCTCCCGCCACGCCTCCCGCGCCCAGGAACGTCAAGAGCGTGACCGGCACCCGCAAGTGGATCGCGGCAGCGTTCCTGCTGCCCGCGCTCGTACTGCTCGGTGCGCTCGTCGTCTATCCGATCGGGTTCTCGATCTATCGATCGTTCTTCGATCAGAGCGGCCATTCGTTCGCCGGACTCGACAACTACAAGACGCTGTTCACCGACCACACCATCCGGACCGCGGTGAAGAACAACGCGATCTGGGTGATCTGCGCCCCGACCGTCGCCACCGCCCTCGGCCTGATCTTCGCCGTACTGACCGAACGGGTGCGCTGGGGAACGGCGTTCAAGCTCATCGTCTTCATGCCGATGGCGATCTCCATGCTCGCCGCGGGCATCATCTTCCGCCTGGTGTACGAGCAGGACCCGGCGCGCGGGGTGGCCAACGCCGTGTGGGTGGGCGTGCACGACACGTTCGCCGAGTCGGCCGGATATCCGAAGGCGCATCCGCTGCCCACCGCGCCGCTGAAGGACGGGGGCGGCGGGACGTTCGTCACCAAGGACACCGTGCACGCGGGGCAGCCCGTCCTGCTCCCCCTCGTCGGGGTCGCCGCCGACAAGATGCCGACCTCGGCCGGGCCCGCCAAGGCCGCCAAGAGCGACCCGGGCAAGGTCACCGGCACGGTCTGGCTCGACTTCACCAAGGGCGGCGGCGGCCACCCGGGCGTCATCGACCCCAAGGAGCTCGGCCTCAAGGGCATGAAGATCGAGGCCGTCAAGGACAACAAGGTCGTCGCCTCCGCCACCGCCGGCGCGGACGGCACCTTCTCCCTTCCGGCCAAGGCCGACGGGGCTCAACTCCGGCTCCCCGAAAGCAACTTCCACGAGCCGTACAACGGCGTCCAATGGCTCGGCCCGACGCTGGTCACCCCGGCCATCATCGGCTCGTACATCTGGATGTGGGCGGGGTTCGCGATGGTGCTCATCGCGGCCGGGCTCGCGGGGCTGCCGCGCGAGCTGCTCGAAGCGGCGCGGGTGGACGGCGCGAACGAATGGCAGGTGTTCCGCCGGGTGACCGTCCCGCTCCTTGCGCCGGTGCTCGCGGTGGTCCTCGTCACCCTGATGATCAACGTCCTGAAGATCTTCGACCTGGTCTTCATCATCGCGCCGGGCTCCAGCCAGGCCGACGCGAACGTCCTCGCCCTCCAGCTCTACCGCTCCTCCTTCGGCACCGAGGCGGACCTGGGCATCGGCAGCGCAATCGCCGTACTGCTGCTGCTCCTTGTGATCCCGGTGATGCTCTTCAACATCCGTCGCATGCGACGGGAGGCGAAGCGATGAGCACGCCGGGCGCCGCGACCGCCTCCGGCCGGGGGTCCGGGGGTCGGCCCCCGGGACAGCACAGCAACATCCGGCGCATGCGCAGGGAGGCGAAGCGGTGACCGCTGTCGACGGGATCGTCAAGGCCAGGCAGTCGCTGCCCGCGCGGATCGCGGCGCGCGCGGGCGGCGGGGCGCTGCGCGTGTTCCTGATCCTGGTCGGGCTCTTCTGGCTGATGCCGACTGTCGGGCTGCTGCTCTCCTCGCTGCGCGGCCCGGCCGACATCGCCTCGACGGGCTGGTGGAAGACCTTCACCGACCCGTCCCGGCTCACCTTCCACAACTACGCGAACCTGCTCGACAACAGCACGATCACCAACTCCCTCCTCTCGACCGTCCTGATCACCGTCCCGGCCACCGTCCTGGTCGTCGTCATCGGCTCGTTCGCCGGGTACGCCTTCGCCTGGATGGACTTCCCGGGGCGCGACTGGTGGTTCATGGTCGTGGTGAGCCTGCTCGTCGTGCCGGTGCAGGTCGCCCTCGTACCGGTCGCCAAGCTCTTCGGGCAGATCGGGATCTTCGAGACGACGTTCGGCGTGATCGTCTTCCATGTCGCCTTCGGGCTGCCCTTCGCGATCTTCCTGCTGCGCAACTTCTTCGCGGAGATCCCGAGGGAGCTGCTCGAAGCGGCCCGGCTCGACGGGGCGGGCGAGATCCGGCTCTTCACCCGGGTGGTGATGCCGCTCGGCGGCCCGGCGATCGCCTCGCTCGGCATATTCCAGTTCCTGTGGGTCTGGAACGACATGCTGGTCGCGCTGATCTTCGCCGACTCCAAGCACCCGCCGATCACGGTGGCCCTGCAGCAGCAGGTCCGCCAGTTCGGCAACAACATCGACGTCCTGGCACCGGGCGCCTTCGTCTCGATGGTCATCCCGCTCGCCGTCTTCTTCGCCTTCCAACGGCAGTTCGTCTCCGGGGTGATGGCGGGAGCGGTCAAGTAACCGCCCGGCGACCGAATCCCGACCGCTTGATCGCGCGATCGACCGAGCCGACCGGCCGACCGCTCACCCGATCGTTCGATCAAGCACCCCGCTGGAATGACGCCACGTCAAGCACGCGTTCCCGCGACTACCCCGGACGGCACCGACGGCGTAACCCGGTCACTCCATCGGACGTTCACGGGCCATCTGCCCGTGTCCTCTCACGCCCCCAGGATGTCCGTTGCCCCGGTTCAGCGTCGTCGTGCCCGCGTACAAGCTCCAGGCGTATCTCCACGCCTGTCTGGAATCGGTACTGAGTCAGACGTACGAGAGCGACGGGAGCCCCGCGTCCGAACTGGAAGTGATCGCGGTCGACGCGGGCTCCCCCGACTCCTGCGGCGAGATCATCGACGAGTTCGCCGCCCGCGACCCCCGGGTCACCGCCGTGCACCTCCCCGCCGACCCGGCCGACCCGGGCCAGGGCCCCGGCCCCGCGCGCAATGCCGGACTCGCCCGCGCCACCGGTGACTACCTGCTGTTCCTCGACGGCGACGACACCCTCGCCCCGCACGCCCTGCGCGACATCGCCGACCGGCTCAAGGCCTCCGGCGATCCCGACGTCCTGGTCTTCGGCCAGGCCCGCACCCACTGGTCGGGCGAGACCGAGCACCTTCCGGTTCCGCCGCACCTGACCGAGTCCGGCCCCGCGTCCTTCCAACTGGCCGACCGGCCCGCCCTGTTGAAGCAGCCGACGCCGGCCTGGAACAAGGCGTACAAGCGCGAGTTCGTCGAACGCGAGGGGCTCGCCTTCGCGCCCGGCCTGCGCACGGACACCTCCTGGACGTACGCGGCGCTCCTCGCGGCGGGTTCGCTCAGCACCCTGGAGCGGGTCTGCGTGCACCACCGCCTGCGCCGCGCCCCGGCCGCCGCGCCCGGCCGCCACTTCGACGTCTTCCCCCAGTACGACCGCGTCTTCGCCTTCATCGACTCCCGCCCGGAACTCGCCGGTTGGCGGCCGGTGCTCGCGCGCAGGATGGCGGACCACTTCGCCGCGGCGTCCGCCACCGTCCTGACCGCACCCGGGCTCTCCGCGCGCACCCGCGCCGAGTTCTTCCGGCTGGCCCGCGCCCACTACGGCCGCCACCGGGTGCCGGGCGCGGCGGGGCTGCGGTACGCCGGGGTCCGCTTCGGCACCTACCGCACGTACCGCACGCTCCGGGGGATCCGCGCGCTGCGCACCCGCACCAGGGCGTTCGGCGCCGCGCTGCTGCGCCCGGTGCGCTCGGCCGCGCTACGGCTGCACTACCGCGTCCAGCTGCGCCTGCCGGTCCGCGGCGACCTGGCCGTGTTCGCGGCGTACTGGAACCGCGGCTACGCGTGCAGCCCGGCCGCCATCGAGGCGAAGGTCCGCGAACTCGTCCCCCGGGTGCGGACCGCCTGGATCACCACGCCCGAGCATGACGCCACCGTGCCGCCGGCCACCCGCCGGCTGCGGCCGGGCGGCTTCGGGTACTGGTCGGCGCTGGCCCGCGCCAAGTACCTGGTGAACAACGTCGAGTTCGACCACGGCCTGGTCAAGCGGCCGGGGCAGGTCCTGCTCCAGACCCATCACGGGACGCCGCTCAAGTCGGTGGGCCTGGATCTGACGGACCGTCCGGCGGCCTCGCGCGGCACCGACTTCGCGCGACTGCTCGCGGACGCCGACAAGTGGGACTTCGTCCTCTCGGCCAACCGGCACTCCACCCTCACCCAGGAGCGCGCCTTCCCGGCCGCTTACACCACGCTCGAATACGGCAGCCCGCGCAACGACGTGCTGCGGCGCGCCACCCCCGCCGACTCGGCCCGGCTGCGCGAACGGCTGGGCATCCCGGGGCAGTCGACCGTCGTGCTGTACGCGCCGACGTACCGCGACTACAGCCGCAGCCAGCACCTGCCGCTCGATCTGGAGCGGCTCGGCCCGGCGCTCGGCCCGGAGTTCTTCCTGCTGAGCCGTGCCCACTTCGCCTACGGCGCGCCGCTGAGCCGGACCCCGCTGCCGCGCGTCCTGGACGTCACCGGGCACCCGTCGGTCGAGGAGCTCTGCCTGGTCTCGGACGCGCTCGTCACGGACTACTCGTCGCTGATGTTCGACTACGCCAATCTGGACCGGCCGATCGTCATCCTCGACGACGACCGCGAGGCCTACGAGGCGGCCCGCGGCACCTACTTCGACCTGCGGGCCTGCCCGCCGGGCGCGGTCGCGCGGACCGAGGACGAGCTGATCGACATCTTCGCCTCCGGGCACTGGCGCGGCTCCCGCTCGGCCCAGCTGCGCGCCGCGTTCCGGTCCCGCTTCTGCCCGTACGACGACGGCTACGCGGCCGAGCGCGTGGTGCGCCGCGTCTTCCTCAACGATCCGGCCCCCACCACCCCCACCCTGCCCGAACAACGCACCCACACCACAGAGTTCACCCCCACAACCCCAGGACCCCGAGCAACCCACTGAGCCGATGGCCCGGGGGGCAGCACCCCTCCAGGGGGGGCGCGAGGGGGGCCAGCGGAACCCCGCCAGGGGGCGCGGAGGGGGGCTAGCAGAACCCCGCCAGGGGCGCGAGGGGAGCTAGCGGAACCCCGCCAGGGGGCGCGGAGGGGGCAGAACCCTGCGAGGGGCACGCCGGGGCTGGGAGGAACCCTGCTAGGGGCGCGGGGAACTGCGCGACCAGCCACACACGGCCCGCAGCCATACAACCACCCAGCCGAGGGTCCGGGGGGCTAGCCGAACCCCCTTAGGGGCGCGGGGAACTGCGTGACCAGCCACACACGGCCGGCAGCCGAACAACCACCCAGCCGAGGGTCCGGGGGCTAGCCGAACCCCCTTAGGGGCGCGGGGAACTGCGCGACCAGCCACGCACGGCCGGCAGCCGAACAGCCACCCAGCAGGGGCCCGGGGGCTGGCCCCGCACGGCAGGCAGCCGAAGCCGAACAGCCACCCACCCCCGCCCTCAGGCCACCGCCTTGAGCGCCGCCACCGCCGACTTGGCCAGATCGTCCAGGTAGCCCTTGGGCAGCGGACCCTTGACCACCACGAGGCGCCAGTACAGCGGACCCACGATCAGGTCGAGCGCCCGGTCGGGGTCCGCGCCCACGGGCAGCTCGCCCCGCTCCACCGCCTCGCGCACGACGACCGCGGCCACGCCCTGCTGGCCGTCGAGCAGCGCCGCCTTGATCGCGTCCGCGATCTCCGGGTGGCGTACGGACTCGACCAGCAGGTCGGGGATGACCTGCGAGGCGATCGGGTGGCGCAGGGCGAGCGAGGCGACCGCGAGCAGGGCGCGGATGTCCCCGTACAGGGAGCCGGTGTGCGGCAGCGGCAGGCCCTGTTCGGCGAAGGCCGACACCAGGTCGAGCACCAGGCTGAGCTTGGACTTCCAGCGCCGGTAGACCGCGGTCTTGCCGACCCCGGCGCGGCGCGCGATGCCCTCGATGGACATCCGGGCGAAACCGACCGCGGCGAGCTCCTCGAAGACGGCCGCCCGGATGGCGTCCGTCACGTCCTCGCGCAGCACCGCGGCGCCGGCCGGGGCGCGCCGTGTCTGCGGGCGGTTCGCGGGGGTCTCCGGGTCCGTCTTGGTCATGGCTTGAGCATAGCGTTGCGACGAGACGGTTGCGTTGCGACGTAAGGGCGTCCTACTCTCGCCGTAGCGACGATACGGGTCCGTCCCATCGCCAGCGACGACCTTGCCCCCGGAAGCCTCCCGGGGCACCCCAGCCGAAAGCGACCGTTGTGAGCCAGACCGCAGCTGCGCGCGAGACCGCAGCACCATCGGACTCCATTCCGGCGCAGCGCGCCCGGTACACCGGCGACCAGGCCCTCACCCCGGCCGAGCTGGCCGCCAAGTACGGGCTGAAGGTGAGCGGCGCCCGTCCGTCGCTGCCCGAGTACGTGCGGCAGCTGTGGGACCGGCGCCACTTCATCACCGCGTTCGCCACCGCCAAGCTGACCGCGCAGTACAGCGAGGCGAAGCTGGGCCAGATCTGGCAGCTGATGACGCCGCTCCTGAACGCGGCGGTCTACTACTTCATCTTCGGCATCCTGATGGGCAACAAGAAGAGCACGCCGGACTACATCCCGTGGCTGGTCACGGGCGTCTTCATCTGGACCTTCACGGCCAACTCGATCATGGCCGGCACCCGCGCGATCACCGGCAACATCGGCCTGGTGCGGGCGCTGCACTTCCCGCGCGCCTCGCTGCCCGTCTCGCTCGCCCTCCAGCAGCTCCAGCAACTGCTGTTCTCACTGGCCGCGCTGGCGATCATCATCATGGGCTTCGGCCAGCTGCCCGGCGTCTCGTGGCTGCTGCTGATCCCCGCGCTGCTCCTCCAGTCGATGTTCTGCACGGGCCTGTCGCTGGTGATGGCCCGGATCACCGCCAAGACCCCGGACATCGCCCAGGTGATGCCGTTCATCCTGCGCACCTGGATGTACATGTCCGGCGTGATGTGGAACCTGGGCCCGCAGCTCAAGAAGATGCCGCACCTGGTGGGCCAGCTGCTCGGGCTCAACCCGGCCGCGGTCTACATCGACCTGGTCCGGTTCTCGATGATCAAGAGCTTCCACGCCAAGCAGCTGCCCCCGCACGTGTGGGCGGTGGCCGGCGGCTGGGCGGTCGTCGCGCTGGCCCTGGGCTTCATCTACTTCTGGAAGGCAGAGGAGCAGTACGGACGTGGCTGAGACCAGGATGCGCGAGGCGGGCGCCACCACCGCGGCGATCGGCACCCCGACCGTGATCGCCGACGACGTGCACATCATCTACAAGGTCAACGGGACCGGCGCCAAGGGCAAGGGCGGGGCCACCGCCGCCCTCAACCGGATCGTCTCGCGCAAGGAGACGCCCGGCATGCGCGAGGTGCACGCCGTCAAGGGCGTCAGCTTCGTGGCCCGCAGGGGCGAGGCCATCGGCCTGATCGGTTCCAACGGCTCGGGCAAGTCGACCCTGCTCAAGGCGGTCGCGGGCCTGCTGCCGACCGCCCGGGGCAAGATCTACACCCAGGGCCAGCCCTCGCTGCTCGGCGTGAACGCGGCCCTGATGGCCGATCTGACCGGCGAACGCAACGTCACCCTCGGCGGGCTCGCCATGGGCATGACCCGCGAACAGGTCCGGGACCGCTACGACGACATCGTCGAGTTCTCCGGGATCAACGAGAAGGGCGACTTCATCTCGCTCCCGATGCGCACGTACTCCTCCGGCATGGGCGCCCGGCTCCGCTTCTCCATCGCGGCCGCCAAGGACCACGACGTCCTGCTCATCGACGAGGCCCTGGCCACCGGTGACGCCAGCTTCCAGCGGCGCAGCCAGGATCGGATCACCGAGCTGCGCAAGGAGGCGGGCACGGTCTTCCTGGTCAGCCACAGCAACGCCTCGATCAAGGAGACCTGCGAGCGGACGCTCTGGCTGGAGTCGGGCACGCTGCGGATGGACGGCCCGACGGACGAGGTCATCGCGGCGTACGAGCAGTTCACGAAGAAGAAGTAGCGGGTACGGCGTCGTGCGGGGCGCCGTCGCGGCGTCCCGCACTATCTGAACAAAGGGTGCATACACTTCCCCGGGATGACGCCCTCCCAGCTGCCTCCGCCGCCCCTGCGGGTCCGCATCCCCGCCCCGGCGCCCGCGCCCGACCCGGGCGCCCTCGGCCGCCGCACCCAGCACGCCGCGCTCGCCGTCGGCTGGCTCGCCACCCGCGCGCTCATGCTCCACCTCCTGGTCGGCGACCGGCTCGGCGTCGGCGGGGTGGCCGGGGAGGTCTCCGTCCTCTACCGCCGCTGGTACGACGAGCTCAGCGCGGGCGCCTTCCCCTTCGGGGACCCCACCTGGCAGTACCCGCCCGGCGCGGGAGCGGTGATCCTGACCCCGGCGCTCGTCCCCTTCCTCACCTTCTTCCAGGCCTTCACCGCCCTCACCCTCGCCTGCGACGCGCTGATCGCCCTGCTGCTGGCGCGGGCCGGGACCCGGCCCGGCGGCAGCGCGGCCGGCGTCCGGCTGTGGGTGGGCGGCCTCCCGCTGCTCCTGCACATCCCGTACGGCCGCTACGACGTGGAGGTCACCGCGCTCGCGGTGGGCGCCCTGCTCGCGCTGCGGCGCCGCCCCGGACTCGGCGGCGCGCTCGCGGGGCTGGGCGCCCTGGTCAAGGTGTGGCCGCTGCTCTCCCTCATCGGCGCCCCGCCCGGCCGCACCACCCGCCGCGCCCTGCTCGGCGCGCTCGGAGCGGCCGTGACGCTGCTCGGGGTACTCGCGCTCGCGTTCAGCCACACCCTGGACTTCGCCCGCCAGCAGGGCGGCCGGGGCATCCAGATCGAGTCCCTCGCCGGGACCGCGCTCCAGCTCGCCCACCTGGCCACGGGCCATCCCGGCCGGGTCGTCTACCAGTACGGGGCCATGGAGTTCACCGGCCGGTACGTGTCCGCCCTGGCCGCGCTCAGCCTGGCGCTGACCGGGCTCGCCTTCTGCTGGCTGCTGTTCTGGCGGCTGCGCGCCCGCCGCTGGACGGTGGCGGTGCCGCTGGACGCGGCGCTGTGCGCGGTGCTGCTGTTCACCGTGACCAGCCGGGTGATCAGCCCCCAGTACCTGGTCTGGCTGCTCGGCCTGGCCGCCGTCTGCCTCACCTCACGCCGGACCACCCAGCGCCCGGTCGCCCAACTCCTGCTCCCCGCCGCCGCGTTGAGCGCCCTCGCCTTCCCCTGCCTGTACGCCGAGGTCATGGCGGGGACGGCACTGGGCACCGGCATCATGGCCGCGCGCAACACCCTGTTGCTCGCGGCCGCACTGCTGTCCTGCCGGCGCCTGTGGACCGGGTCCGCCTCCGCTGCCTACGCGGCAAAATCCAGCCTCTCCAGCAATTGAGGAGCGGAGGTCTGGGGGCAGAGCCCCCAGGACCTCGGCAAAGACCCCGGGTGCCGACCCAGCCCCCCGCACTCAGCCACGCCAGCGCTAGCTGTGCGTACGCAGCAGCGTCCGCATCGTCCGCATCGCGACGGACAGGTTCGCCAGATCGAACGCGTCGGAGGACTGGATCTCCTCCAGGGTGGTGCGCGCCCGCCCCAGGATCGCCGCGTTCTTCTCCTCCCACGCCTTGAAGCGCTGCTCCGGCGACGTGGAGCCGTTGCCCACCGACAGCACGTCCTGGGTCAGCCCGGCGTGCGCCGCGAACAGGTCCTCGCGGATGGCGGCGCGGGCCATCGACTGCCATCGGTCGGCCCGCGGCAGCTCGATGATCCGGTCGAGGAGCTGGGTGATCCGCAGCCGGTCGGCCAGGTCGTAGTAGACCTCGGCGACCTGCAGCGGCTCCTTGCCGGTACGGGCCGCGATGGCCACGATGTCGAGCGCCGGGAAGGCCGAGGAGAACCCGGCGACCCGCCGCGCGAGCTCCTCGGGCACCCCCCCGCCGGTCAGCTCGTCCAGGATGCCCTGGTGCCACTCCAGGTCGGCGCCCTTGAGCAGATCCACGAGCGTGTCCCAGACCTGCGTCACACCGGCCGAGAAGTCCTCGATCGTCTCGGCGATCTGGAGCGGCTGCGGCCGGTTGTTGAGCAGCCAGCGGGTGCCGCGCTCGACCAGGCGGCGCGAGTGCAGCCGGATGCGGGTCTGGACCGCGGCGTCGACCTTGTTGTCGAGCGCCTCCACGGCGTCCCACACCGCGCTCACGCCGAAGATCTCGCGGGCCGCGGCATGCGCCCGCACGATCTCTTCGAGCGATGCCCCGGTCTCCTCGCGCAGCCGGTGCAGGAAGGTCGAACCGCCGATGTTGACGGTGTCGTTGACCAGCACGGTGGTGATGATCTCGCGGCGCAGCGGGTGCCCGTCGACGGCCTCGGTGAACTTCTCGCGGAGCTGCTGCGGGAAGTAGGCGTGCAGCAGCTTGGCGAGGTACGGGTCGTCCGGCAGCACCGTGTGGACCAGCTCTTCGGCCACCGTGATCTTGGTGTACGCGAGCAGCACCGCGAGCTCGGGCTGGCTCAATCCCCGTCCGCCGTTGAGGAGTTCACGGATCTGGCGGTCGTTGGGCAGGAACTCCAGGGCCCGGTCCAGGTGTCCGTCACGGCCCAGGCGCCGCATGAACCGCTGGTGCGCGTGGAGCAGCGAGGGCGACTGGGCGACCGCGTTGGCGAGCGCCGTGTTCTGCGCGTAGTTGTTGCGCAGAACCAGGCGGCCGACCTCGTCGGTCATCGCGGCGAGGATCTTGTTGCGCTGCTTGACGGTCATGTCGCCGTCCGCGACCAGGCCGTTGAGCAGGATCTTGATGTTCACCTCGTGGTCGGAGGTGTCCACGCCCGCGCTGTTGTCGATGGCGTCGGTGTTGACCTTGCCGCCCTGGCCCTCGGGGCCGCCCTTGCGGTCGAACTCGATCCGGCCGAGCTGGGTCAGCCCCAGGTTGCCGCCCTCGCCGACGACCTTGACCCGCAGGTCCTCGCCATTGACGCGGATCGCGTCGTTGGCCTTGTCGCCGACGTCCGCGTTGGACTCCGCGGACGACTTCACATACGTACCGATGCCGCCGTTCCACAGCAGGTCGACCGGCGCCTTCAGGATCGCCTGCATCAGCTCGGCCGGGGTCAGCTTGGTGATGCCGGGCTCGATGCCGAGGGCCTCGCGGATGTGCGTGTTCAGCGGGATCGACTTGGCCGTGCGCGGGTGGATGCCGCCGCCCGGCGAGAGCAGTTCCTTGTTGTAGTCGGCCCAGCTGGAGCGCGGCAGGTCGAACAGGCGGCGGCGCTCGGCGTAGGAGACGGCCGCGTCCGGCTTCGGGTCGAGGAAGATGTGCCGGTGGTCGAAGGCCGCGACGAGGCGGATGTGCTCGGAGAGCAGCATGCCGTTGCCGAACACGTCGCCCGACATGTCGCCGACGCCGACGACCGTGAAGTCCTCGCTCTGCGTGTCGTGGCCGAGCTCGCGGAAGTGCCGCTCGACGGACTCCCAGGCGCCGCGCGCGGTGATGCCCATGCCCTTGTGGTCGTATCCGGCGGAGCCGCCGGAGGCGAAGGCGTCGCCGAGCCAGAAGTTGTAGCTGATCGCCACGTCGTTGGCGATGTCCGAGAACGTCGCGGTGCCCTTGTCGGCGGCGACCACCAGGTAGGTGTCGTCCTCGTCGTGGCGCACCACGTCGGACGGCGGGACGACCTCGCCCGCGACCAGGTTGTCGGTGATGTCGAGCAGCGCCGAGATGAACGTCTTGTAGCTCGCGATGCCCTCGGCGAGCCACGCGTCGCGGTCCACCGACGGGTCCGGGAGCTGCTTGGCGACGAAGCCGCCCTTGGCGCCGACCGGCACGATGACGGTGTTCTTCACCATCTGCGCCTTGACCAGGCCGAGGATCTCGGTGCGGAAGTCCTCGCGCCGGTCGGACCAGCGCAGACCGCCGCGGGCGACCTTGCCGAAGCGCAGGTGGACGCCCTCGACGCGCGGCGAGTACACCCAGATCTCGAACTGCGGTCGGGGCGCGGGCAGATCGGGGATCGCCTGCGGGTCGAACTTCATCGAGACGTACGCGTGCGGAGCACCCTCCGCCGTCTTCTGGAAGAAGTTGGTCCGCAGCGTCGCCTTGATGACCGTGAGGAAGGACCTGAGGATCCGGTCCTCGTCGAGCGAGGCGACCTGGTCGAGCGCGCCGTCGAGCTCTTCGAGGAGCCCGTCGATGAGCTCGGTGCCGGCCCGCTGGCGGTCCGGCGAGAGCCTCGCCTCGAAGAGCGAGACGAGCAGCCGGGTGGTGTGGACGTTGTCGCGGAGGGTGTCCTCCATGTAGTCCTGGCTGAAGGTCGAACCGGCCTGGCGCAGGTACTTGGCGTACGCGCGCAGCACCATCGCCTGGCGCCAGTTGAGACCGGCCCGCAGCACCAGGGAGTTGAAGCCGTCGTTCTCGGCGGCGCCGGTCCAGGTCGCGGCGAAGGCCTCCTGGAAGCGCTCGCGGGCGTCGTCGGCGAGGTAGTCGCCGTTGCCGTTGGTCTTCTTCGGCAGGCGCAGGCCGAAGTCGTAGATCCAGGCGTGCGTCCGGTCCGCGCAGCGCAGCTCGTAGGGACGCTCGTCGGTGACCTCGACGCCGAGGCGCTGGAGCACCGGGAGCACCGCGGACAGCGAGACCTGCTCGCCGATCCGGTAGATCTTGAAGCGGCGCTCGCCGGGGGCCGCGCCGACCGGCTCGTACAGGGAGAGCGCGAAGTCGTTGCGCCCGTGGGTGAGTTGTTCCAGGTGGACGAGGTCGGCGACGGCGGCGCGCGGCGAGTGGTCGGCCTTGTAGCCCTCGGGGAAGGCGTGGCCGTAGCGGCGCAGCAGCTCGGCGGCGCGCTCCTCGCCGCACTCGGCGGTCAGCGCGTCGGAGAAGCCGTCGGCCCAGGAGCGGGCGGCTTCGACGAGGCGGGCCTCGATGCGCTCGGAGTCGGCGTCGGTGAGCTCGGCGAGCTCGGTACCGGCCGGGACGCGGACCACGAAGTGCAGTCGGGACAGGATCGACTCGGTGTTCCAGGCGGTGAAGTCGACGCTGGTGCCGCCGAGCTCCTCCTTGAGGATGTCGATGAGCCGCAGGCGTACGCCCGTGGTGTAGCGGTCGCGCGGCAGGTAGATCAGCGCCGAGTAGTAGCGGCCGTACTCGTCCTGGCGCAGGTACAGGCGCAGGCGGCGCCGCTCCTGGAGGTACAGGACGGAGGTCACGATGGAGCGCAGCTGGTCGGCCGGGGTCTGGAAGATCTCGTCGCGCGGGTAGGTCTCCAGGATCTGGAGCAGGTCGCGGCCGTCGTGGCTGTTGGGCGAGAATCCGGCGCCCCGCAGCACCTCGTCCACCTTGCGGCGCACCACCGGCACGCGGCGGACGGACTCGGTGTACGCGGCCGAGGAGAACAGGCCGAGGAAGCGGCGCTCGCCGACCACGTTGCCCTTCTCGTCGAACTTCTTCACGCCGACGTAGTCGAGGTAGGAGGGCCGGTGCACGGTGGCCCGGCTGTTGGCCTTGGTCAGCACCAGGAGCTTGTGCTCACGGGCCTTGGCGCGGGCGTCGGCGGGCAGCCGGCTGAAGGACGGGGAGACGGGGTGCCCGTCGTCCTCGCCGTGGTGCGGGTCGGAGCGCAGGATGCCGAGACCGGTGCCGGGGACGGCGGACAGGGAGTCGTCGTCGGTGAGCTGGTACTCGCGGTAGCCGAGGAAGGTGAAATGGTCGGCGGAGAGCCAGCGAAGCAGCTCCCGGGCCTCGTCGACCTCCTGGTCGCGCAGGTCGCCGGCCTTCGGCTCCTTGGGCAGCTCGTCGGCGATGCGCAGCGCGGCGTCGCGCATCTTCTCCCAGTCCTCGACGGCTTCCCGTACGTCGGACAGGACGCGGAGCAGATCGGCGGTGATCTGCTTCAGGTCGGCGCGGTCGGTCTCGCGGTCGATCTCGACGTGGATCCAGGACTCGATGAGCGCGTCGTGCGGCAGCTCGGCGGTCTCCGCGCCGGTGTCCAGCACCTCGATGAGCTTGCCGGTGAGGTCGCGCCGGGCGACGACCTGCGGGTGGATCACGACGTGGATGCCGCGGCCCTGCCGGGACAGCTCGTTGGTGACCGAGTCGACCAGGAAGGGCATGTCGTCGGTGACGACCTCGACCACGGAGTGGCTGCAGGTCCAGCCGTTCTCCTCGACGGTCGGGGTGTGCACCCGGACGTTGGCGGTGCCCTGCGGCCGGTTCTCCGCGAGCCGGTAGTGGGAGAGAGCTGCGCCGAAGACGTCGACCGGGTCGCGGTCGGCGAGGTCCTCGGGTGCGGTGTGCAGGTAATAGCGCTGGAGGTACCCGAGCAGGCTGCCCTGGTCAGGGCCTTCGCCGCTCGTGGACCCGGTCGCGGCCGCCCGATCGGCGAGGGGGTCTGCCCCCAGGCCGCCGGGCCCCCCGACCGGGCTGTTCTCAGCTACCCGGGCCGCCCGTGCGAGCAGCTCGGCCTTGGCTTCGTCCAGCTTGGTCTGCATGTCCTCTGGCTCCTGTCGCGCGCCGTTGCGTGACGTAGGGGAAAGAAGCGGCGCAACGCCACGACGCGGGGTGTCCGGTCGGTGTCGACGCTATGCCGCGATGAGAGATACCCGGGCGCTTACCGGCCAATTCAGTGGCGTCGCGCCGTGCTTCCGGGTGGAGGAAATCAGCGACTACCCGGGCGCGGTGGCGCTCCGGGCGCAGGGCAGAGGCGTCAGTGCCTCCGCGACATATCGCGCTGATCACGGGACAAGGCTATCGCCCTTGACCCCCGAACCGTCACGAGCCTCATGTGTACAAAGCTCGGGCCAGAAGTTGGACGGTCTGGACAGGACACGACGGCCGGAACGAGCCCTCTTGGCAAACCCGCGCCACGCGGGCACGTTGACCGGTACGCAATCCGCATGTGCGATCGACCTCCAGTTACGTTGAGCCACAGGTCCCTTTGAGCCTCCAGCCCCCGGTGAGGGAGTGCACCCATGGCAGCCAAGATCCTGATCGTGACCGGCGACGCCGCCGAGTCCCTTGAGGTCCTCTACCCGTACCAGCGCCTGCGCGAGGAGGGGTACGAGGTCCACATCGCGGCCCCCGCCCGCAAGAAGCTCCGCTTCGTGATCCACGACTTCGAGCCCGGCTTCGACACGTACACGGAGAAGCCCGGCTACACCTGGCCCGCCGACCTGGCCTTCACGGAAGTCGACCCCGGCCAGTACGCCGCACTGGTGATCCCGGGCGGCCGGGCCCCCGAGTACCTCCGCAACGACCCGGAGCTGAGGAAGATCCTGAAGGCCTTCTTCGACACCGACAAACCGGTCGCCCAGATCTGCCACGGCCCGCTGCTCACGGCCGCGATCGGGGGTCTGACCGGGCGCCGGGTCACCGCGTATCCGGCCCTTGAGCTGGACATGCAGGCGGCGGGCGCCACCTTCCAGGACGCGGAGGCGGTGGTGGACGGCACCCTGGTCTCCTCCAGGGCGTGGCCGGACCACTCCGCCTGGATGAGGGAGTTCCTCACGGTGCTGCGGGCGAAGGCGCCGGTCACGTAGGGAGAACCAAACCCCTCATGGGGTCCCCCTGGCCCTTTGGGCTTTGGGGGAGTTGAGGAGCGGGGGTCTGGGGGCAGAAGCCCCCAGGTCCCCGCAGCCACCCCGGTCAGCCGACCAGCTCCTCCGCGACAGCAACCGCCTCGGCGAGCGAGTCGACCACCGGGACGCCCGCCACCGCCAGGCTGGCCCGGCTGTGCGACCCCCCGGTGAACAGCACCGCCCCCGCCCCCACCGCGGCCGCGGCCACCGCGTCGTCCACCGCGTCCCCGATGACCACGACCCGCTCCCCGGATATGTCCGCGTCCGCGGCCCGCAGTGCGGTCAGGTGGCGCACCATGTGCTCCGCCTTGCTGCCGTGCGAGGGCCCGGTGCGTCCGTCGACCCGTATGAAGTGCTCGGTGATGCCGTGCCGCCGCACGATCGGCACCAGGTGCTCGTGGGGCGCCATGGACAGCAGCGACTGGCTCAGCCCGGCCGCCCGCCGCGCGGCGAGGAGCTCGGCCGCCCCCTCGGTGAGCCCGCAGGCATCCGCCCGCGCCCAGTACTGCCGGTGGAAGGCCGCGTCCATGACCAGCCACTCGGCATCGGTGGGCAGCCGCCCGATCAGGCGCTGGTAGAAGCGGGGTATCGGCACGCAGTACAGCTCGCGGTACCGCTCCAGCGTGATCGGCTCCAGGCCGAGCTCCGCGAAGGCGGCGTTGGTCGCCTCGATGACCGCCGCGTTGTCATCGAGCAGTGTGCCGTTCCAGTCCCAGACGAGATGCGCCGGGCGCTTCCCCGTGTACTGCCTGCCGTTCCCCATGTCAGAACGGTACCCACCGGCACTGACAACCGACCGGGAGCCGGAGAATCCGCAGGTCAGGCGATCAGGTTGGGGATTTCCTGCACCCCGAACCACAGCAGCTCGTGGTCTTCGGCACCGTCCACGGTGAACTGGGCGTCGTCGTCGCCGTGGTCGGCCGCGCCGAGCGCCTCCACGGCGGCCGTCACATCGGCCACCGCGTCCTCGGCGTCCACGTGCACGGCGGCGGCCTTGGCCAGCGCCACCGGCGAGGCGATCCGCACTTCGCCCAGCGAGCTCGCGTCCAGACCCCGGTCCGGGTCGGCGCTCACGGTCCCGTCCGGCACGTCCGCGGCGATCACGACGCGGCGCCGGGCCGTGCCGGGCTCGCCGGCGAGCAGCCGCAGCGAGGCGGCCGCGGCCCGGCTGAGCGCCGCGTACTCCAGCTCCTCGATGTCGTCGGAGACGTACCACTCGCGCAGTCCGGGGGTGACGGCGTACGCGGTGAGCGGCCCGGGGCCGAGCTCTCCCGCTCCGTGTGCCGTCGCAAGACCGGAGATGGTCAGGGGTACGTACACGCGCATGGCAGACCGCTCTCTTCTCGTCGTCTCATCCGGTCGGGAGACGGGTTCAGGATACGCGCGGGAGTCCCCCTTCGAGCTGCCGGTGCCCGCTGGCCGCCGGTCCCCGCCGGACCCGGCCGGACCGGCCCCCACCTGGGAAGACGGAGCGTCCATTCATCCGGATAGGTGAATCCGTACGCCCCTGCTCCGCCCCGGGCACGGTCCTTGCGGCCGCTCCCGTCGCCCCCGTACAAGATCCCCAACAGAAGTTACTCACTGGTATCCAAGGGGGCGGCAGCCATGAGCAGGACCACGACCGGGCCGGCGGGACGCGGCGACCAGCGCAGGCCCGGCAGCACCGGGACCCGGCGGCCGCAGCGCCTGACCCCGCACGACCTGTTCGCGCAGAAACTGCTCGCGGTGCTCAGCGGCGAACGCCCGGTGCACTGGATGCTGGGCCTGACCGTGGGAGACGCGTACGAGCAGCTGGTACGCCTCGCCCCGCGCACCCCGTTCCGCACCCGCGGCACCCGTCCCGTCGTACGGTCCTGCCGTGCGGCGCCGCTGGATCGCGGGATCGTGGAGGCGGCCGCCTGCATCGCGGCGGGCGAGCAGGTGCGCGCCATGGCCTTCCGCCTGGAGCAGGGCGCCGATCTGCGCTGGCGCTGCGCGGCCGTCGAGCTCGGCGGCGAACGCGTCCCGGCATAGCCGGAGGGGGCCCGGCACCTTCCCGTGCCGGGCCCCTCCACGACGTACAGCCGCCCGTTACTTCTTGCGGCGACGGCCGCCCGTGCTCTTCTGGGCCTTGCGGCGCTCGGCGCGGGTCATGCCGTCCGCCTCCGAGCGGGCCGGCTCGTCACCGTTGTCGAAGTCGCCCTCGACCACGCCGCCCTCGCCGTCCACCGTCGGCGCCGAGAAGTGCAGCCGGTCCGGGCGCTGCGGGGCGTCCAGACCCTTCGCCCGGATCTCGGGACGCGCGGCCGGAATGACGTCCTCCTTGCTGAGGGAGGTCGCCTCGGCGGGCGCGGTGTCCTGGACCGGGACCTCCTCGACCTGCTGCTCGACCTGGACCTCCAGGTTGAACAGGTAGCCGACCGACTCCTCCTTGATGCCCTCCATCATGGCGTTGAACATGTCGAAGCCCTCGCGCTGGTACTCGACCAGCGGGTCCTTCTGCGCCATGGCCCGCAGGCCGATGCCCTCCTGGAGGTAGTCCATCTCGTAGAGGTGCTCGCGCCACTTGCGGTCCAGGACCGAGAGCACCACGCGGCGCTCCAGCTCGCGCATGATGTCCGAGCCGAGCTGCTCCTCGCGGGAGGCGTACTGCTCGTAGATGTCGTCCTTGACGGACTCGGCGATGAACTCGGCGGTGATGCCCGCCCGGTCGCCCGCCGCCTCCTCCAGCTCCTCCACGGTGACCTTCACCGGGTAGAGCTGCTTGAACGCGCCCCACAGCCGGTCCAGGTCCCACTCCTCGGCGAAGCCCTCGACGGTCTCGGCCTGGATGTAGGCGTCGATGGTGTCGTCCATGAAGTGCTTCACCTGCTCGTGCAGGTCCTCGCCCTCCAGGACGCGGCGGCGCTCGCCGTAGATGACCTCGCGCTGGCGGTTGAGCACCTCGTCGTACTTCAGGACGTTCTTGCGGGTCTCGAAGTTCTGCTGCTCGACCTGCGACTGGGCCGAGGCGATGGCGCGCGTCACCATCTTGTTCTCGATCGGCACGTCGTCCGGAACGTTGGCCATCGACATGACGCGCTCGACCATCTGGGCCTTGAACAGGCGCATCAGGTCGTCGCCGAGCGAGAGGTAGAAGCGGGACTCGCCCGGGTCGCCCTGACGGCCGGAGCGGCCGCGCAGCTGGTTGTCGATGCGCCGCGACTCGTGCCGCTCGGTACCGAGGACGTACAGGCCGCCGAGGTCCTTGACCTCTTCGAACTCGGCCTTGACGGCCTCCTCGGCCTTCTCCAGGGCGGCGGGCAGCGCGGCGGCCCACTCCTCGACGTGCTCCACGGGGTCGAGGCCCGCCTGGCGCAGCTCCGCCTCGGCGAGGTCGTCCGGGTTGCCGCCGAGCTTGATGTCGGTGCCTCGTCCGGCCATGTTGGTGGCGACGGTGACGGCGCCCTTGCGGCCCGCCTGGGCGACGATGATCGCCTCACGGTCGTGCTGCTTGGCGTTGAGCACCTCGTGCTGGATGCCGCGCTTGGAGAGCTGCTGCGAGAGGTACTCGGACTTCTCGACCGAGGTGGTGCCGACCAGGATCGGCTGGCCCTTCTCGTGCTTCTCGGCGATGTCGTCCACGACCGCGTCGAACTTGGCGACCTCGGTGCGGTAGATCAGGTCCGACTGGTCCTTGCGGACCATGGGCTTGTTCGTCGGGATCGGCACGACGCCCAGCTTGTAGATCTGGTGGAACTCGGCGGCCTCGGTCATCGCCGTGCCGGTCATGCCGGAGAGCTTGGAGTAGAGGCGGAAGAAGTTCTGCAGGGTGATCGTGGCGAGCGTCTGGTTCTCGTCCTTGATGTCCACCCCTTCCTTCGCCTCGATCGCCTGGTGCATGCCCTCGTTGTAGCGGCGGCCGGCGAGGATACGGCCGGTGTGCTCGTCGACGATCATGACCTCGCCGTCGATGACGACGTAGTCCTTGTCGTTCTTGAACAGTTCCTTCGCCTTGATGGCGTTGTTGAGGTAACCGACGAGCGGGGTGTTCACCGACTCGTAGAGGTTGTCGATGCCCAGCCAGTCCTCGACCTTGGCGACGCCGGGCTCGTGGATGGCGACGGTGCGCTTCTTCTCGTCGACCTCGTAGTCGCCGGTCTCCTCGATGCCCTTCAGCGGGTTGCCCGCCTCGCCCTTGGTGAGGCGCGTCACCAGCTTGGCGAAGTCGCCGTACCACTTGGTGGCCTGGTCGGCCGGGCCGGAGATGATCAGCGGCGTACGGGCCTCGTCCACCAGGATCGAGTCGACCTCGTCCACGATCGCGAAGTTGTGGCCGCGCTGGACGAGCTCGTCCTGGGACCACGCCATGTTGTCGCGGAGGTAGTCGAAGCCGAACTCGTTGTTCGTGCCGTACGTGATGTCGCAGCTGTACTGCGCGCGGCGCTCGGCGGGCGACATGTTGGCCAGGATGCAACCGACCTCAAGACCGAGGAACTTGTGCACCCGGCCCATCATTTCGGAGTCGCGCTCGGCCAGGTAGTCGTTGACCGTGATCAGGTGCACGCCCTTGCCGGACAGCGCGTTCAGATACGCCGGCAGCGTGCCGACGAGGGTCTTGCCCTCACCGGTCTTCATCTCGGCCACGTAGCCGAGGTGCAGGGCGGCGCCGCCCATCATCTGGACGTCGTAATGACGCTGGCCGAGGACGCGCTTGGCCGCCTCCCGCACGGTCGCGAAGGCTTCGGGAAGCAGGTCGTCCAGGCTCTCGCCGTCCGCGTACCGCTCCTTGTATTCGTCGGTGAGGGCACGCAGCTCGGCGTCGGAGAGGTTGACGAAGTCCTCTTCGATGGAGTTGACCTGGTCCGCGATGCGGTGCAGCTTGCGCAGGATCTTGCCTTCGCCTGCACGCATGATCTTTGAGAGGACGGACACGGGGGTTGGTCTCCTTGCCGGTCGGGCCTGGCGCGGTCGAGTGAGCGGTTGGGTGTAGCTACAGCAACGGTCATCGTATGCGAGGACCCGCCCGCGCCGGGAGGTCTGCCGTTACGACAACGGACAGGACCCGCCGAAGGTGCCGGTCGGGCGGCGAAATGTGTTGGCTCCCCGGCCCGCCCGCGCGGAGAATCGGCCGATGGAGCCCGTCACCCTCACCACCGCACGCCTGCTGCTGCGCCCCGTCGGCCCCGAGGACGCGGATGCCGCCTACGCGGCCTGTCAGGACCCCGACATCCAGCGCTGGACCACCGTGCCCTCCCCGTACCTGCGCGAGCACGCGGAGAGCTTCACCACGAACTTCGGCCCGGACGGCTGGCGCAACGACACCGACTACACCTTCGCAGTACTTACTGCGGACGGTACGACCCTGGTCGCCATGATCGGCGTGGCGCGGCGCGGGCCGGGCCTCGCGGAGCTGGGCTTCTGGGCGGCCAAGGAGCACCGCGGCCGCGGCTATATGACGGAGGCGGCTCTGGCGGTCGCCCGCTGGGCCTTCGAGCGGGCCGCCGTCGACCGCCTGGAGTGGCGGGCGGTCGTCGGCAACGAGGCCTCCCGCGCGGTCGCCCTGAGGGCCGGCTTCGTCATGGAGGGCACGCTGCGCTCGGCGGCCGTGCACCGGAGCGCCCGCCTGGACAGCTGGATCGGCGCCCTGCTCCCGTCCGACCTGGGCCTGCCGGGCGTGCTTCCGCACCTGCCCGCGCAGAGCTGATCTTCGCCCCCGCGTTGTCAGTGGCGGCGGCTATCGTGCGGAGGATGACGAGCCTGCCGCCTCCCGCCGCCGAACTGTCCGCCGACGAGGCCCGCCGGATAGCCCTACGGGCCCAGGGCTTCCTCGGCGCGCCCGACCGCCGGGGCGGGGTGCGCGGGATCCTGCGCCACCTGGGCGCGGTCCAGCTCGACACCATCTCCGTGCTCGCCCGCTCGCACGAGCTGATCCCGTACGCGCGCCTGGGCGCCGTCGGCCGCAAGGCGGTCGAGGACGCCTACTGGAGCGGCAGCCACTCCTTCGAGTACTGGTCGCACGCGGCCTGCGTGCTGCCCGTCGAGGAGTGGCCGCACTTCGCCTTCCGCCGCCGCGCCTACCGCTCCCGGCCGCACTGGCACCACCACCTGCCCGACGGCGCCTACGAGCAGGTGATCAAGCAGCTGCGCGCCGAAGGCCCGCTCACCGCAACGGACTTGGGCGGCGCCAAGAACAAGGGCGAGTGGTGGGACTGGTCGGAGTCGAAGGTCGCCGTCGAGCGGGCGCTGATGTACGGCGAGGTGGTGTGCACCGAGCGGCGCGGCTGGAAGCGCGTGTACGACCTGGCCGAGCGGGCCGTTCCGGACGCCCTGCTGCACGACGACCTGGACGACACGGAGTGCCTGCGCCGCCTGGTGCGGCTGGCCGGGCAGTCACTGGGGGTCGGCACCCGCGCGGACATCGCCGACTACCACCGTCTCAAGGGCGAGCAGTTCGACGCGGTGGTCGCCGATTCGGGTCTGGTGCCGGTCACCGTGCAGGGCTGGTCCAAGCCCGCCTGGGCGGATCCGCAGGCGCTGGCCACCGAGCCGCGCGGCCGCCACCGCACCACACTTCTCTCGCCGTTCGACTCGCTGATCTGGGAGCGCGCCCGCACCGAGCGCATCTTCGGCTTCGCCCACCGGCTGGAGGCGTACGTCCCCAAGCCCAAGCGCGTCCACGGCTACTTCGCGATGCCGCTGCTCTCGGGCGGCCGGCTGATCGGCCGGGTCGACCCGGCGCGCGAGGGGCGCACCCTGGTCGCCAAGCAGGTCTCCCTGGCATCGGAAAAGGCCGTCCGGCCCATGGCCCAGGCCCTGTTGGAGGCCGCCGAGTGGGTGGGCTGCGACTCCGTACGGATCGAACGGGCCGGGACCCCGCAGCAGGCGGCGGCGCTGACCTCGGCGCTGGCTATCTGATCTCAAGGATCTTCTCGCGCATCGCGTAGACCACCGCCTCCATCCTGGAGTGCAGCTGGAGCTTCTCCAGGATGTTGCGCACATGGTTCTTCACGGTGTTCTCGGAGATGAACAACTCCTTCGCGATGTCGCGGTTGTTCATCCCCGTGGCGACCAGTTTGAGGACCTCCAGCTCGCGGTCGGTGAGCCGGGGCGCGGGCACCAGGCGCCGCTCGTCGGTGCGCTGGATCATCGACTTGAACTCGGTGAGCAGCTTGGAGGCCATCGAGGGGCTGATCTGCGACTGCCCGTCGGCCACCGCCCGGATGGCGGTGGCCACCTCGTCGGTGGAGATCTCCTTGAGGAGATAACCCGTTGCCCCCGCCTTGATCGCGTCGTAGAGGTCGGCCTCCTCGTCGCTGATCGTCAGCATGATGATCTTCGCGCTGGGAGCCACCTCCTTGATGGAGGTGCAGGCCTCGATGCCGCCGCGCCGGGGCATCCGCACGTCCATCAGCACGATGTCCGGCAGCAGGTCGGCGGCCTTGTCCACGGCCTCCGCCCCGTCCCCGGCCTCGCCGACGACCTGGATGTCCTCCTCGGCCGCCAGCACGATCTCCAGCCCCCGGCGGAAGAGGGCGTGGTCGTCCACCACCAGGACCCGGATCGGCTCCTTGCGGGACGCCCCCGCGTCCATCCCGGTCTCGCTGTCCCCACCGTTCGGGCTTTCGGCGTATGAACCGCCGTGCACCGGCCCGAAGCTGTCCGCCATCGTTCCTCCCCCTGAAGGCCGTGGCCCGAGTTGGTGTCGCGGCACCAACCCCGCTCCAGGGAGCAGCGGTTGGCGTGCGACGCCATGATTTCATGCCCGGCCTGCAGAACGGTGATCCAGTGGTCGCACGGTGGTGCCCCTGGGGGCGCACAAGCGCTCCAGGGGCACCTTCACCCGGTGGTACGGCGCGCGGTCCGCATGCGTTCAGCGCGCCGACCGGCGGTTGCCCGTGGTCCTTTCCGGCCAGGATCAGCCGCCCAGGGCACCGCCCGCACCGCTCGCGTCCTCACCGGCGAGCGGGTCGGTCTCCAGGTGGATGACGCCGTAGTCGTAGGCGTGCCGCCGGTAGACGACACTGGGGTGCTTCGTCTCCGAGTCGACGAACAGGTAGAAGTCGTGCCCGACCAGCTCCATCTCGTAGAGCGCCTGGTCGAGCGTCATCGGGGCTGCGACATGCGTCTTCTCGCGAACCACCAGCGGTCCTTCGCCCTGCACTTCGAGCGAACCGATCCTGGTGGTGGGAATGCGCTCTTCCTTCGAACCGTCCACAGGCTCGCCGCTTCCGTTCATCTGCGCCACACCCGGTACGGCATCGACGACCTCGGCGGCCGAGAGCCGGCCGTTGCCCCGGCGCGTGTAGCGCTTGTCGTGCTGCTTGCGCAGCCGCGCCTCCAGCTTGCCGGTCGCCAGGTCGAGCGCCGCGTACGGGTCTGCTGCCGCCGCCTCCGCGCGGATCACGGGACCGCGCGAGTGGAGGGTGATCTCCACCCGGTCCGACCGGTCCGCCTGCCGCGGGTTGTGTTCCTTGGACACCTCGACGTCGAGGCTGATTACCTTGCCGTCGAGCTTCTGGATCTTCTCCAGCTTCAGCTTCTCGGCCACGTGCTTGCGGAACCGCTCGGGCACCTCGGTCTTGCGGCCCTTGACGACGATGTCCACGCAGAACTCCGTTCCCGGATCGCTCCGCCTCAGTGCGGAGCTGCTCCCTTTTGCACCAGACCCCGGTGAGTGCCGGGGCCTCGGACTCGGTGACGTATCACCTCCTCCTCCCCCGTCGAGAAGATCCCCACCCCACCAAGTCGGGGGTAAGTGAAAACGCGCCGAAGCTCAGCCGTGCATTAAGTGAACGGTCTTTCGCCATTCCTCACAACCGAACATAGCTCGCCCGGCCGGTTCTCGGCACCCGCTACTCGCACGTACCTCCACTCAGGTGTTTCCGCCCTCTCACTACCTGCAACGATGCAAGTTATCCGTCAGTTCCGGTTTATTGCGAAGGATTCCGGAGTGGCCGCGACAACCGCGGCCACCGGGCGCGGAACACCTGCGTCGCGCAGGGCCTCGCCCGTCCCCGGCCGGTACGGCGATGCTCCGATGGGGGGAAATCCCGGAATTCCCTGCCCATGGCATCCATCTCCGTACCCGTGCGCCTGCGCGGTGCGGATCGCCCGCGCCGCCTCCACCAGCGACGCACCCGTCGTCATCAGATCGTCCACCAGCACCACCCGGCCGCCCCTCAGCAGCCGCTCGCCGCCGCCCGCGACCACCAGCGCCCCGGACAGATTCGCGAGCCGCTGCGGGGCGCTCAGCCCCGCCTGGTCCACCACCGCACGCCGCTGCCGCAGGACCGCGGCCACCCGGGCATCCGTACCCGTCCGCCGCAGCTCCCCGGCCGCGGCCAGGGCCATCCGGCGGGCCGCGTCGTGCCCGCGGGCACGCACCGCACGCCGTGACGAAGGCATCGGGACCAGCAGCAACGGCCCAGGCCCACCGGGACCGCCAGCCGCCCGCACGGCCCCCGCCAGCGCCTGCCCGAGCACCCCGGCAAGACCGAGCGCGCCCCGCTCCTTGTGGCCGAGCAGCACCGCCCGCACGGCGTCCTCGTACGGCGCCGCCGCGTACACCACGGGCAGCCCGGCGGGCTCCGGCGCCGGCCGCACCCGGCGCGCGGGCGCACCGAGCAGCGCCGCCCGGCACCGCTCGCACAGCGCCGTGCGCGGCCTGCCGCAGCCGCCGCACGCGGTCGGCAGCACAAGGCCGGAGAACTCCTGCCACCACCCCCGCATGCATCCACTGTGCCAAGGGGCGCGAGCCCCGGCCACCCCTGTGGACAACCGGCCCCGGCTACCCCGGATAGGCGGGCGCCGAGCCCTTCTTGACGGCCGTCCTCCAGTTCGCGCCGGGCGGCAGCCGGACGATGCCGTCCTCCTGAGAATGCGCCACCAGCGGCATCCGGTCGTCGTCCGTGGCCGCGACGTCCGTCACCTTGTTGACGCTCGGCAGCGTGCCGGACGCCGAGGTCGAGCCGTCCGTCTGCACATAGCGCAGCTGCTGGGAGACCCCGCCGAACTCCTTGCCGACCACCACGAGGCGGCTGCGCCCGGCCCAGGACACGGCGGTCACGTCCTCCATCTGCGGTGCCCCGGCGCGCAGTTCGACCACCGAGACCACACTCTTGTCGCCGTCGCCGGTCCGCTCGACCCGGCCGATCCGCAGCGTCTTACGGCCGCCCTCGAAAACGAGCAGCGCGACCCGTACACCGTCCGCCGACATCCGCACCTGCTCGATGCGCGCACCGTTGAGACCGGCGACATCGACTGTCTCGGGCTCCCCCGTGCCCTGGGCGAGGCGCAGCAGCCTCGGCCTGGCCGGATTGCGGTCGGCCACCCACAGGTCGCCGCGCCCGTCCCAGCTCGGCGCCGAGAGGCCGCCGCTCTTCGCATCCCTGTCGTCGCTGGTCACCGGCGTCCTCACGAGCTCGGCGCCGGCCGCGAGCGGGGCCACGAACAGGGACTTGCCGTCCGCCGACACCCCGGCCGCCCGCTTCTCGTCCCGCGAGACCGCGACCGTACGCACCTGCTGCTCACCCTTGCCGAACGGGCCCTGCACCGGCTCCGTCACCACCGCGGCGTCCGAACCGTCCGTACCGCTCGACCCGTCGGTGCCGCCGGAGCTGTCCGCGCTCGCGGCGGCGGCCCGCATGCGCGCCACATGACCGCCCGCGTCCACGAAGTACTGGCCGGGACTGGTCGACATGCGGTCCGGCGCGTACGTCTCGGCCTGGTCGCCGCTGAGCACACACAGCTGCGAGCCGTTGGCCCGGTCGAGCTCCACCTGGCCTATCCGAGTGGTCGTCAGATCCCGCAGGGTGAACAGGAGTTGGGCCGCCATCCGCTTGCACTGCGCCTCACCGGCGTTCGAGGCCCGCTCGTTCAGCGGCACCTTCAGCGCGTTGCGGTCGTCCAGGGCGAGCGACTTGGTGTCGCTCTTGAGTCCCGTACCGGACGGAAACTTCGAAGTGACCACCGGTTTCAGCCAGTTGGTCGGGCCGTTCAGGACCGACTGCACCGTCTGCGTGATCAGGTTCATCTGCGTCTCGGGGTCGTTGCGCTGGCGCACGTACACCGGGTCGGCGACCAGCCGGTCCTGCCCCGCGGCGAAGTAGTAGGTGTTGACGGAGCGGTAGATGCGCTGGAAGTCGGACTGCCCGAGCAGCAGTCCCTCCGGCAGCGCGTCGATGCGCCACTCCTTGCCCGTCCCGTCCTGGCCGCTCTGCCGCACCAGGTGGATCGTCTGGCTGTAGGTGTCCTGCGGCTTGGCCGGCTGGTACGCGTGCTGCTGGTCGACGACGGCTACGGGTTTGCCGGACACCGTGAAGGTGAAGCCGTTCGAGTCCGCGCCCCGGTCGCTGGACCGGTTGGGCTGGGGGTCCGGGCCGCCGGCGAGGACCGTGACCTCGCTGGGCTGCCAGTCCCGCGCCGCCTTCGCGGTCAGATACTGGCGGGCCATCGCGAACTGCGGATCGTCGCTGGTCATCGCCTCCAGGAAGCCCGAGACGATCTCATTGGGATCGGCCCCGGGCCGCGGCGGCACGGCGTACACCTGCACCTGCGAATCGGCCCGCTGGGACGCCGAGACCCCGTGCACATCGCCGCTGCTCGGCATGGACGCGCAGCCCGACACGAGCAACGCCCCGCTGCCCAGCACGACCGCCAACCGCGGCAGCTTGCCGAAGCCCCTCCCCCGCTCAGCGCCCACGGGCCGATCCCTCCTGGTCAGTCGCTTCACTGAGCTGCTCCGGACGTTCCGCGGCGGGCCGTGCGGGCGGCTCCCCGTCGCCGAGCCGGGCCACCACCCGGCCCCCGCCGCCTCCGGGCAGCCCGGCCGGGCTCGCCCCGGGACCCGAGGTGCGCGGACGCGCCGGGGCGGTGGGCGGCACGGGCAGCGTCGAACGGTCCAGCCGCGGCGTCGGCACGGTCGAGAGCCGGTTGCCCTGCGCCTGGTCCGACGCGGCCTCCGCCTTGGCGCGCTCACGGGCCGCCCGCGAGTCCTCCGGCTCCAGCGGTATCGGCGATCCGCGCAACGGTTCGTCGGCGGTACGCGGCAGGGTCAGCCGGAACTGCGAACCGCCGCCCGGCTCTCCCCAGGCCTGCAGCCAGCCGGCGTGCAGCCGCGCGTCCTCGACGGCGATGGACAGGCCCAGCCCCGTACCACCGGTGGTACGGGCGCGCGCCGGATCGGCCCGCCAGAACCGGTTGAACACCCGGGTCGCCTCACCGGGCTTGAGTCCCACGCCGTAGTCGCGCACCGCGACCGCCACGGCCCCGCCGGCCGCCGCGAGCCGTACCACCACGTCCCTGCCCTCGCCGTGCTCGACGGCGTTGACGACCAGGTTGCGCAGCACCCGCTCCACGCGGCGGGCATCGGCCTCGGCGACCACCGGCTGTTCGTCGCCGACGACCCGTATCCGGGTTCCCTTGCGCTCGGCCAGCGGCTCGGCGCCCTCGATCACCCGGCGCACGACCTCCCGCAGGTCTATCGGCTCGGCTTCGAGGGCCGCCGCGCCCGCGTCGAAGCGGCTGATTTCCAGGAGGTCGGCGAGCAGCGACTCGAAACGGTCCAGCTGCCCGGCGAGGAGCTCGGCCGAGCGCGCCGTCACCGGATCGAAGTCGACCCGCGCCTCATGGATGACATCGGCTGCCATCCGTACGGTCGTCAGCGGTGTGCGCAGCTCGTGAGAGACGTCGGAGACGAACCGCCGCTGCATCCGCGACAGCTCCTCCAGCTGGTTGATCTTGACCTGAAGGTTCTGCGCCATCTTGTTGAAGGCCTCGCCGAGCCGGGCGATGTCGTCCTCACCGGTGACCTTCATGCGCTCTCTGAGCACGCCCGTGGAGAGCCGCTCGGCGACTCCGGCCGCCATCCGGACCGGCGTCACCACTTGGCGCACCACGAGCCAGGCGATCGCCCCGAGCAGCACCACGACGAAGAGCCCGGCGGTCGCCAGCGTCGTCTTGACGAGGGTGAGCGACTTCTCCTCCTGCACCAGCGGGAAGAGGTAGTAGAGCTGGTACGACTGCCCGTCGACGTCCTTGAGGCGGGTGCCCACCACCAGACCGGGCTCGGCGTCCTGACCGTCGGTGAACTTGATGGAGGTGTACGTCTTGAACGCGCCGGTTCCCTCGTCGACGCTGTCGCGCAGGTTCTGCGGAACGCTCGCGAGGGGGTCCACATAGCCGGAGGCGCGCGGCCCCCGGTTGCTGGACGCGGAGTCCGAATCCGCCGAGGCCGACCCCAGGGCGACGACGTAGAACGCGCCCTGGCCGCTGCTCGCGAGCTGGGTCACCAGGTCGTTGCGCCAGCTCACCGAGGAGCCGGAGCCACGACCGCCCGCGGTGGAGTCGTCGCCGGACGAGACGGGCGTGCCGGCCTTGTCCTTCGCCACCGAGAATCCGCCCGCGGACTGGCTCTCGGCCGCCTTCTCCTTGGTTTCGAGCAGGCCGTTGCGCACCGCCCCGATGACCACGAAGCCGAGCAGCACGACCACACCCAGCGACATCAACAGGGTGGCCGCGACCACCCGCAGCTGGATGTTGCGCCGCCACAGCCGCGCGGCGGGCAGCAGCGGCCGCCGCACCCAGCGCACGACGAGGCGCAGCACCGGACCGCCGGGCGCTCCGTCCTGGAGCAACCGGCCGCCCCAGGACGTCTTGCGCCCAGCTTCTTGGGTCATCTCAGCTCAGTCCTGCCTTGTAACCGACCCCGCGGACGGTCACCACGATCTCCGGCCGCTCGGGGTCCTTCTCGACCTTCGAACGAAGCCGCTGGACATGCACGTTCACCAGCCGGGTGTCCGCCGCGTGCCGGTAGCCCCAGACCTGTTCGAGGAGTACCTCACGAGTGAACACCTGCCACGGCTTGCGGGCGAGCGCGACCAGCAGGTCGAACTCGAGCGGGGTCAGCGCGATCGACTGCCCGTCCCGCTTCACCGAGTGCCCGGCCACGTCGATCACCAGATCGCCTATCGCGAGCTGCTCGGGCGCCGGCTCCTCCGACCTACGCAGCCGGGCCCGGATCCGGGCGACCAGCTCCTTCGGCTTGAACGGCTTCACGATGTAGTCATCGGCTCCTGACTCCAGACCGACGACCACGTCAACGGTGTCGCTCTTGGCGGTGAGCATGACGATCGGCACACCCGACTCGGCCCTGATCAGCCTGCAGACCTCGATGCCGTCCCGTCCGGGCAGCATGAGATCGAGCAGCACCAGGTCGGGCTTGGCGTCACGGAATGCCGCCAGTGCCTTGTCGCCATCCGCTACGAACGACGGCTCAAAACCTTCTCCACGCAACACAATGCCGAGCATCTCGGCCAGTGCGGTGTCGTCGTCGACGACAAGGACGCGTCCCTTCATAAACGTCATCATCCCATTAGCTAATCGTTACCTGGCGTGACCTGGCACACAGCTCCCTCAGCCCGCCGCCTGTCACCGGGGACAGCACACCTTCCTCCGTGACGATCGCCGTGACCAGTTCGGGTGGTGTCACATCGAAGGCGGGGTTGTACGCCTGCGTCCCCAGCGGCGCCACCGCGAGGCCGGAACCGGCCCCCCAGCCGCCCCCGGGAAGCTGCGGGGCAGTGAGCTCCGTCACCTCCTGGCCGGGCCGCTGCTCGACCTCGATCGAGGCGCCGTCCGGGGTGTCCAGATCCACCGTGGTGACCGGCGCGACCACGATGAACGGCACGTGGTGGTACTTGGCGAGCACCGCGAGCGGATAACTGCCCACCTTGTTCGCCACCGAGCCGTCGCCCGCGATCCGGTCGGCGCCGATGAGCACAGCATCCACCTCACCGGACGCGAACAGCGACCCGGCCGCGTTGTCGCTCAGCAGGCTGTACGGCATCCCGCTGCCCGCCGCTTCGTACGCCGTCAGCCTCGCCCCCTGCAACAGCGGCCGCGTCTCGTCCACCCACAGCCGCCGCAGCCTGCCCACCCGATGTGCGGCCAGCGCGACCGCGAAGGCGGTGCCCTCGCCGCCGGAGACCAGTCGGCCGGTGTTGCAGTGCGTGAGGATGCGGTGGCTGCCACCGGGCAGCAGTTCGTCAAGGAGCGCAAGCCCGTGCCCGGCCATCCGCGCGCTTGCCTCGGCATCGGCCCGGTGCAGCTCCTTGGCGGCGGCCAGCGCCACCGCCCCGGCCTCCACCGGCCCCGCGCCCTTCTCGACAGCGGCACGGTACGCCCCGGCCGCCAGCCGCACCCCGTAGCCGAGGTTGACGGCGGTGGGCCGAGCCTCCGCGAGCAGCGCCGCAGCCTCGTCCACGTCGTACCCGCGTGCCGCGGCGAGCGCCACCCCGTACGCCCCGGCGATGCCGAGCAGCGGGGCGCCGCGTACGGCCAGCGTCTGGATGGCCCGCACCAGCCCCGGCACATCCGTGCAGACGAGCTCCACCTCCTCGGCGGGCAGCCGGGTCTGGTCGAGAAGGACCAGCACGGGGCCCTCCGGCGGCTCGTCCCAGCGCAGCGAGGGCAGCCCCGTGGCACCGGGCTCCATCGTGGTTCGCACGTCCTGATCAGCCATCCGCCCAGTCTGCCCCGTGAGCCACCGACAATTGAAGGTGCCAACGAGATACCGCGGCCGGTCCGCGGTCCCGGTCCACGTGGCACGATGGCAGCCAACCCGAAGGAACCGGCGCGCGCAGCCGGTCCCGCGACCAATCCACGAGGTGGACCACCGTGAACGACTCTCCGGGCTGGGCCTCGCCCGGATCGGCCCCTTCCGACGGCGACAACTCCGGCGCGCCCACGCAGCCCGAGCCGTCGGACCGGGCCCGAGCCTCCTCGAAGTGGTCGCAGGACCAGCCCCCGGCCGCCCAGTGGTCCGCGCCGGGCGCCGGCCAGACGCCGCCCCCGCCGGCACCCGGCTGGGGTGGCCCCCAGCAGGGGCACGGCGGCTGGGGCCAGGTGCCGAGGCAGCCCCCGGGCGGCAACTGGAACCAGAACTACGGACGCCCGCCCGCCGCCAAGCCGGGTGTCATCCCGCTGCGTCCGCTGGGCGTCGGAGAGATCCTGGACGGCGCGGTCTCCACGGCGCGCGCCCATTGGCGCACGGTCCTCGGTCTGACGCTGACCGTCGCGGTGATCTCGCAGCTGGCCCAGATCCTCGCCACGCGCTTCATCCTGCCGGCCCCCGCCACGGTCGACCCGAACGCCACCGGCACCGAAGCCGTCAACCAGGCCTTCGACGCGCTGCGGTCCAGCCTGATCGACCTGACACCGCCCCTGATCATCGGCCAGCTCGCGACGCTCTTCACCACGGCCGTACTCACCATCGTGGTCAGCCGTTCCGTCCTCGGCCGCCCGGTGAGCCTGGGCGACGCCTGGACCGAGGCCCGCCCGCGGCTGCTGAGCCTGCTCGGTCTGCTCAGCCTCCTGTTCGTCATGCTCGCCGCGATCATGGCCGTCGGCATCCTTCCCGGGGTCCTCATCGGCGGAGGCGGCGGCGCGGCACTCGCCGTGCTCGGCGGTCTCGCCGCGTCCGTGGTCGCCCTGTGGCTCTACATCCGGTTCAGCCTCGCGTCGCCGGCCCTGATGCTGGAACGGCAGAGCATCGTCCAGTCCCTGCGCCGCTCCACCAAGCTGGTCAACGGCTCCTGGTGGCGCATCTTCGGCATCATGCTGCTGACGTCGATCCTGATGACCATCGTCTCGATGATCATCGTGTTCCCGTTCTCCGCGATCGCGATGGCGGTGGACAGCAACTCCTTCAGCGACATCCTCAACGGGGGCACCCCGCAGTTCGGCTGGGCCTACCTGATCGTCTCCGGCATCGGAGCCGTGATCGCCTCCGCCATCACCTACCCCATCGCCGCCGGTGTGAGCGTTCTGCTCTACATCGACCAGCGCATCCGCCGCGAGGCCCTCGACCTCGAACTCGCCCGCGCCGCGGGCGTCCCCGGCTACGAGACACCCGGGAGCTGATGGGGTGTCAGAAGCGGGGGGCTTCATCACGGCACGACTACTGAACGGCGCATCCGGCGCACCTCCGGTGGACATTCCTCGCGACCCGGCCCGAGAAGCGGCCAGGCGCGAGCTGTCCGACCCGGTGTACCACCAGAACGACCCGAGCCTGCTCCAGCGTGTCCTCAACAAGTTCTGGGACTGGGTCGGTTCGCTCTTCGACTCGGCCTCCGGTGCGGTCCCCGGCGGCCCACTCGGCCTGCTCGTGATCGTCATCGCCGTGCTCGCTCTGATCGCCGCCCTCTGGTGGCGCCTCGGCACCCCGCAGCGGACCTCCACCTCGGGCGGAACCCTCTTCGCCGACCGCCCGCGCAGCGCCGCCGAACACCGCACCGCGGCCGAGGCCCACGCCGAAGCCCGCCGCTGGAACGAGGCCGTGCAGGAACGGATGCGTGCCATCGTCCGCTCGTTGGAGGAACGCGCGCTCCTCGACCCCCGCCCCGGCCGCACCGCCGACGAGGCCGCCGCCGAAGCGGCCCGCATATTCGACGACGTCACATACGGCGGGCGCACAGCGGACGAAGCGGCGTATCTGGGGTTGCGCGACCTCGACCGGGACCTCGAACGCACCAAGCCCGCGTTGAGCGACGCGGCCCAAGGGACCGCCGAATGACCACCGCCACGACCGCCGCCACCTCCACCTCGGTCACACCACGCCAGTTGTGGACCCGAACCCGCGGCTTGCTCCTGGCCCTCGCGATCCTGATCGCGGCCGGCGTCGCACTCGCCGCGATGCGCTCCGACGCCCAGCACGGCAGCCTCGACCCGCGCTCCGCCGATCAGTACGGCAGCCGCGCCGTCGCCCAACTCCTCAAGACCCAGCGAGTCTCCACGCGGGTCGTCACCACCCTCGATGAGGCAACGGCGGCCACCGGCCCCGACAACACGCTCCTGGTCACGGTCCCCGATCTCCTGACGGAGGACCAGCAGCGCCAACTCCGCACCGCCACCGCCGACTCGGGCGGCCGTACGATCCTCATCGCACCCGGCCCGCCGTCCCTGGGCATCCTCGCCCCCGGTGTACGCGCCGAGGCCCCCGTCTCCGTAAAGCCCCGCGACCCCGCCTGCGCCCAGCCCACAGCGACCCGCGCCGGACGCGCGGACACCGGCGGCGTCCGCTACTCGGCCGACGGCGAGAACGACGAGGGCTGCTACCCGGCGGACGGCCTGCCCACTCTGCTCCGCACCACGGCCCAGGGCCGGGGCGACACCATTCTCCTCGGCGCCCCCGACATCCTCCTCAACCACCGGCTCGACAAGGAGGGCAACGCCTCCCTCGCCCTCCAACTGCTCGGCACTCGTCCCCATCTGGTCTGGTACCTCCCCTCGTTGGGTGATGCGTCCGCCACCGACGGCGGCAAACGCTCCTTCTTCGACCTGATCCCGTCCGGATGGCGCTGGGCCACCCTCCAACTCGCCCTCGCCGCCGTACTCGCCGCCCTCTGGCGAGCGCGTCGGCTCGGCCCTCTCGTGACCGAGCAACTCCCGGTCGCCGTCCGCGCGTCCGAGGCCACCGAGGGCCGCGCCCGCCTCTACCGCAAGACCAAGGCGCGCGACCGTGCCGCCGACACCCTCCGATCGGCCGTCCGCGCCCGGCTGGCCCCCCTCCTCGGCGTGCCCGCCTCGTCGGCGCACTCCCCCGAACTTCTCGTCCCCGCCGTCTCGGCCCGGCTCCCCGCCGTTGGCCGCGACCCCCATTCCCTGCTCTTCGGCCCAACACCGGCCGACGACGCCGCACTTGTCCGCCTCGCGGACGAACTGGACGCCCTCGAAAGAGAGGTACGCACTTCATGAGCGACCGCACCCCGGAGACCGCAGCGCACCCGGACAGCGCCCGCGCTTCGCTGGAAGCCCTGCGCGCCGAGATCGCCAAGGCCGTGGTCGGCCAGGACTCCGCCGTCACCGGCCTCGTCGTCGCCCTCCTCTGCCGCGGCCATGTGCTGCTCGAAGGGGTGCCGGGCGTCGCCAAGACCCTCCTGGTGCGCGCGTTGGCAGCCTCCCTCGAACTCGACACCAAGCGCGTCCAGTTCACCCCCGATCTGATGCCGAGCGATGTCACGGGCTCTCTCATCTACGACGCCCGCACCGCCGAGTTCTCCTTCCAGCCCGGTCCTGTCTTCACCAACCTGCTGCTCGCGGACGAGATCAACCGCACCCCGCCCAAGACCCAGTCCTCCCTCCTCGAGGCCATGGAGGAACGACAGGTCACGGTCGACGGCATCCCACGCCTCCTGCCGAACCCGTTCCTGGTGGCCGCCACTCAGAACCCGGTCGAGTACGAGGGCACGTACCCCCTCCCGGAGGCCCAACTGGACCGATTCCTCCTGAAGTTGACGGTCCCGCTGCCCTCACGCCAGGACGAGATAGACGTACTGACCCGCCACGCGGACGGCTTCAACCCTCGCGATCTGAAGGCGGCAGGCGTACGCCCCGTGGCCGGTCCCGCCGACCTCGAAGCCGCCCGCGCCGCCGTCGCCAAGACCTCGGTCTCCGCCGAGATCACCGGCTATGTCGTCGATATCTGTCGTGCCACGCGTGAGTCCCCCTCGCTCAGCCTCGGGGTCTCCCCGCGAGGCGCCACCGCCCTGCTCTCCACGGCTCGGGCCTGGGCCTGGCTCACCGGCCGGGACTATGTCATCCCGGACGATGTGAAAGCCCTGGCACTCCCCACACTTCGCCACCGCATCCAACTGCGCCCCGAAGCCGAGATGGAGGGCGTCACCGCCGACTCCGTCATCACTTCGGTCCTCGCCCACGTCCCCGTGCCCCGCTGAGGCGACTCATGGCCCTCACCGGACGCTCCGCACTCCTGGCCGCCCTCGGCTCCATCCCGGCCGGTGTCTTCGCCCCGGGCTGGACCGGCATGCTGGCGGTCAACGCTCCCCTTGCACTCGCAATTCTGTGCGACTACGCATGTGCCGCGCCAGTGCAAAAGCTCCAGTTCACTCGAAGTGGTGATACGTCAGTTCGACTCGGTGAAGCCGCCGAGGTCGTCCTCACCGTCACCAACCCGTCGAACCGCCGTCTCCGCGCCCAGCTCAGGGACGCCTGGCCGCCCAGCAGTTGGCCTTCCGGCACCGAACAGACAGCATCACGGCACCCGTTGACGATCCCGGCCGGCGAACGGCGCCGACTGTCCACCGTGCTGCGGCCGACCCGCCGCGGCGACCGCCGGGCGGACCGCATCACGATCCGCTCCTACGGCCCCCTCGGCCTGGCCGCCCGACAGGGCAGCCACCAGGTCCCCTGGACGGTCCGCGCCCTGCCGCCGTTCGCGAGCCGCAAGCACCTGCCGTCCCGGCTGGCCCGACTCCGCGAACTCGACGGCCGTACCAGCGTGTTGACCCGCGGGGAAGGCACCGAGTTCGACAGCCTCCGCGCGTACGTCCCCGGCGACGACACCCGCTCCATCGACTGGCGGGCAACCGCCCGCCAGGGAAATGTCGCCGTACGCACCTGGCGCCCGGAGCGCGACCGCCACATCCTCGTCGTCCTCGACACGGGGCGCACTTCGGCCGGCCGCGTGGGAGACGTACCCCGGCTCGACGCCTCCATGGACGCCGCTCTGCTGCTCGCCGCCCTCGCCTCGCGAGCCGGCGACCGGGTCGACCTCCTCGCGTACGACCGCCGGGTACGCGCCCAAGTCCAGGGCCGTCCCGCAGGTGAACTCCTGCCCGCGCTGGTCAACGCCATGGCCCCGCTCGAACCGACTCTGGTGGAGACCGACGCCCGTGGCCTCAGCGCAGCTGCCCTGAATCACGCGCCCCGCCGCTCGCTGCTCGTCCTGCTGACCAGCCTTGACGCAGCGCCGGTCGAAGAAGGCCTGCTCCCGGTGCTTCCCCAGCTCACCAAGCGCCACACAGTGCTGGTCGCCTCAGTGGCCGACCCCCACATCCAGGAGATGTCAGCCAGACGCGGCACCGTCGAAGCCGTCTACGAAGCCGCTGCCGCCAGCAAGACCCAGGAACAACGCCGCTGCACCGCCGAAAAACTGATGCGTCAGGGCGTCACAGTCGTCGATGCCACCCCGGACAATCTGGCCCCGACACTGGCCGACGCATACCTTGAGCTGAAGGCCGGAGGCCGACTGTAAGAAAGGGTGGTGTGAAGAAGGGAAGGCTTCGCCTCCTTCTTCACACCACCCCTAAACGCGGAAAAGCCCCGCACCGTGATCCCGAAGGAACCTGGTGCGGGGCTTTCCCCAAAAATTGTTCGGCGGCGTCCTACTCTCCCACAGGGTCCCCCCTGCAGTACCATCGGCGCTGAAAGGCTTAGCTT
>NZ_JBIWHT010000020.1:0-128477 GCF_044764265.1 Streptomyces sp. NPDC094147 | reverse complement strand
GGGGGGATGGCGCGTATCGACCGGGTGGGGGTTTGGCGGGGGTGGGGGGGGTTTTATGTTTGGGGGGGGGGGGGGGGGTGGGGGCGGGGGGGTTGGGGGGTGGGGGGGGGGGGGGGGGGGCGAATGATTTTTCTTCCCCGCCCCGCCCCTTCCCGAACCGGGGGCTCTGCCCCCGGACCCCCGCTCCTCAATCGCCGGAGGGGCTTGATCTGTGGCTGATCAGGACGTCAGGAACGAGACGTCCAGCGTTCCCATGCGCTCCGGGTCCGCCAGGATGTTCAGTTCGGTGATCCTTCCGTCCTCGCCCAGGGTGAACGCCATGACCGAGTACACCCGGCCCTCCACCACCGCGATGATCCCCGGCACGCCATTGACCAGGACCGTCCGCGAGAGGGACGCGAACCTGCGGAAGGCGTAGGCCTGTCCGGCCACCGCCCGCGCACCCCGCACCAGCTTCGTCGCCGGCAGCAGCCCCGCGTCCGCTCGCAGCAGCACGTCCGGGTCGAGCAGCGCGAGCAGCGCCTCGAAGTCGCCGCCCCGCGAAGCGGAGATGAAGGCCTCGACCACCTCGCGCTGGCGGCCGCGGTCGGTCGAGGGCGACGGCCCCTGCCCCTGCACCCGCCGCCGCGCCCGGCTGGCCAGCTGGCGGGTCGCGGCCGCGGTCTTGTCGACGATCGGCGCGATGTCCTCGAAGGGCACCGCGAACATGTCGTGCAGGACGAAGGCGAGGCGCTCGGCGGGCGCCAGGGTGTCCAGGACCACCAGGAGCGCGAGACCCACCGAGTCGGTCAGCAGCGCCTCCTGCTCGGGGTCGACCACGTCCACCCGGCCGAGGACCGGATCCGGCACGTGGACGTACTCGTACTCCCCGACATCGAGCGCCGCCTCGTGCCGGGCGCTGCGCGAGCGCAGCATGTTCAGGCAGACCCGCCCGACGATCGTGGTCAGCCAGCCGCCGATGTTCTCGACCGCGCTGCTGTCCGCGAGGCTGGCCCGCAGCCAGCCCTCCTGGACTGCGTCCTCGGCCTCGCTGAGCGAACCGAGCATCCGGTACGCCACCGCACGCAGGTGGCCGCGGTGCTCCTCGAAGCGCTCGGCGAGCCGTTCGTGGTCCTGGGCGCGGTCGAGGTCGGGGGCCTGTTCGTCCATGCTCGTCATTCCTCCGTGGAGACGCGGGCTCATACCCGTAGGGGATGGGGTCGGACCAAAGGAGTAGGCGGGGGGCCGGACGGTTCAACCCGGGGAGCGATGTACCTGGGTCGTCCGGAATCCATCATGGATACATGAGTACCGCGACCTTCACCCCAGCCCCCTCCGCCCGGCCCGGCACCCCCAGGGGCGCCACTGCCTCGGGCGCCGCGTCCCACCGTACCCACAAGATCGGCAATGCGGTCAGGGCCGCCAAGGTCCTGGCCGGTGCCGCGTTCAGCGTCGTCGTCCTCGGGGAGTACGGGGAGGAGGCGGGAGTTCACCGCAAGCACTAACCCCCTCACCACTAGGGTCACTTCGTGTGACCGAACGCGCACCGAACGCCATCACCACTGCCGTCACCGCCGCGTCGGGCGCCCTTCTCGCGCTCTCGCTCGCCGCGCTCGCCACGCTCTGCCTCGCCCTGCGGATCCCCATGGCGGACGCCCTGGTCTACCGGGCGGAGGGCGCAGCCGTCGTCAACGGCACCGATCTCTACGGGTTCACCGTCACCGAGTGGCATCTGCCCGCCACCTACCCGCCGTTCGCCGCCCTGCTGTTCGTGCCGGCCGCCTGGCTGCCGCTGCCGGTGCTCAAGGCGGCCTTCCTCGTCGGCAACGCCGCGCTGCTCGCGCTCTGGGTCCGGCTCTCCTGCCGCTTCGCCGGAATGAAGCCGCCTCTTGCGTACGTCCTGGCCGCGACCGCCGCCGGGCTGTGGCTCGAACCCGTCTTCCAGACCCTGCTCTTCGGGCAGATCAACCTCGCGCTCGGCTGCCTCGTGCTCTGGGACCTGTCCCGGCCGGCGGGCGCCGTCGGCAAGGGGCTCGCGGTCGGGATCGCCGCCGGAATCAAGGTCACACCGCTGTTCTTCGTGCTGCACCTGCTGGTGCGGGGGCGCCACAGGGAGGCCGCCACCGCCCTGGCCGGATTCGGGGCGACCGTACTGCTCGGGGTGCTCGTGCTCCCTTACGCCAGCGTCGAGTTCTGGACCCGGCGGCTCTTCGAGACCGGGCGGGTCGGCAAGGCGTGGATCGTCGACAACCAGTCCCTGCAAGGGTTCGCCGCGCGGCTGCTGCACACCGCCGGGCCCGGCGCGGTGTGGGCGGTGTGCGCGGTCGCGGTCGGCGCCGCCGGACTGCGGACCGCGGGCCGGGCCGACGAGCGCCGGGCCCTGCTGGTGACCGCCTTCACCGCCCTGCTGATCTCCCCCATCAGCTGGTCGCACCACTGGGTGTGGTGCGTCCCGCTGCTCGCCCTGCTGATGGCCGAGGGACATCCGCGTACGGCCGCCGCACTCGCCGCCGTCTTCACCGCCCGCACCCTGTGGCTCGTCCCCCACGAAGGCGGCCTCGTCCTCCAACTGCCCCTCTGGCAACAGCCGTTGGCGTCCCCCTACGCACTGGTGGGGCTTGCGGTGGTGGGGTGGGCGGCGTGGTCGGTCCTCGCTCAGCCCCCCGCCAGGAGTTCGTCCGCGTCCATGATCCGGTAGGCGTAGCCCTGCTCGGCCAGGAAGCGCTGGCGGTGGGCAGCGAAGTCCTGGTCGATGGTGTCGCGGGCCACCACCGAGTAGAAGTGGGCCTGGTGGCCGTCCGCCTTCGGGCGCAGGACGCGGCCCAGGCGCTGGGCCTCCTCCTGGCGGGAGCCGAACGTGCCCGACACCTGGATGGCGACCGTCGCCTCCGGCAGGTCGATCGAGAAGTTCGCGACCTTGGAGACCACGAGCACGCTGATCTCGCCCTCCCGGAACGCGCCGAACAGCTTCTCGCGCTGGGCGTTGGAGGTCTCGCCCTTGATGACCGGCGCGTTCAAGTGCTCGCCCAGCTCGTCCAGTTGGTCGATGTACTGGCCGATGACCAGGATCTGCTGGCCCGCGAACCTCCGTACCAGCGCCTCCGTGACCTTCCGCTTCGTCGCGGTCGTCGCACAGAAGCGGTACTTCTCCTCCGTCTCGGCGGTCGCGTACGCGAGCCGCTCCGAGTCGGTCAGGTTGACGCGCACCTCCACGCAGTCGGCGGGCGCGATGTAGCCCTGCGCCTCGATCTCCTTCCACGGGGCGTCGAACCGCTTCGGCCCGATCAGCGAGAACACGTCCGACTCGCGGCCGTCCTCACGCACCAGCGTCGCGGTCAGGCCGAGACGGCGGCGGGCCTGGAGGTCGGCGGTGAACTTGAAGACGGGCGCGGGCAGCAGATGCACCTCGTCGTAGACGATCAGCCCCCAGTCGCGGGAGTCGAACAGCTCCAGGTGCGGGTAGACGCCCTTGCGGCGGGTGGTGAGGACCTGGTAGGTCGCGATGGTGACGGGCCGGATCTCCTTGCGCGTACCGCTGTACTCGCCGATCTCGTCCTCGGTCAGCGAGGTCCGCTTCACCAGCTCGTGCTTCCACTGGCGGGCCGAGACGGTGTTGGTGACCAGGATCAGCGTGGTCGCCTTCGCCTCGGCCATCGCCCCGGCCCCCACCAGCGTTTTCCCGGCGCCGCAGGGCAGCACGACCACACCGCTGCCGCCGTGCCAGAAGCCCTCGACGGCCTGCCTCTGGTACGGGCGCAGCGCCCAGCCGTCCTCCGCGAGCTCGATGGGGTGCGCCTCGCCGTCGACGTACCCGGCGAGGTCCTCGGCCGGCCAGCCCAGCTTCAGCAGGGTCTGCTTGATCTGGCCGCGCTCGGAGGGGTGCACGGCGACCGTGTCGGGGTCGATGCGGGCCCCGACCAGCGGGGTGATCTTCTTCGACCGCAGGATCTCTTCGAGCACGGGCCGGTCGGTGGAGGTCAGCACCAGGCCGTGCACGGGGTGCTTGGAGAGGGTGAGGCGGCCGTAGCGGGCCATCGTCTCGGCGACGTCCACGAGCAGGGCGTGCGGGACCGGGTAGCGCGAGAACTCGACCAGCGCGTCGACGACCTGCTCGGCGTCGTGCCCGGCGGCCCGCGCGTTCCACAGGCCCAGCGGCGTCACCCGGTAGGTGTGGATGTGCTCGGGCGCCCGCTCCAGCTCGGCGAAGGGCGCGATGGCGCGACGGCAGGCGTCGGCCTGCTCGTGGTCGACCTCCAGGAGCAGGGTTTTGTCGCTCTGGACGATGAGTGGTCCGTTCACCTGGGGCGTGTCCCTTCCGACGGATGGCCACCCTGGTGTGGGCGGGCAAACTTCCAGTCTGCCGCATCCGGAGGTGCGGCGGGCCCACACAGGGGCGGAACCCCAGGTCAGGGCCGGGATCGCGGGTTCCGGTCCAACACGGGGTGGCCCGAGGATAGGCCCCTGATCCACACAGGTCTAAGGTCTGGAATCCAGAACCAGAACGATGGGGGGCGCCAGGCGGTGGAACAGGACGATGCGGTCATCGGCTGTCCCGGAGTGCTGCTGGTCGCCACTCGCGGAGCCGCCGGTCCCGGCGAGATCCTGGTGAGTGTCAGGGGCGGCTCCGAGGCCTTCCTCGCCTGGTCGGAGGAACCCCTCCCGAAAGGGACGACCGTGCTCGTGATCGGATCGCGTGGCACCCGCCAGGTGGACGTCATCGAGTGGGCCGATCCGTTGGACGCGTTGGGCGGCGGCGCCGCCGACGCCGGCTAAGGAGACAAAGGATGTTCGGTTACCGGGTTCCGGCCCCCGACGAGGCAATGCTGATCTCGGGTGGCAGGCGCGGCCTCGGGGGCGCCCCGTTCCGCGTAGTGACCGGCCACGGCAAGTTCGTCCTGCCGATTTTCCGCAAGACCCGCTTCCTCACCCTGTCGATGTGCGAGGCCGAGGTCACCGAGACCTGTGTGACCCGGCAGGGCATCGCGCTGCACGTGCGCGCGGTGATCGCGTTCAAGGTCGGCAACGACAACGAGAGCATCGTCAACGCGGGCCAGCGCTTCCTGTCCGACCAGGACCAGATGTCGGTCCTCACCGGCCGGATCTTCGCCGGTCACCTGCGGTCCATCATCGGCTCGATGACCGTCGAGGAGATCGTCACCGAGCGGCAGAAGCTCGCGGCGGAGGTCCTGGAGACCTCGAAGACCGAGATGGCGAAGATCGGTCTGATCGTGGACTCGCTCCAGATCCAGTCGATCGACGACGGCGACGTCGGCTACATCGACGCCATGTCGGCGCCGCACAAGGCCGCCATCCAGCGCCAGGCCCAGATCGCCCAGGCGCAGGCCACCCAGGCCTCGGTGGAGGCGGAGCAGGTGGCCGCGCGCAACCAGGCCGAGTACGCGCGGCAGACCGCGGTCGTGAAGGCCGAGTACTCCGCCGAGGTCGACCGCGCCCAGGCGCAGGCCGCCCAGGCCGGTCCGCTCGCGCAGGCGCACGCCCAGCAGGAGGTGCTCGCCGCGCAGACCGAACTCGCCCAGCGCGCCGCCGAACTGCGCCAGCAGCAGCTGGTCGCCGAGATCGTCAAGCCCGCCCAGGCCGAGGCCGAGCGCATCAAGGTGCTCGCGATCGCCGAGGCGGAGCGGATGAAGATCCAGGCCGAGGCCGCCGCGTCGTACGACCGGGTGGCGCTGGACCGGATGCTGATCGACCAGCTGCCGCAGATCGTGAAGGAGGCGGCTGGGGGCCTCGCGGGGGCGAACGTCAATGTGCTCAACGGCGCGGACGGGCTGGGCGAGATCGCGGCCGGCCTGGTCGGGCAGGGCCTGACGATCCTCGACTCGGTGCGGCAGAACCTGAGCGGTTCGGGGGCCCAGGGCCCGGACTCCAAGAGCGGGGCTCAACTCTCCCTGCCGGGGCTGCTGTCCGGCAAGGCGGAGCGAGGTGGCCCGGAGGGCAAGGGGGGCGGCCCGGTCGACATCGACTAGGCGGCGCCCGCCGGTTGGGGTTCAGGTGCGGGTCGTCTGTGCCTGGTCGCGCAGTTCCCCGCGCCCTGGGCCCGCTTCGGTCTGCGGACCGTGCCCGGTTGCTCGCGCAGTTCCCCGCGCCCCTGGGCGGCGCTCTGCCGACCGCGCTCGTGGAGCTTACGTGGCACCGGCGCATTGGAATTGACGGTGTGTCAGGCCGGGTCGTCGGCCAGTTCCGCGACGCCTGTGATGCGGTGCAGGGGGTAGGTGCGGACTTCGTCCGCCGTGTGGTCGTACGCGGTGACGAAGCCGCCCTCCACCCGTACCGGGGCGATGACGCGCTGGCTGGCGGTGCCCTCCGCGTTCACGTAGCCGATCCAGACGGCCGAGCCGGTCATGGCGGCGGCCTGCACGGTGGCGAGGGTCTCGGCGGGCGAGGTGCGCGGCAGCGAGCCGTCGGTGCGGGCCGCCTCCGGTTCCTTGCGTACGACCGTGGCCGCCGTGTCGCCCGCGCGGATCGCGCGCACGGCCGCGCCGAGCAGCGTCTCGTCGGGCAGCGGCGGGCCGTCCGGGACCGGCACGGGCGGGGTGCGGCGCGGGGTGCGGCGGGCGTCGGCGCGGGTGATCAGGACATCGCCCTCGGCGGACTCGGCGGCCGGGGCGTACCCCATCGAACGCAACCCGTCGAGCAGGACGGCCGGTTCGGCGGTGGTGGCCAGGACCGTCGGGGCGAGCCGGCGCAGCCGCAGCGGCTGGCTGCGCTTGTCGGCGAGGATCTCGCCCAGCATCGATTCGTCGTCGCAGCGCACATAGGCCGAGGCCACCCCCACCCGCAGGTGGCCGTGTCGGCGGGCCACGTCGTCGATCAAGTAGCTGAGTGGCTGCGGCACCGGCGTACGGCTGTGCTCGGTCAGGAAGGCCTGGAGGTCGGTGGCGGTCTGGCCGGCGTCGAGGGCGCGGCGCACCGAGCCCGGGGTGAAGCGGTAGACGGTGGCGCCGCCCTTGGACTCGATGTCGGCGAGCACGCCGAGCATCGCGGCGAGCGGCCGCCGCAGCGGGCCGGGCGCGACCGCCGTCAGATCGGCCTGGAGCAGGACGTGGTCGACGGGCTCGGGAAGGTGCGGATCGAGCGCGCGGGCCGCGAGGTGGCCGAGGGCGTCGAGTTCGAGGGCGCCGGAGGCCGGGGTGAGGAGCGCGCGGCCGTGCGTGGTCAGCGCGCCCCGGCCGGTCACCCCCAGCAACTCGGCCTCGGACAGCGCCCATTGGGCGAGGCGCGAGCGCAGGTCGTCCGGTCCGCTGCGGGCCGGACGCTCCCAGCGCAGCCGGGCGAGCAGCGATCCGGGGTCCGGGGCGGTGGCCTCGGGCAGGGTGGCGAGCAGGGCGAGGACGCGGTGGCGGACCTCGGGCGCGGGGGAGCGGTCGAGTTCGGGGCCGAGCGCGGAGAGCGTACGGCCCTTGGTGTCCTGGTCGCCGACGAGCCCGGAGGTGCGGGTCGCGGCGAGCCAGGCCACGGCGAGCCGGCCCCACCGCTCGGCGGGCGGCAGCTCCAGCCATTCGTCGTACTCGGGGGTCGGCGCATAGCGTTCGTCCGCCTCGCCGTCGGACGCCAACAGGCCTGCCGCGTAAGCGAGTTCGAGCCAGAACGCGGCGATCGGCTCGGTGGTGTCCAGGGCGGTCGCGGCGCGCTTGAGGTCGCGGACGGAAAGACCGCCGGCCCGCAGTACGGCAGGGCCGCCCTCGTTCCACTCGGCGAGCAGGTCCTCGACGGTGCTCAGCGCGGTGAACGCCTGGCCCGCGGCGGTCGCGTCCACAACCTGTGGACGGTATTCGCGCAGTGGCGCGACGGCGGGCGGCACCGGCTCGGGCGCCCGGTGCGCGCGCCCGGCGCGCAGATGCAGGGCGACCTCGCGCGGCAGCACCAGGGTGCGCGGGGAGGCCGGGAGCAGCAGGCCGTGGTCGCGCAGCCAGCGCACCGGGGGCGGCGGATCGGCGGACACCTCGCCGTATGGCGGCCCCCACACCAGGCGGTCCAGGACCGTCAGCGCGTCGGAGGGGGCCGAGTCGAGCAGCGCGGCCATCCGTACGCGGTCGGTGAACAGCGAGGTCAGCGCTGCGACTGCGGAGACCGGATCGTGGGTGGCGGGGAGCCCGGCCGCCCGGAGGATCTCCTGGACGCGGCCCGGCGACATCCCCGCGGTCGCCTCGGTGACGGTCGGGCCGAGGCCGGTGGCGGAGGGATGGGTGGGGGAGGGGGCGAGCAGTTCGCGGGCGGTGCGGACGAGCCGCAGCCGGTCGTCGCCGCCCCACACCAGCGCCTGTTCGCGCAGCGCCGCGACGGCACCGGGCAGCGCGTCCTCGACGGCCGGATCGCCGTCGTCCCCGGCGAGCAGGCTTCGCACGGTGTCGTACGGGGCGGGGTCGGGCGCGACGGCGAGCGCCTGGGCCGTCTGGAGTGCGAACGTATCGAGCCGCTCCAGGGCGCGTACGACGGAGGCCCTGGTAGCGGCGCGGGTGGCGAGCTGGGTGAGGTCGCCGGGGACGGGGCTGAGCAGATCGGGGCGGATCCGCAGCAGTGCGGCCAGGGAGTCGTCGGGGCGGGCGCGCAGGGCCTCGGCGAGGGTGCGGGGTGCCGAGGCAGCCCTGCTCGTCGCGCCGGTCGTTCCGTCGGGCACGTGCGCCTCCTGATTGCGCTGGCCGGTCCCCATCCGCCCCACGGTAGCCGCTGCGCGCTACCGTCAGGACCCAGAGCCGGTGTCCGAAACGCGACCGGACGGCGAGCTTGGGGGCGGGCGGGGCTCGCGGAGGGGAAACACGCGTGGGGATCGAGAGCGACCAGCTGGTCTACGACTACCTGAGCCGGGTGGGCGACCTGGCCCAGCAGCGCCAGCTGCCGTCCGGGGACCGGATGCGGCTGGTGTCGGCGCTGCGCAACGACATCGACCGGCAGCGGGCGAAGTACGCGAATGAGACGCCGGCGACGGTGCGGCGGATTCTCGGGCGGTTCGGGACGCCGGAGGAGGTCGTGGCGACGGCGGCGTCGGGGTCGGATTCCGGTTGGAGCGCGGGCTCCGGCGGGTCGTCAGCGGCGCCGCCCGAGCCGGACGCGGCCGTGCCGACCCAGCGCGACCGGCTGTTCCCCGGCCGGGCCAAGCGGGTCCCGCGCCCGCGCAAGACGGACGAGGTGTCGCCGCCCGTGGTGCCGGCGCCGCCGCATCTGGCGGGCATGGACGAACTGGGCGCGCAGGGCGTCGAACCGGACTGGTGGCGCGTCGGGCCAGGCCCGCTCGGGGATGCGGGGGACTCCGTCGCGGGGTTCGTGGGCGGGGTCGAGCTCCCCGAAATGCTGAAGCCGCCGGGGGAAGAGGCCGAGGCGGCGGAGGCCGAGGCGGCGGAGGCCGAGGAGGAGTCCGGGGAGGAGTTCGTGGAGGCCGAGGCCGCCCCGGCGCGGCGGAGACTGCTGGGTCTGCGCCGCCCGCCCGGCGCGGGGCCCGGCCTGACGAACCCCCTGCTCCTGCTCGCGGCGGTACTGCTCGTGGCGGGCGCGCTGTTCGGCCTGTGGGTGGCGCTGGGTGCGGGCTGGCTCCTCGCGTACGCATCCCGTCGGCTGAGCCGCACGGAGGCGAAGTGGGCGGTACTGGGCGTGCCGGGGCTGACCGTGCTGGGCGGCCTGGTCTGGCTCTGGGGCCGCCAGAACGGACGCTGGGGCGACCCGATCGCGCAGGGCGAGATGGGGGCGGCGCTGAACGGAATGTGGCCGTGGCTGATCAGGGTGGCGGCGGTGGGTTCGGCGGGGTTCTTGGTTTGGCGGTCACAGCGGGGTGGGCGGTGAGGGCGGGACAACGCGCTACCTCGGCAGCATCGTGCTCAGCTCTCCCAGGATCCGGTCCGCAGCCGTGTAGCCGATGCCCTGGATCCAGAGCTGGTCGTCCACCGCGTGGACCCGCCCCGCGCGCACCGCGGGCAGCCCCTTCCACAGCGCGCTCCCCAGCGTCTGGGTCTGCTTCGACTTCGCCGGGTCGCCGTACGTCGCGCGGAAGATGACATCCGCGTCCGCGAGGTCGATCCGCTCGGGGCTCACCTCGTACGAGAAGCCGTCCTTCGCCTTGTCCACGACGGGCGGCCGGCCGAGCCCCGCGTCCGCCAGCACCGTCGCGATGTAGTTCTTCCGGCCGTAGATGCGGATGTCCGCGCCCTCCACGAAGCGGACGACGTTGACCTTCAGCGCCGCCGCCTTCGCGGGTCCGCCCAGGCCCGCGGTCACCCGGCGGGCGTGCGCCGCGTACGCCTCGGTGACCCGCGGCACCTCCGCCGTCCTGCCCAGCGCCTCCGCGTGGACGAGGAAGTTCTCCTTCCACGTGTAGCCCGTGGACTCCGTCATCACCGTCGGCGCGATCTTCTTCAACTCGGCGTACTTGTCGCCGTGGCGGACCTTGCTGGTGAGGATCAGGTCGGGCTTGAGCGCCGCGATGGACTCCAGGCTGGGGTTCATCATCTCGCCGACGTCCTTGATGCCGGTGAGCTTGTCCTTGGGCAGGTAGTCGAGGAACCCGGACGCGACATCGGCGTGCGTCGAGCCCACCGGCTGCACGCCCAGCGTGATCGCCGAATCGAGTTCCGCGGTGTCGAGGACGACGACCCGCTGCGGGTGGTCCTTGACCCGTACGTCCCCCATCGCGGTGTGCATGATGTGCGAACTGCCGCCCTGGGGGCCCGACTTGGCCGTGCCGGACGTGCACGCGGTCAGCGCCAGCGCGCTCGTCAGGGCGAGCGCGGCCGTCGCCAGGGTGCGGCGGGAGATCGGCGGCATCGGCAGCATTGTCATCGGGGCGTCCTCTCCAGGGCGGGCGAGTAGGGGGCGCCGGGCACCACCAGGGGCGAGCCCGTCACCGGGTCCGGGACCACCACCGAGTCCAGGCCGAACACGTCGCGTACGAGATCCGCCGTCACCACGTCCTCGGGGCGGCCCTCGGCGACGGTCCGCCCGGCCTTCATCGCCACGAGGTGGTCGGCGTACCGCGCGGCCTGGTTCAGGTCGTGCAGGACCATGACCACCGTACGGCCCCGCTCGTGGTTCAACTGCCGTACGAGGTCCATGACTTCGACCTGGTGGGCGATGTCCAGGTACGTCGTCGGCTCGTCCAGGAGGAGTACGTCCGTTTCCTGGGCGAGCGCCATCGCGATCCACACGCGCTGGCGCTGGCCGCCCGACAGCTCGTCGACCGGGCGGTCGGCGAGGGACGCCACGTCCGTGCGCTCCATCGCGTCGGTGACCGCCCGCTCGTCGGCGTCCGACCACTGCTGCCACCAGTGCTGGTGCGGCTGGCGCCCGCGCGAGACCAGGTCGGCGACGGTGATCGCCTCGGGCGCGACGGGCGACTGCGGCAGCAGGCCTATCGACTGGGCGATCTTCCGGGTGGGGATGCGCGCCAGTTCCGTACCGTCGAGCAGCACCGCGCCGCCGCGCGGCTTCAGCAGGCGGCCGAGCGCCCGCAGCGTCGTGGACTTCCCGCAGGCGTTGGGGCCGACGATGACCGTCACCCGCCCGTCCGGCACGGCGAGGTCGAGCCCGTGCACGACCGTGCGGTCCTCGTAGGCGAGCGTCAGCTCGCGGGCCGTGAGCCGGCTGGTCATCGCTTTCCTCCAGTCGTACGGCTGCGCACGATCAGCCAGATCAGATACGGGGCGCCGATCACCGCGGTGAGCACGCCCACCGGAAGCTCGGTCGGCGAGAACAGCCTGCGGGCCAGTAGATCGGCCAGGACCACGATGACCGCACCGGCCAACGCCGAGCAGAACAAGGGTATTTGAGCGGTCCGGGTCATCCGGCGGGCGATCTGCGGGGCGAGCAGCGCGACGAAGTCGACCGGTCCGGCCGCGCCCGTGGCGACGGAGGCGAGGACCACGCCGGTGACGACCAGGCCGAGCCGCACCCGGCCCAGGCGTACGCCGAGCGCGGTCGCGGTGTCGTCGTCGAGGGAGACCGTGCGCTGGGCGCGGGCCGCCCACAGCACGGCGGGCACCAGCGCGAGCAGCACCCAGCCGAGCGGCGCGGCCTCCTCCCAGCCGCGCCCGTTGAGCGAGCCCGTCATCCAGATCTGCGCCTGCTGGGCGACCAGGTAGTCGCCCTTGGTCATGAACAGCGTGGTCACCGACCGCAGCGCGATCGCGAAGCCGATGCCGATCAGGACGAAGCGGGTCGCGTGCAGCCCGCCGCGCCAGGCGAAGACGTACACGAGGGCGGCCGCCAGGATCCCGCCGGCGACGGACAGGTAGGGCAGCACGGCGTAGGAGGTCACGCCGGACGTCATCGCGCCGACGGTGAGCGCCGAGGCGCCCTGGCTGATGCCGATGATGTCGGGGCTGGCGAGCGGGTTGCGGGCGACGGTCTGGATGAGCGCGCCCGCGATGCCGAACGCGGCGCCGACCATCAGGGCGACGACCATGCGGGGCAGCCGCAGCGTGCCGACGACGAGTTCGGCGTACGAGTCCTGCCCGGTGAGGACCTTGAGGACATCGGCGGGCGCGACGAAGCTCTCGCCGACGCAGAGGTACGCGACGCAGAGCGCGGCGAGCAGCGCCAGGAGGGACGCGGCGACCGCCGTCGCCCTGCGGTGCAGCAGGAAGGCCGCGCGGCCGGCCCGTACGACGGTGTATCCGGCGGGGCGGATCCGGGCCCCGTCGACGGCATCGAGGGTGCTCATGCCGGGACCGCCTTCCTGCGGACCAGGGTGACCAGGAAGGGGACGCCGATGAGGGCGGTCATCACGCCCGCCGGGATCTCGCTCGGCGGGAAGACGACCCGGCCGATCGTGTCGGCGACCAGCAGCATCACCGGGCCCACCAGCGCCGCCATCGGCAGCACCCAGCGGTGGTCGCTGCCCACGATCGCGCGGGCGATGTGCGGGATCGCGAGGCCGATGAAGGCGATCGGCCCGGCCGCCGCCACCCCGACGCCGGTCAGCACGGTCGCGCCGATGCCGCCCAGGACGCGTACCGTCGCGACGTTCTGGCCGAGGCCCTTGGCGACGTCCTCGCCGAGCGCGAGCGCGTCGAGACCGCGGGCCACCCACGCCACCAGGACCACGCCGATCAGCAGGAACGGCCAGATCTGGTGGGCGACTTGGGCGTCCCGCCCGGCCAGCGAGCCGACCTGCCAGAAGCGGAACTCGTCGAGGGCCGCGGCCCTGGTGGTCAGGACGCCCATCGTCACCGACACCAGCAGCGCGTTGATCGCGGCGCCGCTGAGCGCGAGCTTCACCGGGGTCGCCCCGCCGCGCCCGCTGGACGCGATCGCGTACACGACGATGGAGGCGATGGCCGCGCCCGCGAAGGCGAACCACACGTACCCCGTCAGGGTGTGCACGCCGAGGAACGCGATCGCCAGGACCACCCCGACCGAGGCGCCCTGGCTGATGCCGAGGATGCCGGGGTCGGCGATCGGGTTGCGGGTGATGCCCTGGAGGACCGTGCCCGCGACGGCGAGGGCGGCGCCGACCATCAGCCCGATCAGCGTGCGCGGCACCCGTAGTTCGCGTACGACCTCGGCGTTGGGGGTGTGCGCGCCGCCGAACAGCGCGTCCAGGACCTGCGACGGCGGGATCTGGCGCGCGCCGACGGCGAGCGAGAGCAGAACGGCGACCAGCAGCGCCGCGACGGCCGCCGCCGTCGCGAGCAGGCGTCTGGTCCGGCGGGGTGCGGCGGCTGGCATAGGGCCCATCACAGGTCGGCATTTGGTAAGGCTTGGCTAACTACGGGCGCCAGTCTAAGGGCCCGGCCGCACCGCCCATCTGGGCACAATGGCCCTCATGGCGATAGACGCACCCACGGTCGGCTTCGACCTCGACATGACCCTGATCGACTCCCGGCCCGGTATTCACGCCGTCTACCAGGAACTCTCCGCGACGACCGGGACGTACATCGACGCCGACCAGGCCGTCAGCCGGCTCGGGCCGCCGCTCGAATGGGAGCTGCGGCACTGGTTCCCCGAGGAACTCATCGCCGAGATGGTCCTCAAGTACCGTGAGATCTACCCCACACGAGCGATCCTGCCGACGCCCGCGCTGCCCGGCGCGGCCGACGCGGTGCGCGCGGTGCAGGAGCTCGGCGGGCGCGCCCTCGTGGTCACCGCCAAGAACGCCCCGCAGGCCAGGCTGCACCTCGACCACCTCTCCATCACCCCGGACGAGCTCGTCGGCGGGCTCTGGGCCGAGGACAAGGCCACCGCGCTGCGCGAGCACGGCGCCGCGGTGTACGTCGGCGACCACCTCGGCGATGTGCTCGGCGCGCGCACCGCGGGCGCCCTGTCGGTCGCGGTGCCGACCGGGCCGATCGGCGCGGACGAGCTGCGCGCGGCCGGCGCGGACGTCGTCCTCGACGATCTGACGTCATTTCCGGCCTGGTTGAAGGGTTACGTGGCCGAACGGGCTTGACAGCGGGGCCTCGCACTTACGTACAGGTCCGGCTCCTTCAGCCGCGTGCCCGGCGGCGCTGGTCCGCGACGGAGCGCAGCACGCCCGCGCCCGCGATCAGGAAGCCGACGCCCATCAGCATGCAGACGAGGTAGGCGAACGACGGGAACGGCGCGGTGTGCAGGAACAGCGGCGCCACCGTGACCAGCGTGGCGAGCGCGCCGACGAAGAAGACGACGGCGCCGACACGAACCAGCCGATCACCGGGACCCGGGGCGTCGTGGTCGGCCGTGGACTGGGTTTCGGTACTCACCCCGCCAGGGTAGTTCCCCTGCACGCAAGGACAGCCCGGGACGTCTTGTCAGCAGCGCCTGGACCATTAGCCTTGGTGTCGGCGGGTCGGAAGGCGACCCGCTGCAGTGCTATCCAGAGCCGTTTTCGGCGCCCCGCACACAACGACGAGTACGAGGACGAGGACAGACGTGCCCACCGGCAAGGTCAAGTGGTTCAACAGCGAGAAGGGCTTCGGCTTTCTCTCCCGGGACGACGGCGGCGACGTCTTCGTCCACTCCTCCGTGCTCCCCGCTGGAGTCGATGCACTCAAGCCCGGACAGCGCGTCGAGTTCGGCGTCGTCGCCGGCCAGCGCGGTGACCAGGCCCTCTCCGTCACGGTCCTCGACCCGGCCCCCTCGGTGGCCGCGGCCCAGCGCCGCAAGCCCGATGAACTGGCCTCCATCGTGCAGGACCTGACGACGCTCCTCGAAAACATCACGCCGATGCTGGAGAAGGGCCGCTACCCCGACAAGGCGGCGGGCAAGAAGATCGGCGGCCTGCTGCGGGCGGTCGCCGACCAACTGGACGTGTAACCCCGTTACACAACCCTGCGGGGTAACGCGCTGGGTAACCCCGTTATACGAAACTGAGCGCATCGCGGCCGAGGGGCGGGACCAGCCCCTCGGCCGCGGCGCGTGTCAGGAGCCCGCGCACCGCGGCGTAGCCGTCCTCGCCGAGGTCGGCGGTGAACTCATTGACGTAGAGCCCGATGTGCCGGTCGGCCACCGCCGGGTCCATTTCCTGGGCGTGCTCCCGTACGTACGGCCGGGACGCCTCCGGGTCGTCCCAGGCGAGCCGCACGGAGGCGCGGGCCGACTCGGCGAGCAGTCGCAGCGTGTCCGCGCCAAGGGAGCGCTTGGCGATGATCGCGCCGAGCGGGATCGGCAGCCCGGTGGTCTGCTCCCAGTGCTCGCCCATGTCGGCCAGCGAGTGCAGCCCGTACCGCTGGTAGGTGAACCGCGCCTCGTGGATGACGAGGCCGGCGTCCACCTTGCCGTCGCGCACCGCGGGCATGATCTCGTGGAACGGCATGACGACGACCTCGCCGACCCCGCCGGGCACGACGTCCGCGGCCCAGAGGCGGAACAGCAGGTACGCCGTCGACTTCTCGCTCGGCACCGCGACCGTCTTGCCGGTGAGGTCGACGTCCGCCTCCTTGGTGAGGACCAGCGGTCCGCAGCCCCGGCCGAGCGCCCCGCCGCAGGGCAGCAGCGCGTACTCGTCGAGGACCCAGGGCAGCACCGCGTACGACAGCTTGAGCACGTCGAACTCGCCGCGCTCGGCCATGCCGTTGGTGATGTCGATGTCGGCGAACGTGACGTCCAGGGCGGGCGCGCCGGGCACCCGGCCGTGCGCCCAGGCGTCGAAGACGAAGGTGTCGTTCGGGCAGGGAGAGTAGGCGATCTTCAGCGGCTCAGTGGGGCTCATGGGGGGTCCAACTCTCCAGTACGGGCGGGAACTTCCCGAATGCCTCGGTGAGCGCGGCGAGCGCGTCGCCGATCCGCCAGGCCGAACGGTCGCGCGGGCCAACGGAATTGGAGATCGCGCGGATTTCGATGGCCGGCACGCCGAGCTGGGCGGCGGCCTCGGCGACGCCGAAGCCCTCCATCGCCTCGGCGGCGGCGGACGGGTGGCGGGCCAGGAGCGCGGCCGCGCGGTCGGCGGTGCCGGTGGCGGTGGTGACGGTGAGGACCGGGCCCTCCAGAGCGCCGAGCGCCCGTGCCACCGCGCGGCTCAACGGGCGCGGGGGGTGCAGCGTGTCGCGTCCGAAGCCGAGTGCGGTGACGGGGATGAAGCCGTCGGGGGAGCCGGCGCCCAGGTCGGCCGCGACGATCTCGGAGGCGACGACAAGGGAGCCGAGCGGGGCGACCGAGGGGAAGCCGCCGCCGATTCCGGCGGAGACGACCAGGTCGTACGGGGTGCGGGCGAGCGCGAGCGCGGTACCGGCCGCGGCGGCCGCCGGGCCCACCCCGGCGGGCAGCACGTCCACCTCGTGACCGCCACCGCCGCGGAAGCGGGCGGGCGGCGGACCACCGGGGCGCACGGATCCGGGCACGGGGTCCGGCGAGGCGTGTGCAGCGGGTGCGTGTACGGGACCGGGGTCCGTGTCCGGCGGGGCGTAGCCGGCGCGGGCGAGGCCGGCGGCGACGGAGTCCGCCTCCGCCGCCACCGCGGTCACCACCAGTACGCGCATCAGGCGGAGCCCGGCCGTCAGGAGTTGGTGCGCTTGAGCGTGAAGCTCCAGACCGACTCGGGCTTGTTGTCCTTGTCGACCTGCACGATGCTGACCTTCTTCTCCTTCGGTGCGGCACCCTGCCCGCCGGTGGAGAAGACGTCGGCGCCGGGGAAGCTCCGGTACGTCTGGCTGGAGGCCTCGGTGATCGGGCTGCCGTCGAGCAGCGCGATCCACTTGCTGCCGTTCTCGACGACCTTGGGGTCGACGCCGAGGCGCAGGGTCGCGCCGGGCGCGTAGTCGATCGACTTGGCGTTCTTGACGCCGCTCAGGCAGCTGGTGAGCTTGTCCTCGGCGAGCGGCTTGCCGTCGCCGCGGCAGGAAGCCTCGGTGTTGACGGAGTTCGTGCCGACCGTCACGGTCGCGAGAGGCGTCGGCTTGTCGCAGGCGGAGAGGACGAGGAGTCCGGCGGAGGCGGCGGCGAGTGCGACGCCGGCCCGGCGGGTCCTACCGGAAGTGAACGCAACGGTCATGGGCCGAAGGCTATCGGTCGCCCCGAGCCAAGCCGCGCGGGGGTGCGGAGTGGTGTGTCGGACGCCCCGCCCGCGCGAGGATCCCGGCCCTGTTCACGCCACGCGTGGAAGCGGGGTGCCGCGGCGGGCCGCGCCGAGCAGGGCGCGTACCGAGACGGCCGCGCCCAGGGCGAGCAGGGACGCGGCCACCGACATGCCCAGGACGCCGTTGAGCGGCAGCGCGATGCCGATGGCGCCGCCGAGGACCCAGGCCATCTGGAGCAGCGTCTCGGAGCGGGCGAACGCGGACGTGCGGACCTCCTCCGGTACGTCTCGCTGGATCATCGCGTCCAGGGACAGCTTGGCCAGTGCCTGGGTGAACCCGGCGGTCGCGCCGAGCACGGCCACCATCACGCCGCTGAAGAACGCGGCGGACAGCACCGCGGCACCCAGCGCGATCGCCAGCATCGTCACGATCAGCACCTCGGGCCCGCGCGCCCGCAGCAGCGAGCCGACCGCCGTGCCCAGCGCGTTGCCGACCCCGGCCGATACGCCGACGATGCCGAGGGAGACCGCCGCGCTCTGCCCGGCGAGCGGGTGCTCGCGCAGCAGGAACGCCAGGAAGAAGATCAGGAACCCGGAGAGCGAGCGGAGCGCGGCATTGGCGTACAGACCGTTCTGGACGGATACGCCGACCGTGCGCAGGCTGGGTTTCTGGCCGCCCCGGTCGGAGAGCCGCGCCTTGTGCTCGCCCTTGGCCGAGTCGACCTTGTGCGGCAGCGTGAAGGCCAGGAACGTACCGCCCGCGAAGACGCAGAACGCCCCGTACAGCGGCCACTCGGGCCCGATGCGGGAGAGCCCGGCGCCGATCGGGGCGGCGGCGCCCGTCGCGAGCAGCCCGGCGAGGGTGACCCGCGAGTTCGCCTTCACCAGCGAGAAGCGGGGTGGCAGCAGCCGCGGCACCACGGCGCTCCTGACGACTCCGTACGCCTTCGACGCGACCAGTACGCCGAGGGCCGCCGGGTAGAGCTCCAGGCCGCCGGTGGCGACCGCGGCGGACATGGTGAGGGCGAGGACGGCGCGGGCCAGCATCGCGCCGGCCATCGCGGCACGGCGGCCGTGCGGCATCCGGTCGAGCAGCGGGCCGATCACGGGCGCCAGGAGAGTGAACGGCGCCATGGTGATCGCGAGGTACAGGGCGACGCGGCCGCGCGCCTGGTCGGTCGGCACGGAGAAGAACACGGTCGAGGCGAGCGCCACGGTGATCATGACGTCGCCGGCGCCGTTCACCGCGTGCAGTTCGATCAGTTTGCCGAGACCCGACTCACCGGCGCCGTGCGCGTGGGTGGCTTTTCTGATCGAACGGGCCGTGCCGGTGAAGGGCAGATGCAGGGCGCGGCCGACCGACCGCCCCGCTCTGCGGAGGCGGCCGGACCTGTCCGAAGACCCCGACGACCTTGCGGTTGCCACCCCGTCATAGTGCCCCAACCCCGTCCGACCCGAACCGGGATTCGGACGTGCAGGTGGGCCGGGGGCCACGAAGGGGGTAGCGTGACAGGCGCGCCGCCCGCGGCTGCCCATGGCCGCGCGCCTTCCCGCGATCCCGCAGAATGGATTGCAGAAGGTGCGCCCCCCAGGCTCGTCACGAGCTACAGGGGTCCCCGGCCAGTGAACTGGACAGCTGCTGGGCAGTTGATCGCTCGGGCGCGGACGTTGACGCGGCCCCCTGGTCCGCTCCGCCCGCCACCCGTACGGATTCGGCTCCCCGGCGCACCCGTGAGACGGCGTAGGAGAGAAGCGAGACCTGTGAGTGCTGCGACGACGCGAAGCCGTACCCCTGACCGCCTGTGCGCCGAGGCGGTCGACCTAGCCCGCGAGGCGGCGGAGGAAGCCGCCGCGCCGGGTGTGGTCGGCGAGCATGTGGCCCTGGTTTCGGAGGGCGACCGGGTCGTTACGCACTTCTTCGAGTGCAAGGAGCCGGGGTACCGGGGCTGGCGCTGGGCGGTGACCGTCGCGCGGGCCTCCCGCGCCAAGCTGGTCACCCTCGACGAGACGGTCCTGCTGCCCGGCCCGGACGCCCTCCAGGCCCCCGAGTGGGTGCCCTGGAGCGAGCGGCTGCGCCCCGGCGACATGGGCCCGGGTGACCTGCTGCCCACCGAGGCCGACGATCTGCGTCTTGAGCCCGGGTACTCCGGCGAGGACGCGCCGCCGCCGAACTCCGCGGTGTCCGAGCAGATGGCCGAGCGGGTCGAGGCGGAGGACGCCGAGCTGGTGGCCCCGGCGGCCACCACCCGCGGCTCCATCGCGGCCCTCGCGGAAGAGCTCGGCATGCGCCGGGCGCGGGTCCTCTCGCGGTACGGGCTGCACGCGGCGGCCGACCGCTGGGAGGAGTCGCACGGCGGCAAGACCGCGATGGCCCAGGCGGCTCCGGCCTCCTGCGTGTCCTGCGCGTTCCTGGTCCCGATCGCGGGCTCCCTCTCGCAGGCGTTCGGCATCTGCGCCAACGAATTCGGTCCGGCGGACGGGCATGTCGTGGCCCTGGACTACGGCTGCGGCGGCCACTCCGAGGCGGCGGTCATGCCGAAGCCGCCGCGGCCGGCTCCGCCGGTGCTGGACTCGGTGGCGGCGGATCCCTTCCCGCTGCATCCGGTGCGGGACGAGGGGTCGGTGCCGGAGGTGCCGGACGCGGTGTCGGAGGACCTGGGGCACTCGTAGCCCACGCCTGCCTGTGACGGGGTGGGACGGCTGACCCCTGGGGCTGCGCCCCAGACCCGCTCGGGGGCTCCGCCCCCGGACCCCCGGGGGTTTGCCCGCCCGCCCGCCCGTGACTCGGGGTTGAGAAGGCTCGGCCCTGGGGCTGCGCCCCAGACCCTGCGGGGGCTCTGCCCCCTGCACCCCCGGGGGTTTGCCCACCCGCCCGCCCGTGACGGGGGTTGGGAAGGTTGAGCCCTGGGGCTGCGCCCCAGACCCCCTGAGGGGCTTCGCCCCTCGAACCCTGGCGGGGGCTTTGCCCCCTGCACCCCCTTCGGGGGCTTCGCCCCCGGACCCCTGGGGGTTTGCCCTCCCGCCCGCCTGTGCAGCGGGTTGGGAAGGCTGACCCCTGGGGGGCTTCGCCCCCTAGACCCCCTGAGGGGCTCCGCCCCTCGAACCCCGGCGGGGGCTCCGCCCCCTGCACCCCTTTGGCCTTCGCCCCCTGCCCCTCTGGGCTCGGCTCTCGCACCCCCTCTGGGCTCCGCCCTCGCCCGCCCTCCGGGCTCCGCCCCACCCCCGGCGTGTCGGACCCGGCCGGCCCGGAAAACCAGCCCCTCCGGCGTTTGAGGAGCGGGGGGCCGGGGGCGGGGGGCCGGGGGCGGTGCCGCCGGTTTTGGGGAGGGGCGGGGTGGGGGGAATTGAAGCCCGGACCCGCCCGCACGGTACCTTCGGGCCGCATTCACTTCCCGGCCCGCCGGGACGGACAGAGCGGAGTACGGCGTGATCGTCAAGGCGATGGCGGCCGGAGGGGCCGACCCCTTCGGGACGGCACGGCTACGGCGCGGGGTGCTGAACGCCTGGGGCGCGGGCCCGGCCAGATTCCGCGAGGACGCCAACGCCGAGGAGGACCTCGCCCTCGGCGGCTACCGCGACCGCCTCGTCGTGGAGCTGGCCCAGAACGCCGCAGACGCCGCCGCCCGCGCGCACACCACCGGCCGGCTGCGGCTGACCCTGCACCCCGCAGACCACGACACCCCCGCCGTGCTCGCCGCCGCGAACACCGGCGCCCCGCTGGACGCCGCCGGCGTCGAGTCGCTGTCCACGCTGCGCGCCTCGGCCAAGCGCGCCGACACCGAGGCCGCCGTGGGCCGGTTCGGCGTCGGATTCGCCGCCGTGCTCGCCGTCAGCGACGAGCCCGCCCTGGTGGGCCGCACCGGCGGCGTGCGGTGGTCGCTCGCCGAGGCCCGCGAACTGGCCGCCGAGGCCGCCCACGCCAGCCCCGGCCTGGGCGACGAACTGCGCCGCCGGGACGGACACGTACCGCTGCTCAGGCTCCCGCTGCCCGCCGAGGGCCCCGCTCCCGAGGGGTACGACACCGTCGTGGTGCTGCCGCTGCGCGACGGCACCGCCGAGGATTTGGTCCGCCGCCTCCTCGACGGCATCGACGACGCCCTGCTGCTCACACTCCCCGGGCTCACCGAGATTGTCATCGAAACCCCGGACACGACGCGGGTGTTGCGGCGCTCGGTGCACGAGGAGTACGTGCACATCGAGGACAGCCGTGACGAGCGCACCCACCGCTGGCGGACCGTCAGCCACCACGGGCCGATCGGCAAGGAGCTGCTCGCCGACCGTCCGGTCGAGGAGCGGCTGCGCCCGCACTGGACGGTGACGTGGGCGGTGCCGGTGGACGAGGAGGGGGCGCCCGTGCGGCCCCGTACCGCCGCCGTCGTGCACGCGCCCACCCCCACCGACGAGCCGCTGGGCGTACCGGCGCTGCTCATCGCGTCGTTCCCGCTGGACACCGCGCGCCGCCACCCCGCGCCCGGCCCGCTCACCGACTTCCTGGTGGCCCGCGCGGCCGACGCGTACGCCGAACTCCTGGGCGCCTGGCGGCCGGTGTCCACCGCCACCGTCGACCTGGTGCCGGGTCCGCTCGGCCGGGGCGAGCTGGACGGCGCCCTGCGCGCGGCGGTCCTGGAACGGCTGCCCCGCACCGCGTTCCTGGCGCCCGCCGCGCCCACCGAGGAACTTCTCGCGCTGCGCCCGTTCGAGGCGGAGGTCGTCGAGGGCGCGGGCGCCGACACGGTACGCGTCCTCGCCGAGGTCCTGCCCACCCTGCTGCCCGCCGGCCTCGAACGCCGCGCGGAACTGCGGGCGTTGGAGGTCGGCCGGCTCTCGCTCGGCGACGCCATCGAGCGGATCGCCGGAGCCGAGCGCGCCCCCGAGTGGTGGTACCGGCTCTACGACACGCTCGCCGGGGTGGACCCCGACCGGCTGTCCGGCCTTCCCGTACCGCTCGCGGGCGGTCGTACCGCGATCGGCCCCCGGCAGATCCTGCTGCCGCTCGCCGACACCCCGCGCGACCTCGCCCGCCTCGGCCTGAAGGTCGCGCACCCGGACGCCGCGCACCCCCTGCTCGAAAAGCTGGGCGCGCTGCCCGCCACCCCGCGCGCCGTCCTGACGACCCCTCAGGTGCGGGCCGCCGTCGCCGCCTCGCTGGACAACGACACCTGGGACGAGGACGCCCTCGACGCCGACGAACTCGCCGACACCGTACTGGCGTTGGTGCGCGAGGCGAACCTCGCGCCCGGCGACGAGCCCTGGCTCGGGGCGCTCGCGCTGCCCGACGAGGACGGTGAACTCGAGCCCGCGGGGGAGCTGGTCCTGCCGGGTTCATCCTTCGCCGCCGTCATCCGCGAGGGTGAACTCGCCGAGGTCGACCGCGAGTTGGCCCACCGCTGGGGCGAGCAGCCGCTCACCGCCTGCGGGGTGCTCGCCACCTTCGCCCTCGTACGCGCCACCGACGTGGTCCTGGACCCGGACGAACTGGAGCCCCGCGAGGGCGACTTCGCCGAACCGGACGACGCGGGCCTGCTCGACGCGGTGGACGTGTGGTGCGAGGACGTCCTGGACCGGCTGCCGGACTCTCCCGTCCCGCCGGTCGCCACCGAGATCGTCGCCGTACGCGATCTCGACCTGGTGGACGACGACGCCTGGCCGCAGGCCCTGGCCCTGCTCGCCCAGCCGCCGCTGCGCGACGCCCTGATCCAGCCGGTGCGCGTGCTGCTCCCCGACGGCACGACCGAGTCCGTACGCCCCTACACCGCCTGGTGGCTGCGCGACCATCCGGTGCTCGGCGGTCGGCGCCCCGCCGGTCTGCGCGCGGCGGGCTCCGATCCGCTCCTCGCCGGTCTGTACGAGTCCGCGGACGCGACCGGCTTCGACGATGTGCAGGTCCTGCGGGCCCTGGGGGTACGCACCTCGGTGGCCGCGCTGCTCGACGAGCCCGGGGGTGCGGCGGAGCTCCTGGGCCGTCTGGCCGACGAGGACCGTCCGGTGTCGGGGGGCCAACTGCACGCGCTGTACGCGGCGTTGGCGTACCTCGACCCCGAGCAGGTCACGCTGCCCGACGAGCTGCGGGCCGTGGTGGACGGCGAGGTCCGGGTGGTCGACGCGGCCGACGCGGTGGTCGCGGACGCCCCCGACCTGCTGCCCCTCGCGGGCGGCGTGGCCCTGCTGCCGGTCGCCCCATCGCGGGCGGCGGAGCTCGCGGAGCTGCTTCAGGTGGGGCGGCTGAGCGAGTCCGCGGACGCGGAGGTGGCGACGGTGGGGGTCGAGCACGCGGTGCCGGATTCGGTGCGGGTGCTGCTCGGACCGGCCACGCCTTCGACGTACGTCGAGCACGAGTCGCTGATGGCGGGCGGGGTGGAGCTGGACTGGCGCCGGCCGGTCGACGGCACGGTGCATGCGGCGACCCTGGAGGGGGTCGCGGCGGGCCTCGCCTGGGCGGCGGGCCAGTGGCCGCGCCGCTTCGAGGTGGCGGCGCTCCTTGAGGACCCGTCGAGGACGGAGGAACTGGCGCGGGACCGCTGGTTCGACTAGTCAAACGCCGGAGAGGCTCGACGGGTTGAGCCTCTCCGGCGCTTGAGGAGCGGGGTCCGGGGCGGAGCCCCCCACGCGGCGGAGCCGCAAAATGTCACAGCGGGAAGGGGCGGGCAGGGGAAAAGCTCCCCGCCGCGACCCCGACCCTGACCCACCGGACACCCCCTAGTCCGGCCAGCGGCGGCCCACCCAGCGCCAGGCCAGTTCCAGCACGCCGGACGCCGCCACCGCTATGCCGACGGCGGTCCACGGCATGACCGCCCCCACCAGCTTCAGCGCGAAGAAGTGCTGCAACCACGGCACCGCCAGCACCAGCAGGAACGCCACGCCCATCGAGACCACCAGGGCGATCCGCCACCACGTGTAGGGGCGGGCGATGATCGCCAGGACCCACATCGAGACCAGGAACAGGGTGAGCGTGGTGACGCTGGTCTCCGCGTCCAGCTCGCCCGGACCCGAGTAGTACGCCCGCGCGATCATGTACGTGACGAACGTGGCCACCGCCGCGATGACCCCGCTGGGGATCGCGTACCGCATCACCCTCCGCACGAAGTGCGGTTTGGCGCGCTCCTTGTTGGGGGCCAGGGCCAGGAAGAACGCCGGGATGCCGATGGTGAAGGTGGACAGCAGGGTCAAGTGCCTGGGCAGGAAGGGGTATTCGACCTGGAAGCAGACCACCAGGACGGCCAGCAGGACCGAGTACACCGTCTTGGTGAGGAAGAGCGTGGCGACCCGGGTGATGTTGCCGATCACCCTGCGGCCCTCCGCCACCACCGAAGGCAGCGTCGAGAAGCTGTTGTTCAGCAGGACGATCTGGGCGACCGCCCGGGTCGCCTCGGAGCCCGAGCCCATCGACACGCCGATGTCGGCGTCCTTCAGGGCCAGTACGTCGTTCACGCCGTCGCCGGTCATCGCGACGGTGTGGCCGCGGGACTGGAGGGCGGCGACCATGTCGCGCTTCTGCTGCGGGGTGACCCGGCCGAAGACCGCGTTGGAGTCGAGGACTTCGGCCATCTCGGCCTGGTCGGTGGGGAGTTGGCGGGCGTCCACGGTGTCCGCCGCGCCGGGCAGGCCGAGCTTTCCGGCCACCGCGCCGACCGACACCGCGTTGTCGCCGGAGATGACCTTGGCCTTGACGTTCTGCTCCTCGAAGTAGCGCAGGGTGTCGGCGGCGTCGGGCCGCAGCCTCTGTTCGAGGACGACCAGCGCGGTGGGCCTGGTGTCGGACGCGATGTCGGGGTCGTCGAGCTCGCGCGAGGCGCGGGCCAGGAGCAGGACGCGCAGGCCCTTCTCGTTGAGGGTGTCGATCTCGCTCAGTACCGGGTCGCCCGGCGGGAGCAGCACGTCCGGCGCGCCGAGCAGCCAGGTGCTGTTCTCGCCGTCGCCCTCGCTGAACGCGGCGCCGCTGTACTTGCGGGCCGAGGAGAACGGCAGCGACTCGGTGCAGCGCCACACCTCGCTGTCGGGGTAGGCGTCGATGATCGCCTGGAGGGAGGCGTTCGGCCGGGGGTCGGACTCGCCGAGCGCGCCGAGGACCTTGCGTACGTAGGTCTCGTCCGAGCCGTTCAGCGGGCGGAGCTCGGTGACGTCCATGCCGCCCTCGGTGAGCGTGCCCGTCTTGTCGAGGCACACCACGTCGACGCGGGCCAGGCCCTCGATCGCGGGGAGTTCCTGGACCAGGCACTGCTTGCGGCCCAGGCGGATGACGCCGATCGCGAAGGCGACCGAGGTGAGCAGGACGAGGCCTTCCGGGATCATCGGCACGATGCCGCCCACGGTGCGGGCGATGGAGTCCTTGAAGTTGTTGTTCTTCACCACGAGCTGGCTGATGACCAGGCCCATCGCGGTGGGGATCATCATCCATGTGACGTACTTGAGGATGGTGGAGATGCCGCTGCGCAGTTCGGAGTGGACCAGGGTGAACCGGCTGGCCTCCTCGGCCAGCTGAGCCGCGTACGCCTCGCGGCCGACCTTGGTGGCGGTGAACGCGCCGCCGCCCGCGACCACGAAGGAGCCCGACATCATCCTGTCGCCGGGCTTCTTGAGGACCGGATCGGCCTCGCCGGTCAGCAGGGATTCGTCGACCTCCAGGCCGTCCGCCTCGACCGCCTCGCCGTCCACCACGATCTTGTCGCCCGGCCCGAGCTCGATGACGTCGCCGAGCACGATCTCGGAGGTGGAGATCTCGGCGGCCCTGCCGTCGCGCCGTACGGTCGGCTTGGCCTCGCCGATGACCGCCAGCCCGTCCAGGGTCTTCTTGGCCCGCATCTCCTGGATGATGCCGATGCCGGTGTTGGCGATGATCACGAAGCCGAAGAGGCTGTCCTGGATCGGCGCGACGACGAGCATGATCGCCCAGAGCACGCCGATGATCGCGTTGAACCGGGTGAAGACGTTGCCGCGGACGATCTCGGCGGTGGAGCGGCTGCTGCGCAGCGGTACGTCGTTGACCTCGCCGCGCGCCACCCGCTCGGCGACCTCGGCGGTGCTCAGGCCGCCGGCGCGCCCCGCCGGTGCGGGCGGCTTCACGGGATGGACGGGGTCGAGTTCCGCCCCGGCGTCGATGTTGGCGCGCTGCGTCATGATTTCGACGGTACGGGGGGTTTGGGCGCTTCACCTGCCGGGACGGCCGAACATCCGACCCTGGGAGGAGACGAATGGTCCTCTGGCGGTACGCAGGTCCCGCGGGCCGGTGACTTTCGGCTCTTGCGCCCTATTCCTTCTCGGCCGCCTGTTGGGCGGCGTGCCGCTTCAGCGCCGCGTCGCGGCCGCGGACGTACCAGATGCCGATGAGGCCGAGGCCGCCGCCGGCCAGACAGGTCCACACCCACCACAGATGGCCGTGCGAGTCGAACCAGCCGTAGAAGGGCAGCTGGACGAGGAAGAGGACGAACCAGAGGATCGTGCCGCCGGTGATGGTGGCGACCACGGGGCCCTCAAGGGGCTCCGGCGCCTCGTGCTGGGGTGATCCCTTGGGAAACGCAGGCATGCGATCAGTGTAGGGCGCGGCTTTTCCGCACCCCTGGTGGACGGCCGCGCACAGGTCCCCCTTGGGTCTACGCGCGGAGATGGTGATCTTCGCCTTATGTATTCATACTGAAACGGCTTACGGCTGACTCATTCTGTTCGTTAAAACGTCCAAAGAAGCTCGGGTACGTGCCGTTTCCCCGCCCCCGTCACGACTGAGGTTCCGCATGAACGGCCTGGACCGCTACTTCAAGATCTCCGAGCGGGGTTCCACCGTCGCCCGCGAGATCCGTGGCGGATTCGCGACCTTCTTCGCGATGGCGTACATCATCGTGCTGAACCCGATCATCCTCGGCAGCGCGAAGGACATGTACGGGCACCAGCTCGACAGCGGGCAGCTGGTCACCGCCACCGTGCTCACCGCCGCCTTCACCACGCTGCTCATGGGCGTCATCGGCAATGTGCCGATCGCGCTCGCGGCGGGGCTCGGCGTCAACACCGTGGTCGCCCTCCAGCTCGCCCCCCGGATGAGCTGGCCCGACGCCATGGGCATGGTCGTCCTGGCCGGCTTCGTGGTGATGCTCCTGGTCGCCACCGGTCTGCGCGAGCGCGTCATGAACGCGGTGCCGCTCGGACTGCGCAAGGGCATCGCGATCGGCATCGGCCTGTTCATCATGCTGATCGGCCTGGTCGACTCCGGCTTCGTCTCGCGCATCCCGGACGCCGCGCACACCACCGTGCCGCTCGAACTCGGCGGCAACGGGCACCTGCTCGGCTGGCCGGTCCTCGTCTTCGTCCTCGGCGTGCTGCTCACGCTCGCGCTGATGGTCCGCAAGGTGCCCGGCGCGATCCTGATCTCCATCGTCGCGATGACCGGCCTCGCGATGATCATCAACGCGGTGGCCACCGTGCCGTCCTGGGGCCTGACCACCCCGAAGTGGCCGGGCAACCCGATCGACACCCCGGACTTCGGACTCGTCGGCCACGTCAGCCTCTTCGGCGGGTTCTCCAAGGTCGGCCTGCTGACCGGCATCCTCTTCGTCTTCACCGTGCTGCTCTCGACGTTCTTCGACGCGATGGGCACGATCATGGGCATCAGCGACGAGGCGGGCCTGACCGACGCCGAGGGCAACATGCCCGGTATGAACCGCGTCCTGTTTGTCGACGGCATCGCCGTGGCGGCGGGCGGCGCCTCCTCCTCGTCCGCCACCACCTGCTTCGTGGAGTCCACGGCGGGTGTCGGCGAGGGTGCGCGCACCGGCCTCGCGAACGTGGTGACGGGCGGGCTCTTCACCGTCTCCCTCTTCCTCACCCCGCTCGCCACGATGGTGCCCTCGCAGGCGGCCACCCCGGCGCTGCTCGCGGTCGGCTTCCTGATCATGTCCGCCTCGATCAGGGAGATCGACTGGGCGGACTGGACGATCGCCATTCCGGCGTTCGTGACGATGCTGATGATGCCGTTCACGTACTCGATCACCAACGGCATCGGCATGGGCTTCATCACCTTCACGGTGCTGCGCCTGGTGGCCGGCCGGGCCCGCGAGGTCCCGGTCGCGATGTACGTCGTCTCGGCGGTCTTCGGCTTCTACTACCTGATGCCGGCGCTCGGACTCACGTAGCTCACGCCGCCCCGTAGAACTTCTTCGTCTCGTCGACCGCCGCCTTGAAGCGTTCGTCGAAGTCGTCGCGGATGAGCGTCCGGACCACATAGTCCTGGACGCTCATTCCGCGTTTCGCGGCATGGTGCCTGAGCCGTTCGAGCAGCTCACCGTCCATCCGCAGGCTGAGCACGCTGGTCCTCATGGGACGAGGGTCGCCGCCCGGCCGGGCCCGGCGCGTCACTTTCCGCGTAGGTCTCACTCGTTCGAGTGATTGTGGTGCGATGGGGCCGGCGTGTCGCCGGACACCTGGGTTTAACCCGTTGGTATTTAGCCAGAGTAATGAGTTATGCTAACGAACATGTCTGACCTGTCCCACGACAGCGGCGCCGATGCCGCCGCCGTGAACTCCCTGCGCTCGGCCGTCATGCGGCTGGGCCGGCGCCTCAAGCACCAGCGCGTCGACGAATCGCTCAGCCCGACCGAGATGTCGGTGCTCGGGACGCTCGCCCGGTGCGGTTCGGCCACCCCCGGTGAGCTGGCCCGCAAGGAGCACGTCCAGCCGCCGTCGATGACCCGCATCGTCGCGCTCCTTGAGGCGAAGGGCCTGGTCAGGCTGGAGCCGCATCCCGACGACCGCCGGCAGAAGGTGGTCAGCCAGACCGAAGAGGCCGAGGCGATGCTCGAAGAGAGCCGCCGCAAGCGCAACGCCTGGCTGGCTTCCCTCGCGGAAGGCCTGGACGAGGACGAGTGGGCGAAGCTGCGCGCGGCCGCCCCGGTCCTGGAGAAGCTCGCACACCTGTAAGGCGCATAGCTAGGAGGCGAACCCTTTTTGAGTACGGGAACCGGATCACCATCCGCCCCCGCACCGACCCCCACCTACAACAAGCGCGGCGGGGGGACGTTCTCCTCGCTCGCGGTCCGCAACTACCGGCTGTTCTTCTCGGGCGCCATCGTGTCGAACATCGGCACCTGGATGGCCCGGATCACCCAGGACTGGCTGGTCCTGACCATCACCGGCTCCTCCGTGGCGGTCGGCATCACCACCGCCATGCAGTTCCTGCCGATGCTCCTGTTCGGTCTGTACGGCGGCGTCATAGCCGACCGGTTCGCCAAGCGGAACATCCTGTTCGTGACGCAGGCCGCGATGGGCCTCGGCGGGCTCTTCCTCGCCGTGATGACCCTGTCCGGCAACGTCCAGGTCTGGCACGTCTACCTGACCGCCTTCTTCACCGGCCTGGTCACCGTCGTGGACAACCCGACCCGGCAGTCCTTCGTCTCCGAGATGGTCGGCCCCGACCGGGTGCGCAACGCGGTCAGCCTCAACTCGGCGAACTTCCAGTCCGCCCGGCTCGTCGGCCCCGCCGTCGCGGGCGCCGTCATGGCGGCCGTCGGACCCGGCTGGGCGTTCCTCGCCAACGGCCTGTCCTTCACCGCCCCGCTGCTCTGCCTGACGCTGATGCGCACCAGGGAACTCCAGCCGACCAGGCTCGCCCCGCGCGGCAAGGGCCAGCTGCGGGAGGGACTCGGGTACGTCTCCGAACGGCCCGAGCTGATCTGGCCGATCGTGCTCGTCGGCTTCGTCGGCACCTTCGGGTTCAACTTCCCGATCTGGCTGAGCGCGTTCGCCTCCGACGTCTTCCACGGCGGATCCGGCATGTACGGCCTGTTCAACAGCCTGATGGCGATCGGCTCGCTGATCGGCGCGCTGCTCGCGGCCCGCCGCGGGACCTCGCGGCTGCGGGTGCTCGCACTCGCGGCGCTGCTGTTCGCGGTCCTCGAACTCGTCGCCTCCGGCGCCCCTGACCTCGGCGTGTTCATGGCGCTGCTCATCCCGGTCGGCATCCTCGGTCTGACGGTGAACGTGACCGCCAACGCCTCGGTGCAGATGGCCACCGACCCCGAGATGCGGGGCCGCGTCATGAGCCTGTTCATGATGGTGTTCACCGGCGGCACCCCGCTGGGCGGCCCGCTCTTCGGCTGGCTGACCGATGTCTACGGCGTGCGCGTCAGCCTCGCGCTCGGCGCGCTCATCTGCGGCACCGCGGCGATCGGCGTCGGCCTGATGCTGGCCCGCGCGGCCAACCTTCGCCTGAAGGTCGACGTACGCCCGGGACACCGGCACGTCGAGTTCGTACCGCGCAAGCAGTCGCTGGTGGCGGCCGCCTGACGGCACGCGGAACACGGAACGGCCCGGCCCCCGGTGACGGGGGCCGGGCCGTTTCTCCGCGTGCGCGAGCCCGAGCCGCCTCCGGGGGTCGCCCGCACCCGAGCGCGATCTTGCCCTTAACTGTCCCCATGCGCCTCTTCGCCGCCGTACTTCCCTCAGCCCCGGCCGTGCGTGAACTCGGCCTCGTTGTAAGGGAGTTGGGCGCGCTCCCCGGCGCGGACGCGCTGCGCTGGACCGGGCGGGACGGCTGGCACCTCACCCTCGCGTTCCTGGGGGAGACCGACGAGGCGCTGCTCGACGAGCTGCACGCGCGGCTCGGCCGGGCGGCCCGCCGCACCGAGCCCTTCGCGCTGCGGCTGCACGGCGGCGGCCGCTTCGACGGGCGCGCCCTGTGGGCCGGGGTCGCGGGCGCCCTCGACCCGCTGCGCCTGCTCGCCGAACGCGCCGACGCGGCCGCCCGCCGCTCCGGCATCCCGATGGAGGAGCACCGCCGCTATGTGCCGCACCTCACCCTGGCCCGGTCCCGCACGCCCGTGGACCTGCGCCCGTACGTGGCGGAGCTCGCCGCGTTCGAAGGCACGTCCTGGCAGGTCGAGGACCTGGCCCTGATCCGCAGCACCCTCCCGCGCAGCGGCGTGCCGGGCGAACGGCCCCGCTACGAGACGGTCGCCCGCTGGCCGCTCGGCGGGGGCGGTTAGGCTCAAGGGGTGGACCCGAAGACCAGGAACCGGATCATGGCCGGTGTGCTCGTACTGATGTTCGTCGTCGTGGCGGTGGCGGCCGCCGTCGGCTGAGGGCGGCCGCCCGCTCGTACCCGCTACCAGGCGAAGGCCTCCGGCGACGGCCCGGGGCCCGGGAAGACGTCGTCGAGCGCGCCCAGCACCTCCCCGGACAGCTCAAGCCCGACCGCCCGCACCGCCGCCGCCAACTGCCCCGCGGTGCGCGGCCCGACGATGGGTCCGGTCACCCCGGGCCGTGTGAGCAGCCAGGCGAGCGCGGTCTCGCCGGGGTCGAGGTCGTGCTTGGCGAGCAGGTCCTCGTACGCCTGGACCCGATTGCGCACCGCCGGGTCCGCGAGGGACTGGGCCGCGATGCCGCCCTTGGAACGCGAGCCCGCGCCCTCCCGCTCCTTGCGCAGGATCCCGCCGAGCATCCCGCCGTGCAGCGGCGACCAGGGGATGACCCCGAGGCCGTATTCCTGGGCGGCCGGGATGACTTCCATCTCGGCGCGGCGCTCGGCGAGGTTGTAGAGGCACTGTTCGCTGACGAGGCCGAGTCGGCCGGTGCGGGCGGCGGTCTCGTTGGCCTGGGCGATCTTGTATCCGGGGAAGTTGGAGGATCCGGCGTACAGGATCTTGCCCTGGGAGATCAGGACGTCAATGGCCTGCCAGATCTCCTCGAAGGGGGTCAGGCGGTCGATGTGGTGGAACTGGTAGACGTCGATCCGGTCGGTGCCGAGGCGCTTGAGCGAGGCCTCGACGGAGCGGCGGATGTTGACCGCCGACAGCTTGTGGTGGTTGGGCCAGGGCTCGCCCGCGGCCATGTTGCCGTTGAGCTTGGTGGCGAGGACGGTCTTGTCGCGCCGGTCGCCGCCCTTGGCGAACCAGCTGCCGATGATCTCCTCGGTACGGCCCTTGTTCTCGCCCCAGCCGTACACGTTGGCGGTGTCGAAGAAGTTGATGCCCGCGTCGAGGGCGGCGTCCATGATCGCGTGGCTGCCGGCCTCGTCGGTCTGCGGTCCGAAGTTCATCGTCCCCAGGACGATCCTGCTCACCTGGAGACCCGTGCGTCCGAGCTGCGTGTACTTCATGGGAAACCAGCCAACGTCCTTGAGTGCGCTCCAGGCAAGAGGACGGGCCGGGACTTCGGGTCCCGGCCCGTCGTGGCGTATGCGCCCTACCAGGCGAACGCCTCCGGGGTGGTGCCCGGCGACGGGAAGATCTCGTCCAGTGCGGCGAGCAGTTCCCCGCTCAGCTCCAACTCCACGGCGCGCAGCGCCGATTCGAGGTGGGCGGGGGTGCGCGGGCCGACGATGGGGCCGGTGACGCCGGGGCGCGAGAGCAGCCAGGCGAGCGCGGTCTCGCCGGGGTCGAGGTCGTGCTTGGCGAGCAGGTCCTCGTACGCCTGGATCTGCGCGCGTACGACCGGATCGGCCAGGCCCGCGCCGGAGCGGCCGGTGGTGGTGCGCGAACCGGCGCCCGCGCGCTCCTTGCGCAGCGCGCCGCCGAGCAGACCCTGGTGCAGCGGCGACCAGGCGATGATTCCGACGCCGTACTCCTGGGCGGCCGGGATGACCTCCATCTCGGCGCGCCGCTCGAAGAGGTTGTAGAGGCACTGTTCGCTGACGAGGCCGAGTCGGCCGGTGCGGGCGGCGGTCTCGTTGGCCTGGGCGATCTTGTATCCGGGGAAGTTGGAGGAGGCCGCGTAAAGGATCTTGCCCTGCTGCACCAGGACGTCGACGGCTTGCCAGATCTCCTCGAAGGGGGTCGCGCGGTCGATGTGGTGGAACTGGTAGACGTCGATGTGGTCGGTGCCGAGGCGCTTGAGCGAGGCCTCGACGGAGCGGCGGATGTTGACCGCCGAGAGCTTGCTGTGGTTGGGCCAGGGCTCGCCGTTCCAGGCGACCCCCTGCGTCATGTCGCCGTACATCTTGGTGGCGAGGACCACCTTGTCGCGGCGGTCGCCGCCCTGCGCGAACCAGGACCCGAGGATCTTCTCGGTGCGTCCCTTCTCCTCGTCCACGCCGTAGATGTCGGCGGTGTCGAAGAAGTTCATGCCCGCGTCGAGGGCGGCGTCCATGATCGCGTGGCTGGTGGCCTCGTCGGTCTCGCCGCCGAAGTTCATCGTGCCGAGGACGAGGCGGCTGACCTGGAGTCCGGTGCGTCCGAGCTGTGTGTACTTCATGGGCCCATCAAAGCCGGTTGGAGCAAGCTCTACGCAAGGTCCGCGCTCAACTTCCCAGCCAGCTCGACGCGTCGAGGCGGAAGGCCTCCGGCGGGACGGCCGCACGCAGCGCCGCTTCGAGCTCGCGCAGCCGGTCGCCGCCCAGGGTGTCGGCCCAACTCGCCCTCAGGTCGTCGAAGATGGCGGCCGAGCGGCCGAGCGCGTCGAGTCCGTGCGGAGTGAGGCGGACCAGTTTGCGGCGGGCGTCTGCGGGGTCGTCGGCGCGCTCGGCGTAGCCCAGGGCGATGAGGCGGTCCACGGTCTTGCCCGCCGCCTGCTTGGAGACGCCGAGCCGCCGCCCGATCTCGCTCGCGGTCGATCCGGGAAGCCCGATGGCCTGGAGGGCGAAGCCGTGCGCGGGCCGGATGTCCGGGTGGCCCTGGCGCGCCAGCTCGGCGTGCAGCCGGTCGATGAGCGAGCGGAACCCGGCGAAGAGGAGCAGCGGGAGCTCGTATCCGGGGGCGTCGGGGCGCGGTGCGGGGCCGCTCCGGGGCGCGCCTGGGTGCCGCCCGGCGCTCGGGGCGTTGCGGGAATCGACAACCTGGTTTACCTTTTCTTCGTCAACCACGTTGTCCATTCTAGTTCCGGACCGCTGGATTGCCGGGTCCGGACCGTACGGAAGAGGTGCCGCATGACATTCACCGAGCACACCCTGGAATCGGCCCCCGCCGCCTCGCGCAAGTCGATGGAGGCCACCATCCGCCACCTCGGCGGCCTCGCCTCGCCGGTCGCCAAGATGGCCACCTCCCCGCACCTCCTGGACGGATTCCTCGCGGTGAGCGGGATCTTCGAGCAGTCCACCCTGGAGCCGCCGGCGCGCGAGGTCGTCGTCATGACGGTGGCCGTCCGCAACGAATGCCACGTCTGCGTCGCCATGCACACCGGCAAGCTGCGCACCCTGGGCGCGGACGAGGATCTGGTGAACGCCCTGCACGAGCAGCGCCCGCTCGCCGACCCGAAGCTCGATGCCGTACGCCGCTTCGCGCTCGCGGTGCTCGCGAAGGCGGGCGGGGTCGAGGACGAGACGGTCAAGGACTTCCTCTCGTACGGGTACACCGAGCAGAACGCCCTCGAAGTCGTCCTCGGCATCGGCACCTACACGCTGTCCACCTTCGCCAACCGCCTCACGGGCGCGAGCCTGTAAGGCGTCAACTCGGCTGCTGTGGACGCTACTTGGATCCCACGGGGCTGATGTAAGTCCCCGGATGAGTCGCCCCGTCCTGGAGCAGGACCGAGGAGTAGGTCCAGGGCAAGGTGTGGGAGTGGGTCTCGTTCGGCGGGGTGATCACGATGCTCTTCGGCTGGAACTCCTGGCCGCCGCCCTTGGTGAACGGCAGGTAGAAGATGTTGAAGGTGGTCGTCGCGCCCGGCCGGACCGTGACCGTCGACGGGGACTCGGCGGTCCCCCGGGTCAGCGGCCACCTGGTGGCGCCGCCCACCAGATCGACCTCGGGATAGCCCTTCATCGCACAGGACTTGGTGCCCTTGTTGGTGAGCGTGACGGTCACCGTGCCCTGCGAGCCGTCCGACCTGGCGCCGCTGCTGGGGCTGACGCCGAAGGCGAGCTGCGCGGTCGAGCAGTGGTTGCCGCCGTGGTCGGCCCCGGTGTCCGTGCCCGCGTTGGTGCCGCCTCCGGTGCCGCCGCCGGAGGGCGCCATGCTCCGGCCGCCGTCGGCGCCGGTCGAGCCGGCCGCGGTGCCGGTGCTGCCCGAGCCGGTGCTGCTCGGGGTGTCGCTGCCGGCCACTTTGCCGGAGCCGCTGCCGCCGCAGGCGGTCAGGGCCAGTCCGGCGGTGAGTACGGCGATCGCGGCCACCGGTGCGGTACGCATGCGAAACACGGCGATCCTCTCCTTCGTTGTCCGTTCGGCTGCCCAGCGGACCCGGATGTCAAGCGCGCCGGGACGCGCGGTGCGCCGGGGTACGGAGCCGGGCGCTCCGGGCCGTTGGACGCTCCGTACCGCCAGACGGTTGCACCGCGAATCCGCATCCGGCGCTCGGCGCGCCGGGGCGGGCCCCGGCCGCGAGGGTCCGGGGATCCGCGACGCCCCGTCGAGGCGCGGTTCCCCCGGCCTCGACGGCATCCGGGCCACCATGGCGTACGACCGCGCCCGACGCGACAGTTCGAACCCCGATAGTTTGTCCACAGCCTGTGGACGACTTCACCGCATGCCCCCCGCGCATCCGGCCGTCACGCACCTCCGCGCCTCGTCATAGAGTCGGTGAAGCGGCACGGGAACGGGAAACGCCTGTCGCGAGGACGCGGGAGGTACGTGGTGGAAGCCGTCGAGGCCGAGGAGGCCGTGGACCGGGCGTTCGCGGCGGCGCTCTACACCGAGGGCGACGCGGGCCTGGACACCGGCGCCTCACTGCTCGCCGCCGCACCGGACGCGGACGGTGAACTCGCCCTGCGGGGGCGGGAGTTCGTCCGGCGTGCCTGGGAGCGGGGCTGGCAGCCCGCCGATGTCGTACGGATCGTACGCCGCGACCTGGACGAGCCGCAGGTGCGCATCCTGAGCACCCTGGTCCGCGCCGAGCTCGCCCGCTACGAGCGGCTGCCCGCCCGCTGGCAGGAGCAGGTCGACGAGCTGCCGGGGGAGGCCTGGCGCGCGGACCGCTTCTCGTACGCCACCGCCGTACTGGAGCTGTACCGGCTGCTGCTGCGGCTGCCCGCGATCGAGCCGGTCGGCCCGGTGCCGGGGGCCTCGCCGATCGGGCCGCCGGTGCACGGCGAGCCGAAGATGCTGGCCCGGATCCGGGCGCTGCTGGCGAAGGCCGAGGCGACCGGGTTCCCCGAGGAGGCGGAGGCGCTCAGCGCCAAGGCGCAGGAACTGATGGCGCGGCACAGCGTGGACGAGGCGCTGCTCGCGGGGCGCGGGCCGGGCGGCGAGGTGCCGGGGGCCTGCCGGATCGGGGTGGACGCGCCGTACGAGACGGCGAAGGCGATCCTGCTCGACGCGGTCGCCGGCGCCAACCACTGCCGGGCGGTGTGGAGTTCGGAGCTCGGCTTCTCGACGGTCGTCGGTTTCGAGGGCGACCTGGAGGCGGTGGAACTCCTCTACACCTCGCTCCTCGTGCAGGGCACGGCCGCGATGACGCGGGCGGAGGCCGCGCAGCGGGCGGGCGGCCGCAAGCGCACCAAGACCTTCCGCCAGTCCTTCCTCCTCGCCTACGCGGGCCGCCTCGGCGACCTCCTGGCGGCGACGGCCCGCCATGTGGAGGAGGAGTTCGGCGGCGACCTCCTGCCGGTCCTGGCCACCCGCGCGGTGGCGGTGGCGGGCCGGGCGGAGGAGATGTTCCCGAAGACGGTGAAGACGAGGGTGCGCGGCGCGACGGACGAGGACGGCTGGACCCACGGCCGAGCGGCCGCGGACCGGGCGCACCGGGGTGGCAAGCAGAAATTGAGCCCCTCCGGCGATTGAGGAGCGGGGGTCTGGGGGCAGAGCCCCCAGGCAGGGAGGGGAGGCTCCCACTACCCTCAAGATCATGGGCTGGCTCCGCGCGCTGAAGGAGACCACGCGCTCGGGTCTCACGGTCGAGCGCCGCCGACTCGAACCCCTCGTGGCCCTGCGCGGAGCGACCGGCCTCGCCATCGTCGTCGGCATCAGCCTCACCCTCTTCACCCCCGCCGTCGCCGCGAGCTCCGCGTTCGGCGCGTTCCAGGGCGCCATCGCCACGTACCAGCGCAGTTGGCGCCCACGTCCCGTACTGGCGCTCGCCTCCGGCCTCTCCCTCGCGATCTCGACGTTCCTCGGCTATCTCGTCGGCACCCACTCGCCGTTCTTCCTGCTGCTGCTCGCCGTGTGGACGTTCGGGGCGGGCCTGTCGTGGGCGGTCGGCCCGACCGTCGGCGTGATCGCCTCGTCGAACGTGGCGATCATGCTGGTCACGGTCACCCTGCCCAGCTCGCTCGCCGACGCCGCGGGCCACGCCGCGATGATCGCGTTCGGCGGGGTCGTGCAGGCCGCCCTGGTCGTGCTCTTCCCGGTCCGTAGATGGGGCGCGCAGCGCGACGCGCTCGCCGACGCGCTGGCCGCGGTGGCCGACTACGCGCGCCGGCTGCGGCACGACCCGGTCGCCCATTTCGACCCGCAGCCGCTGATGACCGCCCGGCTCGCGGCCGCCGTCACCCCGCGCGAGGCCCGCCGCCGTCCCGCCGAACTGCACGGCGCCCGGGGCGTCGCCGAGCGGATCAGGCCGGTCGTCGCCTCGCTCGCCGACCCGGCGCTCGGCGTCCCCGACGAGGGCGTGGAACGCGACCGGGTCAGGGAGTTGCTCGCCGCCGCCGCGACCGTCCTGGACGCCGCCGCGCGGGCCGTGCGGCACGGCGAGCCCGTCCGCATCCCGCCCGCGGCCAAGGCCGCGCTCGCCACCCCCGACACCGGCGCCATCCTCACCGGGCCCGCCCGCCGTGCGGCCGCCCGGCTCACCGCGCTGCTCGCCGATGTGGTGGAGACGGCGGGCGCCGGCGGCACCGGCGAGGGCGCGGCCCCGCTGCTCCGGCCCACCCTGCCCCGCCTGGTGCCGGTCGCGCTGCGCACCATGCGCGCCGAGCTGGGCCGCCGCGACTCGCCGGTCTTCCGGCACGCGGTGCGGGTCTGCGCGGCGGCGACGGCCGGCTACCTCCTCGGCCACGCCCTGCCGCTCGGCCACGGATACTGGGCCCCGATGGCCTCCGTGATGGTGATGCGGCCGGACTTCTCGCTCACGTACGCCCGCGCGGTCGCCCGCTTCGGCGGCACCCTCGTCGGCGTGGCGCTCGCGACCGGCATCGTGCAGCTCACCCACCCGGACACCGCCACCTCCGCCGCCATCGCGGTGACCTGCGCGTTCCTGGCGTACCTGCTGATGACCACGGGGTATGCGGTGCTGAGCGGCTGCGTCTCGGCGTACGTCGTCTTCCTGCTCGGCATGGGCGGTGTCCAGTGGACCCAGACGGTGCCCGACCGGGTGTTCCTGACCCTGCTCGGCGGGGCGCTCGCGATGGTCTCGTACGCCGTCTACCCGGCCTGGGAGACGCCGAGGCTGCGCACCCGGCTCGCCGACTGGCTGGCCGCGGACGGCCGGTACGCCGCCGCGGTCATCGACCAGTACGCCGACCCGGGCCGCGGCCCCGACGAGATCCGCCAGGCGCTGCTCGGCACCCGGGCGGCCCGGATCGCCTGGCAGGAGGCCCTCGACAAGGCCCGGCACGAGCCGGTCCGCCACCGGGGCCTGTCGCGCTCGGCGGCCGACGAAGCGGCCCGCGCGCTGCGCCAGTTGGGGCGTACGGCCATGCTGATGGAGGCGCATCTGCCGGACCGGGACGCGGTACCGGTGCCGGCCGCCGCGAAGCTCGCCGAGGCGCTGCGGGGCGCCACCGAGCAGGGTGCCAAGGCGGTGCGCGAGCGGCGGGTGCCGCGCTGGGAGGAGGTCGAGCAGGCCCTGGCCGCCTGGGACGGCGAGGGCGTGCCCGACCGGGTGGTGCGCCGGGGAGCCGGTCTGGTCCTGCACTGCCTGGACGATCTGACCGACGCCCTCACGCCGCCCAACTCCCGTTAGAGACAGGGGAGTTACGGGGCCGGCGGGGTCGGCAGTCCGGCCGTGGGGAGGTTGCTCGGGAGCGTGCCCGCCTTGCCCCGGGTGAACGTGTCCGTACCGGAGCCCTCCCACTTGACCTCAAGGGTGTCGCCCTTGACCGTGACCATGCCCTGGGTGCGCTCGGTGTTCCGGTCCGCGCACTTCAGGGTGAGCATCATCATGCCCCCGGCCTCGGCCGCGGTGCCGGAGCACACATGCGGCGAGAGCAGGGCCGCGGCCTTGCCCGCGATGGCCATCGTGACGGTCTTGCCGCCGGTGGTCGCGGTCCAACTCCCTTGCAGATCACTGCTCTTGGCCGGAGTTCCGCCGCCGTCCGAGGCGGACGGCGCGCTGCTGCTCCCCGCCGGGGACTTGGCGGCCGGCGGGTCGGACTTCTTGCTGCTGCCGCAGCCGGTCAGAACGAGTGCGACCGAGAGCCCGGCGGCGGCGAATCCGGCGGTACGTATGTGCCTGTGCACGGCTTGTCTTCCCCCTGTGAACGGTGTTCGGGACCGCGACAAGCTACCAGCCGAGCCTGGGAGCCCTACCAGGAGGACTTGCGCACACCCGGCAGGAACCCGGCGTGGGCCTCCTCCCGCAGCCGTACCCGGGAGAGGCCGAACTTCCGGAAATGTCCGCGCGGCCGGCCGTCCACGGCATCGCGGTTGCGCACCCGCGTGGCGCTCGCGTCCCGCGGCTGGCGCTGCAACTCGCGCTGGGCGGCGGCGCGTTCGGACTCGCCGGACGACGTGCTGCGGATGACCGCCGTCAGCACGGCCCTGCGCGCCGCGTAGCGGGCGACGACGGCCTTGCGCTTCTCGTTCTTCGCGATCTTGCTCTTCTTCGCCATCAGACCTTCACTCCCCGCGCACGGATCCGCGCCACGGCGGCCTCGATGCCGATGACGTCGACGGTCTTGATCGCCTTGGTGCTGAGCACGAGGCGCACATGGCGGCCCTCGCTCGGCAGCCAGTACCGCTTGCGCTGGATGTTGGGGTCGAAGCGGCGGGAGGTGCGCCGGTGGGAGTGCGAGATGCGGTTGCCGAATCCCGGCTGGGCGCCGGTCAGTTGGCAGTGGGCGGACATGTCCGTTCCTCTCTGGGGTCGATGGATGGTGCTCACGCTCGACGGGGCCGATGAGGCCTGGGCCACCATAGCCCCTCTTGCAAATGAAAACCATTTCCATATACTGGCCGTCATGGCACGCAACGAACTCCGCCCGGTCATCAAGCTCCGCTCCACAGCGGGGACCGGCTACACGTACGTCACCCGCAAGAACCGGCGCAACGACCCGGACCGCCTGACCATCCGCAAGTACGACCCCGTGGCCGGCCGCCACGTCGACTTCCGAGAGGAGCGCTGACCAGCGATGAAGCCCTCTGTCCACCCCGAGTACGGACCCGTCGTCTTCCGTGACAGGGCCGCGGGCCACGCCTTCCTGACCCGCTCCACGCTCGTATCGAGCGCGGCGAAGCGCATCGAGTGGGAGGACGGCAACGTCTACCCCGTCGTCGACGTGGAGATCTCCAGCCTGAGCCACCCCTTCTATACGGGCAACGCCCGCGTGATGGACACGGCGGGCCGCGTCGAGCGCTTCGAGCGGCGGTACGGAAAGGCATGACCGATCAGAAGCTGCCCGTCGCGATCGTCGGCGGGCTGCACGCGGACGCCCGCCGGGCCGTGGTGGAGCGGCTGCTGCGCCTCGTGCCCGGCAGCGTCGCGCTCCACCACGACCTGGCGTCGGCCGCCGAAGGCACCGTCCGCCGCACGGTCCGCGACACCCTGGGCGTACGCGACGCGGGCGAGGCCCCGCTGGTCAACGACTGCGCCTGCTGCGCCCTGCGCGAGGACCTGGTCCCCGAGCTGGAGCGCCTCGCCGCCGCCGGCCTCACCCGGCTCGCGGTCGTGGAGCTCTGGGACTCGGTCGAGCCGAAGGCGATGGCCGAGGTCGTCGCCGCCCACGCCGAGTCCCTGGCGGTCACCTCGGTCATCACCGCCGTCGACCCGGCGCTCCTGCTGCCGTGCCTGGGCAACGGAGACGACCTCGCCGAGGCCGGTCTCGCCGCGGCCGCGTCCGACCAGCGCACGGTCGCCGACACCTGGGCCCGCCAGCTGGAGTACGCGACGGTCCTGGCCATCGTCGACTCCGAGCAGGCCGACGATGAGGACCGCGCCCTGCTCGCCCAGCTCCACCCGACGGCCCGCCATGTCCCGTACGAATCGGGGGAGTTGGCGCAGGCCGCCCTCGCCGGGTTCGATGTGGAGGCGGCCGCCGCCCGCCAGCATCCGGCCTGCGCGCTGCTGCCGCAGGACGCGGACGAGGCCGGCGTCGGCACGTACGTCTGGCACCGCACCCGCCCCTTCCACCCGGAGCGGCTGTACGAGGCGCTTGAGGACCTGTGCTGTGCGGCCGCCCGCAGCCGGGGCCGGTTCTGGCTCGCCGACCGGCCCGACACCCTGCTCGCCTGGGACTCGGCGGGCGGCGCGCTCTGCGTGGAGAACGCCGGCCCCTGGCTCGCCTCGCTGCCGGACGCCGCCTGGGAGATGGTCCCGCCGGTGCGCCGGGCCGCGGCCGCCCTGGACTGGCACCCCGAGCACGGCGACTGCTGCCAGCACCTCGTCTTCACCTCGCCGGGCCTGGACCGCGACGGCCTCGCCGCGCTGCTCGACTCCTGCCTGCTCACCGACGCGGAGTACGCCGCGGGCCGCGAGGCCTGGAAGCGCCTGCCGCCCGCCTTCGACTCCCTCCTGGAGGTCTGACCCGTGCCCAAGTCACCCCGCACGCCCGCGAAGTCCCGGCCCAATCCGCTGGACCGCGACGGCATCACGTACATCGACTACAAGGACACCGACCTGCTGCGGAGGTTCATCTCCGACCGCGGCAAGATCCGCAGCCGCCGGGTCACCCGGGTCTCGTCCCAGCAGCAGCGCGCGCTGGCCCGCGCGATCAAGAACGCCCGCGAGATGGCCCTGCTGCCGTACTCCTCGACCGCGCGGTAGGGCCCATCGATCGTTCCGACCGTCTCCACGCTCGGTGGGCCCGGGAGCGGCTCCTTCGCGAACGCGGCCCGCAGCCCGTACAGGCCCTCGCCGACCACTTCGACATGCGCAGACCCGGCCTCCCGCAGCACCTCAAGGTGCTGCGGGAGGCCGGTCTCGTATGGGAGGAGCGGTCGGGCGGCAGCGCATCCACCGCCCGGAGGCCGCGCCGCCCGACGATGAGTCATGAATTCCAGTTGTGAAGACTCTGAAGGCTGCGAAGGTTTCGCCGGGCCGCCGCCCTCGCCGGGCGCCCGGCCGACCGGACGATCACGTGGACGCCTGAACCGGAGGGCCGCGGAACGCGTCTCTTCCTCGTGCACGAGGGATTCGGCCCGGACGACCCGGCCCAGCTGATGGCACGCAAGATCATGGGCGGGGCCGGCGCTCGTACGTCATGGACGCGCTACGGGGTGTGCCGGAGCGGCTGTAACCGCGCGGGCACCCCGCGTGCACGTGCATCTTCCCATGCAGGCGCACATGAACACAGCTATGATCCGGGGCAGTTGACCATTCACAGATGCACGTCTGCACATCCCGGGAGCGACCTTGCACCACGCATACAACGGCATGGCGGCAGCGGAGCTTCAGGGTGTCGCGTGGCAGAAGAGCCGGCACAGCAACTCGCAGGGATCCTGCGTGGAATTCGCCAAACTGCCGGGCGGAGGGGTGGCGGTACGCAACTCACGCCACCCGGACGGGCCGGCCCTGGTCTACACCAGGGCCGAGATCGAGGCGATGCTGCTCGGCATCAAGGACGGCGAGTTCGACCACCTCGTGAGGGACTGAGCCCGTAGGGGCTGAATCCGCAGGGGGCTGGGCCCGTGAGGGGCCGGGCCTGTGAGGGGCCGGGCCTGTGAGGGGCCGGGCCCGCCTCGAAGCCGGGGGAACGGCTACTCGGCGGGCTGGAGGCGGAACAGCGCCCAGACGACCTTGCCGCCGAGCGCGCCCGACAGCGGGTGCCAGCCCCAGCTGTCGGCGAACGAGTCCACCAGGAAGAGGCCGCGCCCGCACTCGGCGCCGAAGTCGTCGCCCTCCCGCTCGACGGGGCTCTCCTCGCTGGGGTCGCGCACCGCGCACACCAGACGGCTGGTCCACCGCATCAGATGCAGCCGCACCGGAACCTCGCTCTCGCGCGGGGTGTCGGCCGGCAGCGCGTGCCGCAGCGCGTTGGTGACGAGTTCCGAGACGACCAGGGCGACATCGTCGAAGCGGTCGCCGAGGCCCCACTGCGTGAGCGTCGACCTGGTGAACTTCCGTGCCCCGCGCACCGCTTCGTAACGGGCGGGCAGCGCACAGGACGCCGAACCCGAGACCGTCGAGGGGTCGATGGAGGGAAGCGCCTGCCTTAAGGGCTCACAAGGCTCCAGCATGGTTGATCCATTCGTCCCCATGCGAGGCACTCCCGGGTTCGCGGCCGTGGCGGAACAGGACGCAAGCAACTAGACGCAGTTGAGCACGCAGGTGCGCGGGGACCATGGTTCCGAATGCTTCGGCCCGATGCAAGGGCAGATGCACGTGCACGCGACCGACCTGTCCAACACCGTGCCGTTTCTTGCTCATTTCTTCCCGAGAAGTTCCTCAGGCCGATTTCGCTCCTTGACCATTTCCGTAATCGCTCGGGTACGGGCTGAAGCGTTTTGATGGCAGACTGCGCACCACATTCGGATGGGGAGGACGGCGAAGTGACCGCAGGGGAGGCATGGGGATCCCCCCGGCCGAGCGCAGTCGAGGCCGGCGGAGGTTCGGTGGTCCGGCGCATTCTGCTCGGCTCACAGCTCAGGCGCCTGCGCGAGTCGCGCGGCATCACGCGGGAAGCAGCCGGCTATTCGATCCGGGCGTCCGAGTCCAAGATCAGTCGTATGGAGTTGGGGCGGGTGAGCTTCAAGGCCAGGGATGTCGAGGACCTGCTCACGCTCTACGGCGTCGGCGACGAGTCCGAGCGCATGTCACTGCTCGGCCTCGCCAAGGAGGCCAACATCGCGGGCTGGTGGCACAGCTTCGGCGATGTGCTGCCCGGATGGTTCCAGACGTACATCGGTCTGGAGGGCGCCGCCTCGCTCATCAGGATCTACGAAGTCCAGTTCGTGCACGGCCTGTTGCAGACCGAGGCCTATGCGCACGCGGTGGTCTCGCGCGGAATGCAGGGTGCGCCCGCCGCCGAGATCGAGCGCCGGGTCGCGCTGCGTCTGGAGCGGCAGAAGGCCCTGGTCTCGGAGCGCGCCCCGCAGTTCCACGCCGTTCTGGACGAGGCCGCGCTGCGCCGCCCGTACGGCGAACGGGACGTGATGCGGGGCCAGTTGAAGCATCTCATCGAGATGTCCGAGCAGCCCAACATCAACCTCCAGGTCATGCCGTTCAGCTTCGGCGGGCACGCCGGGGAGAGCGGTGCCTTCACGATGCTGCGGTTCCCCGAGTCGGACCTGTCGGACATCGTCTATCTCGAACAGCTCACCTCCGCACTGTATTTGGACAAGGCGGAGGAGGTCGCGCAGTACGAACGGGCGATGGCACGCCTCCAGAAGGACAGCCCCGGCCCGGAGGAAAGCCGCGATCTTCTGCGCGGACTCCTCCAACTCAGCTGACTCATCAGTAGGATGACGTCACATCAGGCCAGTAGTTAGGGATGGCATGTCCTTCTTCACCGACCTCGCCCACCAGTTCATAGACGGCCAGTGGCGCACCGGCAGCGGGTCGTGGGACATCATCGACTTCGATCCGTACAACGGGGAGAAGCTCGCCGCCATCACCGTGGCCACCGTCGAGGAGGTCGACGAGGCCTACCGCGTGGCCGAGCGCGCGCAGCGGGAGTGGGCCGAGACCAATCCGTACACCCGCAGACTCGTCTTCGAGCGCGCCCTGCGCATCATCGAGGAGCGCGAGCCGGAGATCATCGGGGCGATGATCAGCGAGCTCGGCGGCACCCGGCTCAAGGCGGTGTACGAGGTCCACCTCGCCAAGGAGTTCCTGCGCGAGGCGATACAGCTGGCGCTGCGCCCCGAGGGCCGCATCCTGCCCTCGCCGGTCGACGGCAAGGAGAACCGCGTCTACCGGCTCCCGGTCGGTGTGATCGGGGTGATCAGCCCGTTCAACTTCCCGTTCCTGGTGACCATGAAGTCGGTGGCCCCCGCACTGGCGTTGGGCAACGCGGTCGTCATCAAGCCGAACCAGAACGCGCCCGTGGTCGGCGGCGGGCTCATCGCGAAGATCTTCAAGGACGCGGGGCTGCCCGCCGGGCTCCTGAACGTCCTGGTCACCGACATCGCCGAGATCGGCGACGCGTTGATAGAGCATCCGGTCGCCAAGGTGATCTCGTTCGCGGGCTCCGACCGCACCGGCCGCCACGTCGCCTCGGTCGCCGGCAGCCACTTCAAGCGCGTCATCCTGGAGCTGAGCGGCAACAGCGCGCTGGTCGTCCTGGACGACGCGGACCTCGACTACGCGGTGGACGCGGCGGTTTTCAGCCGCTTCGTCTACCAGGGCCAGGTCTGCATGGCCGCCAACCGGATCCTGGTCGACCGGTCGATCGAGGAGGAGTTCACCGCCAAGTTCCTCGACAAGGTGACCTCGCTGCGGACCGGAGACCCGGCCGACCCCGCCACCGACATCGGCCCCGTCATCAACAACTCCCAGGCGGAGGCGCTGACTTCACTCGTGGACCAGGCCCTCGCCGAGGGCGCCACCGCGCTGGTACGGGGCCGCACGCGCGGCAACCTGGTGGAGCCCACCGTGCTCGCCGGCCTGCCCGCCGACTCCCCCGTACTGCGCCAGGAGATCTTCGGCCCGGTGGCGCTGCTCATCCCCTTCGACGGGGAGGAGGAGGCCGTACGCATGGCGAACGACAGCCCGTACGGCCTCAGCGGCGCGGTGCACACCGCCAATGTGGAGCGCGGGGTGCGGTTCGCCAAGCGGATCGTCACCGGGATGATGCACGTCAACGACTCGACCATCCAGGACGAGCCGCTGGTGGCCTTCGGCGGCGAGAAGTACTCCGGGCTCGGCCGGCTGAACGGCGATTCGACGGTCGAGGCGTTCACCACCCAGAAGTGGATCTCGGTCCAGCACGAGCGCAGCCCGTTCCCGTTCTGATTTCCCGAAGAGCGGCGCCCATTGAGGACAGGCTCTGACCTCAATCCTCCCTAACGTGGTTCTTGTCAGCACGGCAGAACACGAACGAAGGCGGTCCGGATCATGGTTACTCACGTTCCCGCGGAAGCCCAGGGCGACGAGCGCGGGGCGCTCCTGGCCTTTGTCGAGGCCCAGCGGGGCGGGCTGCGCCGCGCGCTCATCGGCCTCACCGAGGAGCAGGCCGCGAGCCGCCCCAGCGCCAGCGAGCTGTCCCTGTCGGGACTCGTCAAGCACGTGGCCGAGTGCGAGCTGAACTGGCTGCGGATGGCCCAGCAGCGGCCCAACGAGAAGCAGCGCGACCAGTCGAACTGGCACGAGAGCTTCCGGCTGAGCGGCGACGAGACGACCGAGGGCGTGCTGGCCTTCTGGGACGAAGTGGCCCGCGAGACCGAGGAGTTCATCCGCAAGGTCCCCTCCCTGGACGACACCTTCCCGCTGCCGGACATGCCGTGGTTCCCGAAGGAGGGCCGGGTCTCGATGCGCTGGCTGATGCTGCACCTGGTCGAGGAGTTCGCCCGGCATGCGGGGCACGCGGACGTCATCCGCGAATCCCTGGACGGCAGGACGGCGTTCGAGCTGGTGGCGCTCGCAAATACCTGAGGTCATAGGCTGGCGCCATGTCAGCGATCCGTCTCCTCGTCCTCGGTGCGGTACGTCAGCACGGCCGGGCGCACGGCTACCAGGTGCGCAGCGACCTGGAGTACTGGGGCGCCCACGAGTGGTCCAACGCCAAGCCCGGTTCGATCTACCACGCGCTCAAGCAGATGGCGAAGCAGGGCGTCCTCCTGGCCCACGAGGTGGCGCCCAGCACGGCCGGGGGGCCGCCGCGCACCGAGTACGAGCTGACGGAGGCGGGCCGCGAGGAGTACTTCCGGCTGGTGCGCGAGGCGCTGGTCTCGTACAACCAGAAGATGGACGTGATGTCGGCGGCGATCGGCTTCATGGTGGACCTGCCGCGCGCGGAGGTCATCGCCCTGCTGCGCGACCGGCTGGAGAAGCTGGCGGAGTGGCGCCGTTCGGTGGTGGAGTACTACATGGTGGGGGAGGGGCCGGATCAGTTCGGCCACATCGGCGAGATCATGAACATGTGGGTCCACTCGTCGGATGCGGGGGCGGAGTGGACGCGGGGGCTGATCGGGCGGATCGAGGGCGGGGCGTACGCCTTCGCGGGCGAGCCCGGCTGGACCCCGAACTGGGGCTCCGCCCCGGACCCCGCGCCCGCCTGACCGGCGCCACTGGGGGCTCTGCCCCCAGACCCCCGCTCCTCAATCTCCCCCAAGGCCCAAAGGGCCAGGGGGGACCCCCATGAGGGGCTTGATTTTGGCTGAGGTCGCTCGGGCAGCGGGCGGGCGCAGCCAAGAGGCTCAGTGATGGAACGCCGTTGACACCGACTCGTCCCGGCCCAGTGGGGCGGACTGGCGCCTCAGTTCCGGCAGGAGTCGGCTCAGGTCCTCGATGAGCAGGGCCGCCAGGTCGGAGGAGAAGCCGTTGCGGCAGACCACCCGCAGCACCGACAGGTCCTCCCGGTTCGCCGGGAAGCTGTACGCGGGCACCAGCCAGCCCCGCTCGCGCAGGCGCCGCGACACGTCGAACACGTCGTACCGGCTGACGTCCGGCGCCGTGGTGAAGGCGAAGACCGGCAACTCCTCGCCCCGGGTGAGGAGTTGGAAGTCGCCGAAGGCCTCCACCCGCTCCGCGAGGCCCCGCGCGACGTCCCGCGTCGTCTGCTGCACCGCCCGGTACCCCTCCCGCCCGAGCCGCAGGAACGTGTAGTACTGCGCCACCACCTGCGCCCCCGGCCGGGAGAAGTTCAGCGCGAACGTCGGCATGTCGCCGCCGAGGTAGTTCACCCGGAAGACCAGTTCCTCGGGGAGTTCCTCGGCCGAGCGCCACAGCGCCCAGCCGACCCCCGGGTACACGAGCCCGTACTTGTGCCCGGAGGTGTTGATCGAGGACACCCGGGGCAGCCGGAAGTCCCACACCAGGTCCTCGTCCACGAACGGCGCGACCATCGCGCCCGACGCCCCGTCGACATGCACCGGGATGTCCAGACCCGTACGCTCCTGCAAATCGTCCAGCGCCGCGCACAGTGCGGCGATCGGCTCGTACGACCCGTCGAAGGTGGAGCCGAGCACCCCGACGACCCCGATCGTGTTCTCGTCGCAGAGCGCGGCGGCGGCCTCGGGGTCGAGGTGGAAGCGGTCGCCCTCCATGGGCACCTGGCGCGCCTCGACCTCCCAGAAGGTGCAGAACTTCTCCCAGCAGACCTGCACATTGATGCCCATGACGAGATTGGGGCGGGCCTCGCGCGAGGGATAGCGGTCCGCGTTCCGCAGCGCCCAGCGCCGTTTGAGGGCGAGCCCCGCCAGCATGCAGGCCTCGCTGGAGCCGGTGGTGGAGCAGCCGACCGCGGTGGCCGGATCCGGGGCGTGCCAGAGGTCGGCGAGCATCGCCACGCACCGCCGCTCCAGCTCCGCCGTCCGCGGGTACTCGTCCTTGTCGATCATGTTCTTGTCCCGGCACTCCGCCATCAGCACCCCGGCCTGCGGCTCCATCCAGGTGGTGACGAAGGTCGCCAGGTTCAGGCGGGAGTTGCCGTCGAGCATCAGCTCGTCATGGACCAGCTGGTACGCGGTGGCCGGCGCCAGCGGCCGGTCGGGCAGCCGGTGCCGGGGCGGCGCGGAGGTCATCGAGCCGGTGGGGTCGGCCTCCCCGTAGAACGGGTTGAGGGCGAGCCGCCCGCCCTCCTTCTCGTCGGCCTGCTCCTTCTCGCTGCCGCCGCGATGCAGTGCCATGAGGTGTCAACGTCCTTTCCTGGAAGGGGAGTTGCCGGAGGGGTGGGCGACCGTGCTCGGTTGCTCGCTCAGCTACGTGCCCAACTGCGTGCTCAGTTGCGGGAGAGGACCACCGCGGTGCCGTACGCGCACACCTCCGTACCGACGTCCGCCGCCTCGGTCACGTCGAAGCGCATCATCAGGACCGCGTTGGCCCCCCGCGCCTTCGCCTGCTCCACGAGCCGCGCCATCGCCTGGTTCCGCGTCTCGACCAGCGTCTTGGTCAGGCCCTTCAGCTCGCCGCCGATCATGGACTTCAGGCCGGCGCCGATCTGGCTGCCCAGGTGGCGGGAGCGTACGGTGAGCCCGAAGACCTCCCCGATCACCTGCTGCACCGTGTACCCGGGTACGTCGTTCGTGGTCACGACCAGTACGTCCGACTGCGGACCCTGCCCGCCGCCGTACTCCTCGATGCCCATGTGGTCCATTCCTTCCGGTCGCCCTTGTCGGCCCTACCCAGCCTGCCTCTGGAACCATGCTTTCGCGCGCTACGTTGATAACTTTGGCTGCCGACGGCGGACAGCCCGCCCGACACCCACACCCAGGAGCCCGGTACCCGTGACTGACCTCGCCCTCGGACCGAGCTGGCTGGACCCGGACCATCTGCTCCAGACCTTCGGTCTGACCGGACTGCTGATCGTCGTGTTCGCCGAGTCCGGACTGCTGATCGGCTTCTTCCTGCCGGGCGACTCGCTGCTGTTCACCACCGGCCTCCTGGTCACCACCGGCAAGCTGGGCACCCCGCTGTGGCTGGTCTGCGTGCTCGTGGTGCTCGCCGCGGTCCTCGGCGACCAGGTGGGCTATCTCTTCGGCAAGAAGGTGGGCCCGTCCCTCTTCAGCCGGCCCGACTCGAAGCTCTTCAAGCAGGAGAACGTCGAGAAGGCCCACGAATTCTTCGAGAAGTACGGCCCGAAGTCGCTGGTCCTGGCCCGCTTCGTGCCGATCGTGCGCACGTTCACGCCGATCGTCGCGGGCGTCAGCGGCATGAACTACCGCTCGTTCGTCACCTTCAACGTCGTCGGCGGCACCCTCTGGGGCGCGGGCGTCACGCTGCTCGGCGCGGCCCTGGGCAACGTCGACTTCGTACACAAGAACATCGAGCTGATCCTGGTCGCGATCGTGCTGATCTCGGTCGTGCCGATCGCCATCGAGTTCCTGCGGGCCCGCGGCAAGGCGAAGAAGAACCCGCCGGCGGCCGGCGGCCCCGGCGCGGCCTCGCAGCGCGGCGGCCGCCACGCCAAGCGCTGACCGGTCCGTCCCGGGCGGCTAGAAGCCGCGGGTGCGCTTGGCCGCCGCGCGGCTCACGCCCGGCGCCCTGAGGAAGAGCCGGGCGACCTCGTTGCCGAGGTTCACGCCGATCGCGATCGCCAGGGCCAGGGCCGCCGCCTTCGCGAGGGAGGCGATGCCCTGGTCCAGGTGGTTCTGGGCGATCGAGAGGACCCCGAAGTACATGGCGCTGCCGGGCAGCAGCGGGCCGATGGCGGCGGTGACGTACAGCAGGGCCGTGGTGTTCCAGTACCGCGAGAGCAGCTGGCCGAACAGGCCGACCAGGCCGGCCGCGACCGCCGTCGCCATGATCGGCGAGCCCTTCGCGGTGACCGCGATCGCGGCGTACACCACCCAGGCGACCCCGCCGTTCGCGGCCACGATCAGCACGGTGGAACGGTCCTGCTGGAGCAGCACCGCGAAGGTCAGACAGAGCACCATCGACGCGAGGATCTGGACGACCGGGCGGTCGATGGGGCTGAAGGTGCCCTCCGGGTTGAGCTCGGCGTGGATCTGGAGCCCGCCGTACAGCACGGTCAGGACGCCCACGACGATCGCGACGAAGAAGTACCCGACTTCGAGCAGCCGCGCCGAGGCGGTGACGTAGAAGCCGGTCAGACCGTCCTGGACGGCCGCCACCAGGGCCCGCCCGGGGATCAGCGCGAACAGGCCACCGGTGATCACGGCGGTCGGGCTGAGGTTCCAGGAGAGCAGGCTGAGCGCGACGCCCATCGCGGCGGGCGGCATCGCGGCCACCACGAACTGGTAGAACTCCGGGAGCCCGCGCGCCGCGCACAGCCAGGCGAGCCGGTCGCCGAGCACCGCGCCGACCGCCGCCACCAGGAACACCGCGACACCGCCGCCGAGCAGCACGGAAGCCGCACCGGCCAGCAGCCCGCAGGCGGTGGTCAGCACCCAGCCGGGGTAGGGGTGGCGGTTGCGGCGGATCTCGGCGAGGCGGCGGTAGGCCTCTTCGAGGGAGACGTCGTGGTCGGCGCTGGTCATGTCCGTGACGAGCCGGTGCACGGCCGCGAGGCGGGTGTAGTCGGTGCCCCGGCGGCGCACCGTGCGGTTGGCCGTCACCGGGTCGTCCACGAGGGAGGGCTGGTGGGTGATGGCCAGCATGGTGAAGGTGACCGTCGGCTCGCAGTGGTCGAGCCCGTAGCTGCGACAGATCGCGAACATCGCGGCCTCGACGTCCTCGGCGCCCTCGCCGCCCGCGAGCAGCAGCTCGCCGATACGCAGCGTCAGGTCGAGCACGCGCGGCACGGCGGGGCCCGTCTCGTCGGACTTCTGCACCGGCTCGGGCACCGGCCGCTCGCCGACCGGCATCCGCAGCATGGTGCGCATCCGGTCCTGCCAGGGCGCGTCCTTGGAGAGCCGCACCAGCGGGAGGCCGGCGGTGGTGATCAGGGCGGAGGGCACGTCGCGCGCGGTGTAGGTGCTGGGCGTCGCGAACGCGGAGGCGGGCTGGTCGGCGACCGGCTCGGCGGGCGGGGCGGCGAGTCCGGCGGGCAGTGCGAACTCGGAGGTCGGCGAGTCCTCCTCGGGCGGCTGCGGCTGCTCCACTCCCTCGGGCGGTGCGAACGCGCTGCGCGCCTCGTCGGACTGCGGCTTGCGGTCCTCGGACTCCGGCTGCTCAGCCACCACGTTTCCCGTGCCTCCCTTCGGCCGCTTCGGTGCGTGTGCCCAGTATGTGGGCGATTATCGGCTGGTACGACAACGGGCGGCGCACCCCCGGAGGGGTGCACCGCCCGCTCGCTGCGGAAGGACGCGCGTCAGTGCGCGCCGCCCTGCGCCTCAAGGCGCTTGTAGGAGGCCTCGACCTCGGCCTCGGCCTCGACACGGCCGACCCAGTCGGCGCCCTCGACGGACTTGCCGGGCTCCAGGTCCTTGTAGACCTCGAAGAAGTGCTGGATCTCCAGGCGGTCGAACTCGGAGACGTGGTGGATGTCGCGCAGGTGCTCGACGCGCGGGTCGGACGCCGGGACGCACAGCAGCTTGTCGTCGCCGCCGGCCTCGTCGGTCATCCGGAACATGCCGATCGCGCGGCACTTGATGACACAGCCGGGGAAGGTCGGCTCGTCCAGGAGGACCAGGGCGTCCAGCGGGTCGCCGTCCTCGCCCAGGGTGTTCTCGACGAAGCCGTAGTCGGCCGGGTAGCTGGTCGAGGTGAAGAGTCGACGGTCCAGGCGGATCCGGCCGGTCTCGTGGTCGACCTCGTACTTGTTCCGCGATCCCTTCGGGATCTCGATGGTGACGTCGAACTCCACGGGTGGCTCTCCTCCATGATCAGCAGATGCATCGGACGGGTGCTGCGTCGGGTGCCATGTTCGCGGCAAGACGCAGTTCTGGTGATTAAGTGTCCCTCACGCAGGTGTGTGATCGCGAAAGGGGCTGGTCCTCGGTGCCGGGACCCAAGACATGGCAGCTCACGGCGGGTGCGGCGGCGGTCGGCCTGGCAGTCGCGGCCGGGACGGTGGCCGCGGCCGGACCGTGGGACTCAGGCCAGCGTACGGCCGAGCGTGAGCGGGCCGCAGCGCGGGACGCCCGGGGTGGCGCACATCACCAGCAGCCGGTGGATCCGGACGCTCCCGCTCCGGCCCCGAGCGCGCCCGCCGTCCTCGCCGCGCTGGGCGCTCCGGCCGGCGCCCCCGTCCCGGCCGGGCTGCCCGCCGCGCTCGCGCCGCTGCTCGGCGACCCGGCGCTCGGCCCGAGCCCGGCCGCCTCGGTCGTGGACACCGCGACCGGCAAGGAGGTGTACGGGGCCCGCGCGGACGCGGCCATGACCCCGGCCTCCACCGTCAAGATCGCGACGGCGGCCGCGGTCCTCACCGCGTTCGCCCCCGACCACCGCCTCGCCACCACCGTGGTCGCTCCGGCCGGCTCCACCGCGCTCACCCTCGTCGGCGGCGGTGACCCCACCCTGGACACGGCGCGCCTGGCGGCGCTCGCCGACGACACCGCCCGCGCGCTGCGCGCCCGCTCGCTCGACCAGGTACAACTGGCGTACGACACCTCGCTGTTCAGCGGGCCTTCGGTGCATCCGATCGGGCCGAACGAGAACCTCGCGCCGGTCGTCGCCCTGATGACCGACGAGGGACGCCTCGACAGCTCCGCCGGATCCGACAGCGGGCCCGCGGCGCGCACCGCGGACCCGGCGGGCGACACCGCCCGCGCCTTCGCCGAACTCCTGCACCGGCACGGCGTGCAGGCGACCGCCCCGGCGCCGGGCACCGCACCGGCGGGCGCCAAGCCGGTGGCGAGCACCCTGTCCGCGCCGCTGCCCGCGATCGTCGAGCGGATGCTGACCAACAGCGACAACGACATCGCGGAGGCCCTGAACCGCCAGACCGCGCTCGCCGCCGGGAAGCCCGCGAGCTTCGACGGCGGCGCCGAGGCCGTGCCCGTCCAGCTCGCCAAGCTCCAACTCCCGCTGGACGGAGCCAAGTTCGCCGACGGCAGCGGGCTCAACCGCGCCGACAAGGTCACCGCGGGGCTGCTCGCCCAACTGCTCGCCAGGGCCGCCGACCCGGCCCGCCCCGAACTGCGGCCGATCCTCACGGGCCTGCCCGTCGCCGGCTTCACCGGCACCCTCAGCGGCCGTTACGGCACCGGCTCGGCCGCGACCGGCCTGGTCCGCGCGAAGACCGGCACCCTGGGCGGCGCCGGGGTCAACACCCTGGCCGGGACGGTCGTGGACGCGAGCGGCCACCTCCTCGCGTTCGCCTTCCTGTCGGCCGGCACCCCCGGGGCCGACCCGCTCCCCACCCAGAAGGCACTCGACAAGCTGGCCACCCGCCTCGTGGCGCACTGAGCCCCGCCAACCGGGTCCCCTCGCCGGGCCGACAACGTACGGTTGACGCATGACTGGCATCGGCGGTGCAGGTACCTCTGGGATGGTCGACTGGAACCTCGCGGTCGCGACCGCGACCCGACTGGTGCGGCCGGGTCCCGACGTGACCCGCGACGAGGCACGCGCCGTCGTCGCCGAGCTGCGCCGGCACGCCAAGGCCGCCGAGGAACACGTGCGGACGTTCACCCGGATGATCCCGGAGGGCGTCGAACCGGAGGACACCCCGGTCCTGGTCGTCGACCGGGCCGGCTGGGTGCGGGCCAACGTCGCGGGCTTCCGCGAGGTGCTGCGGCCGCTGCTCGACAAGATGCAGGAACGCCGCGGGAACACGCCCGGCGGGGCCGTGCTCGGCGCGGTCGGCGGCAAGGTCACCGGAGTCGAGCTCGGCATGCTGCTCAGCTTCCTGTCCTCCCGGGTCCTCGGCCAGTACGAGACCTTCGCGCCCGCGAGCCGGGAGTTCCCGGCGGCGCCGGGCGGCGGGGGCCGGCTGCTGCTCGTGGCGCCGAACATCGTGCACGTCGAGCGCGAACTCGACGTGGACCCGCACGACTTCAGGCTCTGGGTGTGCCTCCACGAGGAGACCCACCGCACCCAGTTCACGGCCGTGCCCTGGCTGCGCGACCACCTGGAGGGCGAGATCCAGTCATTCCTCGGCGAGACCGAGGTCGACCCGATGACCGTTCTGGAGCGGTTGCGCGAGGCCGCCCAGTCGCTCAGCGGCGGCCGGCCCGAGGGTGAGGAGGGTGAGAGCGGGCGCTCCCTGGTCGAGCTGGTGCAGACCCCGGCCCAGCGCGAGATCCTGAGCCGGCTCACCGCCGTGATGTCGCTACTCGAAGGGCACGCGGACTACGTGATGGACGGGGTCGGCCCGCAGGTCGTGCCGTCGGTGGGCGAAATCCGCGAGAAGTTCAGGGAGCGCCGGGCCAAGGGCGCGTCCCGGCTCGACATGGCGCTGCGCAAGCTGCTCGGCCTGGACGCCAAGCTGCGCCAGTACCGTGACGGCGAGCGATTCGTGCGGGCCGTGGTGGAGGAGGTGGGAATGGACGGCTTCAACCGGGTGTGGACTTCCCCGAACACGCTTCCGACCAAGGCTGAGATCGCCAAGCCGGCGGACTGGGTGGCGCGGGTGCACCGCAAGGCGGACTCCTGACGCGAAAGCCGCCGGTGGAAGGTGTCAACGCGGGAATCACCCATCCGAGGGACCGTGGGGCATGGGTAGGCGTGCAATGCTCGGGTAACGGCTCTGTTCTGTCACCATCTACGCACTCTGTGTGACTGAACGACTCTCCTGCTCCTCCTGCTCCCACTGTTCCCCCCGCTTCCTCTCCGCGCCAGAGGCACCCCCCAACTTCACCGAAGGGCACCGGACATGGGTCCCCATCCTGCGGTCGCAGCGATACGCCTGGCGGTTCGCCGCGTACTCCACGACGTACTGAACGAACAGTCCCGCGACACCGAGACCGACCGGGCAGCCGAGACCGGCGCCCGCACCGCCGCCGAGCCCCTCGTGCTCGTGGCCTGCTCCGGCGGCGCCGACTCCATGGCGCTCGCCTCCGCCCTCGCCTTCGAATCCCGCAAGCTCTCGCTGCGCGCCGGCGGCATCACCATCGACCACGGTCTCCAGCACGGCTCCGACCTGCGGGCCGCCGAAGTCGTCTCCCGCATGACCGGCCTGGGGCTCGCGCCGGCCGAGGCCGTCGCCGTCCGCGTGGGCCGCGAAGGCGGACCCGAGGCCGCCGCCCGGGACGCCCGCTACGCCGCCCTGGACGCCGCCGCGGAGCGCCACGGCGCCGCCGCCGTCCTGCTCGGCCACACCCGCGACGACCAGGCCGAGACCGTGCTGCTCGGCCTCGCCCGCGGCTCCGGCACCCGCTCGCTGTCCGGCATGGCCGCCGTCTCCGGGGCGTCCGGCCGCTACCGGCGCCCCTTCCTGGAGATCGACCGGCAGACCGCCCGCAAGGCCTGCATGGTCCAGTCGCTGCCCGTCTGGGACGATCCGCACAACGCCGACCCCGCCTACACCCGCTCGCGACTGCGCCAGGAGGGCCTGCCCGCGCTGGAGAAGGCGCTCGGCAAGGGCGTCGTCGAGGCGCTGGCCCGCACCGCCCAGCTCTCCCGCGACGACGCCGACGCACTGGACGCCTGGGCCGTCCAGGCGGACGCGACCGTACGTGACGACGCCGGGCTCCTTGAGTGCGCCAAGCTCTTCGCGCTGCCGCCCGCCGTGCGCCGCCGCATCGTGCGCCGGGCGGTCATCGACGCGGGCTCGCCCGCCGGTTCGCTCTTCGCCCGTCATGTGGAGGAGGTCGACAAGCTGATCACCGGCTGGCGCGGCCAGCGGGCCATCAATCTCCCGGGCCGCGTCGTCGCGCGTCGTCAGGGTGGCAGACTGGTCATTCGGCAGGGCTGAGCTCACACACGTAACTCGGCTCGCGCACGGACAATGAAATCCCCCAAGAAAGCGGCCCGGGTGAACGAGAAGGACATGGGCACCGACCTTCAGTCGGTGCTCATCACCAAGGAAGAGATCGACTCGAAGCTGGCGGAGCTGGCCGGGAAGATCGACGCGGAGTACGCGGGCAAGGACCTGCTCATCGTCGGTGTCCTCAAGGGCGCAGTGATGGTCATGGCGGACCTGGCCCGCGCGCTGTCCACCCCGGTCACCATGGACTGGATGGCCGTCTCCTCATACGGTGCCGGCACCCAGTCCTCCGGCGTCGTACGGATCCTCAAGGACCTCGACACCGACATCAAGGGCAAGCACGTCCTGATCGTCGAGGACATCATCGACTCGGGTCTGACCCTGTCCTGGCTGCTTTCGAACCTCGGATCGCGCGAGCCCGCGTCGCTTGAGGTGTGCACGCTGCTCCGTAAGCCGGATGCCGCAAAGGTCGCGATCGACGTGAAGTGGATCGGGTTCGACATTCCCAATGAATTCGTCGTGGGTTACGGCCTCGACTATGCCGAGAAGTACCGCAACCTCCCGTTTGTCGGGACGCTCGCGCCGCACGTGTACGGCGGCTGACACAGCCCCGGCCCGTTCGGGGAACCACAGCGCGCCTCCCGCCGTTGGAGCAGGGGAAGGGGCCTTTGTCAGCCGTACCGTGCGGCCACGGGTGACAATGCTGGGGTACCGTCCGAAGAACAGTCTTTACACACAGTCTTAGTCATACTCACAGCAGCATTTACCTACGGGCAGGAGGGACGGGGCGTTCTCGCGCTCCGTATGGATGGACGTGAAGCGATACTTCCGTGGGCCGGTCATGTGGATCGTGCTGGCCGTCCTCGCCGTGGTCGTGCTGATGCAGGTCGTCGGCTCGGGTGGCGGCTACAAGGCGGTCGACACATCCGATGTCGTTCAGGCGATCAGCAACAAGCAGGTCGAACAGGCCAAGATCACCACAGGTGACAGTCAGGTCATCAAGATCGACCTGAAGGACGGCCAGAAGGTCAAGGGCAGCAGCAAGGTCCAGGCGAACTACATCGGGGACATCCAGGCGAGCTCGCTGGCCGAGCAGCTGCAGACCAGCGTCAAGGCCGGTGACATCCCCAAGGGGTACACGGTCTCGCCCGACAAGCAGAACCCGTTCCTCGGGATCCTGCTCTCCCTGCTGCCCTTCGTCCTCATCGTCGTGGTCTTCCTGTTCCTGATGAACCAGATGCAGGGCGGCGGCTCCCGAGTCATGAACTTCGGGAAGTCCAAGGCCAAGCTCATCACCAAGGACACCCCGAAGACGACCTTCGCCGATGTGGCGGGGTCCGACGAGGCAGTCGAGGAGCTCCACGAGATCAAGGAGTTCCTCCAGGAGCCGGCGAAGTTCCAGGCCGTCGGCGCCAAGATCCCGAAGGGCGTGCTGCTGTACGGCCCGCCCGGCACGGGCAAGACGCTGCTCGCCCGCGCCGTCGCGGGTGAGGCCGGTGTTCCGTTCTACTCGATCTCCGGCTCCGACTTCGTGGAGATGTTCGTCGGTGTCGGCGCCTCCCGGGTGCGCGACCTGTTCGAGCAGGCCAAGGCGAACGCCCCGGCGATCGTCTTCGTCGACGAGATCGACGCCGTGGGGCGCCACCGCGGCGCGGGCCTCGGCGGCGGCCACGACGAGCGCGAGCAGACCCTCAACCAGCTGCTCGTGGAGATGGACGGCTTCGACGTGAAGGGCGGCGTCATCCTGATCGCTGCCACGAACCGGCCCGACATCCTGGACCCGGCACTGCTGCGCCCCGGCCGCTTCGACCGCCAGATCGCGGTCGACCGCCCGGACATGCAGGGCCGTCTGGAGATCCTCAAGGTCCACCAGAAGGGCAAGCCGGTCGCTCCGGACGTCGACCTGTCGGCCGTGGCGCGGCGCACCCCGGGCTTCACCGGCGCCGACCTGGCGAACGTGCTGAACGAAGCGGCGCTCCTGACGGCGCGCAGCGACCGGAAGCTGATCGACAACAACGCGCTGGACGAGGCGATCGACCGCGTCGTGGCGGGCCCGCAGAAGCGGACCAGGATCATGTCCGAGAAGGAAAAGAAGATCACCGCGTACCACGAGGGCGGTCACGCCCTGGTCGCCGCGGCTTCGCCCAACTCGGACCCGGTCCACAAGATCACGATCCTGTCGCGCGGCCGGGCCCTGGGTTACACCATGGTCCTGCCGGACGAGGACAAGTACTCGACCACGCGCAACGAAATGCTCGACCAGCTGGCGTACATGCTGGGCGGGCGCGCGGCCGAGGAGCTCGTCTTCCACGACCCGACGACGGGTGCGGCCAACGACATCGAGAAGGCCACGGCCACCGCCCGCGCGATGGTCACGCAGTACGGCATGACCGAGCGTCTCGGCGCGATCAAGTTCGGTGGCGACAACACCGAGCCGTTCCTCGGCCGTGAGATGGCGCACCAGCGCGACTACTCGGAAGAGGTCGCGGCGCTCGTCGACGAAGAGGTCAAGAAGCTCATCGAGACGGCGCACAACGAGGCCTGGGAGATCCTGGTCGAGAACCGCGACATCCTCGACAAGCTGGTCCTGGAGCTCCTGGAGAAGGAGACCCTCAGCAAGGAGCAGATCGCCGAGGTCTTCTCCGGGATCGTCAAGCGCCCGGCCCGTCCGGCCTGGACCGGCTCCTCGCGGCGTACGCCGTCGACCCGGCCGCCGGTCCTCTCGCCGAAGGAGCTGGCGCTGACCAACGGTGCCGCGAGCGCCAACGGTTCCGTGCCGCTGGACAAGACGGCGGACGCCGTCCCGGCCCCCGAGGACCGTCCCGAGAGCTGAGCCCGGGGCCCTCACAGGACCCGGAATGCATGCCGCGCCCCCCAGGTTTTAGCCTGTGGGGGCGCGGGTGTTTTTCGGCCACGCGCCATGGAAGACAGTCGAGGAACGAGGCACAGATGACCGACCCGGTGACGCTGTACGGCGAGGCCAAGATCGGCGAGTTCGACGAGAAGCGGGCCGAGAACGCCGTGCGCGAGCTCCTCATCGCCGTCGGCGAGGACCCGGACCGCGAAGGACTCCAGGAGACGCCGGGGCGGGTGGCGCGGGCCTACCGGGAGATATTCGCCGGCCTGTGGCAGAAGCCGGAGGACGTGCTGACGACGACGTTCGACCTGGGCCACGACGAGATGGTCCTGGTGAAGGACATCGAGGTCATGAGCTCCTGCGAGCACCACCTCGTCCCGTTCGTGGGCGTCGCCCACGTCGGCTACATCCCGTCCACGGACGGGAAGATCACCGGCCTGTCCAAGCTGGCCCGACTGGTGGACGTGTACGCGCGCAGGCCGCAGGTGCAGGAGCGTCTCACCACGCAGATCGCGGACTCCCTGATGGAGATCCTGGAGCCGCGGGGCGTGATCGTGGTCATCGAGTGCGAGCACATGTGCATGACCATGCGGGGGGTCCGCAAGCCCGGCGCCAAGACGATCACCTCGGCGGTGCGCGGCCAGCTGCGCGACCCGGCGACCCGCAACGAGGCGATGAGCCTGATCATGGCGCGCTGAGCGCTCCGCGGGACGTGGTTTGTCGGCTGCGGGGCGATGGGGGTCCCCCTGCTCGAACGAAGTTGAGAGCTTGGGGGAGCTGGTCGCGCAGCTGCCCGCGCCCCTTCAGGGCGCGGTACCGCGCCGGACTCTCACAAGACGGGCGCCTTGTTGTCGTCCTCGTCGTCCGGGAGCTTGCAGATGCGTTCCAGGAACAGGGCCGCCGCGATGACGCCGATGCCGGCCACCACCGAGAACCCGGCGTAGATCGCCTGGTCGCGGCGGGCCGGGATGTCGAGGTAGCTCAGGAGATAGACGCCGGTGCCGCCGTACATCCCGCACACCAGGGCCGCCACCAGGGCGCTGGCCTGGCCGAAGACCACCGCGCGGGCGGCCATCAGCGGCTCCACGCCCTTGGCTCCCGGGCGGCGCTCGCGCTGGGCACGCAGCCGGGAGCGGATGGACAGGGCGGTCGCCAGCAGGATGACTGCGATCACCCCGAGCACGATCGGTGCCGCGATCGGCACGCCGGGCAGGGTGCCGACCGAGTCCCACAGCCGGGCGCCCGCCCAGGAGAGCACTCCGGCAATGACGAACAGTCCGGCCAGTACGCCCAGCCGCAGTTGCTTCACGGAGTAGTGCCCTTCGCGTCTCGGGTGGTCGACCTCAGAAGCGTAACGACTACTCGGGCAGGCGGAGTTCCAGATCGGCGCGGGGCAGTACGCCGTCGTGGCCCACTCCGGTCAGCAGGTCGGCGACCGGGCCGTGGCCGGGCAGCTGGGCCTCGGGCTCCACGTCGTGCCAGGGTGCGAGCACGAACGCCCGCTGGTGGGCGCGCGGGTGCGGGAGCGTCAGGACCGGGTCGTCGGAGACGATGTCCGCGTACGCGACGATGTCCACGTCGATGGTGCGCGGGCCCCAGCGCTCGTCGCGCACCCGGTCGAAGGCCTCCTCGATGGCGTGGCCTCGCTCCAGGAGCGAGGCCGGCGGCAGCGTCGTCTTCACGACGACCACCGCGTTGAAGTACGAGGGCTGCGATCCCGGGTCGACGCCCCAGGGCTCGGTCTCGTACACCGGCGAGACGGCTTTGACGCGCAGGCCCGGGGTGTCCTCCAGGGCGTCGATGGCGCCCTGCAGGGTCTCCAGGCGGTTGCCCAGATTGGAGCCGAGGGCGATCACGGCCCGGCGGGGGTTGGAGAGGGTGACGTCGGCCGCGTCCACCTGCTCGACCACGGAGGCGGGCACCGGCTGTACGGTCGGGTCGCTCTGGCCCTGCGAGAACACGGTCATACTCGGCTCCGGGTGATGGTGATGGTCACGTCGTCGAACGGGACGGTGATCGGCGCGTCCGGCTTGTGGACGACCACTTCCACCTCCTGGACGCCTTCGTGCTTGAGGCACTGCTGGGCGATCCGCTCGGCGAGCGTCTCGATCAGGTCGACGGGCTCGCCCCGGACGACGTCCACGACTTCCTCGGCCACCACGCCGTAGTGCACGGTCTTCGCCAGGTCGTCGTCGGCCGCCGCGAGGCGGGTGTCGAGGCCGAGCACCAGGTCCACGATGAAGGTCTGGCCCTCCTCGCGCTCCCGGGGGAAGACGCCATGGTGCCCACGGGCCTTGAGGCCGCGCAGCGCGACACGATCCACGCGAATCACTCCTGCTGTCGTTGGTCAGACGGACATGCGGCCGCGTGCGGGCGGCACGGTGCCCACAATCGAATCTACCTGCGGGCACTGACAGTGCTCGCCCACGGGGGCTATGGACAGATCCTCAAAGGGCTGGTAGCCGCCCCTACCCCATGGCCGGGGATTCAATCCTCCGAAGCCCCCAATCGTGCCCGGATTCAGTCCTCTTCCGGCTCTTCCTCGCCCGATTCGGCGAGTACCGGTGAGCCGTGGTGGGACCAGAGCCGCCAGCCGTCGGATGTGCGGCGGAACACATTGGTGGCGACCACGAGCTGCCCGACGAGCGGCCCCAGCTCGCCGCTCTCCTCGGCGGGGCCGCCGCTGAGGATGTTCTCGGTGCAGGTGACCAGCGCGGTGTCGCCCAGGATGACGACCTTCACATCGGTCAGGAAGAACTGGATGTACTCGGTGTTCGCCATGATCAGCGCGTACGAGCGGAGCACCTCGCCGCGCCCGGAGAGCACCGGCCAGCCCGGGTGGACGCAGGAGATCCCGGTGTCGCCGGCGACGGTGGCGCTCAGCCACAGCTCGGACAGCTCGTCGAAGTCGCCCCGCTCCAGCGTCTCGTAGAACGCCGTGTTGGCGCGCTCGACCGCCTCGATGTCGGTACGTGAACTCACCGGGCTCCCTCGACGGCGCGCGCCACGCGGACGGCGTCGGCGGTGGCCCGCACCTCGTGGACGCGGACCGCCCAGGCGCCCTCGTGCGCGGCGATGGCGGAGACGGCGGCGGTGGCCGCGTCGCGTTCGCGGGCGGGCGGCGGCGCGCCCTCGTCGCCGGCCAGTACGCGGCCGAGGAACCGCTTGCGGGAGGCGGCGACCAGGACGGGACGGCCGAGCGCGCGCAGGTCGGCCAGGTGGGCGACGAGCGCGAGGTCGTGCTCGGCCTGCTTGGCGAAGCCGAGGCCGGGGTCGATGACGAGGCGCTCGGGGGCGATGCCGCCCTCGATGACGGCCTCCGTACGCAGGCGCAGTTCGGCCACGACTTCGGCCACCACGTCCGCGTACACCGCGCGGCTGTTCATGTCCTGGCTGAAGCCGCGCCAGTGCATGACGACGAAGGGGGCGCCGGTGGCGGCGACGGCGGGGATCATCGCGGGGTCCGCGAGACCGCCGCTGACGTCGTTGACCAGGACCGCGCCGGCGGCGATCGCCTGCTCGGCGACGCGGGCGCGCATGGTGTCGACGGAGACGGTGACGCCCTCGGCGGCCAGGCCCCGTACGACCGGGATGACACGGCGCAGCTCCTCGTCCTCGTCCACGCGGGAGGCGCCGGGGCGGGTGGACTCGCCGCCGACGTCGACGAGGTCGGCGCCTTCGGTGACGAGGTCGAGGCCGTGCTTGACGGCGGTGGAGGTGTCGAACCACCGGCCACCGTCGGAGAAGGAGTCGGGCGTCACATTGACCACGCCCATGACCGCGCAGCGGCCCCACTCGGGCAGGCCTTCGACGGACCCCCGCCCGTTCAACGTACTCATACGTCAAGCGTAGGCGTCAGCCGGAGGTTCCCGGACCACGCTCGGGGGTGGCGAAAAGGCGCTGGAGCAGATCGTGCAGGGCGACGCGGTCGGCGTCGGGCAGGGCGTCGAGGGCGGCGTGGGTGGCGAGCATGCCGGTCCGCACGGTCTCCACGGTCCGCATGCCGTCGTCGGTCAGGACGACGTTCTTGACCCGGCGGTCGGTGGGGCTCGGCTCGCGGCGCACCAGGGCGCGCGCCTCCAGGCGGTCGACGATTCCGGTGACGTTGGAGGCGTCGCAGTGCAGCGTGGTGGCGAGCGAGCGCATGGAGGCGGGACCGCGGCGCAGCACGGTCAGGGTCTTGGCCTGGCTGGAGGTGAGGCCCTCCTCGGCGGACGCCGAGGAGAAGTCGCCGTAGAAGCTGGCCAGGGAGTCCCAGATGGCGTCCATGAGCGTGACGTTGCTGACGGCGGTCGGGCGGCTGGTTCCAGGCATGCCGTCCACTGTACCCGCGATTCGAGTGAAACTTGACTACCTCAACCTTTGATGTTTACCTTCTTTAAGTTGCTTGAGGTAATCAAGCTTCATCGACTCAAGTACCTCCTCCTGCCGTACGGAAGAAAAAGTGACCACTAACCAACGCCCCCGCGGCGGCACCGGGCTCGTCCTCGTCCTCGGCCTCGCCGCCATGGTCGTCTCGATGATGCAGACGCTGGTCGTGCCGATCCTCGGGATCATCCAGAACGACCTCGGCACCTCCACGTCGGGCGTCAGCTGGGTCACCACCGCGACCCTGCTCTCCGCGGCCGTCTTCACCCCGCTGCTCGGCCGCTTCGGCGACATGCACGGCAAGAAGCCGACCCTGATCGGCGTGCTCGTGGTCATGGTCGCGGGCTCCGTGCTCGCCGCCACCACCAGCTCGCTCACCCTGCTGATCGTCGGCCGAGTGCTCCAGGGCGCGGCGACCGCGATCTTCCCGCTGGCTCTTTCCGTACTGCGCGAGGAGATCCCGCCGCAGAAGCTGCACGGGGCGATGGCGCTGGTCAGCGGCACGCTCGCGTTCGGCAGCGGTCTCGCCCTCGTCGGGGCCGGCCTGCTCACGCAGGGCTCGCACCCCGACTACCACCGGGTGTTCTGGCTCGCCGTGATCCTCGCGGTCGTCGCCCTGATCGCGGTCATCGCGGTCGTGCCCGCCTCCCGCACCAAGACGGGCGGGCGCACCGACTGGCTCGGCGCGGGCACCCTCGCCGCCTTCCTCGTGCTGCTCCTGCTGCCGATCTCGCAGGGTCACGAGTGGGGCTGGGGCTCCGGCCGCACGATCGGGTTCTTCGTCGGCGCCGTGGTGATGGCCGGGGTCTGGGTCCTGGTCGAGCGCAACGTGAAGGCGCCCATGGTGGACATGCGGATGTTCGCGCACCGGCCGGTGCTCTTCACCAACCTGGCCGGGCTGCTGCTCGGCTTCGCGATGTTCTCGCAGTTCATCGGCGTCTCCTACCTGGTGCAGATGCCGGACAAGCTGACCGGCTACGGCTTCTCGGCGTCCGTGCTGCGGGCCTCCGTCGAGTACCTGCTGCCCACCACGCTCGTCTCGCTGGTCGCCGCGCCGCTCGGCGGGCAGCTGGTGGGGCGGATCGGAGCGCGCTTCACGCTCGCGGCGGGCGCGGCCTTCGGTGTCCTCGGCTTCGCCTGGCTGACCGGCGCCCACGACTCGACGGCGTCCGTGATCCTCGCGGGCATGCTGATCGGTGCCGCGATCAGCTTCGGGTACGCGGCGATGCCGGCGCTCATCGTGGCGAGCGTCCCGCATCACCAGACGGGCATCGCGAACGGCATCAACTCGATCTCGCGCTCCGTGGGCTCGGCGATCGCCAGCGCGGTGATCACGTCTCTGCTCGCCTCGAAGGTGATCGAGGGGCTGCCGAAGGGTGTGCCTCCGCTGCCGGCCGAGAGCCAGTTCACGCTGAGCTTCGCGCTGGCGGGGATCGCGTTCGTGCTGGTCGTGGGCGTGGCGCTGGTGGGCCTGTCCTCGGACAAGGCGCGGGCCCGGCGGGTCGCGGCGTCGTCGCAGGACGCGCCGGAGGCGGAGCTGGAGAGCGCCTGATCTTCCGGACAGCAACGCCGGAGGGGGGGGGGGGGGCCCCCCCCCGCGGGGGGGGCGGCCCCCCCCCGGGGTTGGGGGGGGGGGGGGGCCCGCGCGGGGGGGGCGGCGCCCGCACCCCGGGGGGGGCGGGGGGGGGTCGCGGCCGGCCCGGGGGGCGGCGGTGGTGCGCCCCTTTCTTCCGCCCCCCACCCCCCGGCGGGGCGGCACACCCCCCCCCGGGTTTGGCCCCGCCCCTCCGGCGTTTGTTGGGGAGCGGGGTCTCCCAGGGCGGCGCTACGCCGCGCTGACCTCGTGGTCCGGGGTCGTCACGTGCGCGCAGGCGCGATCGCGGCGGGCGGCGCGGGTCAGGCGGGCCAGCGGGCCCGGGAGGCCCAGGTTCACGAAGCCCTCGGCCTGCATCACGGCGAAGCCGATGCGGGGAAGGTCGGTGTTGGCCCGGTACACCATGAAGCGCGGCTCCCACCGGGGCTGGAACTTCGCGTTGAACTTGTACAGCGACTCGATCTGGAACCAGCGCGACAGGAAGACCAGCAGGCCCCGCCACATGCGCAGGACCGGCCCGGCCCCGATCTTCTCGCCGCGCGCCAGCGCCGAGCGGAACATCGCGAAGTTGAGCGACACCTGCTTGATCCCGATCTTCTCGCAGGCCTGGAGCGAGGCCACGATCAGGAGCTCGTTCATGCCGGGGTCGGCGGAGCGGTCGCGGCGCATCATCTCCAGCGACATTCCGTCCTTGCCCCAGGGCACGAAGTGCAGGATGGCCTTCAGGTCGCCGTACGGACCCGGCGCACCGGACTCGTCGTCGTCCGCCTTGTGGGCGGTGGCGATCACGCAGTCGCCGTCGTTGGGGTCGCCGATGCGGCCGAGCGCCATGGAGAAGCCGCGCTCGGTGTCGGTGCCGCGCCAGTCCTCGGCGGCCCGGCGGACCCGCTCCAGCTCACCGTCCGAGAGGTCACGGACGCGCCGTACGCGGGTTTCGTAGCCATTGCGCTCGATGCGCTTGACCATCTGGCGTACGTTCCGCATGGCGCGTCCGGCCAGCGAGAAATCCGCGACGTCCACCACCGCCTCGTCGCCGAGCTCCAGCGCGTCGAGTCCGGTCTCGCGGGTCCAGACCTCGCCGCCGGTCTCCGAGCAGCCGACGACCGCCGGGGTCCAGGAGTGCGCCTTGGCCTCGTCCATGAAGCGCTCGATGGCGCCGGGCCAGGCCTCGACGTCGCCGATCGGGTCGCCCGAGGCAAGCATCACACCGGAGACCACGCGGTAGGTGACGGCCGCCTTGCCGCTGGGCGAGAAGACGACGGCCTTGTCGCGGCGGAGCGCGAAGTGGCCGAGCGAGTCGCGGGCGCCGTGCTTGGCGAGCAGCTCGCGCAGCTTGTGCTCGTCGTCCTCGGTGAGCCGGGCGGCCGGGTGCTCGGGCCGGAACGCCAGGTAGATCGTGGTGACGGCGGTCAGCAGGCCGAGCGCGCCGAGCGAGTAGCCGACGGTCCAGCTGGTCTTGCCCTGGTACTCGACCGGTCCCTCGAAGCCGAAGAGACCGAACATCACGTGCTGGATGCGGTCCACGATGCTCGGGTTGCCGACCGTGCGGTTCGGGTGGACGCTCACGATGACCAGGCCGAGGCCCAGCGATCCGGCGCCCATCAGGAAGAAGTTCGCGACGGCCTTCCAGCGGCTGCGCGGGTCGGGCAGTGCGTTGAACTCGCTCCGGTGGACGACGAGCAATGTGAGAAGTACCAAGGAGATCAGCACGCCGACCACCGAGTGCCGGTACCAGAACTGGGCCACCGCCCCGATCGGCAGCAGTACCACCGCGGCCCGCCAGGCCCGCCGCTTGCGGCGCTTCAGGCCGTGCGCGAGGAGCAGCAGGAGGATGCCGGCGCTGAGCGCCACGGCCGCCGCGAAGGGGCCGAAGGTGCCCGGCAGGACCTCGCTGACGGTGTGGAACCGACTGTGCCGGACGCGATCGAAGACTCCGGCCGCGACGTCCAGGAGCCCTACGATCGTGCAGGCCGTACCGACCACCTTGGGAACCGACTCGGGGCGCGGCCCGCGGAGGACCTTTCGTACACGAGTCGGAACCGATCCGTTTTTGTCCCCATCTATCCTGACAGACATCGCTTCCCGTGGCTCCGCGAGAGATTCAGTTGGCCGGGGGACGGCGTACATACCGTCCGGCCGGACAATTTGCGCCCTCTAGGACGGCACATCCGGGGGGCGGGTTCCCTCGGTCTCAGGAAAATCTCAGTCAGAAAGTTTCATCGACTCATGGGTCTCACGAGCAACAAGGTTCTGGCACTCGCCGTGTTCCTGGCGGTAGTGCTGTTCGCGGTCACCATCTGGCTGTGGCCGCGACTGGCACGGCGCAGCTGGAAGGCCGTCGTGGGCCGGGTCGGACTGCTGCTCGCGACCCAGCTGGCGATCTTCGCCTCGGTCGGCCTGGCAGCCAACAATTCGTTCCTGTTCTACGGATCCTGGGCGGACCTGTTCGGCCAGGAGCAGGACATGGGCAAGGTCGTCGACCACTCGGCGGGCGGCAAGAACATCCGGGTCCTTAGCAAGCAGAAGCCGGAGACCCCGGGCGCGGGCAAGCCGCAGCTGGGCGGCGAGATCCAGAAGATCGTGCTGGCCGGCGAGAAGTCGAAGATAACCAGCCCCGCCTACGTCTACCTGCCCCCGGAGTACTTCCAGAAGGCGTACGAGAACAAGACGTTCCCGGCCTCGATCGTGCTCACCGGCTACCCGGGCACCGCGGAGAACCTGCTCAAGGGGCTCGCGTACCCGAAGACGGCGTGGACGCAGGCCAAGCAGAAGAAGGCGCAGCCCATGATCCTGGTCATGATGCGCCCGACGGTGGCGGGCCAGCGGGACACCGAGTGCGTCGACATACCCGGCGGCCCGCAGACCGAGACGTTCTTCGCCAAGGACGTGCCGGGCGCGATCTCCGCGAACTACCGGGTCGGCACCAAGCCGCAGAACTGGGGCTTCATCGGCAATTCGACCGGCGGCTACTGCGCTCTGAAGATCGGCATGCACCACCCCGAGCAGTTCGCGGCGAGCGCGGGCCTGTCCGCGTACTACAAGGCGGCGGACGACCCGACGACCGGTGACCTCTTCCACGGCAACAAGAACGAGGAGAACCGCGCCAACCTGCTGTGGAGCCTGGACCACCTGGCGCCGGGCAAGTCGTCCTTCCTGGTCACCAGCTCGCTGACCGGCGAGGACAACTTCAAGCCGACCCAGTCCTTCATCGACAAGGTGAAGGCGCCCGGCCGCGTGTCGTCCATCACCCTCGACAGCGGCGGGCACAACTTCAACACCTGGCGGCGCGAGATCCCGCCGACCCTGGACTGGATCAGCGGCCGGCTCAGCGCGAGCTGACCGTCTCGACCGTCACCTCGGTGCGGGGCACGTCCTGGGCGTCCGCGTCGATGGAGCGGCGCAGCGCCTCGTGGAGCCGGGCCGGGGTGAGGACACCGAGGAAGCGGCCGGTCTCCGCGCGGTCGATCACCGCGATCCACCCGGCGTCGTGCTGGAGCATCGTGGCGAAGGCCTGCTTCAGCGAGGCGCCCACCGGCAGCCAGGCCTCCATCCGCCGGGCGTGCTCGCGGACCGTGCCCTTGCCGAGCCGGGCCTGCTCGGCGGAGATCCAGCCGTGCAGATTGTCCTCGCCGTCCAGGACCACGGCCCAGCGCGGGACGTCGGCCGGCAGCGGATCGTCGAGGTGGACCACCGGCGGCTGCTCCAGGTCGGCCTCCTCGATGGGGGTGACGGAGAGCCGCTTGAGACCCCGGTCGGCGCCCACGAAGTCCGCGACGTACGGGGTGGCGGGGGCGCCGAGCACGGCGGCGGGGGCGTCGAACTGCTCGATGGCGCCCTGCCCGTAGACGGCGATGCGGTCCCCGAGCCGGACCGCCTCCTCGATGTCGTGGGTGACGAACAGGACCGTCTTGCGCACCTGCGACTGGAGCCTGAGGAACTCGTTCTGCAGCCGCTCGCGCACCACCGGGTCGACCGCGCCGAACGGCTCGTCCATCAGGAGCACCGGCGGATCCGCCGCCAACGCCCTTGCCACGCCCACCCGTTGGCGCTGACCGCCGGAGAGCTGCTCCGGGTAGCGCGAGCCGTACGTCCTGGGGTCGAGCCCCACCAGATCGAGCAGCTCGGCCGCGCGCTCGCGGGCCTTGGCCTTCTTGACGCCGAGCAGATGCGGGACGGTCGCGGTGTTCTCCAGGACCGTCTTGTGCGGGAAGAGCCCGACCTGCTGGATCACATAGCCGATACGGCGCCGCAGTTGAACCGGATCGACGGTCGATATGTCCTCGCCGTCCAGGAATATCCGCCCGCTGGTCGGCTCGATGAGCCGGTTGACCATTTTCATCGTGGTGGTCTTGCCGCAGCCGGACGGGCCGACGAGGGTGACCAGTTCACCCTCGGCCACCTCGAAGGAAAGGTCGTCCACGGCGGTGGTGCCGTCGGCGTACCGCTTGGTGACGTGCTCGAACCGGATCATGATTCCCCATTGTGCCGGGCGGCGACCGCGCTTGTGTGAAGCCCATGTTGCTGTAATGCGAAGGCCCGAGGCGATTGTCAGTGGTCAGGGTTAGGGTCTTCAGACATACGTACGGTACGGGCCGGGGGAGGTGGGGGAGTGGCCGGGAACTGCCTGGCGGCGAACGACTGGATCTGCTGGGAGTACGTGAGTTCCCGCAGCCAGGAGCTGACCGACGCCACGGTCCAGCACGTCTGGATCACCGCGGTGTCGGTGCTGATCGGGCTGCTCGTCGCCTTCCCCCTCGCGCTGCTCGCGCGCGGCCGCAAGGGTGTCGCGGCGACCGTCCTCGGCTTCACGACGGTGCTGTACACGATCCCTTCGCTCGCGATGTTCGCCCTGCTGCTCCCGGTCTTCGGCCTCTCGGCCGGCCTGGTCATCACCGGCCTCGTGCTGTACTCCCTGACGATCCTGGTGCGGAACATCCTGGCCGGCCTCGAATCGGTGCCCGCCGACGCGCTGGAGGCGGCGCGCGGCATGGGGTACGGGCGCATACGGCTGCTCTTCGAGGTCGAACTGCCGCTGGCGCTGCCCGCGCTGATGGCCGGGCTCCGGATCGCGACGGTCGCCACGGTCGCGCTGACCACGATCGGCTCGCTCGTCGACCACGGGGGCCTGGGCAACCTCATCGAGCAGGGCCTGCCCACCTTCTTCAAGGCGCAGATCCTGACCGCGTCGGTGCTGTGCGTGGTGCTCGCGGTCGCCGCCGATCTGCTGCTGCTCGGGCTCCAGCGGCTGCTCACCCCCTGGACCCGCATCCGTACGGCGAAGGCGGGCTGAGCCATGGGAGTCTTCGCGCAGGCCTGGACATGGCTGACGACGGGCGCCAACTGGTCGGGGGAGGACGGCGCCTGGCACCGGCTCGGTGAGCACGTGTACGTCAGCGCGCTCGCCCTCGTCGTGTCCTGCCTGGTCGCCCTGCCGCTCGCGCTGTGGCTCGGGCACATCGGCAAGGGCGGCGCGCTCGCGGTCAACCTCTCCAACATCGGCCGGGCGATACCCGTCTTCGCGGTGCTCGCCCTGTTCATGGTGACCCCGCTGCGCAACGCGGGCTATCTGCCGACGGTGATCGCGCTGGTGCTCTTCGCGGTGCCGCCGCTGCTGACCAACGCCTACGTCGGCATGCGCGAGGTGGACCGGGCGGCGGTGGAGGCGGCCCGCGGCATGGGGATGTCGGGGCGCCAGCTCTTCCTCCAGGTCGAACTGCCGCTCGCCTACCCGCTGATCATGACCGGTCTGCGCTCGGCGGCGGTGCAGATCATCGCCACGGCGACGATCGCCGCGATGGCCGGGCTCGGCGGGCTCGGCCGGATAGTCACCGAGGGGTTCGCGGTGTACAACACCCCGCAGGTGGTGGCCGGGGCGATGCTCGTGGCGGCGCTCGCCCTGCTCGTGGAGGGCGTGCTGGTGGCGGTGGACCGGCTGTTCAGCCCGCTGCGCAAGCGCCCGTGACCCCGTGATCCGCTGACTCGTGATCCGCGACCCCGCGGTCCGTTACCCCGTAACTCCCTGGATGGTGAACCCTCATGAGCAAGATCCTGCGCACGGCCGGTGCGGTGCTCGGCACGGTGGCACTGGCGGGCTCGCTCGCCGCGTGCGGTGGCGACAGCCTGGAGAAGAGCAAGGACACAAGCAGTTCGAGCGGGTCGAGCAGTACCGGCGGCGGGAAGAAGGGCTCGCTGGTCATCGGCGCGGCCGGCTTCACCGAGTCCGCGGTCCTCGCCGAGCTGTACTCCCAGGTGCTCGCGGACGCCGGGTACTCGACCTCGGTCACCACGGTGAAGAACCGCGAACTGTACGAACCGGCCCTGGAGAAGGGCGAGATCGACGTCGTTCCGGAATACGCGGCCACGCTCACCGAATTCCTCAATGCCAAGGTGAACGGCGACAAGGCGAAGGACAAGCCGCTCGCCTCCAGCGATGTCACCGCCACCGTGGCCGAACTGGCCAAGCTCGCGGGGCCCCGCGGTCTGAAGGTTCTCCCGGCCGGCGCGGCGGTGGATCAGAACGCGTTCGCGGTGACCAAGGAATTCGCGGCCAAGAACAACCTCAAGTCCCTTTCGGACCTGGGCGCGTCCAAGGCCAAGGTGAAGATCGCCGCCGGTGACGAGTGCAAGATCCGGCCATTCTGCGCGCCGGGTCTGACGTCCAAGTACGGCATCGGCGTCACCGGCATCGACCCCAAGGGCGTCGGCACCCCGCAGGCCAAGCAGGCGGTCAAGGACGGCGTCGACCAACTGGTGCTGACCACCACGACGGACGCGACCCTGGACACCTACGGACTCGTCCTGCTCCAGGACGACAAGTCGCTGCAGAACGCGGACAACGTGCTGCCCGTCCTCAATGCGAAGCACGCGGGCGGCCAGGAGATTGCCGATGCGCTCGGCAAGCTGACCAAGGCCCTGACGACCGCCGATCTGGTCGATCTCAACCGCAAGGTCGATGCCGAGCGGGCCAAGCCGGCCGATGTCGCCAAGCAGTATCTCCAGTCGAAGGGGCTGATCAAGAAGTAGCCGAATTTGGCGATCGGCGGAACTGCGGGGGAACAGATTGGCGGGCGGGGCTCCATGTGACGCCTACGCACGGTAAATTTCAGGCCATGCCACGTGGACGCCACCGTCATTCCCCTCCGCTGCACCGGCTCCTTCAGCCGTCGGCCGTCGCCGGCGTCTCGGTCATCTGCGCCGGTGGTGCCTGGCTCTTCGATCAGCCCACGGTGCTCAGGGCGCTGGCCGCCGCCGCGGCGGCGGCCTGTGTCACCGGCTCGGTGCTGATGCGCGGCTGGGACCGGGCCGCGGGCCGCCGGGTCGCCGAGCTGACCCGCTCGCGCGCCGCCGACCAGTGGCGCACCGAGGAGCGGATCGCCGAGCTGGAGACCGAGTTGGAGGAGTCGCGCGAGCTGCGCGGACGCCTCGACGCCAAGCTGCGCACCAAGCGCATGGAGCTGGCTGGTCTGCGCGGCGAGCACGCGGCGCTGCTGCGGCGCTACGCCAACGCCGAGACCGAGCGGGCCAGCGCCCTGGAGGGGCGGCGTCAGCTCGCCCTGGAGAGCGCGAGCCCCAAGGAGCTGATGCCGTCGGGCAGCACGCCGACGCCGGCCTCCTATCTCGCGGCCGCCCGCGCCCTGGATCGCCTCTCGCTCAGCGCCGAACGCCAGGCGAAGGCACGGGCCGAGGCGCCATCGGCCGGCCCCCGCGCCGAGTCGGGGGAGGCGGAGGAGCCGCAGGGGAAGCTCTCGGCGGCCGTCGGCAGCGGGCAGCACGTCCGCCCGTCGTCCGCCCTCACCGCCAGGCCCCGGCGGGCCGAACTGCCCGCGCCGCCCGCGCCGGTCGCCTCCGCCGTGGTGCCCTATGTGGCGCGCCCCGCGGTGCGCCCGGAGGGCAGCTTCGACTTCTTCGGCACCGGCGCGGGCCAGGGCGCCGAGCAGAAGGTGGCCGCCGCCGCGATCGAGGCCGTGCAGGACGAGGACCTCGCGGACGTGGTGGGCGAGGAGGTCCTGGCCGGCCGTGTGCAGCAGGGCCCCGAGAAGGTCGTCGGCGAGGTGGTCGATCTGACCGCGCACGACGAGACCGAGCAGCTCGACGTCGCCGAACTGCGCACCGCCATCTCGTAGTCGGCCGCCCCATCGGCCGAGTTGCTCACACGCGCCGCCGGGCCGGTCACTTTTCCGGGCGCCGGGGGCATGCTGGCTGCTGCCCGGGGCGTATCGCCCGCGAGCCACACCCTGTCTGTCCGGGCAGCCAGTTGACCAAGTTTTTCCGTTTCGGGGATTGATTCAGGCCGCCTGACGTACGTTTAGGATCTGCCCTTTTCGATTTTCGAGGGAGTTCGTCCGTGCCCGCTCACATAGCCCCTCCCTGTGTCGCTCTCCCGGGGAACACCGTGACGACCGACGAGATCTGTGCCGACATCCGCCGGGCCCACCCGGCCCTGCCGCGCCTGGAAGCCTTCCTGCGGATCGCTCGGGCGACGACCGTCGAGACCCGGCATTTCACCCGCCCGTTGGGCGCGCGGACCGTGGCCGGAAATGCCCTTGTCGAAGAGCGCAACCGCGCCGCATATGAGGACGCGTCGGCGCTGGCCGTCGCGGCGGGCCGGCGGGCGCTGGAGAAGGCGCGGCTGCACCCCGAGGACATCGACTGCGTCGTCACCAGCCACACCACCTCCTGGGCCGTGCCCAGCCTCGACATCCACCTGATCGGTGAACTCGGCCTGCGGCCCGACGTGCGGCGCCATCCCATGGCCTCGGTCGGCTGCGCGGGCGGCGCCCAGGGCCTGGTCCGCGCCCACGACCACATCGCCGCCCATCCCGGCAGCAACGTCCTGGTCGTCACCTCGGAATGCCTGTCGGCGGCGACGTACAACCACGAGGACACCAGCCGCGAATCCATGGTCTACAAGATCCTGTTCGGGGACGGCGCCGCCGCCGCGGTCGTCGCCGCGCACCCCGCCTGGGACGGGCCGAGCTTCGTGGTCGAGGACATCTTCGAGTACGCGCTGCCCGACAGCGTCGACCGCTACCAGGGCCGACTGACCGGCGCCGGGCTGCACTTCGACTCCACCCGCGCCGCCACCGCGGCCTTCAACGACTGCCTGCCCGCCGTCCGCAAGTGGCTCGCCGCGGTCGGCCGGCCGCTCGACTCGGCGGTGGTGCACCCCGGCGGCCCGCGCATCCTGGACGACGCGGCCGCGGGCCTCCAGCTCGACGGCGACCGCGAACACGGCGCCCTGCGGCACGCCTGGGCCAGCCTCGCCGAGAACGGCAACCTGGGCGGCTCGGCGGTCCTCGACGTCCTGTCCCGTACGTTCACCGAGCCGCCCGCCGACGCGGAGTCGGGACTGATCATCGGCTTCGGCCCGGGTTTCGTCCTCGCGGCCGTGCGGGGCCACTGGTCCAACTGAGGCGTTCCGCCTGCCAGTTGGACCGTCTGCCGCCGCCCGCTCGTCGGCCTACTTGTCGATGTCGCCCACGACGAAGAACAGCGACCCGAGGATCGCCACCATGTCGGCGACCAGCGTCCCCGGCAGCAGCACGGCGAGCGCCTGGATGTTGTTGTACGAGGCCGACCGCAGCTTCAGCCGGTACGGCGTCTTCTCGCCCTTGCTGACGAGGTAGTAGCCGTTGATGCCGAGCGGGTTCTCGGTCCAGGCGTAGGTGTGGCCCTCGGGCGCCTTGAGGACCTTGGGCAGCCGCTGGTTGATGGGGCCGGGCGGCAGCTCGGCCATCCGGTCCAGGCACGCGTCGGCGAGGTCGAGCGCGTTGTGGGTCTGCTCAAGCAGGCACTCGAAGCGCGCCAGGCAGTCGCCCTCGGTCCGGGTGACGACCTTCAGGGTGTCCTGGAGCTCCCCGTACGCGAGGTACGGCTCGTCGCGGCGCAGGTCGAAGTCGACGCCGGAGGCCCGCGCGATGGGCCCGCTCACGCCGTACGCGTGCACCGCGCCGGCGGACAGCCTGCCCACGCCGCGGGTGCGCGCCCGGAAGATCTCGTTGCCGAGCACGAGCCGGTCGTACACGTCCATCCGCGAACGCACCGAGGCGACGGCGTGCCGCACCCGGCCGAGCCACCCCAGCGGCAGGTCCTCCTTCAGGCCGCCGACCCGGTTGAACATGTAGTGCATGCGGCCGCCGGAGACCTCCTCCATCACCGCCTGGAGCTCCTCGCGCTCGCGGAAGGCGTGGAAGACGGGGGTGATGCCGCCGAGCTCCAGCGGGTACGAGCCGAGGAACATCAGGTGGTTGAGGACCCGGTTCAGCTCGGCGAGCAGGGTGCGGGTCCACACCGCGCGCTCGGGGACCTCCATGCCGAGCATCCGCTCGACGGCCATGACCACGCCGAGCTCGTTGGAGAACGCGGAGAGCCAGTCGTGGCGGTTGGCCAGCATCACGATCTGGCGGTAGTCGCGGGCCTCGAAGAGCTTCTCGGCGCCGCGGTGCATGTAGCCGATGACCGGCTCGGCCTGCTGGATGCGCTCGCCGTCCAGCACGAGCTTCAGCCGCAGCACGCCGTGGGTGGAGGGGTGCTGGGGGCCGATGTTGAGCACCATGTCGGTGCTCTCCGCCCCGCCCCCGATGCCGACCGTCGTCTCCGTCATGGGCGCAAGTATCCCCTGCGGCCCCCGGGACTCCGCCCCAGCCCCCGCCGCCCACCTGCGGACCGTTCGGGAAGGGGCGGGGTGGGGGAAAGTCACACCTGTTGCGTCAGCCACCCGAAGTCCCCCAGCCCGCCCCGCGCCGTCAGCTCCGCCGCCTCGCCCGCGCAGGCCAGCGCGCGGACGTACCCCGCCGGGTCCGAGGATGCCAGGGCCAGCGGGGGCCGCGTGCCCGAGACGCCGAGGCGGGCCAGCGCCTCGCGCTGGGAGGTCAGCTCCCCGGACGCCCCCGCGCACGCGTCCAGCGCGACATGCGCGGTGATGTCGCAGGACCCGTCCGGCACCGGCGCCACCTCCCGCCCGCCCCGGAACCCGCTCAGCGTCCCGAACAGCGGCCGCGCGTCCTTCGTATGGGCGTAATCGACGGCCACCGCGAGCCCCGCGTCCAGCGCCGCGACCGCCGCCGCCCACGCCTCGTCGCGCGGCCGCCCGATCTCCGCCCGGGTGCCCGGCTCGCCCAGCGGCCACCAGCGGTCCAGCCACGCGGCGTCCGCGCCCGACACCGGCTCGCCGAGGGTCTCGGCCCCGTCGGGTCGTACGAGCACGAGCCTGGCCACCCCGTCCGGATCGACCTCCGCGACCTCCACCGGCACGTTGTCGAGCCATTCGTTGGCGAAGAGCAGCCCGCGGACGCCCGAGGGCACCTCCGCGCGCCAGGCGATCCGCTCGTCGAGCCCGGCCGGACGGCCCGCGCGCTCCACGGCGTACGCCCGGACCGGGAAGCCGGCGGGCAGCGCGGCCAGCACCCCGGTGAGCAGTTCCCCGCGCCCGGCGCCCACGTCCACCAGGTCGACCGGTCCCGGGCCGAGCCCGGCCGCGACCTCCGTAAGGAGGCGGGCGACGGCCTGCGCGAAGAGCGGCGAGGCGTGGACCGACGTACGGAAATGCCCGGCCGGTCCCTCGGGCCGCAGATAGAAACCGCCCGCCCCGTAGAGGGCCCGCTCGGTGGCCGCGCGCCAGCCGACGGGGGCGGCCGAAGGCCCCGGTTCTCCGTCCCGCGCACCCGGGAACTGTTGACACGTCTCATCCGTCACGGGCTCAAGTCTCCACCTTGCGGAGTACGCCGCCGGGATCAGGATCGCCCCGGCGGTTGACCCCTGCACCTATCTGCTTTCCCTACGCTGGGTTACGTGCAGCGCCTCTACGACTTCCTCCGCAGACACCCGACCGGGGTCGACACCTTCTGGGCCGTCATCCTGTTCGGGTTCTCCGGCATTCAGGTCGTGGCGGCGCACCACGATCCGCGCCAGGCGGGCTGGGGCATCCAGCTCCTGGTGGTGCTCGGGATGAGCGTCTCCGTGGCGCTGCGCCGCCGCGCCCCCGAGAAGATGCTGCTGCTCGCGATCGGCACGGGCCTCGCCCAGCTGGTGCTGAACGTCCAGCCCCAGATCCAGGACTTCGCGATGCTGGTCATCGTCTACACGGTGGCCTCCGTGGGCAAGCGCTGGGCCTCGCGGACCGCGCTCGTCGCGGGGCTGTGCGCGGCCCCGCTGGCCCATGTGCGCTGGCTGGACACCGGCCCCCAAAGCGGTACGGAGAAGGTCTTCTTCGTCATCATGATGACGGTCCCGTTCGTGCTCGCCTGGGTGCTCGGCGACTCGATGCGGACCCGCAAGGCGTACCTCGCGCAGCTGGAGGAGCGGGCCGCGCGCCTGGAGCGGGAGCGCGAGGCGCAGGCCAAGGTCGCGGTCGCGGCCGAGCGGGCCCGCATCGCCCGCGAGCTGCACGACGTGGTGGCGCACAACGTGTCGGTGATGGTCGTGCAGGCCGACGGCGCGGCGTACGTGATGGACACCTCGCCGGACCAGGCGAAGACCGCCCTGGAGACCATCTCGATGACCGGGCGCCAGGCGCTCGCCGAGATGCGCAGGCTGCTCGGCGTGCTGCGCACCGGCGAGCACCAGGAGGCGGGGGAGTACGTTCCGCAGCCCGACGTCCAGCAGATCGAGGACCTGGTCGAGACGGTCCGCGGGGCCGGCCTCACCGTCGACTTCAAGATCGAGGGCACTCCCCGCCCGCTGCCCAGCGGCGTCGAGCTGACGGCGTACCGCATCGTGCAGGAAGCGCTCACCAACACCCGCAAGCACGGCGGCCCGGACGCGGGGGCGAGCGTGCGGCTCGTGTACTTCGACGACGGGCTCGGCCTGCTGGTCGAGGACGACGGCCGGGGCGCCGCCCACGAGATGTACGAGGACGGCGGCGCCGACGGCCAGGGCCACGGCCTGATCGGCATGCGCGAGCGGATCGGCATGGTCGGGGGCACGCTGGACGCGGGACCGCGCCCCGGCGGCGGCTTCCGGATCAGCGCCCTGCTGCCCCTGAAGCCGGCCCACTGATTTCCTGTACGCGCTGGTGCGTGTACCGATGTACGCCGTGATGGAGAGGGAACGATGACGATCCGCGTGATGCTCGTCGACGACCAGATGCTGCTGCGCACCGGGTTCCGGATGGTGCTCGCCGCGCAGCCGGACATGGACGTCGTCGCGGAGGCGGGCGACGGGGCGGAGGCCATCGAGGTGCTCCGCGCCACCGACGTGGACGTGGTCCTGATGGACGTGCGCATGCCGAGGCTGGACGGCGTGGAGGCGACGCGGCGCATCTGCGAGGCGCCGAATCCCCCCAAGGTGCTGATCCTGACCACCTTCGACCTGGACGAGTACGCCTTCTCCGGGCTGAAGGCGGGCGCGAGCGGCTTCATGCTGAAGGACGTGCCGCCGGCCGAACTGCTCGGCGCGATCCGCTCGGTGCACAGCGGGGACGCGGTGGTCGCCCCGTCCACGACCCGGCGCCTCCTGGACCGGTTCGCCCCGTTGCTCCCGACCGGCGGCAAGGAGCCGGAGCACAAGCAGCTGGAGAAGCTGACCGAGCGCGAGCGCGAGGTCATGATGCTGGTCGCCCAGGGCCTGTCGAACGGCGAGATCGCCGCCCGCCTGGTCCTCTCGGAGGCCACCGTGAAGACCCATGTGGGCCGCATCCTGACCAAGCTGGGCCTGCGCGACCGCGTGCAGGTCGTGGTCCTGGCGTACGAGACGGGGCTGGTGCGGGCGGGCGGCGGAGCCGGCTGACCGCGAGCGCCACGAGCACGCGCCGCCTTCTGGTTTGAAGCCCGCCCGGCCCACGGGCCCGGCCACTACGCTCGGGGGGCATGTTGATCTGGATCAACGGCCCCTACGGCGGCGGCAAGACGCAGACCGCGTACGAACTGCGCCGCAGGCTGCCCGGCAGCACCGTGTGCGACCCGGAGCACGTCGGCTTCGGGCTGCACCGCATGCTGCCGCCCGAACTCCGCGGGGACTTCCAGGACCTGCGGGCCTGGCGGCAGGGCGTGTACGAGGTGCTCGACCTGGCGCTGAGCAGCTGCGAGGGGCCGGTGATCGTCCCGATGACGCTGGTCGAGCCGCGCTACTTCGAGGAGATCATCGGCCGGCTCCGCGCCGAGGGCGGCCACCAGGTGGACCATGTCGCGCTGCTGGCGGATCGTCGTCTGGTGCTGCGCCGGCTCAGCGAGCGCGGGTGGGGGCGCGGCCTGAGGCGGGACGGTTTCGCGGTGCGTCAGCTGGACCGTTGTCTGGAGCGGCTGCGGGGCCCCGAGTTCGCCGAGCACATCCACACCGACCGGCTCACCGTGCCGCAGGTCGCCGACCGGGTCGCCGCGTCCGCCGGGCTGCGGCTGCTGCCCAATACCGACGGCCCGCTGCGGCACCGGCTGCGGCGCACCCGGATCGGCCTGAGCCACATCCGCTTCGACTGAGCGCCCGAGCCGGGCTTCTGAGTGTCCCGGGCGGGCTCCCGACCCCGGCCCCGTTGCCTTAGTACGACGACCATCGTACTATCGAGCCCGTTCGGTACTCAGTGCGTTTCCGGTACGGGGAGTGGCGTCATGCGTGCGATTCGATTCGACGAGTTCGGTGGTCCGGAGGTTCTCCAGCTGGTGGAGGCGGAGGTTCCGCGGCCGGGGCGCGGCGAGGTGAGCATCGATGTCGCGTACGTCGGCGTCAACTTCGCCGATCTGAAGGCGCGTTCGGCGGGATACCGGGTCGCCTCGCTGCCCTTCGTGCCCGGTCTCGAACTCTCCGGCCGCATCCGGGCGATCGGCGCCGGGGTCGAGGGCCTCGCGGTCGGCCAGGAGGTCGCCGCGATGACCGAGGGCGGCGCCTACGCGGAGGTGGTCGTCGCCTCCGCCGTCACCGTCTTCCCCGTGCCCGAGGGCGTGAGCCTGCGCACCGCGGCCGCCCTGCCCACCGTGCTGCCGACCGCGCACGCCCTCATCCACGAGGTGGGCCGGCTCCAGCCCGGCGAGAGCGTCCTGGTCCAGGGCGCCGCGGGCGGTGTCGGCACCGTCGCCGGGCAGATCGCCAAGCTGGCCGGTGCGGGCGCGGTGTACGGCGTGGTGTCGAGCGAGGCCAAGGCCGACTACGCCCGCAAGCACGGCTACGACGACGCCTTCCTGACCGACACGTTCGACGCGGACGTCCTGCGGGCCACCGGCGGCCGGGGCGTGGACCTGGTGCTCGACCCGGTCGGCGGCGAGACCCTGCGCCGCGGCCTGGAATCGCTCGCCCTGTTCGGCCGGCTCGTCTCGTACGGCAACGCGAGCGGCGAGGAGGCCTGGCAGGTCGGGCAGTCCGAGCTGTACGGGCGCGGCCGCACGGTCTCCGGCTTCTCGATCCTGGGCCTCGCCGCCGCCGGTGACCGCGAGGCGCTGCGCGAGATCGCGGACCGGGCGCTGAGCCTGGCCACCACCGGCCAGGTGGAGCTGCCGATCACCGCCGAGTTCACCCTCGAAGAGGCCGCGGCCGCCCATGAGTTGATGGAGGGCCGCACCTCGACGGGCAAGCTCCTGCTGAGGGTGTCCTAGCGCCGAGCGCTCTGAGGGGGGCGCTGGGAACTGCGCGATCGGCCCCCGGCGGCCCGCGGTCGAATCACCCGCGCCTCCCTCGGAGCTCACCCGCACTCCCCCCGGAGCGCTACCGCAGCACCCCCTCAAGGAAGTCGCTGCCCAGGCGGGCCACCACCGTCAGGTCCAATTGGTGCAGTACGTAGCGGCCGCGCCGCCGGGTCGTGAGGAGCCCGGCCTTCTTCAGGACGGACAGGTGCCGGGAGACCTCGGGCGCGGTGATGCCGTTGGAGTCGGCCAGTTCGCCCGTCGTGTACGGGGAGCGGGCCAGGTTGCGGCACAGACGCATCCGCATCGGGTGTGCGAGGGCCTCCATCCGCAGCTTGAGGATCTCGACCGAGGCGGGTGAGGGCAGTTCGGGCCCGTGCACCGGGTAGTGGATCACCGGCCGCCAGCCCGGGGCGTGCAGCACCATCAGGTGCGGCCAGCCGAACGAGGTCGGCACGAAGGTGAGCCCGGCGCCGGGCTCCGGGTCGGTGGCGGTCGTGCGGCCCTCGGTCATCTTGTCCGCGCTGATCAGCGTCCCGCCCTCGTCCAGGCTCAGGGCGGCCGACACCGCGCGGACGGCCTCGCCGAGCCCCTTGCGGCGCAGCAGCTCCGCCTTGTGCCGGGCGTCGGCGGCCAGTTGCACCCGGACCCGCTGCCAGGTGTCCGCGAAGAAGGCCTCCTCGCAGTCCTCCAGGAGCCGCCGCACCCAGGCCCGCACGGCCGCCGGATCGCTCAACAGCCGCTGGGTGAACTCCACTTGGCGCGGGCCGCGGGTCGCCGCCATCTCCAGGGCGCGCACGCGCAGCGCCGGGTCGTGCAGCGGGGACGGCGTCCTGGCCCCGTACAGGCTGGAGCAGGTGAACTCCAGGGCGGCGGAGGTGAAGCGCTCGTCGGAGAGCCGGTCGAGCAGGTCCAGGTCCTCGGCGAGCGTGGCGCCGGTGCTGCCGTCCCGGCCGGGTATGCCCGCGAAGGGCATGAACACGTCGGAGAAGGTGTTGCGCCACAGGAAGTCGGCCTCGTGCAGCCGGTCGGCGAGGTCCGGCTTCAGCGCGGCCGAGGTCGCCGTCGCCCAGCCGTGCAGGCCCGGGTGGTGGCCGGGCTCGGAGAGCGCGTGCAGGGCCAGGCCCAGCTCGGCCAGCGGGGAGATCGCGAAGCCGATGCGCTCGGGCGGCAGGCCCGTGATGTCGATGGTCACGCTCATGGCCCCATGGTGCACCGGGCCACTGACAACGCCGCCGCCGATTGACGGTCCCGGTCAATCGGCGGCGGCGGGGCGCCGGCACGGGGGCGTCGGTGCCGCCGGGCGCCGCGTCGGAGCGCCATTTGACGCGGCTCGTCAATCGGCGCGACGCGGGGCCGGAACAGGATCACCGTTGAGGCATGGACGCGATGCAGCAGCACATGATCGACAGATACCGCGCGGCACAGCACGCCGAGCCCGCGCCGCCGCTCCCCGGCACCCACGACGTGGCCACCCTGCGGGAGCTGCGGGACTACCGCCGCTTCGAGGCGGTCCTGGCGGGCCGGCTCGCCACCGGCCGGCTGCGGGCGGCTCTGGCCCACCTGTTCGCCCCGCACCACCCCCGGCAGCACCCGCCCGCCTGCCGCTGAGCGGGCGCCCGCCCAGGCGCCCCGGCTACGGCAGCCGTCGTACGAAGTCGGCCACCGCGGCCCGTACGTCCTCGGCGGTCCACGCCAGGCCCGGCGCGTTCACCGTCACCTCGGTGACGGCGAGGCCGGCCGGTCCCCAGGGGCCGGCGAACCAGCGGCGGAACAGGCAGGTCCCGGTCTCCTCGGCCTGCCGCAGCGCGGCGGCGCTCAGCACGTCGGCGTCGTACGGCAGCCACACCTGGAACTCGTGCGTGTGCGGCGGCTCGGGGTTCACCCGGAACCACGGCACGCCCGCCTCGGTGAGGCCCTCCGCGATCGCCTTCGCCACGACCTTGGCGTGGGCGACGTACGAAGGGAGCTCGGGCAGTTCCTTGCGCAGGCCGAGCAGACCCGCGAGGGCGGCGGGGAACTGCTGGAAGAGCTGGCCGCCGTAGCGGTGCCGCCAGGTGCGGGCCTGCTCGATCAGCGACTCGGAGCCCACCAGGACCGCGCCCGACAGACCGCCCAGCGTCTTGTAGAAGGACACGTACACGCTGTCCGCGAGGCCCGCGATCTCCGGCAGGGAACGGCCGAAGTGGGCGGTGGTCTCCCAGATCCTGGCGCCGTCGAAGTGCACCACCGCGCCGCGCTCCCGGGCCGCCTCGACCACGGCGACCAGTTCGTCCCAGGTCGGCAGGACATACCCCGCGTCGCGCAGCGGAAGTTCCAGCATCAGGGTGCCGAAGGGCTCCTCGAAGCCCCGTACCTCGTCGGCGGTCGGCAGCCTCGGCTCGTCCGTCGGGTGGACCGTGCGCAGGCCGCTCACCTGGCTGAACGCGCTGCGCTCATGGACCTCGGGATGCGACATCGGGTGCAGGGCGACCGTCGGGTCGCCGGTGCGCGAGGCCCAGCAGCGCAGGGCGACCTGCTGGGCCATGGTGCCGGTCGGGAAGAAGGCGGCGGCGGGGAAGCCGAGCGCCTGAGCGGTGCGCCGCTCCAGCTCGGTGACGGCGCCGTTGCCGTAGACGTCGCTGAACTCGTCCAGGTCGTAGACCTCGGCGCCGTCCTCCAGGAGGGCCGTCAGGCGCTCCTGGAGGGTGTGGTCGACCGTCTGGTCCGCCAGCCGCCGCTTGGCGCCCCGGTAGACGGCCAGGCGGTGCTGCCGGGCCTGTTCCGGGGTTTCCTCCGGCGTCCCGCCGGGGGTGTCGGCGGTGGATCCGGGGAGGGGATTGAGCTCGGAATCTGCCATGACGGGATGATCGCCCACAGCCTGTGGACAACCCAAGGGGTTTTCGGGCCCGGGGCGTAGCATGACGGGGCCGTTTGATTTTGGTTTGGCGTCCGGTACCCCTCGCGGACTGGAACGGAAGGCCCCCACGCGTGAACGCACCACCAGAGCACCGCTTCGACCACAGCCCGGCGGACCGCCCCGCCCGCCTCGCCGTGGGCGTCGTCGGCGCGGGCCGGGTCGGCCCCGCGCTCGCCGCGGCGCTCCAGCTCGCCGGTCACCGCCCGGTCGCGGTCTCCGGCGTCTCCGACGCCTCCGTGCGCCGGGCCGCGGCCCTGCTGCCCGACGTGCCGCTGGTGTCGCCCGCCCAGGTCCTGGAGCGCGCCGACCTCGTGCTGCTCACCGTCCCCGACGACGCGCTGCCCGGCCTGGTCGAGGGCCTCGCCGGGACCGGCGCGATCCGGCCGGGCCAGCTCGTGGTGCACACCTCCGGGCGGTACGGCACGGCCGTCCTCGACCCCGCCCGGCGGGCCGGCGCACTGCCCCTCGCCCTGCACCCGGCGATGACGTTCACCGGGACGAGCGTGGACGTCCAGCGGCTCGCGGGCTGCTCGTTCGGCGTGACCGCCCCCGAGGAGCTGCGGCTCGCCGCCGAGGCGCTGGTCATCGAGATGGGCGGCGAACCGGAGTGGATCGAGGAGGCGGCCCGCCCGCTCTACCACGCCGCCCTCGCCCTCGGCGCGAACCACCTGGTCACGCTGGTCGCCCAGTCCATGGAACTGCTGCGCCAGGCCGGTGTCGCGGCCCCCGACCGCATGCTCGGCCCGCTCCTGGGCGCCGCCCTCGACAACGCGCTGCGCTCCGGCGACGCGGCCCTGACCGGACCGGTCGCGCGCGGTGACGCCGGCACGGTCGCCGCGCACGTCGCCGAGCTGCGCAAGCACGCGCCGGGCACCGTCGCCGGATACCTCGCGATGGCCCGTACGACCGCCGACCGGGCGCTCGCCCACGGACTGCTCAAGCCCGAGCTCGCCGAGGACCTGCTCGGCGTGCTCGCCGAAGGAGACGATCGATGACCGCCCTCGTCCGTACGTCGGCGGAGCTCGCGGCGCCGGCCAAGGCAGGCCGCCGCGCCGTCGTCATGACCATGGGCGCGCTCCACGAGGGCCATGCCACCCTGATCCGTACCGCACGCCAACTGGTCGGCGCAGACGGCCAGTTGGTGGTCACCGTGTTCGTCAACCCGCTGCAGTTCGGCGCGGGCGAGGACCTGGAGCGCTATCCGCGTACGCTGGACGCGGACCGCGCGATCGCCGAACGGGCGGGCGCCGACGTCGTGTTCGCGCCCTCGGCCGATGAGGTCTATCCCGGCGGCGAGCCCCAGGTGCGCATCACCGCGGGCCCCATGGGTGAGCGCCTCGAAGGCGCCTCACGGCCCGGCCACTTCGACGGCATGCTGACCGTCGTCGCCAAGCTGCTCCACCTGACCGCGCCCGACCTCGCGCTGTACGGGCAGAAGGACGCCCAGCAGCTGGCGCTGATCCGGCGCATGGTGCGCGATCTGAACTTCCCGGTGGAGATCGTCGGCGTACCGACGGTGCGCGAGGACGACGGCCTCGCCCTCTCCAGCCGCAACCGCTACCTCGCCCCGGCCGAGCGGACCGCGGCCCGCGCGCTCTCCCGCGCCCTGTTCGCGGCCCGCGACCGGCTCGCCGCCGAGCACGCCCTGCACGCGCGGGCCGCCGCCGGCGGCGCGGTCACGGGCCGGGCCGACGCGCTGACCGCGATCGGCGAGGCCCGCGCGGCCGCCGACGCCTACGCGGTCGCCGTGGCGGCGCCGTCCCCCGCGGCCATCAAGGCCGTCGCCCAGGGCGTGCTCGACAGCGCGGCGAAGGCCGAACCCCCGGTCACGGCCGACTACTTGGCGCTCGTGGACCCGGCGACGTTCACCGAGGCCCCCGAAGGTTTCCGCGGGGAGGCGATCCTCGCGGTCGCCGCCCGCGTCGGCACCACACGCCTCATCGACAACATCCCGCTCACGTTCGGAGCACTGGAATGACAAGCACCGGCATACGCCTTGACGCCCCCGCAGCCGGCTGGGCCATCGACGCTGACGTCGTGGTCGTCGGCTCCGGCGTCGCGGGCCTGACCGCCGCCCTGCGCTGCACGGCGGCGGGCCTCGCCACGGTCGTCGTCACCAAGGCCCGCCTGGACGACGGCTCGACGCGCTGGGCGCAGGGCGGCATCGCGGCCGCGCTCGGCGAGGGCGACACCCCCGGGCAGCACCTGGACGACACCCTGGTCGCGGGCGTCGGCCTGTGCGACGAGGACGCGGTGCGCCTCCTGGTGACCGAGGGCCCGGACGCCGTACGGCGGCTGATCGCCACCGGCGCCCACTTCGACACCGACGACTCCGGCACGATCTCGCTGACCCGCGAGGGCGGCCACCACCGCCGCCGCATCGCGCACGCGGGCGGGGACGCGACCGGCGCCGAGATCTCCCGCGCGCTGGTCGAGGCCGTCCGCACGACGGCCGTCCGGACCATCGAGAACGCCCTGGTCCTCGACCTCCTCAAGGACGCGGACGGCCGCACCGCCGGCATCACCCTGCACGTCATGGGGGAGGGCCAGCACGACGGCGTGGGCGCGGTCCGCGCGCCCGCGGTGGTCCTGGCGACCGGCGGCATGGGCCAGGTGTTCTCGGCGACCACCAACCCGTCGGTGTCCACGGGCGACGGCGTGGCCCTCGCGCTGCGCGCGGGCGCCGAGATCTCCGACCTCGAATTCGTCCAGTTCCACCCCACGGTGCTGTTCCTCGGCGCGGACTCGGAGGGCCAGCAGCCGCTGGTCTCGGAGGCCGTACGCGGCGAAGGAGCGCATCTCGTCGACGCGTCCGGAACCCGCTTCATGCTGGGACAGCACGAGCTGGCGGAGCTGGCCCCGCGCGACATCGTCGCCAAGGCCATCACCCGCCAGATGCAGGCGCGGGGCGCCGAGCACATGTACCTGGACGCGCGGCACTTCGGCGCCGAGATGTGGGAGCAGCGCTTCCCGACCATCCTGGCCGCCTGCCGCTCGCACGGCATCGACCCGGTGACCGAGCCGATCCCGGTCGCCCCCGCCGCGCACTACGCGTCCGGCGGCATCCGCACCGATCTGCGCGGCCGCACCACCGTGCCCGGCCTGTACGCCTGCGGCGAGGCGGCCTGCACCGGCGTCCACGGCGCCAACCGGCTCGCCTCCAACTCCCTCCTGGAGGGCCTGGTCTTCGCGGAGAACATCGCGAAGGACATCGCCGGTATGTCAACGTCCGCTCCGCGCACGGCAGTTGACGCCGAGCCGCAGGGCGAGGCGGTGCCGCTGCTCGACCCGGCCGCCCGCATCCATATCCAGCGGACCATGACGACGGGCGCCGGGGTGCTGCGGTCCGCCGAGAGCCTCGCCGAGGCGGCCGCCCGCCTGGAGGCGATCCGCGCCGACGAGCACAAGGCCGCCGTGCCGGGCGTCGAGGCGTGGGAGACCACCAACCTGCTGCTCGTCTCCCGCGTCCTGGTCGCCGCGGCCGCCGCCCGCGAGGAGACCCGCGGCTGCCACTGGCGCGAGGACCGCCCCGACCGCGACGACGCGGCCTGGCGGCGCCACCTCGTCGTGAGCATCACCCCCGGGCGGGCCCTGGACATCCGCCCCACCGACAGCGCCACCTTCCCCCCGACCCTCGACGCCACCCCCCTGGAGCCGTAACCGTGAGCACGCCCGAGGAACTCCGTCCCCAGCCGGTGGACGTCCCCCTGATCCAGATCGGTGCGCCCGCCCAGGGCGGCGGCTGCGGCGACGACTGCGGCTGCGGCGGCGAGGAGGTGTACGAGTGCGGGCTCGACCCCGCGCTCGCCGCGCTGCTCGCCGAGTCCGGCCTCGACCCCGTACAGGTCGAGGACATCGCCCACCTCGCCATCGAGGAGGACCTGGACGGCGGTCTGGACGTCACCTCGGCCGCGACCGTCCCCCAGGACGCCGTCGCCACCGGCGACTTCACGGCCCGCGAGGCCGGTACGGTCGCGGGCCTGAGGGTCGCCGAGGCGATCCTGTCCATCGTCTGCACTGAGGAGTTCGAGGTCGAGCGGCACGTCGCCGACGGCGACCGGGTCGCGGCCGGGCAGAAGCTGCTCAGCGTCACCACCCGCACCCGCGACCTGCTGACCGGCGAGCGCAGCGCGCTGAACCTGCTGTGCCGCCTGTCCGGCATCGCGACCGCCACCCGGGCCTGGGCGGACGCCCTGGAAGGCACCGGCGCCAAGGTCCGCGACACCCGCAAGACCACCCCGGGCCTGCGCGCCCTGGAGAAGTACGCGGTCCGCTGCGGCGGCGGCGTCAACCACCGGATGTCGCTCTCGGACGCGGCCCTGGTCAAGGACAACCACGTGGTGGCCGCGGGCGGCGTCGCCGAGGCCTTCAAGGCCGTCCGCGACCGCTTCCCGGACCTGGCGATCGAGGTCGAGGTCGACACCCTCGCCCAGGTCACCGAAGTCCTGGACGCCGGGGCCGACTTGATCCTGCTCGACAACTTCACCCCGGAGCAGACGGCCGAGGCGGTCGCGCTGGTCGCCGGCCGCGCGATGCTCGAATCGTCGGGCCGCCTCACCCTGGCGAACGCCGCCGCGTACGCAGCGACGGGCGTCGACTACCTCGCGGTGGGGGCCCTCACGCACTCCTCGCCGATCCTCGACATCGGCCTGGACCTGCGCGAGGCCACCCGAGAGGGCTCGGCCTGATGCTGCTCACGATCGACGTCGGCAACACCCACACCGTCCTCGGCCTGTTCGACGGCGAGGAGGTCGTCGAGCACTGGCGGATCTCCACCGACGCCCGCCGCACCGCCGACGAGCTGGCCGTCCTGCTCAACGGCCTGATGGGCACCCACCCGCTGCTCGGCGCGGAGCTGGGCGACGGCATCGAGGGCATCGCGATCTGCTCGACCGTCCCGTCCGTACTGCACGAGCTGCGCGAGGTGACCCGCCGCTACTACGGCGACGTCCCCGCGGTGCTGGTGGAGCCCGGCATCAAGACGGGCGTGCCGATCCTGATGGACAACCCGAAGGAGGTCGGCGCCGACCGCATCGTCAACTCGGTCGCGGCCCACGAGCTGTACGGCGGCCCGGCCATCGTCGTCGACTTCGGCACGGCGACGACCTTCGACCCGGTGAGCGCGCGCGGCGAGTACATCGGCGGCGTGATCGCCCCCGGCATCGAGATCTCGGTGGAGGCGCTCGGCATCAGGGGCGCCCAGCTCCGCAAGATCGAGCTGGCCCGCCCCCGCTCGGTGATCGGCAAGAACACCGTCGAGGCCATGCAGTCCGGCATCGTGTACGGGTTCGCCGGGCAGGTCGACGGCGTGGTGCGGCGCATGAAGCGCGAGCTGGTCGGCCCCGACGGCGACCCGGACGACGTCACGGTCATCGCGACCGGCGGCCTGGCCCCGATGGTCCTCGGCGAGGCCGAGGAGATCGACGAGCACGAGCCGTGGCTGACCCTGATCGGCCTGCGGCTGGTGTACGAGCGCAACGTGTCGCGCTCCTGAGGCGGCTCCGGGGGTGCGTAGAGCGGCAGCGCTGAATGCGCCGCCGCCCTACGCGCCCCCGGATTGTCTGCATCTCCGCCAACGCGCCCAATATCGGAGCATTAAGCGGATTTTGTCCATTTAGCACGTATCGTCACCGCATGCCCACGCCATACGGATCCCGCGGCGGCATGGCGTTCGGCGCAGACGAGCTGCGTGTGCTCCGACGCGCCCTCGCCATCGCCCTCCACCCCAGCGCCGTGCAGGACGAGGACGTCCAGGACTGCCTGCGGCTCGCCGACTCCGTGGACGAGGCCGTCCACGAGGCGGACCGGCTGCGCGCCTTCCTCCTGGCCGACCTGGCCCGCTACCGCGAAGCGCTCCCCGGCTCGCTGCCCGGCTACACGGAGCTGCTCCAGGACGCCCTGGCGGCCGGCTACGACCCCGGGCCCGACGACTTGGCCGCCCTGCGCGCGCTGCGCTCGAACCCGGTCTGCGCGGCCCTGCTCGACCGCTGCCGGCTCCTCGCCGAACGCTCCCTGCGGGCCCGCCTGGCCGGCCGCGCCGTCACCGCGCCGGGGCCGCGCACCCGGCTGCTCACGCTGGTCGGCGGAGGCGCCGCGGACAAGGGCAAGGCCGCGGAGCCGCGTCCGGGGACCCCGGCCCGCCCGGTGCCCGCGCCCGAGCGGCCCGTACCCAAGCCGTCCGAGGTCTTCCCGCCACGCCGCCGTCCGGCGCCCCCGCCCGCGCAGCGCGCGGCCGGGTAGCTACCCTGTCGGTATGGACTACGTTTCCGCGCTTCTGCCCCCCGTGGTGATGGCCATCTTCTTCATCGCGCTCGTCGTGACGATCGTGAAGAGCCAGGGTGGTCCCAACAAGGGCAAGGAGGACGCGGCCGTGGACATCGCGCTCGCGCGCGCCGAGGCCGCACAGCAGAAGCCCGCCTCCTGACCCCTCGGTCCGGACGGCACACAGGCACACTCAGCAGGGGCGCACGGGGTATTTCCCGACGTGCGCCCTTTTTGCTGCGCACTGGCAGTAAATAACCAGCCATTCGCGACATCTCCCACTATGGTGCAGATGTGCCCCGCCAATTGGGAGAGCTGGAAGACGCCGTCATGACCCGCGTCTGGCAGTGGAACCGACCGGTGACCGTCCGGGAAGTCCTCGAAGACCTTCAGCAGGAACGGTCGATCGCGTACACGACGGTCATGACCGTAATGGACAATCTCCATCAGAAGGGCTGGGTCCGCAGGGAAGTCGACGGCCGGGCCTATCGATATACGGCGGTCTCCACGCGCGCCGCGTACGCCGCCGCGCTGATGAACGAAGCCTGGTCCCAGAGCGACAACCCGGCGGCCGCTCTGGTCGCCTTCTTCGGCATGATGTCCGCCGAGGAGCGCGAGGCGCTCCGTGATGCCGTACGCATGGTGCAGCAGCCGGAACCCGAAGCTGAACCCGATCCCGAAGCCGAACACGGATCCGAAGAGGGCGATGCGTCCGGGGACGGGGCGGGGCGATAGCGTCCAGGCATGTCTTATCCCGCCGCTAATGCCGTCACCGTCCGCCGGGCCAGGACGAGCGATGTACGGGCCGTGCGAAGCCTTCTCGACGCGTACGTCGGGGCCGGGATCCTGCTCGACAAAGCAACCGTCACGCTTTACGAGTCCATCCAGGAGTTCTGGGTGGCGGAACGCCACTCGGACGGCCGGGTGGTCGGCTGCGGGGCGCTGCACGTGATGTGGGAAGACCTCGCCGAAGTGCGCACTCTCGCCGTGGACCCCGGGTCCAAGGGCGCCGGCGTAGGACATCTTGTGCTCGGCGAGCTGCTGAGGACGGCGCGCAGGCTCGGAGTGCGCCGGGTTTTCTGCCTCACCTTCGAAGTCGCGTTCTTCGCGAAGCACGGCTTCACCGAGATCGGGGAGACTCCGGTCGATACCGTGGACACAGATGTCTACAGCGAGCTCTTGCGCTCCTATGACGAGGGCGTCGCGGAGTTCCTCGGTCTCGAACGAGTGAAGCCGAACACCTTGGGCAACACCCGGATGCTTCTGCACCTGTGATCGGGGAAGCGGCAGGAAGCTGTGGGAACCCTATGTCCGAATCGCGTACGTTTCCCGCCGGGCAAGGATCCTGAACCTCTCCAGGGGGTTTGTGTTTTCCAGTCAAAAGCGGTTTCCTTTCCGCGTACTGCATTTTCGATGAAAGGAAATCCGGTGGCACAGAAGGTTCAGGTCCTTCTTGTCGATGACCTCGACGGTGGCGAGGCTGACGAGACCGTGACGTTCGCTCTTGACGGGAAGAGCTTCGAGATCGACCTCACCACCGCCAACGCGGACAAGCTCCGCGGCCTCCTTGAGCCGTACGTCAAGAGCGGCCGGCGCACCGGTGGCCGCGCGGCGGGCGGTCGCGGCAAGGCCCGCGCCACGGTCCTCGGCACCGGCAACCAGAACACCGCCGAGATCCGCAAGTGGGCCAAGGAGCAGGGTTACAACGTGAACGACCGCGGACGCGTCCCGGCCGATATCCGTGAGGCCTACGAGAAGCAGAACGGCTGAGTTCCCGCACTCCCCGCACCACCTGGGGATTTTGTGTGAAACAGCCGGGCCCGGTGGCATTCCGTCGCCGCCGCGGCCACCAGCCTCACCAGGCTGAGGCCCGCGGCGCGGCCACTGCGGGATCCGGGGGAGCCGGCAGACCCGGTCCCCGGGCCCCCGGAAACGCCGTCCGCACCGGCGTCACCGTATTCCGTGATTGCTGTGGTTCCCGTACTTCCGGTGGTTCCCGTGCTTCCCGAACCGGGTGCCGGGACGGTGAATCCGGTGAACGCCGGGAGCCGCGCCTCCACCTCGCACCCGGGCTCGGGGGGCCGCAGCCATACGGCGGCCCCCTGCGAGCCGGACCGGCCCGGGGGCAGCGGGGCGGTGATCCGGCCGCCGGATCCGATGGCCGTCAGATCGAGGCCGACCCCGCCCCACTCCAGCCAGTCGAGCAGCCCCGGCAGCTCGTCCGCGCTTCCGGCGGCGACGAGCAGCCGCATCCGGCGCCCCATCAGGGCGACCGGGCCGGTGTGCTCGTACCGCTCCAGCAGGGCGAAACCGGCGGTCGCCGGGAGCTCCAGGACGTCGAAGCGCAGACCGGTCAGCAGTTGGACGGGGGGACCCGCCGAGACGGCCCAGCCGAGCTCGCGTTCGTACCACTGCGCGAGCGGGCCATCCAGGGGGGTGCGGGGTGCCGGGACGGTGAGGGCCATGTCCGGAGCAACTGAAGAAACGGCGCGGAGTTACGCAGAGTTCCCGGACGACTGCGCTGCGTTGCGGTTTCTGGGGCGCGTGGGGGTGTGAGCGGGCGCAAGAGTGTTCGCCCGTAGCTTACGGAACCGGGGTGCGCCGCATGGAGTGTGCGCGTTTACGGGTAAGACATTCCTAGTGGGGAGGGGCGACACGCTCGTCAGGCGGTCTCACGTTCGCCATCGGCGTAGTGGAGACAGGGGTATCTGCCTGGCCTGCGGGAACATCGTCTCGCACCATCGGGTTGGAGCAGTTGTCGGCTGTTCGGGCCGGGAGGCAATGAACGGGTGTCGGCAGTTGGAATGAGCTGTCCCGCCCTGCGGGACTAGCATGCGGAAGGACAGGGAGGGGACCGCCCCCTTACTGCCCGACCGCTCTGAGGAGCGATTAACGATGTTCGAGAGGTTCACCGACCGCGCGCGGCGGGTTGTCGTCCTGGCTCAGGAAGAAGCCCGGATGCTCAACCACAACTACATCGGCACCGAGCACATCCTCCTGGGCCTGATCCACGAGGGTGAGGGTGTCGCCGCTAAGGCCCTGGAGAGCCTCGGGATTTCGCTCGAGGCGGTCCGCCAGCAGGTGGAGGAGATCATCGGCCAGGGCCAGCAGGCCCCGTCCGGGCACATTCCCTTCACGCCCCGTGCCAAGAAGGTCCTGGAGCTGTCGCTCCGCGAGGCCCTCCAGCTCGGCCACAACTACATCGGCACCGAGCACATCCTGCTCGGCCTGATCCGCGAGGGCGAGGGCGTCGCCGCCCAGGTCCTCGTGAAGCTGGGCGCCGATCTCAACCGGGTGCGGCAGCAGGTCATCCAGCTGCTCTCCGGCTACCAGGGCAAGGAAGCCGCCACGGCCGGCGGCCCTGCGGAGGGCACGCCCTCCACGTCCCTGGTGCTCGACCAGTTCGGGCGCAACCTGACGCAGGCCGCCCGCGAATCCAAGCTCGACCCGGTCATCGGGCGCGAGAAGGAGATCGAGCGGGTCATGCAGGTGCTGTCCCGCCGCACCAAGAACAACCCGGTGCTCATCGGCGAGCCCGGCGTCGGCAAGACCGCCGTCGTCGAGGGCCTGGCCCAGGCGATCGTCAAGGGCGAGGTGCCCGAGACGCTCAAGGACAAGCACCTCTACACGCTGGACCTCGGCGCCCTGGTCGCCGGTTCCCGCTACCGCGGTGACTTCGAGGAGCGCCTGAAGAAGGTCCTCAAGGAGATCCGCACCCGCGGCGACATCATCCTGTTCATCGACGAGCTCCACACCCTGGTGGGTGCGGGTGCCGCCGAGGGCGCGATCGACGCGGCGAGCATCCTCAAGCCGATGCTGGCACGTGGTGAGCTCCAGACCATCGGTGCCACCACGCTGGACGAGTACCGCAAGCACCTGGAGAAGGACGCCGCTCTTGAGCGCCGCTTCCAGCCCATCCAGGTCGCCGAGCCGTCGCTGCCGCACACCATCGAGATCCTCAAGGGTCTGCGCGACCGCTACGAGGCCCACCACCGCGTCTCCATCACCGACGAGGCGCTGGTCCAGGCCGCGACGCTGGCCGACCGGTACATCTCGGACCGCTTCCTGCCGGACAAGGCGATCGACCTGATCGACGAGGCCGGTTCCCGGATGCGCATCCGCCGGATGACCGCGCCGCCGGACCTCCGCGAGTTCGACGAGAAGATCGCGGGCGTGCGTCGCGACAAGGAGTCGGCCATCGACTCCCAGGACTTCGAGAAGGCGGCTTCCCTCCGCGACAAGGAGAAGCAGCTGCTGGCGGCGAAGGCCAAGCGCGAGAAGGAGTGGAAGGCCGGCGACATGGACGTCGTCGCCGAGGTGGACGGCGAGCTGATCGCCGAGGTGCTGGCCACGGCCACGGGCATCCCGGTCTTCAAGCTCACCGAGGAGGAGTCCTCGCGACTGCTCCGCATGGAGGACGAGCTGCACAAGCGCGTCATCGGCCAGAAGGACGCCATCAAGGCGCTCTCGCAGGCCATCCGCCGTACCCGTGCAGGCCTGAAGGACCCGAAGCGCCCCGGCGGTTCGTTCATCTTCGCGGGCCCGTCCGGTGTCGGTAAGACCGAGCTGTCGAAGACCCTCGCGGAATTCCTCTTCGGCGACGAGGACGCGCTGATCTCCCTCGACATGTCGGAGTTCAGCGAGAAGCACACGGTTTCCCGCCTCTTCGGTTCGCCCCCCGGTTACGTGGGTTACGAAGAGGGCGGCCAGCTCACTGAGAAGGTGCGCCGCAAGCCGTTCTCCGTCGTCCTGTTCGACGAGGTCGAGAAGGCCCACCCCGATATCTTCAATTCCCTGCTCCAGATTCTGGAAGACGGTCGCCTGACCGACTCCCAGGGCCGGGTCGTGGACTTCAAGAACACGGTCATCATCATGACGACCAACCTCGGGACCCGGGACATCTCCAAGGGCTTCAACCTGGGCTTCGCCGCCCAGGGCGACGTCAAGACCGGGTACGACCGCATGAAGGCCAAGGTCAACGAGGAGCTGAAGCAGCACTTCCGCCCCGAGTTCCTGAACCGTGTGGACGACACGGTGGTCTTCCACCAGCTCACCGAGGAAGACATCATCCAGATCGTCGACCTCATGATCGCCAAGGTGGACGAGCGCCTCAAGGACCGCGACATGGGCATCGAGCTCAATGCCGAGGCCAAGTCGCTGCTCGCCAAGAAGGGCTACGACCCGATCATGGGCGCCCGGCCGCTGCGCCGGACGATCCAGCGGGAGATCGAGGACATCCTCTCCGAGAAGATCCTCTTCGGTGAGCTGCGCCCCGGTCACATCGTGGTCATCGGCACCGAGGGCGAGGGTGAGGACAAGAAGTTCACCTTCCGAGGTGAGGAGAAGTCGGCCCTGCCCGACGTCCCGCCGATCGAGGACGCGGCCGCCGGCGGCACGGGTCCGAACCTGAGCAAGGAGGCCTAGTCCTCTTCGGAGGCCTTGCCCTCAGGGGCTGCCCCGGCTCGTACGCACCGTACGAGCCGGGGCAGCCCCTTTTCCGTGTTCTCCAACTCCCCTGCCTTCTCAGGTGAGTTCGGGTGGCGGGGGTCCGCCGTTGACGGTGACGGTCAGGCCGGGGCGGCGCAGCAGGGCGGCCGGGTTCCACGAGCCGGCCTGGACGGTGCCCACCGCGAGGTCCACCGTCGTCAGCGCCGGGAACACCGCGAGGACCGCGCCGAGGTCGCCGTCGGAGTTGGCCAGCCACAGGTCGAGGTGGCGGACGGTGGGCAGCGGCGCCACCCCGGCGAGCGCGGCGACCGAGCTGAGCGCCACGCCGAGCCGGGTGATGCCGGGCCGGCCGCGCACGTACGCGAGCAGTCTTCTGGTGGTGGCCGAGGCGGAGGGGGCGAGCTCCAGGTAGCTGAGCGCCGGCCAGCGGTTCAGGGCGTCGAAGCCGGCGACCTGGTCCGCCTCCAGATGCAGGGTGGTGACGCTCTCCAGGACGGGCAGCTGGGCGAGGTGGAGGTCGGTGCTGCTGCCGAACAGCAGGGTGCGCAGGGCCGGGACCGCGCCGAGCGGCGCCAGGTCGACCTCCTGCGCGGACACGTCGAGCAGTCCGAGCGAGGCAAGGCGGGGCAGCCGGGCGAGCTGGGACAGGTCGCGCAGGCCCGAGCCCCGCAGTACCTCCAGGTCTTCGAGGTGGTGCGCGCTGTCCCGCAGGAAACCGAGGCCGCTGAGGTGGTCGGTGCCGTTCAGGCGCAGGGAGGCCACCTCGCGGCCGCGCAGCGCCGCGTGGAGCTCGTCCGCGCCGAGGTCCGGCGGGACGGTGATCCACAGGCGGCGGGCGTCGGGGACGTGCGGGAGCTGGGCGAGCTGCCAGCGGGTCTCCATGTGCAGCCGGGCCTCGCGCAGGTCGAGGCGGGCGAGCACCTCGCGGGCGTACCGCTCGGCCGGGTAGCGCGACCACTCGGTGGCGAACAGGTCGGCCGCGCCGGGATGGGCGGCTGCCCAGGCGCGGGCGTGGTCGACGGCCTCCGCGCCGCCGACCCGGTTGATGAGCCCGACGACGTTCACCAGCGCCTCGGGAGCCGTGTCCACGGGGTCCGGAAGGTGGCCGAGTACGGACGGGCCGAGGCGGGCGAGCAGGGTGACGGTCTCCAGGTCGCGCGGCGGGAGCAGCGCCGCGACGCGCTCGCGGACCCGGCGGGCGGTCGTCTCGTCCAGATAGGCGGCGTGCTGGGCGCAGCGGGCCGCGAGCACGTGGATCTTCGCCTTGTCCTGGTGGCTCTCCTGCCGGGAGCCCGAGTCGATGAGGCCGTTGACCAGGACGGGCCGGTCGCGGCGGCCGCAGTGCCCGGCGGCGAGCAGGATCACGTCCTGCCACTGCTGCTCCTCCGAGGCATGCCGCAGCAACTCGTTGAGGTGGCCGTCCTCCACGAACTCCTTGGCGGCGAGGAAGTCCTGGAAGGTGCGGTGGGTGAACTGGAAGACGCCGTCGGCGCGCTCCTGGAGCAGCCCGCTGCGGTTGAGTAGATGCCGCAGCACATCCTCGGGGGTGCCCTGGCCGCGTACGTTCTCCATGCCGGACAGGGCCCGCTTCAGCTGGCGCAGCGCCTGGTCGCGGGAGAACTCCGACTGGCCCTCGCGCACCAGCCACACCGCGATCCGCTGGAGCAGTTCGGTGCACTCCTCGGCGCTGATCTCGATGCCCTCGGGCGCCTCGACCTTGCGCTGCTGGTCCCGGTTGCCGAGCAGCATCCTGAGCGCGGCCTCGTACAGCTTCCAGCGGGTGTCCGGCAGGAAGCCCTGGCGCAGCCGGTGCAGGGCGCAGATGACGGCGCACAGCAGCGGGGTGCGGGCCAGGCCCCGCAGGGCGCTGTTCTGCTTGAACTGCTCGGACAGGTCGCGCTCCAGCTCGTCCAGGTCCTCGTGCGGGCCGCTGTCGAGCCGGGCCGCGCGGTGCCAGGCGGCGATGAACGCGGAGATGTCCTCGTCGTTCATCGGGAGCAGTCTGAGCTCCTCGAAGCCCGCGTACTTGAGCCAGTCCGGCTCGACCGCCATCGGCCGTACGGTGACGACGCAGCGGGTCCGCGGATAGCGGTCGAGCAGGGCGGCGAGCCAGCGGTGCGCCTCTTCGCGGTCCTCCTGGGGAACCTCGTCGAGGCCGTCCACCAAGAGCAGCGCCTGCCCGGTCTTCAGGACCCGCCCGGCCCAGCCCTCGGGTGCCGCGTCCACCACGAGCCGTGCGGCGGTGGGGAGTTGGGCGGGCAGCGGGAAGGTGGCGCCCTGGGCGCGCAGGGTGCGCAGCGGCACCACGAACGGGACGAGCGCGTTGAGGTCGGCGAGGCCGGGGCCGAGCCGGCCGGCCGCCGCGTGCGCCGCGAGCCACCACACCAGGGTGGTCTTGCCCGCGCCCGCCTCGCCGCGGATGAGGACCCGGGGGCGGGAGGCGAGCAGGGCGTCGATGCGCTGCGGCGCGCTGTCCATCAGCGGCCGTCCCGCCTGCGGCGGCTCGGTCGCCTTGGGCCTCGCCTCCAGGCTGAGGTAGGCGGTGTCCAGGTCCCACTCGGAGTCCCGCTTGTTCAGCTCGTCCAGACCGAAGATCTTCGTCTTGCGGTACGAGGCGCCGATCGCCTCCGCGTACTCGCGCTCGTAGCGCTGGTCCTCCGGGGGTACGCCGGTGACCAGTTCGAGGCTCGGCACCGCGGCCAGGGTGGCGAACGCGGCGCGGAACCCGTCCGAGTCGAAGACGGTACGCAGCGGCACGCACACCACCCTGCGGTGGCCGCGGCCGCGCGGTATCTCCTTGACCAGGCCGAGCAGGGTCGCCGCCGCGAAGAGCGGCCCGCCCGAGAGGCCCGCGAGCGGCGAGCTGCCGTCGGCGCGCTCGGCGGCCGGGGGCCGGTGCAGCTCGCACACCAGGTCCTCGCGCAGGCTGCCCGCGACCGGCAGGACGGTACCGACGAACTGGTCGTAGTCGAGGTGGTGGTCGGGGCCGTAGCGCTGGATGTCGGGGAAGCCGATGATCTCGCAGCCGGGCAGCGACTGCGCGGTGTCGACCGTGCCCAGGCGCAGCAGGCCGGGCAGCAGCTCCTCGTCGCTGTAGATCAGCGCGGCGTCCAACTCGACGTCCTGCCACAGGACTTGGGCGGTCACCTCGCCGATGGCGGGGTGGGCGAGCCGGACCGGGGAGGCGCCGACCAGATTGTGCGCACAGGTCAGCACCAGCCAGGGCGAGACGATGACGCCGCTGCCCTGCCGCCCGTCGGACAGCACCGCCACCACCCGGTCGGCGGTGGTCGGCGCGCCCGTACTCACCGCGGCCCGGCCCCGAAGCGCCCGCCGGGGCCGTCGTTGCCGACCTTCCAGGCGGATCCGCCGTCGGCGGCGTGCGGCTTCAGGGTGAAGGACACCTTGTGCGTACGCCCCGTGCTGCGCCCGGCGTCCGCGCCCGCGTCCACCACCCAGGCCCGGACCTTGGCGCCGCCCTTGAGTTCCTTGCGGAGTTCGAGCGTGAACTCCATGTGGATGTCACCGAGTTCGAAGACCAGCGGCTGCCCGGCCGCCCGGCCGGCGGCCTCGGTGAGCTGATCGCGTACGGACTCGATGGCGTCGGCCAGTTCGATGCCGTCGAATGCATGGGTGTCCTCGGTCATGGTGCGCCCCCTCGCCTCGACCCCAATTCTGGCTCCGTGCACGGCAGTTGGGACAGGGGTGGGGCGTGGTTCACCGGGACCTGGGGAAGGGTCGGCCTTCCACGGTGATCTCGACGTCGGGGGCGAGGGCGTCGATTCCGTGCACCGCCTTGATCCCTGACTGGAAGTGCAGCGCTTCCAGTCGCTCCGCCCCGGCCAGCGGCGTGACATCGAGCCCCTCCGCACGGTCGCGGACGATCAGTTCCCTGGTGGCGGGGAAGAGTTCGGGGATCCGCGCGAGGGCGGGCTGGGTTGTATGCCCGTAGAGCCGGATCGCGGTGGGGGAGGCGACGCGGGCCGAAGAGGGGGCCAGGCCCACGGCCCGGTCGGAGACGGCCAAGTGATCGAGCCGGGGCAGCCGGGCGAGGGCGGTCCATTCGGCGGAGTCCCGCGGGCTGCTGTGCAGACCGAGAAAGAGGGTGCGCAGAGCCTCGAACCGGCTGATGCCACCAAGGCTGTCGACGGGCCTGTCGGCCCAGGACAGGACGAGCGTCGTCAGCGGTGCCCCGGTCGGCAGGTCGGCCAGGCGCCACTCCCAGTTGGTTCCCTCAAGGGTGAGGCGTTCCAGACCGTGCAGGTTCGCCAGCTGGCGCGGGTCGACCCGGGTCCCCGCTTCCAGCGCGAGCGCGGTCAGCGGAAGCCCCGCCAGGTGCGTGATGTCGGTGAGCCGCGGGCAGCCCGCGATCGACAGAGTGCTCAGCGCGTCCTGCCCCTCCAGGAACGATGCGTCCCGCAGGGCTGCGTTGTCGCGGATCCTCAGCCCCGTCAGCCTGGCGGCGGCCGCGTAGTCGCGCAGCGCCGTGGCCGACAGGTCATTGCGGGCGTCCAGCAGCGGACGGGTCCCCAGTGTCCGCAGAGCTGCCAGCTGCTCCTCCGACGTCGCGCAGAAGTACAGGTCGGTCGGATCCAGGCGGGCGATGATGTCGTCGGCGTACTGCTGGGTGTCGAACCGGCCCCAGGACCAGGCGAGTTGGGAGCGCACCCCGATCGCCGGATGGCGGGCGAAGCGCGCCAGGAAGGGGATGGCGCGCTCGGAGCCCGTGTGCGACGCGGCCGTGACGACATGCTCGGCGGTGTCCCACTCCAGGTCCTCCGGCCCCGGCAGCAGGTCCAGGATCAGCGGGCCCGCCTTCGCCAGGGCCTGGGCCGCGCGGGAACTGGCGGGCGGGATCAGCCCGATGGTGCGCCGCTCGACCTCGGCGCGCGTCTGGGGGTCGAGCTCCGCCGCGTGCTCCAGGCAGGTCGCGGCCAGCATGTGCACCCGCATGCGGACGGCCGAGGACTCGTGATCGTCCCCGAAGGCCAGCAACTCGCCGAAGAGCTCCCGGCGTTCACGCGGGCGGGCGTGGGCGACGGCCATCCGTACGACGTCCTCCCACTGGTCGTCCCCGGCGTGCCGGACGAGCTCGCCCCACGCGCCCTCGTCCACCGCGGCCCGCGCGCCCAGGAAGTCCTGGAAGGTGCGGTGGACGAACTCGACAGTGTCGGGGCCCGGTTCGCGCAGCAGGCCGCTGCGGTGCAGGAAGTGGGCGTAGACGGCCGCCGCGTCGCCGATGCGGGCGATCTCGGGGACCGCCGGGAGCAGCTCGCCGATGATCTGCTCCGCGCGCGAACGGTCCATCTCGGTACGGCCGTTGCGGATCAGCCAGTACGCGACGCGCTGGAGCAGCTGGATCTGGGGCTCCTCGCGCAGCTCGGGAAGGTCCATGCTGCGCTCGCGGTCGCGGCGGGTCAGAAGCATGGTGAGGGCCGCGTCGTACAGGTCCTTGCGGCCGTACGGCAGGAACCCGCGGCGGTCGCGGTGCAGGGCGCAGATCAGGCCGCACATCAGGGGGTTGGTGGCCAGGCGCCCGAGGTCGGACTTGGTGCGTACGGAGTCCAGGAGCTGGGACTCGTACGCCGCGAGGACCGCGTCCTCCTCCTCGGCGCCGGTGCGGGCGGCGGTGTGCCAGCGGCCGATGAAGGCGGCCACGCCCGACGGGCTCATCGTGGACATGGTCAGCTCCGCGAAGTCCTCGTCGCCGAGCCAGTCCTCGCGGACGGCGGAGGGGCGGGAGGTGACGAGCCAGCGGTTGCCGGGGAAGGCGCCGATGAGGTCGCCGAGCCAGTCGCGGGTACGGGCGCGTTCGGCGTCGGGGATCTCGTCGATGCCGTCGACCAGGACCAGGCCCCGGCCCGCGGCGAGCACCCGGGACTCCCAGCCGGTGGGCTGCTCCCCGGCCAGCGGGGAGCCGACCGCGGCGAGGAAGCCCTGGGGGGCGGGCAGCCGTTCGCCGTGCCGGGTCAGGGTGCGCAGGGGCAGCACGAAGGGGACGCGGTCGCGGAGGTACGCCATCCGGCCGTCCGGGGCCGCCGTGTCCTGCCGGGCCGCGGAGACGGCGAGCCACTGGACCAGAGTGGTCTTGCCGGAGCCCGCCTCGCCGCGCAGCAGCACGCGCTCGCGGTCGGCGAGGGCCTGGTCGGCGGGCATCGGCAGAACGGGGACGGGCTCTTCGGCCGGGCCGCCCCGGCGGGGGAGGCGGTCGGAGCGGAAGCGGGAGGCGAGCAGCCCCGGGTGCCGTTCGTAGCGGGTGGCGGAGGCGCGCAGCTGGTCGGCGAGCTCGGCGCGCGGTCCGGCGGCGGTCGCCTCCAGGCTCAGATAGGCGGCGTCCAGGGGCCAGGTGCCGGGCGAGTTGGTGAGGTCGAGCCCGTAGATCGTCAACTTGCCGTGCTTGTGGGCGACATGGGCGAGGTAGCGGCGCTCGAACTCGGCGTCCCGGCCGTCGGCGCGCGGAGTTCTGGCGATCAACTCATCGACTTTGGAGGCGAGTTCGGCCTGACGTCGGCTCTGCTGGACGACGGTGGCCGGGACGAACGTCGTCCGCTGGGTGAAGAAGTGCAGGATGTGCAGACAGGTGGCGAGCAGCAGGCGCTCGTAGAAGTGGGCCGCGTCGGCGGACAGGTGGCGCTCGGGGTGGTCGCAGGACCGGCGCAGTTCGCGGGCCAGCGCCTCGGGGCCGAGCGCGACCGCCTCGACATCGCTGAGGCGGAGCTCGCCGAGGGCGTACAGCGTCCGGGCGAGCGCGTCGGTGACGGCCTGCTCCTCGTCGGCCGGAATGGGCCGCTCGCCGGTGCGCAGGCCCTCCCTGACCAGGGCGGCCGCGAGTCTGCGCAGATCGGGTTCGGTCAGGGTGCGTTTCTCGCCGCGGAAGGAGACGTACGAGGAGAGGCGGACCGGCCGGTCCACCAGGCCGGCGCCCGGCCCCTCGGTCACGAAGAGCTTCTTCACCAGGGGGCCGACGACGCTCGTCGCGAGCTTGAGGCCTAACTGCGCGGGGTCCACGACGCGTCAGCGTAGCGAGGGTTGAGGGCCGTTGGTCCTGAATGGGAAGGACCTAGGGCCCAGTTGCGGTGACAAGGCGCACAGGGGGTTCGGGGCCTACTACGCGCCATAGGGGCCGTTGGCCGGGGGCTGCGGGCATTCCCTCGCTGATCGTTACGGCTTTCGTTAGTAGATGGGCGTTTTGGGATGAGATGGGGGTGCGGGTTACCAAGGTGGGGCCGACCCGGTGTGCCCTGTGCGTGCCGGGTCGGCGCATGCCGCCGGGCCACGACCGGTGGCGGTCCCTGTCGCCGTACGGAAGAGCCCCCGCATGCCCCAGCGCACCACCTCCCAGCCCACCCGCCCGTCCACGTTCCGCCGCCGCGCCGAGGGCGTCGCCGCCCTCGCCGGACTGGGGGCCGTGACGGTTCTCGGTACGGGTGTCGCGGTCGCCGACGAGGTGTACGCCGCCGGTCCCGTCACGAGCGCCGCCATCACGACCGCCGTCGCCGACCAGGCCAGGGCGCAGACCAAGGCGGCCGCCGCGGTGCGGCAGGCGGTGGCCGCCAAGGCCGCGTCCTGGGCGCAGCCGGTCGAGCACTACGCGCTGAGCGCGAGCTTCGGCCTGGGCGGTTCGATGTGGTCGCACAAGCACTCCGGGCAGGACTTCGCGGTGCCGAGCGGCACGAGCGTCGCGGCCGCGCACGGCGGCACCGTCGTCAAGGCGGGACCGGGCGGCGCGGGTGACGGCCCCGCGTACGGCAACGCGATCGTCATCAGGCACGCCGACAACACGTACTCGCAGTACGCCCACCTCTCGCGGATCGACGTACGCGTCGGCCAGGGCGTGACCACCGGCCAGCGGATCGCGCTGTCCGGCAACACCGGCAACTCCAGCGGCCCGCACCTGCACTTCGAGATCCGTACGACGCCGAACTACGGCTCGGCCGTCAATCCGGTCGCCTTCCTGCGGACGGTGGGCGTGACCGTCTAGTCCGTCTGGTCCGCCTGGTCCTTCTCTTCCTTGCCCTGGTCCACGCCGTGGTGGGCCTGGACGACCAGGTCGCCCGCGACTTCGAGGATGCTCTTGCGCTTGTCCTCGGGGTCGCCCTCCACCTCCTTGAGGACGAACATTCCGGCGTGCATCGAGAACAGCGCCGTGAAGCAGCGGATCTGGTCGGACAAGGAGGCGTCCGGATCCTTCAGCAGGTCGACCATCGCGTGCATCCGCTTCTTGAACATCTCGCCGATGCTCAGCTCGCGCATGGCCGCCTGGTTCTCCTGCATGAACCGGAACAGCGGTTCCGCCCCGACGAGGGCCTCGCTGTAGCGGCGCAGGATCTCCAGCTTGGTCTCCAGGGTCTGCGGCCGCTCCCGCCCCCACTCGATCACCTCGTCCATGGGCCTGGTGAGGTCCTGGAAGAGGCTGATGATGATGTCTTCCTTGGTTTTGAAGTGGTAGTAGAGGGCGGCCTTCGTCACATCGAGCCGCTCGGCGATCTCGCGCAGCGAGGTCTTCTCGTACCCCTGCTCACCGAAGAGCTCCAGGGCAACGTCCTGGATCCGCTGGCGGGTGTTTCCTCTGGCCATGCCGCTCTCCCGAATACGTGCGGTCGCCGTCCCCCGGCGGCCGTGCCGTTTGTCAGTAACTTGCTTGACGCCCGGCAAGTTGGGGTCTACCTTCCCCAGTGTAGTGGTAACTAGCCGGGCGGCAAGTAAGTGCCCCGCCCGGTGAACGGCAGGCAAGACGCTTCAGGGAGTTGGGGACGATGGCTACGGGGATACCGGACGAGAAGGCGACCGGGGCGGGGGTGTCCGAAGCACCGCAGCCACGCAGCGTGCGGGTCGTCCTGCTCGCGCTCATGATCGCGATGCTGCTCGCCATGCTGGACAACATGATCGTCAACACGGCGATGCCGACGATCGTGGGCGAGCTCGGAGGCCTTGAGCACCTGTCCTGGGTGGTGACCGCCTACACCCTGGCCACCGCCGCGTCCACGCCGATCTGGGGCAAGCTCGGCGACATGTACGGGCGCAAGGGCGCCTTCCTCACCTCCATCGCGATCTTCCTGCTCGGCTCCGCGCTCAGCGGCATGGCGCAGGACATGACCCAGCTCATCGGCTTCCGCGCGGTGCAGGGCCTCGGCGCGGGCGGCCTCATGGTCGGCGTCATGGCGATCATCGGCGACCTGATTCCGCCCCGGGACCGCGGCAAGTACCAGGGCATGATGGCCGGCGTCATGGCGCTCGCGATGATCGGCGGGCCGCTGGTCGGCGGCGCCATCACCGACCACCTCGGCTGGCGCTGGACCTTCTACATCAACCTCCCGCTGGGCGCGGTCGCGCTCGCCATGGTCACCGCCGTACTGCACCTGCCCAAGAAGCGCTCCCGCGGCCGGATCGACTACCTCGGTACGATCCTGCTGACCGTCGGCATCACCTCGATCGTCCTGGTCACCACCTGGGGCGGCTCGCAGTACGCCTGGGGCTCCGCGATCATCATGGAGCTCATCGCGCTCGGCGTCGTCGCGGTCGTCGGCTTCCTGTTCGTCGAGACCAGGGCCGCCGAGCCGATCGTGCCGCTGCACATCTTCCGCAACCGCAACTTCTCGCTCATGTCCGGGATCGGCTTCCTCACCGGCTTCGTGATGTTCGGCGCGATGCTGTTCCTGCCGCTGTACCAGCAGACCGTGCAGGGTGCCTCCGCCACCAACTCCGGTCTGCTGCTGCTGCCGATGCTGCTCTCGATGATGGTCGTCTCGCTGATCGCGGGCCGGGTCACCACCAACAGCGGCAAGTACAAGATCTTCCCGATCCTGGGCGGCGCGCTGGTCGTGGTCGGCCTGTTCCTGCTCTCCACGATGGACACCACCACGACCCGCCTCATGTCGGGCGTCTACATGGCGGTGCTCGGCGCGGGCATGGGCTTCCTGATGCAGATCACCATGCTGGTCGCGCAGAACAGCGTCGAGATGAAGGACATGGGCGTCGCCTCGTCCTCCACGACCCTGTTCCGTACGCTCGGCTCCTCCTTCGGCGTCTCGATCATGGGCGCGATCTTCACGAACCGGGTGGGCGACGAGATGGCCCGGCGCCTCGGCTCCGCGGCGTCGTCCGGCGCGGGCAAGCTGGCCTCGGCGCAGCTGGACGCGGCGAGCCTGGCGAAGCTGCCGGCGCCGGTCCGGGAGGCGTACCAGTACGCCGTCTCCTCCGGTACGCACGGGACGTTCCTGGTCGGCTCGGTGATCGCGGTGGCGATGTTCGTGGCGGCGCTGTTCGTGAAGGAGGTGCCGCTGCGGGGTTCCGGGCCGGAGGTGTCGGACAAGGCGGCGCCGGTGGCGGATGCGGTGCCGTCGGAGCGGGTGGCCTGACCGGGGCGCTCCGCCCGAGCGGCGGGGCGGTGTTCCCGGGGCTCCGCCCCGGACCCCCTGCGGGGCTTCGCCCCCGGGGGGTTTCCCGCCCACCCGCCCGTTCGGCAGGATGGAAAGGTGCTCCTGGGGCTCCGCCCCAGACCCCCTGCGGGGGCTCCGCCCCCTGCGCCCCCGGGTGGTCCCGCCCGTCCGTTCGGCAGGGTGGGAAGGGCTTGCTGGGGCTGCGCCCCAGACCCCTTGCGGGGGCTTCGGCTCCTGCGCCCGGGGGCCCACCCGTCCGTTCGGCGGGGTGGGAAAGTGTCTCTGGGGCTGCGCCCCAGACCCCCTGCGCCCCTAGCCCCCGCCCGTGCGGCACTTGGATGAGGCGTCGTCCTGAGACTCGCCTCGTACCTTCCGCCCCCGGTGGTAGCTTCGTTTCATGACTCCCGAAGAGCTCGCCAACCTCGCGCATCTGCGCCGAGCGCGGGATCTGATCGACCGGGAGTACGCGCAGCCGCTCGATGTGCCGACGATGGCTCGGCATGCGCTCATGTCGCCGGCGCACTTCTCGCGACGGTTCCGGGCCGCCTACGGCGAGACGCCGTACAGCTACCTCATGACCCGCCGCATCGAGCGCGCGATGGCGCTGCTGCGCGGGGGGATGAGCGTGACCGACGCGTGCATGACGGTCGGCTGTACCTCGCTCGGTTCGTTCAGCTCGCGGTTCACCGAGGTGGTGGGGGAGACGCCGAGCGCGTACCGCGTCCGGGAGCACTCCGCCGTGGCCGCGATGCCCGCGTGCGTGGCGAAGGTGCGGACCCGCCCGACGAGGAATCCGCCGAGCAGGATTCGAGAAGCGGGCGGCGACACCGCCGCTTAGCGTTGGCGGCATGACCATCGCACTCCAGTACTGCCACATCACCGTCAACGACCTCGACGAGTCGCTCGCGTTCTACCGCGACGCGCTCGGCCTCGAAGTGCGCAACGACGTCGCTTCCGGCGGATTCCGCTGGGTCACCCTCGGCAGCACGACTCAGCCGGGCCTCGAAATGGTGCTCTCGGAACCGCACGCCGGCCGCTCCCAGGGCGACGGCGACGCGCTGCAGGAACTGCTCACCAAGGGCGTTCTGCCGATGTGGGTCTTCAGGACCGACGATCTTGACGCGACCTTCGAGAAGGTACGGGCATCGGGCGCCGAGGTACTGCAGGAGCCCATCGACCAGCCCTGGGGGCCGCGTGACTGCGCCTTCCGCGACCCGTCGGGCAACCTGGTACGGATCCAGCAGGCGGCGAAGGAGTAACCACCTCCGGCTGACCCGACCCCGTCCAACGGCCGCCCCCGAGTGCCCGGCGGTTGGCCGTACCTTGGCTGACCTATGGCCTGGCGGTCGGCCGCCCCCGCCGACGCGTACTCGGCCGTCGGCCGCCCCCCCCAGTTGACCGGAACCCCGTCCGGCGGTCGCACCCCGCCGAAGGGTAAGGGCGTCGGCGCCATCGCCCCTACCCTTCGGCGGGCCCAAGTGGCGCCCCCCCGAAGGGGGTGCAGGGGGCGGAGCCCCCGCCGGGGTTCGAGGGGCGGAGCCCCTCAGGGGGTCTGGGGCGCAGCCCCAGGGGTCAGCCTTCTCAACTCCGAGTCACGGGTGGGCGGGTGGGCAGCCCCCAGGGGCCAGGGCGGTTCTGGTGCGCGGGGCCGATGGCTCGGCTCCGCTGCCACCGCAGATGCTCGGCATGGTGCGGGGCGCGCGCGATCCGGCCGCCCGAGACCAGCGGGGTGACCGGGTCGACCACCATTCCGCCCGCCCAGATCCCGTACCGTACCGGCCCCAAAGGCGCGAGCAGTGCCCCGCCCGCCCAGAACAGCGCCGAGGCGTGCGCCCAGGTACGACAGCGCGAAGCCCCTGTCCGCGCTGTCGGAGGTCCCCACGCTGCCCGCGAACAATCGCAGAACAACTCGAACCAGGTGCCCCGCCGTTCGGCCTCCGGAGCCTTCAACTCCCCCTCTGGGAAGGGAAGTTCAGGGTGCTTCCGGGGACCGGCGCCCGTTCGGGAAGGGGAGGGGAGGGGAGGTGTGCTCGCCCGTGTGCTTGCCCGCATGCACGGTCAACAGCCTTGTCGCTGACCGCGGTTGGCGCCTTCCCGATCCCGGTCAGCGCAGGACGGTTGGCCGCTAGCGCCCGTTGCCGCCCGGCGGCTGGGCCGGGAAGCTGCCCGTGTTCGTCGGGGCGTGTTCGGGGAGCCAGAGGACGGCGATCGCGCCGCCGGTGCCCTCCGCGTTGGGTGCGCCCTCGGGCGCCGCGTTGCGGAAGGTGAGCCGGGCGCCGAGCACCCTCGCCTGGCCCGCGGCGATCGTCAGGCCCAGGCCGTGCCCGTTGCCCGCCCGGTCGCTCGACCCGGTGCGGAACCGGCTCGGCCCGTCGCGCAGCAGCGCCTCGGGGAAGCCGGGCCCGTGGTCGCGGATCCGTACGACCCGGCCCTCGACGGTGACCTCGACCGGCCCCTTGCCGTGCTTGGCGGCATTGCCCAGGAGGTTGCCCAGAATGCGTTCCAGGCGCCGCGGGTCGGTGTTGACCGAGGACTCGTGGACGACCAGCACCTTCACCTCGGGGTCGAACACGGCGACCCGCCGGCTGACGAACTCGCCGAGCGCGATCTCCTGCAGCTCGGCCCGCTCGGAGGCGCTGTCCAGCCGGGCCACCTCAAGCACGTCCTCGACCAGCGTGCGCATGGCCTGCGCCCGGTTGCGCACGAGCTCGGTGGGGCGGCCGGGCGGCAGCAGTTCGGCCGCGGTGAGCAGCCCGGTGACCGGGGTGCGCAGCTCGTGCGCGATGTCCGCGGTGACCCGGCGCTCGGCCTCGATGCGCTCCTGGAGCGCATCGGTGAGCGCGTCCACGGCACGGGCGAGCTCGTCGGTCTCGTCGCGTACGAAGCCGCCGATGGCGTCCCGTACCCGTACTTCCGTGTTGCCCTCGGCGACCTTGCCCGCCGCGTCGGCCGCCTTGCGCAGCCGGCGCGAGATCTGGCCGCCGATGAGGATGCCGAGCGCGCAGCCGCCGAAGACGACCGCGACCGAGCCGATGACCAGGGCGCGGTCGAGGTCCGCTATCACGCTGGAGCTGCGGTCGGTGAAGCTGGAGTGCAGCGACAGGACGTCGCCGTTGCCGACGGGCACGGCGGCCCAGATGTCGGGCGCGCCGCTGTCGTGGTCCTGTACGGAGGAGACCTTGCGCCCCTGGAGGGCCTTGGCCTTCAGGGCGGCAGGCAGCGCGGGATCGTTGAGCTTGGTGCCGAAGCGGACCCGCTTGTTGCTGGTCTCGTAGTAGTTCTGCGCGAAGTTGAGCCGCTCGACCTGCACCTCGCGGGCGTTGTCGAGCATCGAGACGCGCGCCGCGTTGTGCACGACGAGGCTCAGCGCCATCACGGTGAGCGCGCCGACCGCCGTGATGGCGATGCTGATCTTCCACCGGATGCCGGTCCGCAGGGCGGGGCGCCTCATCGCCCCCTCACGCCTTCAACTTGTAGCCGAAGCCACGCACGGTCTCGATCCGGTCCTGCCCGATCTTGGTGCGCAGCCGCTGTACGTGCACGTCCACGACCCGGGTGTCGCCGCCCCAGCCGTAGTCCCACACGCGCTCAAGGAGCTTGTCGCGGGAGAGCACGGTGCCGGGCGCCGAGGAGAATTCGAGCAGCAGCCGCATCTCGGTCGGGGTCAGCGCGACGGTCTCGCCGCCCTTGCGGACCTCCATGCCCTCGGTGTCGATCTCGATGTCGCCGAAGGCGAGCACCCCGCGCTCGGGCGCCTCCTCGACCGTCTCGACGGTGCCGGGGCCGCCCGCCGCATGGCCGAAACGGCGCAGCACGGCGCGGATCCGGGCGACCAGGACGGCGCCGTCGAAGGGCTTGGTGACGTAGTCGTCGGCACCGGCCTCCAGGCCGAGGACGACATCGATGGAGTCGGCGCGCGCGGACAGCATGATCACCGGCACGGTCGACTCGTCGCGGATCCGGCGGCACAGGCTGACGCCGTCCAGGCCCGGCAGCATCACGTCGAGCAGGGCGATGTCCGGCCGGTCGGCGCGGAACGCCTCCAGGCCGGAGAGCCCGTCGGGCATGGCGGTCACGGTGAAGCCGTCGCGCTCCAGGGCGAGTTGGGTGGCTTCACGGATGACGTCGTCGTCCTCGACGAACAGAACATGGGTTTCGGCCATCGCGCTGCTCTCTCAGTTCTCCGGCGGTCGTTTCCGTCGCCCGGCGGTCGTGCGGTGGGTCCGGGCGCAGTACCAGTCTGCGGCATGGCCGTGTCCCCGGTCGCCGGCCCGGCGGCCCGGGTCAGGGCGCCGCGGGCACCGGGGGCGTGGTCTCGTTGCCGCCGACCGCCTTGCTGTAGTCGTTCTCCACCTCGTCCTGCTGGGCGAATTTGCTGCCCGACCAGCGGTAGGTGGTCACGATCTCGCTGGACGCGAAGGCCGGCTTGTCGCCCGGCGCGTACATCTGCCGGGTCACCACCAGCTCGCCCCGGTCGATCTCGGCGTAGACCGGCGCCTCCTCGGCGGTGAAGACGTTGTCGTACGAGGTGCCCGAGGCGCGGTACACGTACGTGCCGAGTCCGACGGCGTCGCCGCAGTTCATGACGTTCACTATGACGTCCTGGCCGGTCGTGCCGGTCAGGTGCCCGTACGTCACGTCCACCGGGTACTCGTTCTTGGTGCAGGGCTTGAGGTCGGCCTTGACGCGGGCGCTGACCTTCGGGTCGGCCTTGAGCAGCTGCACCGGGTCGACCTTGTTGAACGGGGCCGCGCTCGACGCGCTCGGCGACGGCGAGGCGTGGGCGGCCTTGTCGGTACGGGGGGCCTCGCCCTCGTCCCGGGTGCCGGTGCCGCCGGTGGAGCAGCCGGCCATCAGCAGCCCGAGGGCGGAGAGCCCGGCCAGTGCCGTGGTCCCCGCCGTCAGAGCGCGCGCGCCGCCTCTGCCGTTGCCTAGGCCGCGCACCGCTCCCGCCCCTTTACCTCGCGCACCGTGCCGTGCTCCAGGGCACGGAAGTCCAGCTCGCGGCTCTCCAGCTCCTGGCGGAGCCGGGCCAGCGCGCGGTGCAGCGTGCTCTTGACGGTGCCGGCCGACATGCCGAGCGCCGCGGCGGTCTCCTCGGTGCTCATCTGCTCCCAGTGGCGGAGCACGACCACGCTGCGCTGCTTGGGGGCGAGCACCTTCAGGACGTCCATCAGCAGGGCGCGGTCGGCGCGCTGCTCGGAGCCGTCCTCGACGCGGGCGTCGGGCAGCTGCTCGGTCGGAACCTCTTCGAGCTTGCGGGCCCGCCACCACTCGGTCCGGGTGTTGATCATGACCCGGCGCAGGTAGGCGTCGGCGAGCGTCTTGTCGGCGATGCCGTCCCAGCGGCCGTAGGTGCGGGCCAGCGCGGTCTGCAGCAGGTCCTGTGCGTCCACCGGGTCCGGAACGAGCCGCCGGGCACTGCGCAGAAGAGCATCCTGCCGGGTGCGTACGTACTCTTCGAACTCAAGCACCTCGCCCTGCGCCATACCCAACCGCCTCCGTCGTCCCCGTGAGCTGGTCCAGCTCGTCCTGCTGGTCGCTTACCGGAATGAAGCTACGGAGGACTTGTCACGGGGCTGTGCGGAGGAGCCGTCGGCAGACGCACGGAGAGCCATCGGTTGTGTAACAGCCGAGGTTTACCGCCGTTTCCCAGGGGTAAGGCCGCCGTTTCGGGCGTTACGGACACACTCGGACACGCCCGGGATCAGGAGTGCGGCAACCGGTAGAAACCGTCGGCGAGGGGCTCCACGAGACCGTCCGCGACCAGAGTGTCGAGCGCCCTGGCCCGCTGCACCGGCTCGTGCCACACCGCGTCGAGCGCCGACTGCGGTACCGGATCAGTGGCCTCGCGCAGCACCGCGAGCAGCCTGCCGCGCACCTGGCGGTCGGTGCCCGCATAGGTCTGCCCGCGCCGCGCCGGGCCCTCGTGCGCGGGCTTGTCGGCCAGCCGCCAGGCGCACTGAGCGGCGATCGGGCAGCGTACGCACGTCTCGTTCTTCGCCGTGCAGACCAGCGCGCCGAGCTCCATGGAGGCCGCCGCCCAGCGGGCCGCGGTGGCCTCGTCCTCGGGCAGCAGCGCGCGGGCCAGGCGCCGCTCGGCCGCGGTGGTGGCGGTCGGCGGGTACTGCACACCGGTCACCGCCCGTGCGAAGACCCGGCGCACATTGGTGTCCAGGACCGCGTGCCGCTGCCCGTACGCGAACGAGGCGACCGCGGCCGCCGTGTACTCGCCGATGCCGGGCAGCGCGAGCAGCTGACCGTGATCGGCCGGTACGTCGCCGCCGTGCCGCTCCGTTATGGCGAGGGCCGCGCCGTGCAGCCGCAGCGCGCGGCGCGGGTAGCCGAGCCGGCCCCAGGCGCGTACCGCCTCGCCGGGGGCCTCGGCGGCCAGGTCGGCCGGGCGCGGCCAGCGGGCCAGCCACTGCTCGTACACCGGGAGCACCCGGCTGACCGGGGTCTGCTGGAGCATGAACTCGCTGACCATCACACCCCAGGCGCCCGCCTCGGGGCGCCGCCAGGGCAGGTCGCGGGCGTGCTCGCCGAACCATCCGATGACGGATTCGTGGAGGACGGCGGGCTCGGTCGTCTCGTTCATGGGCACGGTGGGCATCGTCGGCTGAATGTTCATCGCAGGGCCGATCCTGGCACGATCGGCCCGCGAAGGGGGCGCGCGAGGGCGCTCAGCGGCGCGCGTGCTGCCGCGCGTGCAGCGGTGCGCCGGGTCCGGCGAACCAGGCGACCGCCGAGACGTCGCTCGTACGCATCGCCTCGGCCAGCGCCCGCACGGGCCTGGTGCCCGCCTTGACGACGAGCAGCGCGACGACCACGCCGAGTGCCAGGCCGACCGCCACGTCGTGCGGATAGTGCACCCCGACGAAGACCCGCGAGAAGGCCATCGCCAGCGCCATCGGCACGGTGAGCAGCCAGATCCGGGACCAGGCGAGCGCCAGCGCGAGGGCGGCGGCGCCCGCGATGGTGGCGTGGTTGGAGGGGAACGACCAGTCGCCGTTGACCGGGCAGGCGATCAGCGAGGCCGCCGCGCCCGCCACCGCCCGGCAGGGCCGCTCCTCGTCGATCAGCGACTTGATCACCTCGCTGCAGAGGTAGGCGACCGCCGTCGCCAGTGGCGCCAGCACGGCGAGCGCGAGCGAGGCCGTGTCGCGGCGGCGGGCCCGCCACCAGGCGACGACGAACAGCGCGCCGAACAGGAGCAGGCCGAACTCCGTCCAGACCTCGACGATGTGCTGCACCCAGGACGGCGTGTCGTGGGCGAAGTCGGTGATGTTGCGGTAGAGCTCACTATCCATGGTGACGGACAGTATGGATCATTCCCGGGGGCCGACCACGAACGGCGGGGAGGCGCCGAACCCGCCGCGGACCCTCCTCCAGAATGATGATCCGGAAAACTTGGTACGAGAGGCGGCGGGTGGGGCGGGAGTTGGCGCCGATCTCTCGTAAGGTTCGGTACGTGGGATCTCTGCGCAATCCGGTCGGGCCGCTTCCCTCCTCCATCTACTGGCGACGGAGGGCGGTCGCGCTGTCCTTGATCGCGTTGCTCGCGATCCTCGTCCTATGGGTCGTCACTTCCGGTGGTGGCAGCGGCAGCAAGAGCGCCGGCAACGACAAGGGCCCGCTTCCCACGCACTCGATCACCCCGGGGCCGTCCGGCTCCGGACCCGCCGTCAGCACCGCGCCGGGCGGCCGCGACGAGTCCAGCGGTTCGGGCGGCTCCGGAGGTTCCGGCGGCTCGGGTGGCGGCAGCTCCGGCGACGGCGGTACGAGTAGCGGATCGGGCGGCTCGTCCGGCTCCAACTCAGGCTCCGGCGGCGGGAGTTCGGGCAGCGGCAACACCGGCCGTCAGGTGCCGGCCGGGTCCAGCCTGCCCACCTGTGCGCCCGGCTCGCTGACCCTGACGCTGCGCACCACCAAGACCTCGTACCCGCTGGGGGAGAAGCCCCGCCTCGAAGTCGTCCTCAAGAACAACTCGGCGTCCACCTGCAAGGCGGACCTCGGGCCCAAGGGGGCGGTCGTGACGGTCACCTCCACCGGCAACGACCGGGTGTGGTCGACGGACGACTGCGCGGTCGGGGACGGCAGCGTGTTCTTCCAGGTGCCGGGGGACGACTCGATCATCCACACCGTGGAGTGGGACCGCACGAAGAGCATGCCGACGTGTGCGACTCCGCCGGTGGGGGCGGTGGGCGCGGGCACATACCTGGTCGAGGCGAGGTTCCCGGGCCTGCCGGTGGCGAGGGCGTCCTTCGGTCTGGCCAAGGATTAGGCCCCGCCCCTCATGGGGGGTCCCCCTGGCCCTTCAGACCCTGGGGGAGATTGAGGGGCGGAGCCCCCAGGGGTCCGGGGTGAGCTAGACGTACCGCTCCAGGATGGAGGACTCCGCCAGCCGCGAGAGCCCCTCGCGCACGCTCCGCGCCCGCGCCTCGCCGACCCCGTCGACGGTCTGGAGGTCGTCCACCGAGGCGGCGAGCAGCTTCTGGAGGCCGCCGAAGTGCTCCACGAGCCGCTCGATGATCGCGCCCGGCAGCCGCGGCACCTTCGCGAGCAGCCGGTACCCGCGCGGCGACACCGCCGAGTCCAGCGTCTCGGGCGAGCCGCTGTAGCCCAACGCCCTTGCCACTATGGGCAGTTCGAGGAGCTCGGCGTGGGTGAGGTCGTTGAGCTCTCGCAGCGCCTCGTCGACCGTGCGGGAGCGCTTGGCGGTGGGCTCGGGGACGTAGTCCCGGACCACCAGTTCGCGCTCGGGCTCGACGCCCGCGATCAACTCGTCCAGCTGGAGGGAGAGCAGCCGCCCGTCGGTGCCCAACTCCACTACGTACTCGGCGATTTCCGTCGCGATGCGGCGGACCATCTCCAGGCGCTGGGCGACCGCCGTGACGTCCCGGACCGTCACCAGGTCCTCGATTTCGAGCGCGGACAGCGTGCCCGCCACCTCGTCCAGGCGGAGCTTGTAGCGCTCCAGGGTGGCGAGGGCCTGGTTGGCGCGGGACAGGATCGCCGCCGACTCCTCCAGGACCCGGCGCTCCCCGTTCACGTACAGCGCGATCAGGCGCATCGACTGGGAGACCGAGACGACCGGGAAGTTGCACTGCTTGGAGACGCGGTCCGCGGTGCGGTGGCGGGTGCCGGTCTCCTCGGTGGGGATGCCGGCGTCCGGGACCAGCTGCACACCGGCCCGGTGGATCTTGGTGATGTCCTTGTCGAGCACGAGCGCGCCGTCGAGCTTGCACAGCTCGCGCAGCCGCGTCGCGGTGAATTCGACGTCCAGGACGAAGCCGCCCGTGCACATCGAGTCGACGGTCTTGTCCAGGCCGAGGACGATCAGACCGCCGGTGTTGCCGCGCAGGATGCGCTCCAGGCCGTCGCGGAGCGCGGTGCCGGGCGCGACGGCGCTCAGGGCGGCGCGCATCAGTGCTTCGTTACCGGAGCCTGTGCCGGACTTTCCGGGTGCTGATGCCCGGTCGTTGGCTGCCACTGCACTCCTCCGGTGTTGCTCATACGGCGCGTACTGCTCGCGTACTGCTCGTACGGACGGGCGAGACCAGGGCAAAGTCTACCGGCGCGGCTACTCCTCCCGTGGGGCCTGTGCACGACGCCCGCGCGGGAGCACCCGCAGCGCGTCCCCCATGTCGGCGACTTCCGTGACCTTCATACCGGCCGGGACCTTGCCCGGGTCGGTCGGCACCAGGGCGTGGGTGAAGCCGAGCCGGTGTGCTTCGGCGAGCCGGCGCTGGACCCCGGTGACCCTTCTGACCTCGCCCGCCAGGCCCACCTCGCCGATCGCGACCAGGTTCTTGGGCAGCGGGGTGTCGCTGGCCGCCGAGGCCAGGGCCAGCGCGATCGCCAGGTCCGCGGCGGGCTCGGAGAGCTTCACCCCGCCGACCGTCGCGCTGTAGATGTCGCGCTTGCCGAGCGCGGTGATGCGGCCGCGCTGTTCGAGCACCGCGAGCATCATCGAGACGCGGGAGGTCTCCAGACCGGAGGTGGTGCGGCGGGGGGAGGGGATCTGCGAGTCGACCGTGAGCGCCTGGACCTCGGCGACCAGGGGGCGGCGGCCTTCGAGGGTGACCGTCAGACAGGTGCCGGGCACGGCCACGTCGCGGCGGGTGAGGAACAGGCCGCTGGGGTCGGCGAGTCCGGTGATGCCCTCGTCGTGCAGTTCGAAGCAGCCGACCTCGTCGGTCGCCCCGTACCGGTTCTTGACGCCTCGTACGAGACGCAGGCGCGCGTGCCGGTCGCCCTCGAAGGAGAGCACCACGTCCACGAGGTGCTCCAGCAGGCGGGGGCCCGCGATCGCGCCGTCCTTCGTGACGTGGCCGACCAGGAGCGTGGACATGCCACGCTCCTTGGAGGCGCGGATCAGCGCGCCCGCGACCTCGCGGACCTGGGCCATGCCGCCGGGTGCGCCGTCGATCTCGGGCGACGCGACGGTCTGCACGGAGTCGAGGACGAGCAGGGACGGCTTCACCGCGTCGAGGTGGCCGAGGACGGCGGACAGGTCCGTCTCGGCCGCCAGGTAGAGGTGGTCGTTGAGCGCCTTGATGCGGTCGGCGCGCAGCCGGACCTGGCTCGCCGACTCCTCGCCCGTGATGTACAGCGTGCGGTGGTCGTCGGTGGCCGCCTTCGCCGCGACGTCCAGGAGCAGCGTGGACTTGCCGACGCCGGGCTCGCCCGCGAGCAGCACCACCGCGCCGGGCACCAGGCCGCCGCCCAGGACGCGGTCCAGCTCGGCCACGCCGGTGGTGCGGGCGGTCGCCTGGCGGCCGTCCACCTGGCCGATGGGCAGCGCGGCCGTGGAGACCCGGCCCGCCGCCGTCGTACGGACCGCGGGCGCGCCGTACTCCTCGACCGTCCCCCAGGCCTGGCACTCGGGGCAGCGGCCGAGCCACTTGGCGGTGGTCCAGCCGCATTCGGTGCAGCGGTAGGACGGCCGGTCCTTCGCGGATTTAGTACGGGCAGCCATGTCGTCACCGTATAGGGGGCCACTGACATTCCCGTACGGGCCGCCGGTCGGCCGGTGGTGCGGGGTGCCTTCCGCCTTCCGGGCGCGGGGTCCGGCATGTCCGCGCCCCGCCGTTCGGGTGGTCCTGCTCCGCCCCGCACCGCCCCGACTGCTTGCGTCCGTTTGCACTGTGCGTGAGGGGTCCGCCATGGAATGCCATGGAAGCCCCGGTTCCTGTCCTCTTTTGAGGGATACGTTCACCCGTAAGGATTAAATGTGTTCAACCGGTACGAAGAAGCTCTGATCCTCCCCCTACGGTCGCTCGCGTGACGAGCAGCAGACGGGATCAACCAGCGCACGACACCGGCGCACACCGGGCGCACGACCGTGGGCCCCGCACGTTGGCCCAGCGCCCGCCCGCGCGTTACGAGGCCCATCTCGACGGCCTGTTCACGTACTGCCTGTCCGTCCTGTGCGACCACGACGAGGCGACCGCAGCCCTCGGCGACATACTCGCCGTCTCCGAGCGCCAGTACGCGCGATGTCCCGAGGGCGAGGCCGAACGCAGGGCATGGCTGTACGCGCTGGCCCGCTGGGCCTGTCTGCGCAAGCTGGCCGAGCGCAGACGCAACCGGCAGGGCGCCCACACGGGACGCGTGCCCGAAGAGGCCCCCGCCGCCGCGGTCTCCGAGGAGGAGCACGAGCGCCGCCGCCGCGAACTCGCCCTGCTCGCCTGGCCCGAGGCCGCCGGCACCACCCCTGAGCAGCGCGAGGCCCTCGAACTCGCGGTCCGCCACCAGCTGGGTGCCCGCGAGGTCGCCGCCGTGCTCGGCATGACCTACCCGGCCGCCCGCGAACTCCTCGCCGCGGGCGCCTGCGAGGTCGAGCGGACCCGGGCCGCGCTCGCCGTCGTGGAGATGGGCGGCTGCCCCACGGTCGCCCAACTGACCGGCGACCACCAGGTGTTGCTCTCCGCCGCGCTGCGCCGGGAACTGGTCCGGCACGTGGACGACTGCCCCCGCTGCCGCCGCGCCGCCGAACGCGCGGGCGCGGGCAGCCCCTGGCCCGGCTCGACCGTCACCCCGGCCGCGCTGCCGCTGGCCGAGGCGCCGCGGGCCGCCGCGCAGGCCGCGATGCTGAATGTGCCGCGGACGCGCGGCGGGGCCCCGCGCTTCGACCGGACCGGGTTCCCGATGGACCCCAAGGACCGGGCCGCCCGGCGCGACCGGCTGCGGGCGAGGGCGGTGACCACCACCGTCGTGGCGACCGTCGTCGCGGCGCCCGTCTTCGCGCTCTGGGCCGCCTACCGCGGCGCCCCGTCCACCGGCGAGACCCACGGCGGCACGAAGGTCACCGCCAGCGAGGCCGACACTCCGGGCGGGCTGAACGGGCACCCGTACGACCGCTACGAGAACGCGGGCAACGCCCGCAGCGAACCCGACGGCCGCTTCACCGCCGGCAGCCGCGCCCCCGACGTCTCCGTCGAGGTCATCAGCCCCTCGGCCGCCCCGGCGGGCCCCGGCCGGCTCGCGGTCGCGGCGAGCTCGGCGGGCGACACGACCGTGCTCACGCTCACCTCGACCGGGGGCTCACCGGTCGACTGGTCGCTGCGCAGCCACGCCCCCTGGCTCTCCTTCAGCCAGAGCGCGGGCCGGCTCGCGCCCGGCCGCAGCGTCACCGTGTACATCCGCGTCGAGCACGCCCAGGAGCCGCACCACGCCTGGTCGGTACGGGTCGAGGTCGAGCCCTCGGGCGCCGCGGTACGCATCTCGGGCGACGGCACCCCGGTCGGCCCGCCGGCCTCGCCCAGCCCCGGCGACCCGGGCCACCCCGGCCCGCCCGGATCCAGCGCGCCGCCGTCGACCCCGCCCGCGCAGAGCCCGCCGAGCAGCCCCGCGCCCACGCCGCCACGGCCGACGTCCAGCCCGACGCCGACCCCGCCCGCCTCGCCGACCCGGACCCCGCCGCCACCCCCGGCCACCCACAAGGGCTGACCGGGAGGGGCCCAACTGCCGTAATCCGTAAGCCGGTTACCGCTTGGGGTCGGCCGGGTGGGGGGCGACCAGCGGCAGCTGCGAGGCGAGCCGCGCCTCGCACTGCTCCACGAGCACGCCGTACGCCTTCTTGCCCATGAGCTCGGTCAGCTCCGGCTTGTACGTCACGTACACCGGCTCGCCCGCGCCGTGGGCGGAGGTCGCCGAGGTGCACCACCAGTGCAGGTCGTGGCCGCCCGGACCCCAGCCGCGGCGGTCGTACTCGCCGATCGAGATCTGCAGCACCTTGGTGTCGTCGGGCCGCTCGATCCAGTCGTACGTCCGGCGCACCGGCAGCTGCCAGCACACGTCCGGCTTGGTCTCCAGCGGCTCCTTGCCCTCCTTCAGGGCCAGGATGTGCAGCGAGCAGCCGGCGCCGCCCGCGAAACCCGGCCGGTTCTGGAAGATGCAGGAACCCTTCCAGCGGCGGGTCTGGCGCTCGCCGTCGTCGTCGGTCTGGATCCAGCCCGACTCGGTGCCCACGTCGTGGAACTGCCACAGCTCAGGGGTGAGCCGCGCCACGTGCCCGGCCACCCGCTTCTCGTCGTCCTTCTCGGAGAAGTGGGCACCCAGCGTGCAGCAGCCGTCGTCGGCCCGGCCCGCCTCGATGCCCTGGCAGCCGCTGCCGAAGATGCAGGTCCACCGCGAGGTGAGCCAGGTCAGGTCGCAGCGGAAGACCTGCTCGTCGTCGGCGGGGTCGGGGAATTCGACCCAGGCGCGCGGGAAGTCGATCCCCTGCTCGTCCTGGGTCCGCTGGGCGGGGTTCTTCGCGGCCCCGGCTTTGCCCGGCTTCGCCTTTTTCGTCTTTGGCACGGGTCAAGCGTATGTCCGAGCCCGTGTCCGCACGCGCAGTAGCGTTCACTCCATGAGACTCGGAGTCCTCGATGTGGGGTCGAACACGGTTCATCTGCTGGTGGTGGACGCGCACGCCGGTGCCGCGCCGCTGCCCGCGCACTCGCACAAGGCGGAGCTGCGGCTCGCCGAACTCCTCGACGGGGACGGTGCGATCGGACCGGAAGGCGTAGACCGGCTGGTCGCCACGATCAGCGGCGCGCTTATGGCCGCCGAGGACAAGGGTGTCCAGGAACTGCTGCCCTTCGCGACCTCCGCGGTCCGCGAGGCCAGCAACATCGACCAGGTGATCGCCCGGGTCCGCGACGAGACCGGCGTGGAGCTGCCGGTCCTGTCCGGCGAGGAGGAGGCCCGGCTCACCTTTCTGGCGGCCCGCCGCTGGTACGGCTGGTCGGCCGGGAAGCTGCTCCTGCTCGACATCGGCGGCGGCTCCCTCGAAGTCGCGTACGGCATCGACGAGGATCCCGACGCGGCGGTGTCGCTGCCGCTGGGCGCCGGACGGCTGACCGCCGCCTGGCTGCCGGGCGACCCGCCGGACCCGGCCGACGTACGGGCGCTGCGCCGGCACGTACGGGCCCAGATCGCGGGGACCGTCGGCGAGTTCACGCGCTCGGGCCGGCCCGACCACGTGGTGGCCACGTCGAAGACGTTCAAGCAGCTCGCCCGGATCGCGGGGGCCGCCCGGTCCAGTGAGGGGGCCTACGTCCAGCGCACTCTGAGTCGTGGCTCACTTGAGGAGTGGGTGCCCAAGCTCGCCGCCATGACGGCCGAGCAGCGCGCCACGCTGCCCGGTGTCTCCGAGGGCCGGGCGCGCCAGCTGCTCGCCGGGGCGCTGGTCGCGGAGGGCGCGATGGACCTGTTCGCCATCGATGAGCTGGAGGTCTGCCCCTGGGCGCTGCGCGAGGGCGTGATCCTGCGCCACCTCGACCACCTTCCGGCGGAGTGACGGGTTCGGATACCGGCGAGTGCGACGTTCGTCGTTACCGGTGAGTGTGACGTTCGTCGGGCTCCCCGGACCGCCTCCCCGCCCGGCGGCGGGGGCCCGTACCCTGTCTCCGTGGCAGATCCAGTGGTGCGCATCCCGGATGCGAAGGTCGCCCTGTCGACGGCCTCGGTCTATCCGGAGTCGACGGCGACGGCCTTCGAGATCGCCGCGCGCCTGGGCTACGACGGCGTCGAGGTCATGGTCTGGACCGACCCCGTCAGCCAGGACATCGAAGCCCTGCGGCGGCTCTCCGACTACCACCAGGTGCCGATCCTGGCCGTCCACGCGCCGTGTCTGCTGATCACCCAGCGGGTCTGGTCCACCGATCCCTGGGTCAAGCTCCAGCGGGCCCGGTCGGCGGCGGAGCGGCTCGGCGCCTCCACGGTGGTGGTCCATCCCCCGTTCCGCTGGCAGCGCCAGTACTCCCGCGACTTCGTCAGCGGCATCTGGCGGATGGCCGACGAGACCGATGTGCGATTCGCCGTCGAGAACATGTACCCGTGGCGCTACCGGGACCGCGAAATGCTGGCGTACGCCCCCGACTGGGACGTCACCAAGGACGACTACCGCAACTTCACGGTCGACCTCTCGCACGCCGCGACCTCCCGTACGGACGCGCTGGCCATGGTCGACCGGATGGGCGACCGGCTCGCCCACGTCCACCTCGCCGACGGGCGCGGCTCGGCCAAGGACGAACACCTGGTGCCGGGCCGCGGCACCCAGCCGTGCGCGGAACTCCTCGAACGCCTCGCCCTGACCGGCTTCGGCGGACACGTCGTCATCGAGGTCAACACCCGGCGCGCCATGTCCGCGGCCGAACGCGAGGCCGACCTCGCGGAGGCGCTCGCCTTCACCCGGCTGCACCTGGCGTCCGCCCCGGCCCGCCGCGCATGACGGACTACCCGGACGGCACGGGCCCGGCCACCCCGCGCCGCCGCGGCCGCCCGCCGCGGGCCTCCGTCGAGGCGGGACCCGGCGCCCGCGAACGCATCCTGGCCGCGGCCCGCGCCGAGTTCTCCGGCCGGGGCTACGACAAGACGTCCGTGCGCGGCATCGCCAAGGCGGCCGGGGTCGACGCGGCGCTCGTCCACCACTACTTCGGCACGAAGGACGAGGTCTTCGCGGCGGCCGTCGAAGTCGACTTCGAACCGGCGCTGACGCTGTCGGCGGTCCTCGGCCGCGACCTCGACGGCGTGGGCGAACGCCTCGCCCGCTACTTCCTCTCCGTCTGGGAGAACCCGGCGACGCGCACCCCGCTGATCGCCGTGATCCGCTCGGCGCTCACCCACGAGGCGGCGGCGAAGGTCCTGCGCGGGTTCGTGCTGCGCCGCCTCCTGGAGCGCGTGGCGGCCGACCTGAAGGTCCCCGACCCCCGCTTCCGCGCGGAACTGGCGGCGTCCCACATGATCGGAATCGCGATCCTGCGGTACGTACTGGAGGTGGAGCCCCTGGCCTCGGCGGACCCGGAGTCGATCGTGACCCTGGTCGCACCGACGCTCCAGAGGTACTTGACGGAGGCCTGAGCCGGCACTCGCCGGAGGGGCTTGGTTTTCGGCTGAGGCCCGCCGCAGTTCCCAGCCCGTCATGGGGGTTCCCCCTGGCCCTCGGCCCGCGCAGCCCCCTGACCAAAGGGCGAGCCGGCCGTCTCGGCATCCAGACACCCTGTCCAAATCTTGGAGCACCGGCGTAGGCTCGCAGACAGCCCACCCTGTCTGAAGGAGACGAGCGACGATGCCCGAGCTGAGGTCCCGCACAGTCACCCACGGCCGCAACATGGCGGGCGCCCGCGCCCTTATGCGGGCCTCCGGTGTAGCGAGCGAGGACATCGGCAAGCCGATCATCGCCGTGGCGAACAGCTTCACCGAGTTCGTGCCGGGCCACACCCACCTCGCCCCGGTCGGCCGCATCGTGAGCGAGGCCATCCTGGCCGCTGGCGCGGTGCCCCGCGAGTTCAACACGATCGCCGTGGACGACGGCATCGCGATGGGCCACGGCGGCATGCTCTACAGCCTCCCCTCCCGCGACCTCATCGCGGACAGCGTGGAGTACATGGTCGAGGCGCACTGCGCGGACGCCCTGATCTGCATCTCCAACTGCGACAAGATCACCCCCGGCATGCTGATGGCGGCGCTCCGCCTCAACATCCCCACCGTCTTCGTCTCCGGCGGCCCGATGGAGGCCGGCAAGGCGACCCTGGTCGACGGCACGGTCCGTACGCTCGACCTGGTCGACGCGATCTCGGACGCCGTCAACGACAAGATCTCCGACGAGGACATCCTCCGCATCGAGGAGAACGCCTGCCCCACCTGCGGCTCCTGTTCCGGCATGTTCACCGCCAACTCGATGAACTGCCTGACCGAGGCCATCGGCCTGAGCCTGCCCGGCAACGGCTCGGTCCTGGCGACCCACACCGCCCGCCGCGCCCTGTACGAGAACGCGGCCCGCACGGTCGTCGAGATCACCAAGCGGCACTACGAGCAGGACGACCACTCGGTCCTCCCGCGCTCCATCGCGACCCGCGCCGCGTTCGAGAACGCCATGGCGCTCGACATCGCCATGGGCGGCTCCACCAACACGATCCTGCACCTGCTGGCCGCCGCCCAGGAGGCCGAGCTGGACTACGGCCTCGCGGACATGGACGCCATCAGCCGCCGCGTCCCGTGCCTGGCCAAGGTCGCCCCGAACGTCGCCAAGAACCGCACGTACTACATGGAGGACGTGCACCGCGCCGGCGGCATCCCCGCGATCCTCGGCGAGCTGTACCGCGCGGGCCTGCTCAACGAGGACGTGCACACCGTCCACTCCCGCTCCATCAAGGAGTGGCTGGACACCTGGGACGTGCGCGGAGGCTCCCCGTCCGCCGAGGCGGTCGAGCTGTGGCACGCGGCCCCCGGCTGCGTCCGCTCCGCCACGGCGTTCTCGCAGTCCGAGCGCTGGGACACCCTGGACACCGACGCCGCCGAGGGCTGCATCCGGGACGCGGCCCACGCGTACAGCAAGGACGGCGGCCTCGCGGTCCTGCACGGCAACCTCGCCGAGGACGGCTGCGTCGTGAAGACGGCCGGCGTCGACGAGTCGATCTGGACCTTCGAGGGGCCCGCGGTCGTCTGCGAGTCGCAGGAGGAGGCCGTCGACAAGATCCTCCGCAAGGAGATCACGCACGGCGACGTCGTGGTGATCCGCTACGAGGGCCCCAAGGGCGGCCCCGGCATGCAGGAGATGCTGTACCCGACGTCGTTCCTCAAGGGCCGCGGCCTCGGCAAGACCTGCGCGCTGATCACCGACGGCCGCTTCTCCGGCGGCACCTCGGGCCTCTCCATCGGCCACGCCTCGCCCGAGGCGGCGTCCGGCGGCACCATCGCGCTGGTCGAGGACGGCGACCGCATCCGGATCGACATCCCGAACCGTACGATCCAACTCCTGGTCCCCGACGCCGAGTTGGCGACCCGCCGCGAGGCGCTGAACGGGGTGTACGCCCCGAAGGACCGCGAGCGCAAGGTCTCGGCCGCGCTGCGCGCCTACGCGGCGATGGCCACCAGCGCCGACCGCGGCGCGGTCCGCGACGTCTCGAAACTGGGCTGACGCGGCGGTCCCGGTACGGCTGTCGCCGCCCTACCAGGTGGCGACATCACCGGGATCGACCGCGAACACCGACCCGTCGGGGGCGGCGGCATACACCTTGCCCCCGGCGGTGAGCGGTGCGGGAAGGGCGGGCGTGAAGGTGTAACGCCCGCCGTTCATACGGGGGTTGGTCTGCCCGGCGAGCACGCCCTTGCGGGCGTCGAAGGCGAGCAGCCTGCCGTCGGCGCCGGTCAGATACACCCGGCCGTCCGAGGCGACGGGCCGCGAGGCGCGAGCCACGCCGGTGTCGAGCCGCCACCTCTCTCCGCCGCGTACCGAGTCCACCGCGACGAGCGCCCCGCCCGCCCCGAAGACGTACACCGTGTCCCCTTCGGCCCCGGCCTGCGCCTGGTCGAGCGGTGCGGCGAGCGGGGTGCGGCGGACGGCACGGGTGGCGGTGTCGAGGCGTACGACGGCCGAGGTGAACCCGCTGGGGTCGGTCGTCAGCAGGAACAGGGCCTTGGCGTCGGCCGCGACCGGGTGGAGCCGCCCGTCGACGCGGCTCTGCCACCGCACGGCGCCGGTGGCCGGATCAACGGCGGCGACGGAGGTCGAGGCGCCGTCGGCGGAGGGCGTGGCGACGAACGCGAGCCCCTTGCCGTCGCCGGTCTGGGCCCCGGCCGCCTTGCCGTTGCCGGGCGTACCCCCCTCACCTTCGCCGGACATCAGCCACTGCGACCGCCGGTCCCCGACCCGCTTCCGCCATTTCTCCACCCCGGTAAGGGAGTTGAGCGCGGTGACCTGCCCGTCGGCGGTGGACAGCAGCACGGTGTCGCCCGCGGGATGCACTCCGGAGTACGCCGAAACGTCCGCGGACCACACCTGCTTCCCGGTGCCGGGGTCGTAGGCGCGCAGGGCCCCGCCCCCGGGAACCCGCACGAGCACCCGGCCGCCGGCGACGACCGGGGCGAGGTCGTCGGAGAGTATGGCGGCGCCCGCCCCGGGCACGGACCACAGCACCTTCCCGCTGAAGGGATCGAGCCGGGCGACGGAGACGCCGGGCGCGGCGCAGTAGAGCGAGCGGCCGTCGTCGCCATGGCCGCCGACGGAGCAGAAGGCCACCCGGTTCTCGCCACCGCTTCCGGGCAACTGCACTGTCCAGGGCCGGAATTGAGGAGCACCGGCCTGCTTGGGGGCGGCGGCCGCGGTCTCGGTACCGGTCCCGTCGGGCAGCGCCTGCACGCCCGCCAGACCTGCGCCGGCGACCCCTACGAGCGCGAGCGCGGCGAGGACCCAGCGGGTACGACGGCGTGCCGGCCCCTTCCTGCCGCCACCGGAGGAACGTTCCTCGCCGGAGGAACCCTCGTCCCGCACCGGGTTCTGGAACCGCTGCGTCGGGATGGAGGCCTCTGACCCGTACGCGGCGGACCGCAGTGCGGACATCAGCTCGTCCGGGGTGGGCCGGTCGGCGGGATTCTTGGCGAGGCAGCCGCGGAGCACCGGTACGAGATCCTCGGGCACGCCGCCCAAGTCCGGCTCGTTGTGCACCACTTGGTACGCGACGACGTACGGCGACTCCGAGTCGAAGGGCCCGCTGCCGGTGGCGGCGTGCACGAGTACCGCCCCCATGGCGAACACGTCCGCGGCGGGCCCGACCTCGCGGGGCCGCTGGAACTGCTCGGGAGCCATGAACGGCGGCGTACCGATCAGCTTTCCGGTCTCCGTCCGCAGATCACTGTCGTACGGACGCGAGATCCCGAAGTCGATGACCTTGGGCCCGTCGGCGGCGAGCAGCACGTTGCTCGGCTTGAGGTCGCGGTGCACCACCCCGGCCCGGTGGATGTCGCGCAGCGCCTCGGCGAGCCCGGCCCCGAGCCGGCGCACCTCCGCGGCGGCCAACGGCCCGCTGTCCTTGACCCGTTCGGCGAGGGTGGGCCCCGGAATGTGCAGGGTGGCCATCCAGGGCCGGGCGGCATCCGGATCGGCGTCCACGACGGAGGCGGTGAAGGCCCCGCTGACCCGCCGGGCCGCCGACACCTCCTGCCGGAACCGCGCCCGGAATTCCGGATCGGCGGCGTGCTGGGCGTGCACGACCTTGACGGCGAGCCGCATGCCGGAGGGGGAGGTGGCCAGATGCACCACACCCATGCCGCCCGACCCGAGTACGGATTCGAGCCGGTAGGCCCCGACGGATTCCGGATCCTCGGCACTCTCCGCCCCGAACCCGATACTGCGAGGCGACGCCATGGCCCACCCCCATGTGTCCGTTGTACGCCCGCGTCCGACGGAGCCTAGTCGATGGGGCGTACGGGTCCGAGGGGCTTGCTAGCCTGCGTGTTGCACACAGAGTGAAGCGGATGGGGGAGATGCAAATGTCACGTTATCCGGTGGCGCCGGGCTGCGAACTGAACGTACGCAGCGGCCCCGGCACGGGTTACGCCGTGGTCGACGTCCTGCCCCAGGGCGCAACGGTCCCGGTGAACTGCCAGACCCCGGGCACGACGGTCTCGGGCCCGTACGGCACCTCGAACATCTGGGACAATATCGGCAACGGCCGCTTTGTGTCGGACGCGTACGTGAAGACGGGAAGCGACGGGTACGTGGCGGCGCGCTGCGGCTGAGGGGTCTTGTGGAAGTCCGGTGCGATACCGCGCCCTGAAGGGGCGCGGGGCTGTGACATCGTGCGGCTCCGCCGCGATGGGCACGATCAGTCACGACCGGCCCGCAGCCGACGAACCCCACTTCCCGCGAAGCGCCTTGCGCCCCGCGCCTTCCGGCCGCCCCGGTCCGGGATAATCGACCCCATGAGCGAGAACAGCGCCGCGGGCGGCAAGGGGGCCGAGGACGGCGGGAACGGGGCCGGTGCCGGGACGGGGCTCGGTGACGGCGGGCGGGCCGTCGGCCGGAAGGGGCCTGGTGACGGCAGGGAGGCCGTTTCCGGCAGCGGCGCCGTCGACCGGAGCGGGGCCGACGAAGGCAACGCGGCCGATGCCCGAAACGGCAAGGCGGCACCCGCTGCGACTGCCGCGACCGGACCGCAGCCCGAGCCGATCCGTTTCTTCGGCACGACGTGGGTCGACCACGACAACGGATACGGCCTGCGCCGAGCCGGCGCGGCGATCGGCTCGCTGGCCGCGGCGGTGGCGGCGTGCTTCGTGCTGCGCCTCGCGTACGAGGGCCTGCAGATCGCGAACACCGGCGGATTCGTGAACGTGCTGGTCGTGGTGATGTTCGCGATCTGCAGCGCGCTGGCGTTCCGCAAGACCTGGGAGGGCTTCTCGACCCGCCCCGCCGACCCCGACGCGGACCGCTCGCTCCAGGGCCTGAAGGCCATCGGCTTCATCGGCTCGCTGCTGGCCTACTTCTTCCGTACGTTCACAGAGGCCCCCGGCGAAGCCCTGCACCGCACGGAATACGAAACGGCCCGAACCCAGTACGAACGCCGCCGAGGCACCCGCACGGGGAACCCGGCGGCACGCAAAAAGCCAAAGCGAAAGTAGGCAGCCCCGCGAGCCCTCGCACGGCGCGCGGGTGGCCAATGGCGGGGCATCACCCAGTGGTTGCTCGGCTTGTGTCAGGGGGCAGGACGGGCGGGCGGGGTGGGAAGCGAGGCCGGCCGAAGGTGGGCGTCCATGCATGGCGCGCGGGTGGCCGATGGCGGTCCGCTACCCAGTGGTTGCTCGGCTTGTGTCAGGGGGCAGGACGGGCGGGTGGGGTGGGAAGCGAGGCTCGCCGAAGGTGGGCGTCCATGCATGGCGCGCACGCCGTCAACGGCGGGCCACCACCCACTGGTCCCTCACCCAGGCAGCGGGCAGAACGGGCGGGCGGGTGGGAAAACACCCACCCCGCCCCCCCCCCCCCGGCCGGGGGGGGGGGGGGGGGGGGCGGGGGGGGGGGGGGGGGGGGGGGGGGGGGGGGGAGGGCCGCTGGTCGGCGTCGTAGCCCCAGGACTTGCGGGTGATGGCGAAGTCGACCCAGGTGTCGGTGAAGCGGGTGGCTTCGGTGAGGGTCT
>NZ_JBIWHT010000019.1:0-134959 GCF_044764265.1 Streptomyces sp. NPDC094147 | reverse complement strand
GAAACGCCCGGTTACATTCCGAACCCGGAAGCTAAGCCTTTCAGCGCCGATGGTACTGCAGGGGGGACCCTGTGGGAGAGTAGGACGCCGCCGAATAATTTTTGGGGAAAGCCCCGCACCAGGATCCTTCGGGATCACGGTGCGGGGCTTTTCCGCGTTTGGGGGCAGTTGCGTAATCACCCGAGGCGGTGTGGCAAAACACGTTGCGGGTGGTCAGTGCGCTGGTCAGCATGAGCGCATGGACTATCTGATTCGCCCGGTCCGCGCCGAGGAATGGCTGCGGATGAAGGAGCTCCGGCTCGTCGCGCTGGCCGATCCGGCCGCGCCCGTCGCATTCCTCGAAACCACCGAGCAGGCGCTGGAGCGCCCGGACTCGTTCTGGCAGGAGCGGACGGCCGGGGTTTCGCACGGCACTTCGGCCCGGCAGTTCGTGGCCGAAGCAGCTGACGGCGAGCTGGTCGGCACGGTGGTCGTGCTGGTGGAGCAGGTCGGGGCCAAGGACATTTTCGGGATCGAGATCGCTTCCCCGCAGGCGCACTTGGTGGGTGTGTTCGTACGAGCCGAGCACCGCGGGGCCGGCCTGACCGAGCGGCTCTTCAAGGACGCCATGGAGTGGGCCTGGTCCCTGGAGGAGCCGGCCATCGAGCGGATCCGGCTCTATGTGCACGAGGACAACCCCCGGGCCCAGGGCTTCTACCGCAAGATCGGCTTCGTACCGACCGGCGTGAGTGTGCCGCTGAACGGTGATGCAGGGGGCGTCGACTTCGAGATGGAGGTCGTGCGGCCCTAGGGGGGTGTCCCTGCGACACCAGTCGTGGTGCCTGGGGCGTACGGGCTCACGTCAGGGCTTCGGTCCAGCGGGCTCGGGCCTGTTCGGCGGAGCGGAGCAGGACCAGGGTCGGCAGGCCTTGGTCCTGGCCGGTCGACAGGAGCTCCGGTAGCAGGGGCAGTGGAGCCACAGCCGCGATGTCGTCCAGGACGAGCGTCATTGGTGGGTCGAGGCGACCGTCAGATGACCGTTCGGCCATGCGGCGGCCGCGCTCGACCACGTCTGAGGCGAGTGCCGTGAGCAGGGGCATCGCGGCGGGATCGGATCGGGGGTCCTCGATCGCTTCACCCACCACATAAAGAGTGCCCCCCTCGTTCACGAATGATTCCAGGGCGAGCGAATCTGCTCGGTTTGGTGTGCAGGCGTCGCGGATGTGGATGGAGGAGAGGCAGGCCAGCGCTCGGGCCGTCAACTGCTGGGCGATTTCCCGGCGTTCGGGGTATGCGGTGAGCGCGGACTCCAGGAGGCCGGCGGCGCCGCTCTGCGCTTTGGGGTGGGTGCGGAGGATGCGTACGGACTCGTGTACGGCCGTTCCCTGGGCCCAGCGGTGCAGCTGCTTCGTCGCCTTGCCGTCGCGGCTCTCCAGTGCGGCGGCGTGCAGCCAGCAGCGTAGGAGCATTTCCGCTGTGTCGGCCATGGCGGTGTCCATGCGGGCGCGGGGACGGACCGGGGCCAGGAGGGCGGCTGCCCTCGCGGCCGCGATGTCGGGGTCTTCGCAGCCGCTGGTGGGGGACCAGTGGAGGCGGGCGGGGGTGTCGCAGCGGTGGGTCGGGTCGTAGAGGTGTACGGGGCCGAGCTTGGCTCGGGCGTCCTTTGTCTCTGCCCACAGGGTGGGGTCTGAGGTGACCACCAGGGCTGGGCCCGCTGCGTCCTGGATTGCCTGCCTTGCCTGAGGGCGGCGGGATTCCGGGGGGCCGAAGAGCAGGCGGGGGGTTGGTTGTTCGGCACGGGGAATGGGGATCTGCTCCACCGGGCTGGAGGCGGGGTCCTGTACCGGGGCGGGTTCGGGTTCCGGGGTGGCAGGGTGCGCGGAGTGCGGGGCGGTGAACGGGGTCCCGGCCGGCGGGGTTCGCTGTGCCCACCCATCCCCGAGGTCTCGGCTCCGCTCGACCGGGGGAGCCCCCGCTTGCCCTGCGGAACGACTGCCCACAAGGGTGGGCGAAGCCGGGTCGGTGGGGCCCGCAACAAGGGGCGAAGCGGGGGCGGTTGGGGGCGCGGCCGTCCTCGTTCTCGCTCTTACCGCTCTCCACCGGGTGAACGTCCCCAGCACGAAGATCGTCAGGACGAGCAGGGCCAGTATTTCGCCGATGAGGAGGCCCCAGAACAGGCCGTATCCCGAGAGGGAGCTCGGTGGGGTGTCGGGCCAGGCGGATGGGAGGTCGTGGGGGGAGGTGATCAGGGCGCGCAGGGCCAGGGGGCTGTGCGTGAACGATACGCCGGGGGGCCAGGAACCGTGGGCGAAGAGGCCGCCCAGGCCCGTGGCCGTCCACACCAGTACCGTCAGGCCGAGAAGGAAGGCCAGCAGGCCGATCAGGAGTGAGTCCGGGATGCCGCGCTGGTTGGCCCGGGGAGTGCCGGTTCCGCTCATTTCAGGCCACCGTGGACTCGGACGAGTCGGGTGCGTCGGACAGCTGTTGTTCCATGCGTGCTGCTCGGCGCTCCGTTTCCGTATCGAGCTGGGAGTGCAGTTCCGCGGCCAGGATGTCGTCCGTCGCGGCGGACTCCGTCATCGCTCGGTCGGTGAAGACGAGGGGGCGTTCTCGCTCCGTGATCAGGTGTTTGACCACCTGGACGTTGCCGTTGACGTCCCACACCGCGATGCCCGGGGTGAGCGTCGGGATGATTTCGACGGCCCAGCGCGGCAGGCCGAGCACCCGGCCGGTCGCCCTCGCCTCGTCGGCCTTCTGGGCGTAGATCGTCCTTGTCGAGGCCATCTTGAGGATCGCCGCCGCTTCCCGCGCCGCCGCGCCGTCCACCACGTCCGAGAGGTGGTGGACCACCGCCACGAACGACAGGCCGAGGCGGCGGCCGAACTTCAGCAGCCGCTGGAAGAGTTGGGCCACGAACGGGCTGTTGATGATGTGCCAGGCCTCCTCGACCAGGAAGATGCGCTTCTTCCGGTCGGGGCGGATCCAGGTGTGCTCCAGCCATACGCCGACGATCGCCATCAGGATCGGCATCGCGATCGAATTTCGATCGATGTGGGAGAGGTCGAAGACGATGAGGGGTGCGTCGAGGTCGATGCCCACCGTTGTGGGGCCGTCGAACATTCCGCGCAGGTCGCCGTCGACCAGGCGGTCGAGCACCAGGGCGACGTCCAGGCCCCAGGCCCGTACGTCGTCTATGTCGACGTTCATCGCTTCCGCCGACTCGGCCTCGGGATGGCGGAGTTGATCCACGATGTCGGTCAGGACCGGCTGGCGGTCCGTGATCGTGGCGTTGACGTAGGCGTGCGCGACCTTGAGAGCGAATCCTGATCGTTCGTCCAGGCCGTGTCCCATCGCAACTTCGATGATCGTTCGAAGCAGGGCGAGCTGGCCCGTCGTCGTGATCGCCGGGTCGAGGGGGTTGAGCCGGATGCCGCCGTCCATCGCCGTCATCGGGTCGAGCCGGATGGGAGTTATCCCCAGCTCGCGCGCGATGAGGTTCCATTCGCCGACGCCGTCCTCGCCCTGCGCGTCGAGCACCACCACCTGCCGGTCGCGGAACCTCAACTGCCGTAGTACGTACGTCTTTTCAAGGGCCGACTTGCCGTTGCCGGACTCGCCGAGCACCAGCCAGTGCGGGGCCGGGAGCTGCTGTCCGTACAGCTGGAAGGGGTCGTAGATGTAGCCCTTGCCGCTGTACACCTCGCGCCCGATGATCACGCCGGAGTCGCCGAGGCCGGGGGCGGCGGTCGGCAGGTAGACGGCCTGGGCCTGGCCCGTGGAGGTGCGGACGGGCAGCCGGGTGGTCTCCACCTTGCCGAACAGCAGGGCGGTGAAGGCGTCGGTGACGAGAGACAGCGGATCTCGCATGGCGGTACTGCCTCTCAACTAGCGGCGGATGCCGGTCGCGAACGGCAAGGTGTTGACGAAGGCCCGGTGGTGCTCGCGGTCGCACCACTCCAGCTTCAGATACGACTTGCCGGCGGAGGCCCGGATGGTCCGCTTGTCGCGGGCCAGGGCCTCCGGGGAACGCGATGACACCGTGATGTAGCCGACCAGGTTGACGCCCGCCGCGCCGCTCGCGAGGTCCTCGCCGCGCTGGTCGAGACGGCCGTGGGCGGCGATGTCGCGCGGGTCGACGGTGCGGTTCATCTTGGCCGCGCGGGACGCCTCGGCCTCGTCGTTGGTCTTCTCCGTGAGCATGCGCTCAATCGCGACTTCGGTCGGTTCGAGGTCCATGCAGACGGCGACCGTACGGATCACGTCCGGGGTGTGGACGAGGAGCGGGGCGAGGAAGTTGACGCCGACCGGGGTCATCGGCCACTCCTTCACCCAGGCCGTGGAATGGCACCAGGGCGCCCGGGTCGAGGACTCCCGGGTCTTGGCCTGGAGGTAGGTGGGCTCGACGGCGTCGAGCTCGGCCGGCCAGGCGTTGCGCTTGGTCATCGCCTGGATGTGGTCGATGGGGTGGTCCGGGTCGTACATGGAGTGCACGAGCGAGGCGAGCCGGCTCTGGCCCAGCGGCTGGCGTACCCGGATGTCGGCCTCCGCCAACCGGGCGCAGATGTCGGTCAGTTCACGGGCCATGACGACCGCGAGGCCCGCGTCGCGGTCGAGCCTGCGGCCCGCCTGCGGGTGGGCAGCGCGGGCCATCGCGTGGGCCTCGGCGGCGAGTTCGCGGGTGTACTGCATGCAGGCCACGAGGTAGGCGCGGTGCTGCTCGCTGGAGGTGGACACCATGGACTGGAGCTGGTCGTAGGACTCCATCAGCCAGCCGGGTGCCTTGGTGTCACCGCGCTGGGCGACGTCCTTGGCGTGTGCGTCGGGGTCGGCGGGCAGCGTACGGGCCAGCATCTGAAGACGTGTCACGAAGCCGTCGCCGTTGGCGACATGCTTGAGCAGAGTGCCGAACCGGTCGACCAGGGCCTCCTGGTCCTCGCTGTCGCGCAGGCCGACGCCCGGCCCCTCGATCTCGATCGCGGCGGTGACGGTGCGCCGGTCCGCGTGCAGCAGGACCGCGATCTCGTCCGGGCCGAAGGGGGCGGCGAGCCAGTTGATGTGGCCGATGCCGGGCGGTGGCCCGATCTCGACCTCGCGCCCGTCGAGGCTCACGCCCGCCTCTGCCGCGCTGGAGCGGTAGGCGGTGCCGCGCCGCAGCGAGCGCTTATAACTGCGGTTGATTTCGAACCACTTGTAGAACGTGCGCCGTCGGTAGGGGAGGTACACGGCGGCGAGGGCCAGGAACGGGAAGCCCATCAGGAGCACGATCCGCAGGGAGAGCACGGGGACGAGCAGTCCGCACATCATGCCGAGGAACGCGCCGCCGATGATCAGTACGATCTCGCCGGTCTCGCGGTTCTTGCCGACGACGGCCGACGGCCGGGCCCGGCCGATCAGATACGTACGGCGGGGCGCGACCGGTTGGGACTGGGTCGTCAACGCCCTCCACCTCCACTGTTCTTGTTACCTGTGGTGCCGCCGGTGTTGCGGCGGTGAGTGTGCGGGGTGCCTGCCGTGGGGCCGGAGCCGCTGCGTGGCGGAGGCGCGGCGGAGGGGACAGTTCCGCCGCCGACCCCGCCGCTGGGACTCCGGCTGCTGTGGGCGGCCATGCCGCCGGACACGGCGTTCGCGGGGCGGGCCTGGGCGGACCCGCCCCCCTGGTTGCCCCGGCCGCTGTGGGTCTTGATGCCCTGCGAGACGAGGGCCGCGGGCGAGGAGATGAGGGCGGCGGCCTGCGAGCCGTCGGTGGCCTGTTTCCGGTTGGTACGGGCCGAGGCGATCTCGTCGCCGAAGCCGGGTACGAAGCGGTAGATCATCGCCGAGGCGAAGATGGCGAGCAGGATGATGGCGAGGCCGGAGACGACGGCCGAGAAGGAGTCGGGCCCCTTGCCCGAGGAGAGGGCTCCCGCGAGGCCCAGGACGACGACGATGACCGGTTTCACCATGATCACGGCGATCATGATGCCCGCCCAGCGGCGGACGTGGCCCCACATGTTCTTGTCGACGAGCCCCGCGTACACGACGGTGCCGAGCAGGGCGCCGACGTACAACAGGGCGGCACGGACGACCAGTTCGAGGAAGAGGATGCCCGCGGCGAGGATCGAGACCAGGGCGACGACGATCAGCATGATCGGGCCGCCGCCGATGTTCGTGCCCTTCTTGAGCGCGTTCGAGAACGAGCCGAAGAAGACGTCCGACTGGTTGCCGGTCGCGTTGGAGATGGCTTCGGTGACGGCGTCGGTCGCGGAGACGACGGTGTACAGGATCAGCGGGGTGAAGGCGGACGCGAGCACGGTCAGCCAGAGGAAGCCGACGGCTTCCGAGATCGCGGTCGACAGCGGCACCCCGCGGATGGCGCGCTTGGCCACGGCGAGCAGCCACAGGACGAGGGTGAGGAAGGTGGCGGCGGCGAAGACGACGGCGTACTGGGTGCGGAAGCTGGGGTTGGTGAAGTCGACGGTGGCCGTCGCCTTCACCGCCTCGGACAACTTCCCGACGATCCAGGCGGCGGCGTCACCGCATCCCTTTGCCAGGGAGGTGAGGGGGTCGGCGGGCTGGGTGGGGTCGATCCCCGTAGGGGGTTTGGCCCCGCCCTGGGCATTGCCGTTCTCGCAGTAGTCCCTGGCGGGGCCCCGGATGAGGTCGCACGGGTTGTTGCTCGCCGCCGGGCTCGGGCTGGCGCCCGGTGTCCCGCTCGGCGTGGGGGAGGGGGACGGGGCGGCGTACGCGCGGCTCGCGAGCAACACGGCGGCGGTCTGGACGGCTGTGAACGCGGCGGCGACCGAGAAGGCGCGGCGGGGCGGCTTACCGGGCATACGTGAACCCTCCGAACTGCTCCACGGCATCGGACATGTCCTTGGCGGGAGCGGCGGCTTGGTCACGGCCGACGGGCGCCGGGCCGTCCTTCTGAGTGAAGGCGGTGACCTTCCAGTCCCCGCCGACCCACGTGAGCTGGAAGGTGTTCGTGTACCAGCTTTCGGAGACCGGGTTCTTGGAGCCTTCGCCGGCCAGGCCGAAGAGTGCTGAATACCAGACGGAGACGCTGGCGGTGGTGCCGTCGAACTTGTCCGCCTTCGAGCCGACCGGGTTGATCCGGGAGATGAAGGTCTGCCCGGTGGGGGCAGTGCCGTCCGGATTGAGCCCGATCCGGGACAGGAAGTCCTTTGCGGAGTACACCTTGTCGAGGTCGCCCTGCCGGGCTGCCGCGACGTCGGGTGCGTACACCGTGCCCACGATCTCGTGGCGGCGGGTGGTGCTGAACATGCCCTCCGAGCCCAGCGCCACCGCGTAATTCGCCGCCGCCGACTGCGCCCCCTGCTCGGTCTGGGCGAAGCCCGAGGCGATGCCCCCCTGTTTGCCGGAGACCGGGTTCGTGCCGGTGGGGGCCGTTGACTGGGTGTCGGGTTTCTTCGGGTTCTGGGTGTCCGTGGAGGAGCCCGAGTCGTTGCCCCGGTTGGCGAAGGCGATCGCGGCGACGAGCAGGACCACGACGCCGACCACCATCACCAGCGAGCGGGAGTTGCGCTGGGGGCGGCGGGCGCCGCCGTACACGTCGCCGGTGCCTTCGGGCAGGCGGGTGCGGGTCTGGCGCGTGCCGCCGAGCGTGCTGAAGCGGTCGTCGGACGGGTCGCCGCCGCCGTGGCCCGGATCGTCGTCGAAACTCATGCCGCCTGCGCCCCCTCGACCGTGTGCGGATCCGCGTAGTACGACGGTAGCCGTGCTGGTTCCCGCGCGGGCGCGGTGTGGTGACTCGACATCAGGGAGACGCAACCTCTGCCGGTGGGCACGACGGACGGGTGGTGTTGAGGGGGGTGCTCGGGGGAACGGGCCGACTGACAGGGGGTCAGACGGCCATGCCGTACACGATGGTGAAGAGCGTGCCGAGCGAGCCGATGATGAAGACTCCGGTCAGGCCGGCCACGATCAGGCCCTTGCCCTGTTCGGCGCTGAAGGTGTCGCGCAGCGCCGTCGCTCCGATCCGCTGTTTGGCCGCGCCCCAGACCGCGATGCCGAGGCAGAGGAGGATGGCGACCGCCATCACCACCTCCACCATGATGCGGGCCTCGTTGCCGAGCGTCCCGAACGGCCCCCAGTTGGGGGCGATTCCGCCGATGATGGTGGTGATGTCGCCTTTTCCGGCTGCCAGGTACATGTAACTCACCGCCCCTGTCGGGTAGTTCGAAGCCCCTGCCGCACGGCATGGGTCAGGCTCTATCTTCGCTGATGAAACCGTCGGCGTAGGACGCCTTGGCGCCTCTCTTTACCCGCCCCCGCACGGCTGAACCGGCACCACCGCCCTGACCTGCGGTGAACCGGTTGAATGCGTAAACGCGTATGGTCACTCTATGTATCACGCAGAGTGACTCCGGGCAATGACTGTCGTTGTTACACCCTTGGGCCGCTTGTCGTGTCGGCGTCCGGTGACGGGGGTACGGGGTGGACAGCGGGCGGAGTGCGACGGGCCGGTTCATAGAAACTTCTCAGAAAAGGTTCATGGTCGTTCTCAGCCGGGCCCGAGAGAGTCACAGTGTTCGCAGTCCCTCGCAGGCCCGCCGACCACCAGGAGCCGCCCCGATGAAGCGCACTGGCATCTCCGGGACGAAGTGCTCGGTCAAGCGCGGACGATTCGGCGCGCTGTCGGCCGTGGCGGTCCTGATGGTCATACCGATGTACGGGGACCGTGACGCGAGCGAGCGCGACCTGACCACCCCGGCGCCGGCCACGGCCGCCAACGCCCGGGTGGGCGCGCTGTTCAAGGGGGATCTCGACGGCGGGCACTACTGCACCGCGTCGGTGGTGCACAGCTCGGGCCACGACCTCATCGTCACCGCCGCGCACTGCCTGCCCCCGGACGAGTCGGAGGGCGGCAAGGCCGTGTTCGTGCCGGCGTACCGGGACGGGACGGCGCCGTACGGGACGTGGCCGGTGGAGTCGGTGTACGCGGACGACAGTTGGAACGAGGACGGCGACCAGGACAGCGACGTCGCCTTCGCGGTGCTCGGGCCCGGCTCGGACGGCGGCAAGAAGGTCGAGGACGCGGTGGGCAGCGCCCCGTTGTTCGCGGGCCGCACGACCGGGCAGCCGGTCACCGTCACCGGCTACCCGGGCGACAGCGAGGCCCCGCAGGTCTGCACGAACACGGCGAACGCCGACGGCGACAAGCAGCAGCGCGTCGACTGCCCGAACTTCCCCGGCGGCACCAGCGGCAGCCCATGGGTCGTCGCGGGCGGGGCGGTCGCGGGGGTGATCGGCGGGTACGAGTTCGGCGGTGACGACCCCGATGTGTCGTACAGTGTCGTCTTCGGCCAGCGCACCAAGGCGCTGTACAAGCTGGCGGAGTCGGCGGGCGACCCGAAGCCGGTGGCGCCCCCGGCGCCCGCGCCGACATCGACGCAGACGGCCGAAGCCTCCGGCAGCGCGACGGAAGTGACGTCGAGTCAGTCCGTCGCCTGCGCGTGCCTCCTGCCGTGATCACGACGCGGACCCCGGATGTGACGGAGCACGGTCACATGACAGGGTTGAGCGGTGGATGCTCTCAGGCCTCAGCAGGATCCGGAACGGATCGGTACGTATGCGGTGCTCGCTCGTCTCGGGGCGGGCGGGATGGGGATGGTCTATCTCGGGCGCTCCCCTGGGGGCCGGCTGGTCGCCATCAAGGTGATCAAGGATGAGATCACCGACCATCCCGAGGCCCTGACCCGGTTCCGGCGCGAGGCGGAGACGGTGCGGGCGGTGCGCGGCGCGTACACCGCGAACCTGATCGACGCGTCGCTGGACGCGGCGCCGTACTGGCTGGCGACGGAGTACGTCGCCGGGCCGACGCTCTCTCATGCGGTGCGCGAGCGGGGCGCGTTCCCCGCCGACACCTGCCGCCGGCTGTTCGCGGCGCTGGCGGAGGGGCTGGCGAGCGTCCACGCGTACGGGGTCACCCATCGCGACCTCAAGCCCCAGAACGTGATCCTCTCGCCCCAGGGCCCGCAGCTGATCGACTTCGGGATCGCGAAGGGTGCGACGGACACGGCCCTGACGCAGACGGGCCTCGCGCCCGGCACGCCGGGGTTCACGGCGCCCGAGGTTCTGATGCGCAATCAGGTGGGGGCGGCGGCCGATGTGTTCGCCCTGGGGGCGACGATCGCCTTCGCGGCCACGGGTCGGGCGCCGTTCGGGTCGGGGCCGATGGACGCGGTGTCGTACCGGGCGGTGCACGAGGAGATCGATGTCGCCGGGGTCGAGGCGGGGCTTGCGGCGCTGATCCGGGCGTGCGTCGCCAAGGACCCGGCCGAGCGGCCCGGCGCGGCCGAGGTGATCGCGGCGTGCGGGGTGGACTCGACGCTGGTGGAAGACCCGTTCTACCGGCCCCTGGTGAGCCAGGGGGAGGCGGCGCCGGCGTACACGACGCAGCCGACTCCCGCGTCGGTGCACGATCTGCCGACCGCGGCGCCCGGCGCGCCGCCCGCCACGTATGTGCCGACCACGCTGTCCGCCCCGCAGACGCGGCGCTCCGGGCCGTGGCTCGCGGCGGCCGGGGTCGTTCTGGTGCTCGGCCTGGTCGGGGCCGGGGTCGTGTGGTGGCTGCCGGACCACAGCGGGGGCGGCGGTGAGGCGCGGGCCGGGAGCGCGCCCTCGGCCTCGACGGCCGTGTCCGGTTCGCCGGGTCCCATGCCGAGCGCCGATGTCTCCGGCGGGGCCTCGAAGCCGGTGGGCACGCCCGGGTACATCGAGCAGACCAACCCCTCGCGCGACTACTGGAGCTCGCAGTCGAAGAGCTGCGGGCTGCCCGCCGAGGAGCGGATCGGGCCGAACTTCCCGGTGTCCGAGGTGACCGAACTCGGCAGTTCCGAGCACCGGGACGTGTTCAACGGGAAGCTCAAGGTCGGCTTCATGGTGAAGTCGTACGCGACGGGCATCAAGGCGCCCTACGTCGTCTCGATCGTCCTCAAGCCGCCGCACGCGATCGATCCGGACACCGGCGCCCCGAGCGCGGGCATGTTCCAGCAGAACCTCGCGCTCGGCTACGCCAGCAAGCCCGTCGACCTCTTCACCAAGGGGCTCGGCCAATGGGTCGAGTTCACCTATCCGGACGACTTCACCGAGACGATCATGGGGAAGCAGCACCCCGCGATCGACGTGGGCAAGGACCCCGGGGACTGGACGATGCTCATCGAGCACGTGCAGGGTCCGAAGGAGTACGCGTCGATCGTGTGCACCGGTTTCAAGGCGGGCTGATCCGCGCCACTCCGGCGAATCGGCGGTGAATTCGGCCCGGATGGGGGAGGGTTGAGGGGTGCGCAAGGTCTTGTTGGTCGGCGGGATCGGGCTCGGGGTGTGCCTGAGCTTCGTCGCGCTGCTCGTCGTGGGCACGTACTCGGCCGCGGCCGGGATCGCGTCGGGCCTGGGCGGAGGCTCGGGCGTGGGGCTCGCCAAGGGGGCGGTGCCCGCGGCCTACCAGGCGATCGTCCAGAAGTGGGGCAACCTCTGCCCGGCCCTCAACCCGGCGCTGCTCGCGGCCCAGCTCTACCAGGAGAGCGGCTGGGATCCCAAGGTCGTCAGCCCCGCCGGCGCGCTCGGCATCGCGCAGTTCATCCCGAGCACGTGGGAGACCCACGGCATCGACGGCAACGGAGACGGCAAGCGGGACATCTGGGATCCCGCCGATGCCATTCCGTCAGCCGCCTCGTACGACTGCGAATTGGCCAAATACGTCAAGGACGTACCCGGGGACACGAGCGACAACATGCTCGCCGCCTATAACGCGGGCGCGTACCGCGTCATCAAGGCGGGCGGCGTCCCGAGCATCAGCGAGACCCAGGGCTACGTGAAGACCATCCGCTCCCTCGAAAAGAGCTTCACCCGGCCGGTCGGCCGGGTGCAGCCCTCTCAGCAGGCGGCCGGGGCCATCTATTTCGCTCAGCAGAAGCTCGGTACGCCCTATCTCTGGGGTGGGGAGGGGACGCCCGAGCAAGGGGGGCGGTTCGACTGCTCCGGGTTGACCCAGGCCGCGTACCAGACCGTCGGGATCACGCTGCCGCGCGTCGCCAACGACCAGTACAACGCGGGTCCGCACCCCGCGCGGAACGAACTGCTCCCCGGCGACCTGGTGTTCTTCTCGACCGACCTCGGCAATTCGCGGGCCATCCACCACGTCGGGCTCTACGTCGGTGGCGGGTACATGATCAACGCCCCTTACACCGGCGCCGTCATCCGCTTCGACAAGATCGACGCGCCCGACTACTTCGGCGCGACCCGGGTCACCAAGGACGGCGCGGCCGCGCTGCCCACGTTCAAATCAGGGGCTTGACCCTTGAACAAGGTCTGCCGATGGCTGGAACTCTCTGTGAAGCCAAGGCCCTGAGCTGCGACGATGAGTCACTCTTCGGTAACGTCACGGTGATCATTCAGTGGAGAGTGGAACGCGGCGGCCACCAAGGGCGTTTCCTGGACAGTGACTGATGCACGTACTGACCACGGGGGTTGGTAGCAGGACGGAACAAGGCAAGGGGCCGCAGCATGGCTGGACTCGCATTCGACGGAGCGAATCCCGATGTCAGCCTGCTCTACGACATCAACGGCCTCGCCACGCACGCCCCGTCGTGGTTCGACCGCGTCATGGAATTCATCGGTGAGTACGGGATCCTGCTCGGCCTCGTGCTCGTCGTGCTGTGGTGCTGGTGGAGCGTGCGGCGCGGGGAGGACCGGCGGTCGGCGGTCGCGTCCGTCGCCGCGATCGTCTGGGCGCCGCTGGCCGCCGCCATCGCCGTCCTGGTCAACATCCCCATCCGCGGCTTCGTGCACCGGCCGCGGCCCTTCGTGGACCACAAGGGCCTGGACGTCCTGATCGCCGGCAAGTCCGACTTCTCGTTCGTCAGCGACCACTCCACCATCGCCATGGGCCTCGCGGCCGGACTCTTCGTCGCCAACCGGAAGTTCGGCCTGATCGCCCTCGGTCTCGCCCTGCTCGAAGGCTTCTGCCGGGTCTACATGGGCGTGCACTACCCGACCGATGTCGTGGGCGGCTTCGCGCTCGGCACCGCCGTCGCGCTGCTGCTCGCCCCGCTCGCCCAACTGCTGCTCACCCCGGTCGTCGCGGCCGTCGCCCGCTCGCCGCGGCTCGGCCGGCTCGTGCACTCGCGCAAAGCGCTGACGGTGGTCGCGGCCGCGCCCGGCGCGGTCGAGCGGCCGGAGTCCGAGGAGCGCGACCTCGCGGCGTGACCGGCCCGGTCACAGCGCCTGGGGGAAGTCGAAGAGCCTGTCCGGGTCGTACTGCTGCTTGAGCTCGGCCAGGCGCGGTGCGGCCGTGCCGTAGTAGGCCGTACGCCAGTCGGTCAGGGACGGGTCGGCGTAGTTCTGGTACGCCGCTCCCGAGGCATGGGGGCGCAGCGCCTCGTGGGTGCGGGCGAGCCACGACTGCTGGGCGGCGCCGGCCGTGCCCGGTCGCCACGAGGCGACGTACTGGGCGAGCACCCGCGAGGTGCGGTGGACGAAAGCCGTGGCGTCGGGGGCGACCCGGTTGACCGCGCCGCCCAGCGCGGTGAGCACGACGGTGCCTTCGCCGCCGTTGTCCGAGGCCGCGATCCGGGTGAACTCCTCGGTACGGATGAGGAGTTGCCGTATGCCATCGGCGGGGAGCGGCTCGGTGTAGAAGTCGGAGCGGGCGGCGTACGTCTCGCGCTGGAGCACGCCCTGCGGGGAGCGGCCCGGGGTGGCGCCCGGCAGATGGCACTGGGCCCGGCTGAAGGCGGAGCAGCCCGCGTACAGCAGCATCGCGTCCTGGAAGCCGGTGCGGTGCAGGGACACCGAGGCGTCGGGGGCGCCCGCGCGGTCGGCGAGGCGGTCGAGCGCGTTGCGCAGATCGCCGTACGAGCCGATCGAGAACGCGGCGACGTTCACGGTCGGGGTGCCCCCGCCGGCCGCCCCGGCCAGATGCGCGGCGGACCAGATCTCGTCGCCCTGGTCCGGCCCCCACTCCTGCCAGGCCTCGATGACCCCCTGCGCCTGCCGCCAGGGCCAGGTCAGATACGCGGTGACGCCCTGAGGGGCTTCGTGCGTACGGAAGCCGAAGCCGGTGACCACCCCGAAGTTGCCGTTCCCCGCGCCGCGCAGGGCCCAGAACAGATCCGGGTGCTGCTGCTCGCTCGCCGTCAGTTTCCGGCCGTCGGCGGTGATGAGGGTGACGGAGGTCAGGCTGTCGCAGGTCAGTCCGTACGCGCGGGACGTGACGCCGTGGCCGCCGCCGAGGGTCAGGCCCGCGACGGCGACGGTGGGGCAGGAGCCGCCCGGGATGGCGCGGCCGCTCTTCGAGAGCTCGGTGTAGACGTCGACCAGCCGGGCGCCCGCGCCGATGGTGCCGTCGGCGTCGACGCCGTTGAGGCGGGACACGTCGATGACGAGGCGGCCGGTGCCCGAGGACCACCCGGCGTAGTCGTGGCCACCGCTGCGGACGGCGACGGGGGTGCGGGTGGCACGGGCGTAGGCGAGGCATTCCTGTATGTCCGCCTCGTGGGCGACGTAGGCGACGGCGTCGGGTCTCTGGTTGTCGAAGCGGGTGTTGTAGAGCTGGCGGGCGGTTGCGTAGTCGGCGTCGCCGGGGCGGATGAGTCTGCCGTCGAGGGAGCGGGCGAGGGCGGGCCAGGTGGGGGGTGGGGAGGCTGCCGTCGAGGTGCGGGGCGGGGGCGGCCTGTCCTTCGCGGTGCCGCCGCTGCACGCGGTTGCGGTGAGGGTGGTTGCGGCTGCGGCGAGGAGCGTGCGGCGGCGCATGGGAGCTCCCGGGGGTGGGGGGGCGCTGCGCTGGCTTCTTCCCCACCCCGCCCCTTCCCGAACCGGGGCCCGCGGCGGAGCCGCTGATGGGCACAGCGCCCCCGGATCCCCGCTCCTCAACCGCAGGGGCCCTGTTTCGCGGGGTGGTGTACCTCGGCGTCGGTCCGGGCCTTGTCGCGGCTTCTTCGGGCTGGGCCTGTCCAGCCGCAGGAGCAGCGGGCGATGGCGAAGCTGCCGCGCTCCGTGATGGTGGTCTGGTGGGGCACCTCACCACCGTACTGCGGGCGTGACGGGGGCAGTACCGCGGTCGTTAAGCGGTACGGCAAAGCCAGGTGGGCGTTGGGGGTTTGGCGGCGATGGTGATGCAACGGCACGGAGCTGGTCGAGCGGGTGCGGTGGTGGCCGGCGCGCTGGTGTGCGGGGTGATCGCGACGGCCGCCGGCTGCGGCGGAACCAGCGCGAGGGTCACGAGCGGGGCGTCGGGCGACCCGGCCGCGACGGTGCGGGCGACGGCCGACCGGCTGGTGGCGGCGGGGAGTTCGCGGGCCACCACCTCGATGGAGATGGCCACCGGGGGCACCCGGGTGACGATCCGCGGCGAGGGCACGTACGACTTCCGGCGCAGGACCGGGCAGTTGGCGGTGGTGCTGCCCAACTTGCCCGCCGGGTCGGCCGGGCAGCAGCCGATCACCGAGCTCCTCGCGCCGGGCGCGCTCTACATGAAGAACCGCGGCGCCGGAGTCCCCGCCGACAAATGGGTACGGATCGACACCGCCACGCTCGCCGACGGGAACCTGGTCACCGGCGGCGCCACCGACCCGTACACCGCCGCCGAACTCCTGAGCCGCGCCCAGGGTGTGACGTACGTCGGCGAGGAGGACCTGGCCGGGGTCAAGGTGCGGCACTACCGGGGCAGCGCCCCGCTTCCCGAGAAGGTGGCGAAAGGGTTCTCCAAGGGGGCGGTTCCGTTCGACGCGTACGTCGACGAGGAGGGGCGGCTGCGCAAAGTGCGGCAGCAGTTCAGCTATGTGAACGACGGGCGGCCCGTCGCGGTCGCCTCGACCACGCTGCTGTACGGGTTCGGGGCGACGGTGAGCGTACGGCTGCCGGACGGGCGGGACATCTTCGACGGGAAGATCCAGCCGTAACTCAGCCAGATATGGCCCCCTCAGGTGGGGCACCGGTGGCGGAAATGGTCCGTCCGTGCCATGCGCGGTCCGTGTTCCTCTCCCTACGCTAGGAAGCCGACGACGGCGAGCAGGGCAGCAGAGCAGACGACGGTGGGAAGAGGTCGAGGAAGAGGTGATGTGCGTGGCTTCGCTTCGCGGTGCGACCGTCCAGGACCACGTGGCCCTCGTCGAGATCGAGCTGTGCGGTGAATTGATGATCGCGGCGTCGGCCGCGGAGGGGGACCGGCTGAGCCCGGACCTGATCGACGCGGTACTGAACGGGGTGCAGCCCGCCCGGCCCCCGGAGGGCCCGGCCGGCCGGGCCGCTCGCGGGTAGCCCCGCGGGCCGCGGCCGCCGAGGCCGGCCGGTCGCGGCGCCTCCCGGGGTGCCGGCTGCGGGCCGGGGCTGTCGGGCCGCCGCGCCCCGCACCTACCTGCCGCTCACGTGCGCATCATGCGCGCGATGGCCTTCGTCGCTTCCTCCACCTTCGCGTCGATCTCGTCGCCGCCCTTCACCGCGGCGTCCGCCACGCAGTGGCGCAGGTGCTCCTCCAGGAGCTGGAGGGCGAAGGACTGCAGAGCCTTGGTGGACGCGGAGACCTGGGTGAGTATGTCGATGCAGTAGACGTCCTCGTCCACCATCCGTTGCAGGCCGCGGATCTGGCCCTCGATGCGGCGCAGCCGCTTGAGGTGCTCGTCCTTCTGCTTGTGGTAGCCGTGCACGCCGTGGTCGTGATCGGTCACGGGGTTCTCGACCGGGGGGCCGGCCGCCTCGGTGGTCGTCATCGCGTCCTCCCGTTGTCTGCCGGGTCTGGGTCTGCCAAGTCCGGCAAGGGGCTTGATACCCCTCGTGGGTATATGGTACCGAATTTGCGGATTCCCCGGCGGGGGCCCGTGCTGAGCACTGTGCCTGATGGGCGACACTGAAGAACGCCGGTTAGCCGTGGCCGGATGATGCGCCTAGCATCAGCCTGACCGAATCCCAAGCACTCCGAGGACCCCACGTGCGCTTTCGTCTGACCCCCAGGGAGACGAGCTTCTACGACATGTTCTCCGCATCCGCGGACAACATCGTCACGGGCTCGAAGCTCCTCATGGAACTGCTCGGAGCGGACTCCGCGTCCCGGGCCGAGATCGCGGAGCGCATGCGGGCGGCGGAGCACGCGGGGGACGACGCCACCCACGCGATCTTCCACCAGCTGAACTCCTCGTTCATCACGCCCTTCGACCGCGAGGACATCTACAACCTCGCCTCCTGCCTCGACGACATCATGGACTTCATGGAGGAGGCCGTCGACCTCGTCGTCCTCTACAACGTGGAGGAGCTGCCCAAGGGCGTCGAGCAGCAGATCGAGGTGCTCAACCGGGCGGCCGTGCTGACCGCGGAGGCCATGCCCAACCTGCGCACGATGTCCAACCTGACCGAGTACTGGATCGAGGTCAACCGCCTGGAGAACCAGGCCGACCAGATCCACCGCAAGCTGCTCGCCCACCTCTTCAACGGCAAGTACGACGCCATCGAGGTGCTGAAGCTCAAGCAGATCGTGGACGTGCTCGAAGAGGCCGCGGACGCGTTCGAGCACGTGGCGAACACGGTGGAGACCATCGCCGTCAAGGAGTCCTGACCTCCGTGGACACCTTTGCACTGATCGTCACCATCGCGGTCGCGCTCGGATTCACGTACACCAACGGCTTCCACGACTCCGCGAACGCGATCGCCACCTCGGTCTCGACGCGGGCCCTGACGCCGCGGGCCGCGCTCGCGATGGCCGCCGTCATGAACCTCGCCGGTGCCTTCCTCGGCAGCGGGGTCGCCAAGACCGTGAGCGAGGGGCTCATCTCCACGCCCGAGGGCAACAAGGGGATGGGGATCCTGTTCGCCGCGCTGGTCGGCGCGATCATCTGGAACCTCGTCACCTGGTACTTCGGGCTGCCGTCCTCGTCGTCGCACGCCCTGTTCGGCGGCATGGTCGGGGCGGCGCTCGCGGGCGGCACCACGGTGTACTGGTCCGGGGTGCTCGACAAGGTCGTCATCCCGATGTTCGTCTCGCCGGTGGTCGGTCTGATCGTCGGCTACCTCGTGATGTGCGTGATCCTGTGGATGTTCCGCAAGGCCAACCCGCACAAGGCCAAGCGCGGATTCCGCATCGCGCAGACCGTCTCGGCGGCCGGCATGGCGCTCGGCCACGGCCTCCAGGACGCGCAGAAGACCATGGGCGTGGTGGTGATGGCGCTGACCATCGCCGATGTGCAGTCCGCCGGGGACGAGATCCCGATCTGGGTGAAGATCGCCTGCGCGGGGATGCTGTCGCTGGGTACGTACGCGGGTGGCTGGCGCATCATGCGGACGCTCGGCCGGAAGATCATCGAGCTGGATCCGCCGCAGGGGTTCGCGGCGGAGACCACGGGTGCCTCGATCATGTTCGGGTCCGCGTTCCTGTACCACGCGCCGATCTCCACGACGCATGTGATCACCTCGGCGATCATGGGTGTGGGGGCGACCAAGCGGGTCAACGCGGTGCGGTGGGGGGTCGCGAAGAACATCATCCTGGGCTGGTTCATCACGATGCCGGCGGCGGCGCTGGTCGCGGCCGGCAGCTATCTCGTGGTGCGCTTGTTCTTCGGCTGATCCTGGCCGTCCCGGGGGCTCCGCCCCCGGACCCCCGCTCCTCAATTGCCGCACGGGCTTGGTTTTCGCAGCACGTAAATGGGCCCGCCCCCTGGGATCACCAGGGGGCGGGCCCTTCGTCTTGCGGTGGCACCGCCATGCAGCACCGCAGACGTGCGAGGGGGCTGCTTATCCGAAGCGGCCCGAGATGTAGTCCTCCGTGGCCTGCACGGAGGGGTTGGAGAAGATCCGCTCGGTCTCGTCGATCTCGATCAGCTTGCCGGGCTGCCCGACCGCCGCGAGGTTGAAGAAGGCCGTACGGTCCGAGACGCGCGCCGCCTGCTGCATGTTGTGCGTCACGATGACGATCGTGAAGCGCTCCTTCAGCTCGCCGATCAGGTCCTCGATGGCGAGGGTCGAGATCGGGTCGAGCGCGGAGCACGGCTCGTCCATGAGCAGCACGTCCGGCTCCACCGCGATCGCCCGCGCGATGCACAGGCGCTGCTGCTGGCCGCCGGAGAGGCCCGAACCGGGCTTGTTGAGGCGGTCCTTGACCTCGTTCCAGAGGTTCGCGCCCTTGAGGGACTTCTCCACCACGTCGGCCAGTTCGGACTTCTTGAACTTGCCGTTCAGCCGCAGGCCCGCCGCCACGTTGTCGAAGATCGACATGGTGGGGAACGGGTTGGGGCGCTGGAAGACCATGCCGACCGTGCGGCGGACCGCCACCGGGTCGACCGCGGAGCCGTACAGGTTCTCGTCGTCCAGGAGCACCTTGCCCTCGACGCGGCCGCCGGGGGTGACCTCGTGCATGCGGTTCAGGGTGCGCAGGAACGTGGACTTGCCGCAGCCGGACGGGCCGATGAAGGCGGTCACGGAACGCGGCTCGACGGTCATCGAGATGTCGTCTATCGCCTTGTGGGCGCCGTAGTAGGCCGAGAGGCCGCTTACGTCGATTCGCTTGGCCATAACAATCACTGCTTCTTTCGAGCGTGCGAGAAAGGGTCGCTGAGTTGGCCGCGTCAGCGACCGTGCTTGGGGGCCTTCCAGCGGGCGATGCCGCGAGCCACCAGGTTGAGGATCATGACGAAGGCGATCAGGACTAGGGCGGCCGCCCACGCGCGGTCGTACGACGCGTCGCTGCCGACCCGGTACTGCTCCCAGATGTAGAAGGGGAGCGAGGACTGGGCGCCCGAGAAGGGGTTGGTGTTGATCAGCTGGCTGCCGAAGACGAGCAGCATGATCGGGGCGGTCTCGCCGGCGATGCGGGCGATCGCGAGCATGACGCCCGTGGTGATGCCGCCGAGCGCGGTCGGGATGACCACCTTCAGGATCGTGCGCCACTTCGGTACGCCGAGGGCGAGCGAGGCCTCGCGCAGCTCGTTCGGTACGAGCTTGAGCATCTCCTCGGTGGAGCGGACCACGACCGGCATCATCAGGATCGACAGCGCGAGCGAGCCCATGAAGCCGGAGGGCTCCAGCTGGAACATCAGCATCAGCGTGAGGATGAAGAGACCGGCGACGATCGACGGGATGCCCGTCATGACGTCCACGAAGAAGGTGACGGCCTTGGCGAGCGCGCCCTTGCCGTACTCGACCAGGTAGACCGCGGTCAGCAGGCCGAGCGGCGCGGAGATCAGGGTGGCCAGGCCCACCTGCTCCAGGGTGCCGATCAGCGCGTGGTAGACACCGCCGCCCGCCTCGAAGCCGGGGACGCCGGCCATCGAGTGGGACAGGAAGTACCCGTTGAGGACCTTGCTGCCGCGGCTGATCGTCGTCCACAGCAGGGAGAACAGCGGGATCACCGCGAGGATGAAGCAGACCCAGACCAGGGAGGTCGCCACCCGGTCCTTGGCCTGCCGCTTGTTCTCGACGGCCGAGGTGACCGCGTACGAGATGAGGATGAACAGGAGCGCTGATATCAGGCCCCACTGGACCTTGCTCTGCAGGTCGAAGGCGAGGCCGATGCCCACGCCGAGGGCGACCGCGGCGACCGCGAATCCGGCGCCGGCCCAGCGGGGCAGTGCCCGGTGGCTGAGGCTTCCCTTGCGGGGGGCCGGGGTGGCCGGGCGGGTTTCCTGTACGGCTGCGTGTGACATCAGGCATTCGCCCCCGAGTACTCCTTGCGGCGCGCGATGATCATGCGGGCCGCGCCGTTCACCAGCAGGGTGAGGATGAAGAGGACGAGGCCCGAGGCGATCAGGGCGTCGCGCCCGAGCTGGTTGGCCTCGTCGAACTTCGCGGCGATGTTCTGCGCGAAGGTGCCGCCGCCCGCGTTGAGCAGGTGCAGCGAGATGATGTAGCTCGGGGACAGGACCGTGGCGACGGCCATCGTCTCGCCGAGCGCTCGGCCGAGGCCCAGCATCGAGGCGGAGATCACGCCCGAGCGGCCGAAGGGCAGCACCGACAGGCGGATGACCTCCCAGCGGGTCGCGCCGAGGGCGAGTGCCGCCTCCTCGTTCATGCGCGGGACCTGGAGGAAGACCTCGCGGCTGACGCTGGTCACGATCGGCAGGATCATGATCGCGAGCAGGACGCCGACGGTGAAGATGGAGCGGGCGACGCCGACCTCGGTCTTCTCGAAGAGGTAGGTCCAGCCCATGTACTTGTCGAGCCAGTCGTTGAGGCCGCCGAGGTAGGGCACCAGGAACAGGGCGCCCCAGATGCCGTAGACGATCGACGGGACGGCGGCGAGCAGGTCGACGACGTACGCGAGGGGTGCGGCCAGCTTGCGCGGCGCGTAGTGCGAGATGAACAGGGCGATGCCGACCGCGATCGGCACGGCGATGGCCATCGCGATGATCGAGCTGACGACCGTGCCGAAGAGCAGGACCGCGATGCCGAACGCCGGCGGGCTGCCGGCCGGGTTCCAGTCGAAGGTGGTCAGGAAGTTGCCCTGGTCCTTCGAGATCGCGATGCCGGCCCGGACGCTGAGGAAGACGGCGATGGCCGCCATGACGACCAGCAGGAAGATGCCGGAACCCCGGGAGAGTCCGAGGAAGATCTTGTCACCCGCGCGGCCGGTGGACTGCTTGCGGCGGGCCGGGGCGGCGGGTGGTGGTGTGTCCGTTGCTATGGAAGAAGACATGGTCTTTCCGGTCTGTGGGCGGGGACCTGGTGGGTCCCCTGGCGGCGGTGCACCGGATGGTGTGGCTGGGGGGCCGGATCGGGGCCCCCGCCCCACGCGAGCCGCCGGGTCTTCGGCCCGGCGGCTCAACTGTGGTTCTACGAGAGGGAGTTGACGGTCTCGATGACCTTGGAGTTGATCTCGGCCGGGATCGGCGCGTAGCTGGCGTCGGTGAGCAGCTTCTGCCCGTCGGCGCCGGCGGTGTAGGAGAGGAAGGACTTGACCGCGGCGAGGGTGGCGGGCTTGTTGCCCTTGTCGCAGGCGATCTCGTACGTCACGAGGACGATCGGGTACGCGTTGTCGGCCTTGGTCGTGTAGTCCAGCTTCAGCGCCAGGTCCTTGCCGGTGCCGGCGATCTTCGCGGCGGCGATGGCGGTGGAGGCGTTCGCCGAGCTGGCCTTGACCGGGGCGGAGGCGCCGGTGTTGATGTCCACGGTCTTGATCGACTGGGAGGAGGCGTACGAGAGCTCGAAGTAGCCGATCGCGCCGTTGGTCTGCTTGACCTGGGCAGCGACACCGGCCGAGCCGGACGCGGCCTGACCGCCGGGGGCGGCCCACTTCTTGGCGGGCGCGTACGACCAGTCGGCCTTGGCGGTGGCGCTGAGGTACTTGGTGAGGTTCTCGGTGGTGCCGGAGTCCTCGGAGCGGTGGAAGGCCTGGATCGCCAGGTCCGGGAGCTTGGCGCTCGGGTTCAGCTTGGTGATCGCCTCGTCGTTCCACTTGGTGATCTTGCCGTTGAAGATCTTGGCGAGGGTCGGGGCGTCCAGGACCAGGCTGTCGACGTTGTCGATGTGGAAGCCGATCGCGATCGGGCCGCCGACCATCGGGAGGTTGATGCCCTGGCCGCCGCCGGTGCAGACCTTCTTGGAGTCCGCGACCTGCTGGGCGTTGAGCGGCGAGTCGGAGCCCGCGAAGCCGACCGTGCCCTGGGTGAAGGCGACGATGCCCTCGCCGGAGGAGGAGGACTTGTAGTTGATCTGCGCGTCCTTGCAGGCCGCCATGTAGTTCTTGACCCAGAGGTCCATGGCGTTCTTCTGCGCGGAGGAGCCGGACGCCAGGAGCTGGCCCTTGGCGCCGTCGCACTTCACGTTGGAGGCCGCCCCGGAGGCCGTGCCGCCCGTGCCGCCCGTGCTCCCGCCGCCGCTGTTGTTGTCGCTGCCGCACGCCGTGAGGGCCAGGGCGCTGGACACGGCGATGACGCCGAGGGCGGTGGCGCGGAGCCGGTTCTTGCGCTGAAGCTTCACTTTCGGGTGTTCCTTCCGGGAGCCGCCGGTTTCCGTCCGTTGTACGGCGGCGTGCGTGGATGGGCGGTGAGGGCGGGGTGCCTTGCACCGGGTAAGGCCGAAATTAGACAGAACAGGTGAAGCGGCCTGCGGGGGAGAGTTAACGGAAGGTGAACCGTGGCGGGCAGTGCGGTGCCGACCGTTACCGGTTCGTGTTCAGCTGGCGTACGGAACCGAATCGGCAGCCGGCGTGCGCTCCGGGATCAGGCCTGGTGGAGCGTGTCGAGCAGGGCCAGGAGCAGTTGGCGGTCGCGGGCCTGGGTGAGCCGGTGGTGGGCGGCCGCCGGGGGCAGCCACAGCAGCCGGTCGACCTCGGCGCACGCGGTGAAGCGGCCCTCGCCCGCCTCGGCCGCCCAGTAGTCGACGCGCTTGGGCCGGCCCTGGGAGTCCGTGTAGTGGGCGGTGGGCAGCCGCGCGCCGGGCAGGCACGCGAACCCAGTCTCTTCGAGTACCTCGCGCAGCGCACCCGCGAGCGGCGCCTCGCCCCGCTTCAGCTTCCCTTTGGGATGGGACCAGTCGCCGTACTTGGGCCGGTGCACGAGGCAGATCTCCAATGGGGCCTCCCCTGCTCGAACGGAGTTGAGAGCTTGGGGAACCCGGTCGCCCCACGTGGCGCGCCGCCACAGGACGCACCCCGCCGCCAGGACGGTTCCGTCGGGTGCGGTGCTCATGGTGCGGCCGTGGTCGCCGAGGGTGCTGTCGTCACCACCACAGGCTGCCAGACGCGCTGGAAGGCGAAGCGGGCCGCCTCCACCTCGTGCCGCTGGTCGGCGTGCAGCACGCCGAGCGTGTACGCGGTGGCCGGGGCGATCCGGGGTGTGCGGGCCGCGGCGGCGGCCGCCGAGGCGGCCTCGGCGGCGTCCCGGTGCAGGTCCAGGGCCCGGCCCGCCGCCACCAGACGCTCCGCGGGCAGGGTGGCGCCGAGCCCGTGGTGCAGCGCTTCCTGGGCGTACCGGTGCAGCCGCAGCAGCAGCCGCACCTGGTGCCAGGGGCTGTCCTGGCTCTCGCTCTCCTGGACCAGGGCCTCCGCGTTGTACGGATGGGCCGCGCGGGCCAGCGGCAGCGCGGCCACCGCCCGCTCCAGCCGGTCCTCGGCGTCCAGCGCCGCGGGCGCCAGCACCTCGGCGGCGTGGGCGGCGGCCGCCGGCGCCAGCGGCACCTCGCTGGCCAGCAGCGCGACCGCGTCCGCCACGGCGTGGAACCGGGACGAGCCGAGCGCCTGGAGCGACGCCGAGTGGGCCCGGGTGCGGGCCAGGGTCAGCTGGCGGTCGAGCAGCGCCCCGGCGCGGGCGGCGCCCACCGTGAGGGAGCCGGTGTCACCGCGGGGCGGCGGCACCCGGCTGCCGGAGAGCCGGTGCAGGGCGTCGAGGAGCCGGGTGAGCCGGGCCCCGAGGGAGTGCTCGGCCGCCAACGTGCCGGACAGCCAGGCGAGTTCGGCGCGCAGCTGGTCGGCCCACGCCCCGTCGAGGAGCGGGCGGAAGGTGTGGAGGGTGCCGCTGATGCGGCGGGCGGCCGCGCGCAGGGCGCGGGCGGCCTCCTCGGTGGAGTGGTTGTCGGGCCCCGCCTCCCGGTGGAGGCGCAGGCCGCGCAGGAATTCCCCCGCCTGCGCGTGGAGGTAGGGGGCCAGGACCTCGCCCGCCATGTCCGGTCCCGGGATGTTGTCAGGGTGTTGCACGCCGGCGCCTCCGGGCGTCTATCAGCATCTCCTGTACGTGCCGCAGCGGCTGGCCCTCGGCATCGGTCGCACGCCGGGTCCAGTTCCCGTCGGCGCCCAGGTGCCAGGATGAGGTGGTGTCCGACATCCCGGTCTCCAGGAGCCGGCTCAGGGCCGCGCGGTGGGCCGGGTCGGCGACCCGGACCAGTGCCTCGATGCGTCGGTCGAGGTTGCGGTGCATCATGTCGGCGCTGCCGAACCAGACTTCGGGCTCGCCGCCGTTGCCGAAGGCGAAGATCCGTGAGTGTTCGAGGAAGCGTCCGAGGACGGAACGGACCCGTACGTTCTCGGACAGCCCGGTGACGCCGGGCCGGATCGCGCAGATGCCGCGGACCCAGACGTCGACGGGCACGCCCGCCTGGCTGGCCCGGTAGCAGGCGTCGATGACGGCCTCGTCGACCATCGAGTTGACCTTGATGCGGACGTAGGCGGGCCGCCCGGCGTGCTGGTGGGCGATCTCCTTGTTGATCCGCGCGATCAGGCCGTCCCGCAGGGACTTGGGGGCGACGAGCAGCCGCCGGTAGGTCTCGCGGCGGGAGTAGCCGGAGAGCCGGTTGAAGAGGTCGGAGAGGTCGGCGCCGACCTGCGGGTCGGCGGTCAGCAGCCCCAGGTCCTCGTACAGCCGGGCCGTCTTGGGGTGGTAGTTGCCGGTCCCGACGTGCGAGTAGCGGCGCAGCAGGTCGCCCTCCTGGCGCACCACGAGGGACAGCTTGCAGTGCGTCTTGAGGCCGACGAGTCCGTAGACGACGTGGCAGCCGGACTCCTCCAGCTTCCGCGCCCACTTGATGTTGGCCTGCTCGTCGAAGCGCGCCTTGATCTCCACCAGGACGAGCACCTGCTTGCCCGACTCGGCGGCGTCTATCAGCGCGTCCACGATCGGCGAGTCGCCCGAAGTCCGGTACAGCGTCTGCTTGATGGCGAGTACGTCCGGGTCGCCGGCGGCCTGCTCCAGGAAGGCCTGCACCGAGGTGGAGAACGAGTCGTACGGGTGGTGCAGCAGCACATCGCGTTCGCGCAGCGCGGCGAATATGTCGGGCGCGGAGGCGGACTCGACCTCGGCGAGGTCGCGGTGGGTGCCCGCGACGAACTTGGGGAACTTCAGCTCCGGCCGGTCGAGCGCCGAGATCCCGAAGAGCCCGGTCAGGTCGAGCGGCCCCGGCAGCGGGTACACCTCGGCGTCGGAGACCTTCAACTCCCGTACCAGCAGGTCGAGTACGTACGGGTCGATGGACTCCTCGACCTCCAGGCGGACCGGCGGGCCGAACCGGCGCCGCATGAGCTCCTTCTCCAGCGCCTGGAGCAGGTTCTCCGCGTCGTCCTCCTCAACTTCCAGGTCCTCATTGCGCGTTACCCGGAACATGTGGTGCGCGAGGACCTCCATCCCGGGGAAGAGCTCCTCCAGGTGCGCGGCGATGACGTCCTCAAGGGGGACGTAGCGCTGCGGCGAGGCCTCCAGGAACCGGGAGAGCAGCGGCGGCACCTTCACCCGGGCGAAGTGGCGGTGCCCGGAGACCGGGTTGCGGACGACCACGGCGAGGTTGAGCGAGAGTCCCGAGATGTACGGGAAGGGGTGCGCGGGGTCCACGGCCAGCGGGGTGAGCACCGGGAAGATCTGCTGCCGGAACAGGGTGAAGAGCCGGGCCTGCTCCTTCTCGGTGAGCTCGGGCCAGCGGATCAGGTGGATGCTCTCGTCGGCGAGCGCCGGGGCGACGTCCTGCTGGTAGCAGGCGGCGTGCCGGGCCATGAGCTCGCGCGAGCGCGTCCAGATCAGGTCGAGCACCTCGCGCGGCTGGAGGCCGGAGGCGGAGCGGGTGGCGACGCCGGTCGCGATGCGGCGCTTGAGGCCGGCCACCCGGACCATGAAGAACTCGTCCAGGTTCGAGGCGAAGATCGCCAGGAAGTTCGCCCGTTCGAGCAGCGGGGTCGCCGGGTCCTCGGCCAGCTCCAGGACGCGCTCGTTGAACGCGAGCCAGCTGCGTTCGCGGTCCAGGAAGCGCCCCGAGGGAAGCTCCTCGCCCTCGCTCTCGTCCTCGTAGGCGTCCAGGTCGGCGTCGATGTCCGGTTCCAGGTCGGAAACGGCGGCCGCGAGGGTGTGCGGCCGGTGCGCGGCTATGGAACCGACGGACGGCTGGGCGGGCTGGAGCGGGACCTCGGCGCTGGGCTGCTGGCTCATGCCTCCATTGTTCCGCGCGTCGGGTGAGTCCAGCGCGTCGGAGAGGGCGGGAGTGAGCGCCCTGGAGGGTCTGGGCGGGGGAACAGTTCCGTTCCGGGTGGCGGGCGCCGGCGGCTTCATTGTGTGAGGGTCGCAAGCGTGTCTGAATGACTGGTTACGAGGACATGACGTGCGGGCAAGCGGACTCCGGCCCCCGGGCGTCGGCGCCGGGGGGCTAGGGGGTGTCCGGTGGGTCATGGCCGGGGTCGCGGCGGCTGGCACGGCACCTCGCCGCGTTGCCGAAACGTCCCGATAGCTCCGCTATCAGGCCGCTCCGGCGCCTTGCGATGCACCGCACCAGCCGCCGCGCCCTGTCCGACCCTGACCCACCGGACACCCCCCAGGGCCGCGGCGCGCGGCCGCCACCCAGGATGCGGCCGCGGCCGGGCGGCGGCAAGAGGACGGGCCCTTACGACTCCGCGCGGTACATCAGGTCCACCTCGTGGGTGGTGAAGCCGAGGCGCTCGTAGACCGTGACGGCCGCGGTGTTGTCGGCGTCGACGTACAGCATCGCGGTGGGCAGCCCCTCGGCCGCGAGGTGGCGCAGGCCGGTCGCGGTGAGGGCCTTGCCGAGGCCGCCGCCCTGCGCGTCCGGCCGGATCCCGACGACGTACACCTCGCCGAGCTGCTCCGCGGCGTGCACCTTGGTCCAGTGGAAGCCGACGATCTCGCCGTCCTTCTCCGCGAGGAAGAAGCCCTTGGGGTCGAACCACGGCTCGGCCTTGCGGTCGTCCAGGTCGCGCTGGGTGAGGGAGCCCTGCTCGGGGTGGTGGGCGAAGGCGGCGGCGTTCACGGCGAGCCAGGCCGCGTCGTCGTCGCCCGGTGTGAAGGTGCGCACGGTGACGCCCGCGGGCCAGACCGGCTCCGCGATGTCCAGCGGGCTCAACGGGCGCCGCAGCTGGCGCAGTTCGCGGAACAGGGTGAGGCCGAGGACCTGCGCGAGGTGGCGGGCCGCGGAGTGCCCGCCGTGCGCCCAGACCCGCAGCCGCTTGCCGGTCGCGCCGAGCAGCGCGCTGCCGAGGGCGCGCCCGTGCCCGTGGCCGCGGTGCGCGGGGTGCACGACGAGTTCGGCGGCGGGCGCCTCGACCGGGTCGGTGTCCTCCAGCTGGGCGTACCCGGCGAGCACGCCGCTCGTGGTCAGCAGAAAATGCCGGACGCCCTCGCGCCGGCCGCCGCGCAACTGGAGCCGCCCCTGCTCGGAAACGGCCTGCTGCCCGTCGCCGCGGGCGGCTTCGGCGAGCAGGTCGAGGACGGCCTGGGCCTGGGAGTGACTGAGCTCGTCGAGCGTCTGGATGTCGCGGGAGGCCGGGGCGGGGACGGCTGCGTCTGTCATGTCTACGAGGGTACGGCGGGGCGGCGCGCGGATGGGGCGGGCGCCGCTTCGGGTCCGCGGTGGTCGGTACGGGGTCCCGTCGGTCCCGCCCGGGGGGAGCTCACAGCGTGGCGAGGAAGTCCCGTACCGCCGCCGCGAAGCCCTTCGGGTCCTGCTGCTGTACGAAGTGGTCGGTGTCCAGGGTGACGGCGGTGGTGTGCGGGCGGCGTTCGGCCATCGCGCGGGCCTGCCCGGCCGGGAGCGCCTGGCTGCGGGCGGCGTGGATCAGCAGGGCGGGACAGTCGCTGCCCAGCCAGGTGGCCCAGTGGTCGCCGTGCACCAGACGCTCGGAGTCGATGGTGTCCTGGGGGTGGAAGGCCAGCCGTACGCCGTCGGCGTGCGGGCGGATCGAGGGGGCGATCAGCGCGCCCAACGGGGCGGTGGCGGCGATGAGTTCGTCCTCGTCGGCGGCCGTGTAGGGGAAGCGGGCGAGGAAGGCGAAGGGGCCCGGGTCCAGGTGCGGCAGGTCGACGGGTGCGTCGGTGTTGACCAACGCCGTGACGCGGGTGGGGTGTTCGGCCGCCAGGTGGTAGGCGTTGATGGCGCCCAGCGAGTGGCCGAGGGCGACGACCGAGTCCAGACCCAGGTGGTCGAGGAGGGCGAGGAGGTCGCCGACGTACCCGGCGCGGGTGTAGTCGGCGGCCCGGTCGGAGTCGCCGTGGCCGCGCTGGTCGGGCGCGATCACCCGCCATTCGGGGCCGAGTTCGGCCGCGAGGTCCGCGAAGGAGGCGCCCTCCGAGAGGTGGCCGTGCAGGGCGAGCAGCGGGCGGCCGTCGGCGGGGCCGAAGTCCAGGTAGGACAGGCGGCGTCCGTCGGCGGTCGTCATCTCGTGGCGGTTCATGGTGTCGGGCTCCCTCGTCGCTGGTGGCAGCCATGACTGTACGCAGGATTTGGGCAAGCGTGCAAGACGTTTGTATAAGGCGGTTGCGCAAGGTGGCTGGTTACCATCCCTGGCATGGGAAACCGTGAGGATCTGCTGGCCGGTGCCAGGCGCTGCCTGGAGGAGAAGGGCTATCTGCGCACCACCGTGCGCGACATCGCCACCGCCGCGAAGGTGTCGATGGCCGCCATCGGCTACCACTTCGGCTCCCGCGAGGCCCTGCTCAACGAGGCGCTGATCGCGGCGATCGAGGAATGGGGCGCCGGGGGCGGCGGACCGGCCGGCCGGGACGGCTCGGCCGCCGAGCGGTACGCGGCCCTGTGGGACGGCACGATCAGCACCTTCGAGAGCCACCGCTGGCTGTGGCTGGCGAGCGTCGAGGCCTTCGTGCACGCCCAGACCTCGCCCGAACTGCGCGAGATCCTCGCCGTCGGACAGCGCGAGGGGCGGCGGGGGGTGACCGCCCAGCTCACCGGCGGGCCCGAGGACGCGGTCGAGGACTCCGACGTGCGCACTCTCGGCTCCGTACACCTGGCGCTGATGTCCGGCGTGATGATCCAGTGGCTCACCGATCCCGGACATGCCCCGGACGGGCGGGAGATCGTGGCCGGGCTGCGCGCGCTGGCTAACCTGCTCGAAGCTCGGGGGGAGGGGTCGGCGCCCCCGGCAGCCTGATCGTGGCGGCCGTGCCGCCGCCGTCGGCCGGGGCGAGGCTGATCTCGCCTCCCGCGTGCTGCACCGTACGCGCCACGATCGACAGGCCGAGCCCCGAGCCGGGCAGCGCGCGGGCCGACGGGGAGCGCCAGAACCGTTCGAAGACGTGCGGGAGGTCATCGGCGGGGATGCCGGGGCCGTGGTCGCGGACGGTCAGGATGCCCCGGTCCAGGACGACCGTGACCGTGCCGCGCGGCGGGCTGAACTTCACCGCGTTGTCCAGCACGTTCACGACCGCCCGCTGCAACGCGGCCGGTTCGGCCCGTACGTACCAGGGCGCGAGCTGTGCCGTGATCGTCAGCTCGGGGCCGCGCAGCCGGGCCCGGTCGAGCGCGATCCGCGTGATGTCGTGCAGGCCGACCACCTCCAGCGGCCCCTCGCGGACCGCGTCCGGCCGGGACAGCTCCTGCAAGTCGCCGATGAGGGAGGCCAGTTCGGACATCTGGGCGGTGACGGACGTCATGAGCGCCTTGCGGTCGGCGGGCGGAATGGCCCGCCCGGTCTCCTCGCTCCTGGCGAGCAGCTCGATGTTCGTACGCAGCGAGGTGAGCGGGGTGCGCAGCTCGTGGCCGGCGTCCGCGATGAGCTGCGCCTGCCGGTCGCGGGAGGAGGCGAGGGCGGCGGTCATCGCGTTGAAGGAACGCGAGAGCCGGGCGATCTCGTCCTCCCCCTCGACGGGGATGCGGACGGTCAGGTCCTCGGTCCGCGCCACGTGCTCGACCGCGCCGGTCAGCTTGTCCACGGGCCGCAGCCCGGTCCGCGCGACCCAGAGTCCGGCCGCGCCCGCGCCGAGCACACCGATTCCGGCGAGGCCGGCCAGCAGGACGGCCAGCCGGTTGAGCGCCGCGTCGATCTCGGTGAGCGGACGGGAGACGCTGACGCCGATCGAGCCGACCCCTCCGGGCAGGCTCTCGCGCACCGTGTGGACCCGTACGGCCTCGCCCCTGTCGGTGACGCCGTCGTGCAGCGTGTTCCCCTGCCGGCCGGTGGCCACCGCGATGTCCTGCTGCTGCACCTTCACGGGCTGCGCGTTCGGTGCCATGCAGCGCGTGCCGTCCGGCAGGACGACCTGGATGTAGGCGAAGCTGTACCGCTGTTTGGTGCTGATGGAACTGCCGCCGGGGGCGATGCAGTTGCGCAGGGCGGCATCCACCGACTCGGGGGGTGCGCTGCTGTTGCGCAGGGTCGTGTCGAGTTCCGCGTGCAACTGGGCGCGGGTCATCAGCCAGCACGCCACCGCCACCGCAGCCACCGCGACCGCCACCGCCGTCGCGACCAGCATGGCCAGGCGCGAGCGGAGCGGCATGGCGCGGTACCGCCGGACCAGACGGTTCACTCCGCGCCGCCCGGCCGCAGCGCGTACCCCACACCCCGCACCGTGTGCACGAGGCGCGGCTCGCCGCCCGCTTCCGTCTTGCGGCGCAGGTACATCACGTACACGTCGAGGGAGTTGGACGACGGCTCGAAGTCGAAGCCCCAGACCGCCTTGAGGATCTGCTCGCGGGTCAGCACCTGGCGGGGGTGGGCCAGGAACATCTCCAGGAGGGTGAACTCGGTGCGGGTCAGCTCCACCACCCGGCTGCCGCGCGTGACCTCCCGCGTCGACAGGTCCATCCGCAGGTCCGCGAAGGTGAGGACGTTGGCCTCGTCCCGCCCGGCCGTCCCCGTGTCGACGGCGTACGAGCTGCGGCGGAGCAACGCCCGGATGCGGGCGAAGAGTTCGTCCAGCTCGAAGGGCTTGACCAGGTAGTCGTCGGCGCCCGCGTCGAGCCCGGTGACGCGGTCGCCGACCGTGTCGCGTGCGGTCAGCATCAGGATGGGGGTGGTGGAGCCGGCGGCGCGCAGCCTGCGGGAGGCGGTCAGGCCGTCCATGCGGGGCATCTGGATGTCGAGGACGATCAGCTCCGGCCGGTACGCGTCCGTCTTGGCGAGGGCGTCGAGGCCGTCGACGGCGACCTCGGTGCCGTACCCCTCGAAGGCGAGACTGCGCTGGAGCGCCTCGCGGACGGCGGGCTCGTCGTCGACGATCAGGATGCGCTGCGGTTCGTCCTCGGCGGGGCTCATGAGCGGGTTCCTTCTTCTGCTTCTCTTCGGCTCGGTGACATCAGCCTCGCACGCGGACGGCGGGGCGCGGGGCGGCTAGGGGTGTCCGGTGGGTCAGGGTCGGACAGGGCGCCGTGGCCCCGGCCGTGATCCGCCGGACAGACCCTGACGGCCCCGCGCGGGTCAGTAGCTGCCGCCGAAGCCGTTCCCGGAGCTGCCGGTGCCCTGGTTGCTGTTGCCGCCGGTGTTCGCGCCGCCGCTGCCGCCGCTGCGCAGGCCGGCGAGATCGGACTTGACGGTGTTGATCGGGATGGCGAAGCCGAGCCCGACACTGCCGGCCGACGAGCCGCCCGCGCTGCTCGAACTCGGCGAGTACATCGCGGAGTTGATGCCGATGATGTTGCCGTTCATGTCGATGAGCGCACCGCCGGAGTTGCCCGGGTTGAGCGAGGCGTCGGTCTGGAGCGCCTTGTACGTGGTCTTCGAGGACCCGGTGTCGCCGTTGAACTGCTGCCCGCCGAACTCGAACGGCCAGCCGCCGTTCCCGCGCCCCTGGCCTTGTCCCTGGCCCTGTCCCTGGTTGCCCTGCTCCTTGGCGACGGTGACATCGCGGTTGAGGGCGGAGACGATGCCGCTGGTGACGGTGCCCGTGAGGCCCTCGGGGGAGCCGATCGCGACGACCTGGTCGCCGACCGCGACCTTGCTGGAATCGCCGAGGTTCGCGGGCTTGAGGCCGCTCGCCCCGTCCAGCTTGACCAGCGCGAGGTCCTTGTCGGGGTCGGTGCCGACGACCTTCGCGGGGTACGACTTGCCGTTGCTGAGCTTGACCTTTATCTGGCTGGCGCCCGAGATGACGTGGTTGTTGGTGATGACCTCGCCGCCGGAGGTGATGATCACGCCCGCGCCGGTCGACTCGCCCGAGCCGGACGTCGCGTTGATCTCGACGATGCTCGGCATGAGGGCCTTGGCGACGCCGGAGACGGTGCCGTTGGTGCTGTTGGCGGCGTTGGTGCCGCTGACGCCGGAGGCCACGGTGGTGCCGTCGTTGCTGACGTAGTGCTCGACCACGGCGGCGGTGCCGCCGCCGATGGCCGCGGCGATGATGGCGACGGCGGCGAGGAGGCCGACCGAACGCTTGGTGCGGCGCGGCTTCGGCGGGCCCGCGTCCGCCCCGGCGAGGTGGTGGACGGCCCCGCCGCCGTCGCCGCCCCCGTGGAACCCTGCGGTCTCGGGGTGGCCGGCCGGGCTGCCCGGCCACACGGTGGTGCCGGGGCCGGCGGTGACGGGGGCGGTCGGCTGGTACGGGGGCGGCGGCGGGTAGGCGGCCGCGTAGGCCTCGGCCTCTCGCCGGGCGTCGTCCTTGGCTCGCTGCCAGGACTCAGAAGAGTGGTTCGGCTGCTGCTCGGGGTACTCGCCGCTGTGGCGGGGGCTCTCGGTCATGTCTATGACCTTCGCGACGGATCATGAGAGCAGTCTGAGGACCGGTTAAGAAGCCCGGCAGAACCGCGTTTGCCCGAAATAAAGGCGCCTCGCGGCGCCTTGGCGACGGCCGGCTGAACTACCCGCAGCCGCAGGAGCGGCGTACGACGAGCCGCGAGGGGAACTGTTTCAGCCGCTCCCGGCGCGACCCCGCCACCCGCAGCGCGTCGTCCAGGACCAGATCGACGGCGGCCCGCGCCATGGCGGGCCGGTCGGAGGCGATCGTGGTGAGCGGCGGATCGGTCAGGGCCGCTTCCTTGACGTCGTCGAAGCCCGCCACGGCGAGCTCGCCCGGCACGTCGATGCGGAGCTCGCGGGCGGCCCGCAGCACCCCGATCGCCTGGTCGTCGGTCGAGCAGAAGATGGCCGGCGGCCGCTCGGGCCCGGCCAGGATCTCCAGCGCCACCTTGTAGGCGTCGTACCGGTTGTACGGGGCCTGGAAGAGCCGGCCCTCCAGCGAGCGGCCCGACTCCAGCATGGCCCGGCGCCAGCCCTCCACGTGGTCGGCCACCGGGTCGCCGACAGCCGGGGTCGACTCGACCCCGCCGAGGCAGGCGACGTACTCATGGCCGTGTTCCAGGAGGTGGCGGGTGGCGAGCTGGGCGCCGCCGATGTCGTCGGTGACGACCGCCACGTCGTCGATGGCCTCGGGGCGTTCGTGCAGCAGCACCACCCGGGCGTCCCAGGCGTCGATCTCGGCCGCGGCCCGCTCGCTGGGGCCCTGGCTGACCAGGATCAGACCGGCGACCCGCATGCCGAGGAAGGCCCGCAGATAGTGCACCTCGCGGTCGTCGAGGTAGTCGGAGTTGCCGACCAGGACCATCTTTCCGCGCTCGGCGGCGGCCTGTTCGACGGCGTGCGCCATCTCCGCGAAGAACGGCTGCCGCGCATCGGGGACGATCATGCCTATGAGGTCGGTGCGCCGCGAGGCCATCGCCTGGGCCACCCGGTCGGGCCGGTACCCCAACTCCTTGATCGCGGCGAGGACACGCTCGCGCGTGGCCGGGGCGACCGGCCGGGGTCCGTTGTTGATGACGTAGCTCACGACCGCGGTCGAAGTACCCGCCAGTCGCGCCACATCGTCCCGCGTCACCTTGGCCACGCGCGGCAGTCTACGCGGGGTGACCTCCCGCTGGGCAGGCCTTATCGCAGGTCGTACCCCACGTGTGACCTAGCGCATGACCTACCCGCTTGGCCTATCGCTCGGCCTGCTGCTCGGCCTGTCGCTTCTGCGAGCGGACGGCCGCTTCCTTCGCCTCGGCGGTGGCCGCGTCCACGACCGCCCGCGCCTTGGCCTCCTCGGCCGCGCGTTCGACCTTCTCCGGTGTCACGAAGCGGTATCCGACATTGCGGACGGTACCGATCAGCGACTCGTGCTCGGGACCGAGCTTGGCCCGCAGCCGTCGTACGTGGACGTCGACCGTGCGGGTGCCGCCGAAGTAGTCGTAGCCCCAGACCTCCTGGAGCAGCTGGGCGCGCGTGAACACCCGGCCCGGGTGCTGGGCGAGGTACTTGAGCAGCTCGAACTCCTTGAAGGTCAGGTCGAGGACCCGCCCCTTCAGCTTCGCGCTGTACGTCGCCTCGTCCACGGAGAGGTCGCCGTTGCGGATCTCCATGGGGGAGTCGTCCGACGTGATCTGCTGGCGGCCGGTGGCCAGCCGCAGCCGGGCCTCGACCTCGGCCGGGCCCGCGGTGTCGAGCAGGACGTCGTCGATGCCCCAGTCGGCGGTGACGGCGGCCAGACCGCCCTCGGTGACGACCAGGACCAGCGGACAGCCCGGTCCCGTGGAGCGGAGCAGCTGGCACAGCGACCGCACCTGCGGGAGGTCGCGGCGGCCGTCGATCAGGATGACGTCGGCACCCGGGGTGTCGACCAGGGCCGGGCCCTCGGCGGGGGCCACCCGCACGCTGTGCAGAAGCAGGCCGAGGGCGGGGAGCACCTCCGTCGACGGCTGAAGGGCATTGGTCAGGAGCAGCAGAGAGCTCATCGCGCCCCACCTGCCGTGGTCAGCGTCGTCGGTTTCTTCGGATCGTGCACGGTTCGCTCGCCCATAACGTCTTGTTCCTCCTCGGTCCCTGCGGAGGGGGTCCCCCTGCTCCTCAGGAGCTCGGGGGCGTTGCGGCACTGCTTCGTACTTTGTGTTGCTTTGTGGGGTCTGCCCCCGCGCCCCGGGAGCAGCTCCTTTGTGAGCGTTTGTTCACCCGTCCGTAACAACGACCGGGAAACACAAAAGGACCCGGGGGCTGCGTTGCCCGGATCCTCTGCCTAGGAGAATAGCCCACATGAGTTCCGAGGCAGAGGGCCGATTTCACACTTCAGCTGTTTCCTCGATCACTCCCGGACCCCGGCGCGCAACCCTGTGTACCTCGGACGGTGTCCGGATCGAGGCGGTTTATGAACCGTGCCGTACGGGTGCCACCGACACCGCGATCGTGGTCGCGCACGGATTCACGGGATCGGCCGACCGGCCCGCCGTACGAAGGGCGGCAGGCGTGTTCGCCCGGTACGCGGCCGTGGTGACCTTCTCCTTCCGCGGGCACGGGAAGTCCGCCGGCCGCTCCACCGTCGGCGACCGCGAGGTGCTCGATCTCGCGGCGGCCGTCGAGTGGGCGAGATCACTCGGGTACGAGCACGTGGTGACCGTCGGCTTCTCGATGGGCGGGTCCGTGGTGCTGCGGCACGCGGCGACGCACAGGGGGAGCATGAGGGGGCGCACGGAAGCAGTGGCCGCGGTCAGCGCGCCCGCCCGCTGGTACTACCGCGGTACGCCCGCGATGCGGCGGGTGCACTGGCTGGTGACCCGGCGCGCCGGACGGCTGGTCGGCCGGTTCGGCTTCGCCACCCGGATCCATCCCGAGGACTGGGACCCGGTGCCGCTCTCGCCCGTCGAGGCCGTCCCGCTGATCGCGCCGACCCCGCTCCTGATCGTGCACGGCGACCGCGACCCGTACTTCCCGGTGGACCACCCGCGCATGCTGGCGGCCGCCGGACCTGCGGAATTGTGGCTGGAGCCGGGCATGGGCCACGCCGAGAACGCGGCCGGCGAGGCGCTGCTCACCAAGATCGCGGGCTGGCTGACGGCCGCCCGGCCCGCCGAGTGGCCCATCATGGAGGGCGACGAAAGGAGCCTCACCATGGCAGCGGGAACCATCCGCTTCTGGGCCGCGGCCAAGTCCGCCGCCGGTGTCGCCGAGGAGCCGTACACCGCCGGGACGCTGGCCGAGGCACTCGACGCGGTGCGCGAACGGCACCCCGGAGAGCTGACGCGCGTACTGCAGAGGTGTTCCTTCCTGGTCGACGGTGACCCCGTCGGCAAGCGGAACCATGAGACCGTACGCCTTGCCGAGGGCGGCACGGTCGAGGTGCTCCCGCCGTTCGCAGGAGGGTGACCCCCACGTCATGAGCGAGCAGTACCCGTATCAGCAGCAGCCGCAGTACGACCAGTACGGGCGGCCCGTGCAGCCCCAGCCGCCGTTCCCGTACGAGCCGTACCAGGACCAGCCGCAGTACACGCAGACCTGGGAGGGGCAGACCTGGGACACCCAGTACCAGCCCACGATCCCGCCCGTGCAGCAGCCGGCCGAGCCCGCTCAGCGCCGGGGGCGGCACGCGCAGCCCTGGCAGGAGAGCGGGCAAGGGACGGCGTATCTGCCGCCGCAGAACGGCGCGGGGACCACGTCCGTGCCGCTGCCGCCCGAGATGCCGATGGCTCAGGCGCCCGCGCCCGCTCCGTTGGCTGAGCCGGCCGTCGCTCCGGGACCGGCCTACGGCTCGCCCGAGCCGTACACCGGGTCCGCGCAAGGCCCGGCCTACAGCCCGCCCACCACCGTCGGCAGCGCCCGCGTCACCGATGCCCAGCGGGCCCGCGCGGAGGGCCGCTCGCCGGTCATCGCGCCCGGGATGCAGCCCGCCGCGCTGACCGCGGTGCTCGGTCTGCTGCTCGCGGTGGGGGCGCAGTTCGGCGCGTACTCGCTGGCGGTACCGCTCGTCCTGCTCCAGGCCGTGACCGCGGCGGGCTGGTTCCGGCTGAACGGGATGTGGCCGGCCCGGCAGGGCATCGCGCTCGCCTTCGCGGGCGGCCTGGTCGCCGATGTCGCGCTGCTCGCGCTCGGCCGGGAGAACGCGCCCGCCGCGATCCTGGGCACCCTCGGCGTCTGGGTGCTGCTCACGCTCGTGCTCCAACTGCGGTCGCACGCCGACCCCGACGAGCGCATGTACGGGCTGATGGCGACCGTCGCCTCCGCGGCGCTCGCGATCCTGGCCGGCGGATACCTCGCGGCGCCGCCGCACGCGGTCTCCGTCGGCGCCGTCGCCGTGGCCGTCGCCGCCCTCGCGCGGGCGCTGCCGCTGCCGTCGGCCGCCTCCGTGGCGGTCGCGCTGCTCGCGGCCGCGGGCGCGGGCATCGCGATGGGCGGTCTGACCGGCATCGGCGCGAACGGTGCGCTGCTCGGCCTCGCGGCCGGGGGCTGTGCGCTGATCGGCCTGCGGGTCGCCTCGTACGACTACCCCTCCCGCTTCGTCCACATGACGGCGGGCGTCGCCCTGCCGCTCACCGCGGCCGTACCTGTGCTCTATCTCATCGGGCGCGCCGTGGCGTAGGGAACCGCGGTTAGGCTCGCGATCGTCTTTCCGGATTCCGGAATTGATGAAAACCGATCGACATCGACTTCGACATCGACGGTCGCGACGTTCGACGGCCGACGGGTGGGGGACACGTACGTAATGCGCGCACTGCGAATACTTTTGATCATCGCGGTGGTTCTCGGCGGCATCTTCGTCGCCGTGGACCGGATCGCGGTGAACATCGCCGAGTCCAAGACCGCTGACAAGATCAAGACCAGCCAGCGGCTCGGGTCGACGCCGGACGTCAGCATCAAGGGCTTCCCCTTCCTCACCCAGGTCCTGGGCAAGGAGCTGGACGAGGTCGACGTGTCGCTGTCCGGGGTCACCGCCACCGCGGGCGGCCACTCGGTCAACGTCACCGAGGTGACGGCGGAGCTGCATTCCGTACGGATCGACAGCAGCTTCTCCTCGGCGGTCGCGGGGCGGGCGGACGGGGCGGCGCAGATCTCGTACGCCGACCTCTCGAAGGCGGCGCCCAAGGGGGCGACGGTCGGCTACGCGGGCGCGGACCGGGCGGCCAAGGGCCAGGTCAAGGTGACCGGCCCGCTCACCGACCTCCTGGAGGGCCAGGGCGTGACGCTGCCGCCCACGATCAAGGCGCTGCTGGCCGGGCGGACGGTGTCGGCGTACAGCACGGTGAGCCTGACCGGCTCGGGCTCGGTACAGCTCCGCGCCGAGGCGCTGCCCCAGCTGCCGGTCCCGGGCTTCGACCAGCGCCTGCGCAAGGCCGTCGACTACGACCTGAAGATCGCCGGGATGCCGTCGAGCATCAAGCTGAACAAGGTGACGGCGACGGAGGCGGGGCTGAAGTTCTCGGGGGAGGGCACGGAGGTCCGCCTGGCGGGCTGACGACCCTCTTCCTGGGGGCTGCGCCCCCAGCCCCTTGGTCTGCGGCCCGCCGTCCCGGTTGTGTCCACCTTCCCCCAAGCTCTTAACGAGCAGGGGGGACCCCCATCGCCCTGCGGAACGCCTGCCCACAACCGGGGGCCGGAAGGGTTGGCCCAGCCAAGTCCGGCGCTCCCGAGCAGATCCAGCGCTGGCCGGCAAAAATCAAGCCCATCCGGCGCTTGAGGAGCGGGGTCCGGGGCGGAGCCCCGAGGGGGTGCAGGGGGGCGGAGCCCCCGCCGGGGTTCGAGGGGCGGAGCCCCTCAGGGGGTCTGGGGCGCAGCCCCAGGGCTCAGCCTTCTCAACCCCTTGCACGGGCGGGCGGGTGGGCAAACCCCTCAGGGGGTCTGGGGCGGAGCCCCAGGAGGGCCGGGGCATCCAACCCCGCGCAACACCGGGGCATCCAACCCCGCGCAACGGGATGGGGGTCCCCCCTGCTCCTCAAGAGCTTGGGGGAGGGTGGGAAAACGCCCTCCCCGCCCCCACCCGCCCGCATCGTGAGACACCCCCGTCCGCAGGGCAGATGCAGACCCCGAACCCCCCACCCCGGGAGGGGCCCGGGGATGCCCCGGGCCGACGGGCGTACCAGTATGCGGATGATCGTGTCTCAGGATGCGACACACCGGTGACACGCCCCGGTTTGCCTCCCTACGATCGGACGCATGAAGCGACAGGCGGACCTCACGAAGCGGCGGGCAGTAGACCTGTGCCGCGTCGCCGCCATGCTCTGTCGCCCCTTCTGAGCGGGACGCTCAACTCCCGCATTCCCCGGGCCCTTTGACCGTGATCAGGGCGTCATCAGGGCCATCCCGTGCCGCGTACGCGCGCCGCGGACGCGTACCCGCACACCCGCACCACCCCCCCCGCAGACTGCCCCGGAGGAGATCAACATGAGCCGCAGCGACGTCCTGGTAGACGCCGACTGGGTCGAGGCCCACATCGAGGACCCGAAGGTCGCCATCGTCGAGGTCGACGAGGACACCTCGGCGTACGAGAAGAACCACATCAAGAACGCGATCCGGATCGACTGGACGAAGGACCTCCAGGACCCGGTCCGCCGCGACTTCATCGACCAGGCCGGCTTCGAGGCCCTGCTGTCGAAGAAGGGCATCGCGAACGACACCACCGTCGTCCTGTACGGCGGCAACAACAACTGGTTCGCCTCGTACGCCTTCTGGTACTTCAAGCTCTACGGCCACCAGGACGTCAGGCTCCTCGACGGCGGCCGCAAGAAGTGGGAGCTCGACTCCCGCGACCTCGTGGACGGCGACCAGGTCCCGAACCGGCCCGCCACCGACTACAAGGCCAAGCCGCAGGACACCTCCATCCGCGCCTTCCGCGACGACGTGGTGAACGCGATCGGCAGCAAGAACCTGGTCGACGTGCGGTCGCCCGACGAGTTCTCCGGCAAGCTGCTCGCCCCGGCGCACCTCCCGCAGGAGCAGTCGCAGCGTCCGGGCCACGTCCCGTCCGCCCGCAACATCCCGTGGTCGAAGAACGCCAACGACGACGGCACCTTCAAGTCGGACGACGATCTCAAGGCCCTCTACGAGGACGAGCAGGTCGACCTGGCGAAGGACACCATCGCGTACTGCCGCATCGGCGAGCGCTCGGCCCTGACCTGGTTCGTGCTGCACCAGCTGCTCGGCCAGACGAACGTCAAGAACTACGACGGCTCGTGGACCGAGTACGGCTCCCTCGTCGGCGTGCCGATCGAGCTCGGCGCCAACAAGTAACCCGGGCGAGCAGCCCCCGCACACCCCCAGACCGTAGACCGTAAGGAAGAACCCATGTGTGGAGCGAAGGCCGGCGGCCCCGACGCCTCGACCATCAAGCCCGGTGAGACCACCATCCAGGGCCAGGTGACCCGCGACGGCGAGCCCGTCACCGGTTACGTGCGCCTGCTGGACTCGACCGGCGAGTTCACCGCCGAGGTGCCCACCTCGGCCACCGGACAGTTCCGCTTCTACGCGGCCGAGGGCACCTGGACCGTGCGCGCCCTGGTGCCGGGCGGCACCGCGGACCGTACCGTCGTCGCCCGGACCGGAGGCCTCGCGGAGGTCGCCATCGCCGTCTGACCGACGGCGCCGCAGTACCGGCCGGAGGGCCGCACCCCGGGGGTTGGACGCCTTGGAATGGGGTGCGGCCCTCCGTGCCGTTTCCGGCCCGGCGTTGCGGTCGTACGCTGGATTTATGTACGCCCGGCGCCGGCGCGGCTACTTCTGGATGATGGGCGGCTGCATCCTGCTCTTCGTGTCCGCCTGGGGTTTCGTGCGCCTGTGGTCGATCCCGGTGGCGGTGGGAATGTGCGTGGTCGCCATGGTGATCCCGCCCATCGCCGCGATGGTCGCCAACCGGCGCGGCCCCGACGACCGCTGGTGGGACGACCCCTCCGGCGACCCGAAGTCCGACGAGTGGTGGGACGAGCTGGACGGCAAGAAACGCCGCCCCTAGCGCCTCAGTACACGAGCGCCTGTACGCCGTCCCCCATGACCTCCTGCACGAAGACCTGCGCGCCCGCGATGCGTACGCCGTCCAGGACGTCCTTCTCGGTGATGTCCCGGCGGGTGGCGCACTGGGTGCACAAGGTGATCTGCCCGCCCGCCTGGATCGAGTCGATGAGGTCCGGCAGCGGCGCGGCATGGGGGAGTTCGAACTCGGCGGCCCGGCCCGGCAGGGCGAACCAGGACGATTCGCCCGTGAGCCACAGGGAGACCTCGACCCCGCTGGCGACGGCGACGGCCGCGACGGTGAAGGCCTGCGAGCACCGCTCGGGCGCGTCGGCACCGGCGGTCACCTTGATCACGAGCTTCTGCTTCGGCATACGCCGAACTGTAATCCGCCCGCCGCGGCCTCCCCGCGCCCGTGCCCCACCGGCGGCGCACCTCACAGAGAGGACCCGCCCCCCACCCATTAGGCTGGGGGCCGGCCCTGACCGCCCCTACACCCGCTCATGCGAGGAGCCCCCCGTGCTTGAGGCTGTTTTCTCCACCCTCCTTGTCCTGGTCTGCGTCGGCGTCCTCGCCTTCGCCGCACTGACCGTCAAGAAGCTGTACCAGGGTCAGCGCTAACCCCGACCGTTACTGAGAGATCGCAGCCTCATGATCGAGATTCCGTCCGACCTCCACCCCGACCTGGTCCCACTGGTCTTCCTCCTCGGTACGTGGGAGGGCGTTGGCGTCACCGACTTCCCCGGCGCCGAGAAGGCGAACTTCGGGCAGTCCGTGACCTTCTCCCACGACGGCCGTGACTTCCTGGAGTACGTCTCGCACTCCTGGATCCTGGACGCCGAGGGCAACAAGGTGAAGCCGCTGGAGTCCGAGTCGGGCTACTGGCGCATCGACAAGAACCGCAAGGTCGAGGTCGTCATGGTCCGCGACCAGGGCATCGCCGAGATCTGGTACGGCGAGCTCGCCCACCAGAAGCCGCAGATCGACCTGGTCACCGACGCCGTCGCCCGCACCCCGGGCGCCACCCCGCACACCGGCGGCAAGCGTCTGTACGGCTACGTCAAGAGCGACCTGATGTGGGTCGGCGAGAAGGCGACCCCCGAGGTCGAGCTCCGTCCCTACATGTCGGCGCACCTGAAGAAGGTCGTCACGCCGGAGCAGGTCGCGGAGATGGCGCGGGGCCTCGGCGATCTCCCGGACGACGGAATCGCGTTCTTCAAGTAGACGGAAGCAGACGGATCGCCTTCGACACGTGGGCAACGGCTCCTGCGCTCCTACACTGGGAGCGTGGTGACCACCGACTGGCAGAGCGACCTCCGTAGGCGCGGCTACCGGCTGACCCCCCAGCGGCAGCTCGTGCTGGAGGCCGTCGACGTACTGGAACACGCGACGCCCGACGACATCCTCACCCAGGTGCGGAAGACGGCGGGCGGCGTGAACATCTCCACCGTGTACCGGACCCTGGAGCTCCTGGAGGAGCTGGGTCTGGTCTCGCACGCCCATCTCGGCCACGGCGCCCCGACGTACCACCTGGCCGACCGCCACCACCACATCCACCTGGTGTGCCGCGACTGCACCCAGGTGATCGAGGCCGATGTGTCGGTGGCCGCGGACTTCACCGCGAAGCTCAGGGACACCTTCGGCTTCGACACGGACATGAAGCATTTCGCCATCTTCGGGCGCTGCGAGGCCTGTGCCGGGAAGGCTTCGATTACCGAGTCGTAGGCTTGCGTACATGAAGAGCCCCCTGCTGTCCCAGCCCGGCGCCGTCCCCGCCGAAGGGCGTGACGAAGGCGTCGCCGCGCACTACGGCGACCTGTTCCGCGAGCAGCGCGCACTGGCCGCCGGAACCGGTCTCGTCGACCTCTCGCACCGCGGTGTCGTCACCGTCACCGGCGACGACCGGCTGAGCTGGCTGCACCTGCTGCTCACCCAGCACGTCAGCGACCTGCCCGCCGGGCAGGCCACCGAGGCCCTCGTCCTGTCCGCGCACGGGCACGTCGAGCACGCCCTGTACCTCGTGGACGACGGCACGACGGTGTGGATCCACGTCGAGCCCGGCACGCAGGGCGAGCTGATCGCCTACCTGGAGTCGATGAAGTTCTTCTACCGGGTCGAAGTCGCCGACCGCACCGGGGAGTTCGCGGTCGTGCACCTGCCCGCCGGGTCCATCGCCGAGGTGCCGGACGGGGTGGTCGTGCGCGAGACGGCGTACGGACGTGATCTGTTCCTGCCGCGCGCCGACCTGGAGAAGTACGCCGCCGAGGCCGGCCCGCTCGCCGGGATCCTGGCCTACGAGGCGCTCCGGGTGGAGGCGCACCGGCCCCGGCTCGGCTTCGAGACCGACCACCGGACGATCCCGCACGAGGTGGGCTGGATCGGCTCGGCCGTGCACCTCCAGAAGGGCTGCTACCGGGGCCAGGAGACGGTCGCCCGGGTCCACAACCTGGGGAAGCCGCCGCGCCGCCTGGTGTTCCTGCACCTGGACGGCAGCGAGGTGCTGCTGCCCGGCCCCGGCACGCCGGTCCGGCTCGCGGCGGACGGCGAGGAGGGCCGCCAGCTCGGCTTCGTCACCACCTCGGCCCGCCACCACGAGCTGGGCCCGATCGCGCTGGCCCTGGTCAAGCGGAACGTTCCGGTGGACGCGGAGCTGCTCGCGGGGAACACCGCGGCGGCACAGGAAGTCGTGGTCGAGCCGTAGGGCTCGGCAAGCCTCAGGGGCTCAGACCTCGACCAGCACCGTGAACGGCCCGTGGTTCGTCAGCGACACCCGCATGTCCGCGCCGAAGCGGCCCGTCTCCACCTGGGCGCCCAGCGCCCGCAGTTGGGCCACCACCTCGTCGACCAGGGGCTCGGCCACCTCGCCGGGGGCGGCCGCGTTCCAGGTGGGGCGGCGGCCCTTGCGGGCGTCCCCGTAGAGAGTGAACTGCGAAATCACCAGCAAGGGCGCATTCACGTCCGAGCAGGACTTCTCGCCCTCAAGGATGCGAACCGACCACAGCTTGCGGGCGAGCTGCGCCGCCTTGTCCGAGTTGTCCCCGTGGGTGACTCCGACCAGGACACACAGGCCCTCGCCGGTGATCTCGCCGACCGTCTCGCCCGCCACGACGACCTTCGCGCCGTCCACCCTCTGCACCACCGCTCGCATGCGCCCCAACCTATGCCACAGACGGGTTCGTCTTCCGAGCGGCTGAACGGGTGCAGTGCACCTGCACGTGTGCATCCGGAGTGGCACGATGCGTACAGGCGGTGCACACCTCGGCCCTTCGGGCCCGGGGTGACCCCGAGCACCGGTCGAGGGGACGGAAAGACCCATGAGCACATCAGGCGCCGGGCAGTCGCCCGGTCCCGTATCGCTGACCCGGACCAACCCGCGTACCGCCGTGCGACCTCCCGTGCAGCGGACCGGTCACCCCCTGCCGCCCCAGCGCGACCACGATCTGGCCGCGCTCCGGCTCGCCGAGCTGCGCACCCTGCGCCGGCAGTCGCAGCGCGACGAGGCCGACCTCAGCTATGTGCGGCGGCTGCTGCACGGCCGGATCGACATCCTGCGGGCCGAGCTGGCCCGGCGCACCGGGCCGCAGGCGCCGGTGGTGGAGCGGCTCGCCGAGATCCTCACGGACGCGCCCTCCTCGCACCGCGCCTCCGCCCGGCACGTCACGCTCTCCGCGCCGCGCAGCGAGGAGTACCGGCTGCTGGCCGCCGAGATGGACGCGGAGGTCGAGCTCTCCGATCTGGCCGCCCGCACGGACGAGGAGCTGCACACCGCGACCGGGCGGCTGATCCGCTACGAGCAGCAGGTCTCGCGGCGCCGCCAGCAGCTCCAGCGGACCGCCGACGATTGCAGTGCCGAGATCGCCCGCAGGTACCGTGATGGGGAAGCACAAGTAGACGATTTGCTCATCTGACCCGCCCGTCCGGAAGCGAACCCTCCGGGGCAGGTCACCTGCCCGGAAGGCCGCACCCCATGACCGCCGTGTCCTCGACGTCCCCGATACCCCCGGTCCTCGCCGAAGTCGTACGTTCCGGGTTCGTCGAGGGCCGTCATCGCGGCTCGCTGGTGGTGCTGGCGGCCGACGGCAGCGTCGAGTTCGCGCTCGGCGACCCGGCCGCGCCCGTCTTCCCCCGCTCCTCCAACAAGCCGATGCAGGCCGCCGCCGTGCTGCGGGCGGGTCTTGAGCTGTCCGGCGAGCGCCTGGCCATCGCCGCCGCGAGCCACTCGGGCGAGGGCTTCCACCTCGATCTCGTACGCACGATGCTGGCCGAGCACGGCCTGACTCCGGACGACCTCCAGACGCCGCCCGATCTGCCGCTGGACGTCGCCGAGGCCGAGACGTACCTGGCGGCCGGCCGCGTCCGCGAGCGCCTCACCATGAACTGCTCGGGCAAGCACGCGGCGATGCTCGCGGCCTGCAAGCTCAACGGCTGGGACCTCGCCGGCTACCTCGACCCGGCGCACCCGCTCCAGCGGCTGGTCCACGACTGTGTCGAGGCGGCGGCCGGCGAGCCGGTCTCCGTGGTCGGCACGGACGGCTGCGGGGCGCCCCTGATGGCGATCAGCCTGACCGGGCTCGCCCGCGCCTTCCGCACCTTCGCGACGGCGGAGGCGGGCTCGCCCGAGGGCCGGGTCGCCGAGGCGATGCGGGCGCACCCCGAGTACGTGGCCGGTACGCGGCGGCCCGACACCTGGCTGATGCGCGAGGTGCCGGGCGTGCTGTCGAAGATGGGCGCGGAGGCGGTGCAGGCGGTGGCCCTGCCCGACGGACGCGCGCTCGCCTTCAAGGTCGACGACGGCGCGATCCGTTCGCTCGGTCCGATCCTGGCCCGCGCGCTCCAACTCCTGGGCGTGGACGGCCCGGTGGTCGACCGGATCGGCCGGGCGCAGCTGTTCGGCGGGGCCGCCGTGGTCGGGGAGATCCGGGCCGCCTTCTGAGCCGGGACGCAGGGAAAATCCGGGCGACATTCCGAGTGAGGGCCGCCTAGCCTGGGCGCCATGAGCGCCCCGGCCGAGCAGCACATCGACGTCCGTACCATCACCGATGCTGAGTACACCGACTGGCTGAAGGCCGTCACCGCGGGGTTTCTGCGGCCGCCGGTGGTGAGCGACGAGGAAGCGGCGGGGCGCCGGGCGCACACCGATCTGAGCCGGTTGCGGGGCGCCTTCGACGGCGGCCGGTGCGTGGCGACGTTCCGGTCCTTCGCGCAGGAGCTGACCGTGCCCGGCGGCGCCGCGCTGCCGGTCTCCGCCGTCACCGGCGTCACCGTCTCGGCCACGCACCGCAGGCGCGGACTGCTGACCCGGATGATGACGGCCGAGCTGTCGGCGGCCAAGGAGCGCGGCGAGGCGGCGGCCACGCTGATCGCCGCCGAGTACCCGATCTACGGCCGGTACGGGTTCGGCCCGGCCACCTGGCTGACCGCGTGGGAGATCGACGCGGGCCGGACCGGCCTCGACCCCCGCTGGGCGGGCCCCGGTGAGGGCGGCCGCATCGACCTGGTGGACGCGGCCGAGGCGGGCAAGCTCGGCGCGGAGATCTTCCGGCGGTTCCGCACGACGCGGCCCGGCGTGGTCAGCCGCGACCAGCGCTGGTGGGACCTGGCCACCGGTCCGGCCCACCGCGACGGCTGGACCCTGCCCTTCTACGCGGTGTACCGCGACGCGGACGGCGAGCCGGCCGGGCTCGCCGTCTACACCGCCGACGAGACGTGGAGCGAGGCCAAGCTGCCCGAGAACACCGCGACGGTGCGGCAGTTGATCGGGCTGACCCCGGCGGCCGAGCGCGCCCTGTGGCACTACCTGTGCTCCATCGACTGGATCCGCAAGGTGCGCACCGGCCACCGCGCCCCCGACGACCTCCTGCCCCTGTACCTGCCGGACCCGCGCGCGGCCAGGGTCATCACCCAGACCGACTACCTGTGGCTGCGGCTGCTTGACGTCGTACGGGCCCTGGAGTCGCGCACGTACGCCACCGAGGGCGCCCTCGTCCTGGAGGTCCTCGACGCCGCGGGCCCGGCCGCGGGCCGCTTCCTCCTGGAGGCCACCCCGGCCGGCGCCCGCTGCACCCCCACCACCCGCTCCGCCGAACTGACCCTGGACGTACGGGAGTTGGCGACGCTGTACCTGGGCGACGAATCGGCGGCGCGGCTGCTGGCGCTGGGCCGGGTCGCGGAGGACCGGCCGGGGGCGGCCGCGCGGACGGACGACCTGTTCCGCACGGCGCGCCGCCCGTGGTGCCCGGACATGTTCTGACCCGCAGGCCCGGTGGGGCGGGGCACGTAGGCTCGCCCCATGGGTAGTGAGGCGGGCCTGCGGGAGCGGAAGAAGCGGCAGACGTACGAGGCGGTGTCGGAGGCCGCGATCGCGCTGTTCCTGGAGCGCGGCTTCGACAAGGTGTCCGTGGCGGAGGTGGCGGCGGCCGCCGGAGTCTCCAAGCCGACCCTGTTCCGCTACTTCCCCACCAAGGAGGACCTGGTGCTGCACCGGTTCGCCGACCACGAGGACGAGGCGGCCCGGGTCGTCGCGGCGGGCCGGGCCGCAGGGGTCGCGCCGCTGCCCGCCCTGCACGCCAACTTCCGGCAGGGTCTCGATCGCCGCGATCCGGTGACCGGGCTCTGCGACAACCCGCACGTGCACGCCTACTACCGCCTGCTGTACGGCACGCCGAGCCTGGTGGCCCGGCTGCACGCGTACCAGAGCAGATCGCAAGAGGCGCTGGCCGCGGAGCTCGGCGAAGGGCTCGGGGCACGGCTCGCGGCCGTCCAGATCATCGCCGTACAGCGGATCATCGCGGAGGAGAACTGGCGCCGGATCGCGGCCGGGGAAGGCGTGGAGGCGCTGTACGCGGAGGCGGTACGGGCGGCGGACCAGGCGTTCGGGCAGCTGGGGGCAGGGCTGGGGGCGGAGTACGGCGGGGGCGCCACCGGCTGACCCCTCGCACGATTGTCGTTACCGGGTAAAAAATGTAACTGAGTTGCATTATTCGTTATCCTGGCGGCATGACGCCTCTCGACCGGGAACTCAGCCAGGAGCGGACCCACCACGACGCCTGCCGGACGGCCCTGGCCGCCATGACCGAGGGCGCCGGAATCCGGGTCGTGAGCGGCGAGAACGCCTTCGCCTCCGGCGCCGACGCCGAGGTGCTCGGCTATCAACTCCGGAGCTGGGCCAAGGAGTTGCGGCAGATGCCGCAGGGGCCGCTGTTCTTCGGCCGGCTCGACTTCGACGCGTCGGCCGACGACGGCCACGGCGGCCAGAGCTACCACATCGGCCGCCGCCGCATCGCCGAACACCCCGCCGCCCCGCCCCTCGTCATCGACTGGCGGGCCCCCGTCTCGCGCCGCTTCTACCAGGCGAGCGCCCGCGCCCCGCAGGGCGTCGCGGTCCGCCGCCGGTTCGGCTGGGCGCCGGGGAGCCTCGGCGCCGCCCAGGACCTGACCGGCCTGGAGGACGAGTACCTGACGGCCGGCGGGGCGACGGGGACCGGCGCGATCCTGGCGGGGGAGATCGAGCGCCCCCGGGTCGGCCCCATGCGGGACATCGCGGCGACCATCCAGCCCGAACAGGACGACCTCGTACGCTCCGCACTCGCCCGGTCCATCTGCGTGCAGGGCGCCCCCGGCACCGGCAAGACCGCCGTCGGGCTGCACCGCGCGGCGTACCTCCTCTACACCTTCCCGCAGCGCGTCCAGCGCCGCGGCCTCCTGGTGCTCGGCCCCAACCGCACCTTCCTCTCCTACATTTCCGAAGTCCTCCCGGCGCTCGGCGAGACGGACATCCGCCAGTCGACCGTGGACGAGGAAATCGTGCGCGGAACGCGCGCCCGCGAGGTGCGCGCGGTGGACGAGCCCGCCGCGGCCGCCGTCAAGCACGACCCGCGGATGGCGCGGGTGCTGCACCGCGCGCTGTACGGACGCGTCGCCCGGCCGCTCAACTCCCTTGCGATACGCGACGGTTCGTACACCTGGCGGCTCTGTGAGGCCGAGCTCGCCGGGATCGTCGCGGCGGTACGGACCGAGGCGCCGCCGTACGCCGTGGGACGGGAGCGGGTGCGCAGCCGGGCGGTCCGGGCGATCCAGCTCCAGGCGGAAGGCCGGGCCGGGCCGGTGAACAGCGCCTGGCTTCAGAAGATCACCCGGGCCCGCCCGGTCAAGGAGTACGTCGACGCGGTGTGGCCCAGGGCGGCACCGGAAGAGGTGCTCGCCGGACTGTTCACCGACCCGGAGGCGCTGGCCGCGTCCGCCGACGGCATCCTCGGCCCCGACGAGCGCAAGGCGCTCCTGTGGCCGAAGCCCCCGCGCTCGTGGAAGTCCGCGAAGTGGTCGGCCGCCGATCTCGTGCTCCTCGACGAGGTGGCGGGGCTGATCGAACACCCCGAGGGATACGGGCACATCGTCGTGGACGAGGCACAGGACCTGTCCCCGATGCAGTGCCGGGCGATCGCCCGGCGCGCCGCCTTCGGCTCGCTGACGGTGCTCGGCGACCTGGCCCAGGGCACCACCCCCTGGGCGGCCCGCAGCTGGCCCGCGCAACTGGCCCATCTGGGCAAGCCGGACGCGGCCGTGGTGCCGCTGACCACGGGGTTCCGGGTGCCGGCCGTGCTCGTGGCGGTGGCCAACCGGCTGCTTCCCGCGCTCGACGTCGACGTACCGGCGGGTCAATCCCTGCGCGGCGGCGGGGAGTTGGCGTTCCGGCGGGCCGCGACGCCCGGGGATCTCGGCGCGGCGGTGGTCGACGCGGTGCGGGCGGCGCTCGGCCGGGAGGGCTCGGTGGGCGTGATCGCGGCCGACCGGGACGTGCCCGCGCTGCGCGCCGACCTCGCGGCGGCCGGCCTCGATGCGGCCGCCCCCGAAGGCCCGGCGGCGGGCGCCCGGGTGGCCGTGCTGCCCGCGACGCTCGCCAAGGGGCTCGAATACGACCACGTGGTGGCCGTCGAACCGGCCGCGATCGCGGCGGCGGAGGACCGCGGTCTCCACCGGCTGTACGTGGTGCTGACGCGGGCGGTGTCCGGCCTGGAGATCGTGCACACCGGACCGCTGCCGGAGGTGCTGGTTCCGCAGGGTTAACGGTCCTGGGATTTCGTTAGAGTGGGCCCGGAGCAGGCCGAGCGAGCGAAGGAACCGGGGTCCCGCCATGAATGCCGCCAAGGAAGCCGAGGGCGTCGAGCCGGGTACGGTGCGGCCGGGCGGGCGGACCGCCCGGGTGCGGGCGGCCGTGCTGCGGGCGGCCGGGGACGCGCTGGTGGAGCACGGCTTCGACCGGCTCGACCTGGCCGACGTCGCACGCCGCGCGGAGGTCGGCAAGACCACCGTCTACCGGCGCTGGTCCACCGCCGCCGGCCTGGTCGCCGATCTGCTCGCCGACATGGCCGAGCAGTCCGTGCCCCGCGCGGACACCGGCTCGCTCGACGGGGACCTGAAGGCGAACGCCCGGCTCGTGGTCCAGACGCTGACCGACCCGCGGCAGGGCGCGCTGTTCAAGGCCGTGATCGCCGCGGCCACCTGCGACGACCGCGCGGCCCAGGCGCTGCGCCGCTTCTATACGACCCGCATCGAGGAGTGGGCGCCCTGCGTCGAGCGGGCCGCCGAACGCGGCGAAGTCCCGCCCGGCACCGACGCGGCCGAAGTCGTCCGCGCCGTCTCCGCCCCCCTCTACTACCGCTTCCTGGTGAGCGGCGACCCCCTGGACGAGGCCGCGGCCGACCGCGCGGCGACGGCCGCGGGGGTGGCGGCGCGCGAGGGCGCGTACGAGGGGTGACGGGGTATCTGCCGGCGCGCAAGGCCGGTTGGCGCGGGGCGGGGGCCCGAAGCCTGTTCGTCCCCAGCGGGCGGCAAAAGGAAAAGGCAAGGAAGTCATCCACTCCTTGCCCTTCTCAACATATAGCGCACCAGGGGGCTTGCGGCAAGGCCCGGGGTGTGCAGCAGAATGATCGACCAAGGCCAGAACCTGCGGAAATAAAAGATTCGCGAAGTATGTGCGTTGTTATCCGCGTATATCGGCGTATCGGGTCCGCAGGAACCTGAAAACCGCGGGTGGGACTCGCGGAGCGGCTGGCCGGAATTCACTTTCGTTCCATGGGGGTTTTCATGATTGACGTGATCGTGGTCGGCGGCGGACCGACCGGCTTGATGCTGGCCTGCGAGTTGCGGCTGCACGGGGTGCACGTGGTCGTCCTGGAGAAGCTGGCCGAGCCGACCGGGGAGCCTCGCGGGCGCGGCCTGCACGCGCGCAGCGTCGAGGTGATGGATCAGCGGGGCCTGCTGGACCGGTTCCTCGCGGTCGGCGAGAAGTTCCAGGTCGGCGGCTTCTTCGGCGGCATCCACAAGCCGTGGCCGGACCGGTTGGACACGGCGCACCCGTACGGCCTCACCGCCCCGCAGCCGGCCACCGAGCGGCTGCTCAACGAGCGTGCCCTGGAACTCGGCACCGAGTTCCGGCGCGGCTGCGAAGTGGTCGGGTTGAGCCAGGACGAAGACGGCTCGGGAGTGACCGTCGAGCTGGCGGACGGCACGCACCTGCGCTCGCGCTACCTCGTCGGGTGCGACGGCGGCCGCAGCGCGGTGCGCAAGCTGCTCGGCGTCGGTTTCCCCGGTGAGCCCGCCCAGGCCGAGACGCTGATCGGCGACATGGAGATGGCCGAGGACCAGGCGACGGTCGCCGCCGTCGTCGGGGAAGTCCGCAAGACCCAACTGCGGTTCGGCACCATCCCCAACGGGGACGGGACGTACCGCGTCGTCGTGCCCGCCGACGGGGTGGCCGAGGACCGTACGACCGCGCCGACCTTCGAGGAGTTCAAGCAGCGGCTGCGGGCGGTCGCGGGCACCGACTTCGGCGTGCACTCGCCGCGCCGGCTGTCCCGGTTCGGCGACGCCACCCGGCAGGCCGAGCGCTACCGGACCGGCCGGGTGCTGCTGGCCGGCGACGCTGCGCACATCCACCCGCCGGTCGGCGGGCAGGGACTCAACCTCGGCGTGCAGGACGCGTTCAACCTCGGCTGGAAGCTGGCCGCCGAGGTCAACGGCTGGGCGCCGGAGGGCCTCCTCGACAGTTACCACGCCGAACGGCACCCGGTGGGCGCCCGCGTGCTGGACAACGCCCGCGCGCAGACCACGCTGATGGGGACCGATTCGGGTGCGATCGCGCTGCGGGGGCTGTTCTCGAAGCTGATGGACTTCGAGGAGGTGAACCGGTACATGACCGGGATGACCAGCGCGGTCGACGTCCGCTACGACTTCGGCGAGGGCCACGAACTGCTCGGCCGGCGGCTGCGGGACGTGAAGCTGAAGCAGGGTCGCCTCTACGAGCTGATGCACGACGGCCGCGGCCTGCTGCTCGACCAGACGGGCCGGCTCTCGGTGGAGGGGTGGGCGGACCGGATCGACCACGTCGTCGACGTCAGCGAGGAACTGGACGCGCCCGCCGCGCTGTTGCGGCCGGACGGCCATGTGGCGTGGGTCGGTGAAGACCAGCAGGACCTGCTCGACCACCTGCCCAGGTGGTTCGGCACCGCGGCCGGCTGAGCGCGCAGCTGCGAGAGGCCGACCCTGCGCCGAGCAGCCGGCTGCGCCGCCGGGCCGGGTTCAACGGCGTGGCCGGACCGGCTCTTCGGCGCTGTGGGGCGCGGTCATGTCGAGCAGGATCATCGCGTCGTGGGCGGGGGTGCCGGGTGCGGCGATGTAGATGCCCAGCCGGTGGCCGGGGGTGCCTTCGAGTTGGAGGCCCTGGAAGTCGAGGGTGATCTCGCCGACCTGGGGGTGGTGGAAGGTCTTCGGCTTCTGCGCGTGGAGGGAGCGGGTGACGTCGTAGCGGTCCCAGAGCCGCGCGAACTCGGGGCTTTTGAGGAGGAGTTCGCCGATCAGCCCGGCCAGGTCGGGTGCGTCGGGGTCGGTGCCGGCCAGGGCGCGCAGGCGGGCGACGCAGCCGCGGATCTGGGTCTTCCGGTCGGCGTAGAGGTCGCGGGCCGCCGGGTGGAGGAAGAGGTAGCGGGCGAGGTTGCGCTGCTTGGCGGGCCAGTTGTCGATGCCGGTGTACAGGGCGAGCGCGCCGGGGTTGGCGGCGAGCAGGTCCAGGGTGCGGCTGGTGACGTAGGCCGGGCTCGGGCGCAGGCTCTCCAGGAGCAGCCGGGCCTTGGGGCTGACCGTGCGGCCCGGGGCGGCCGGAGGCACGGAGGCGATGGGGGTCCCCTCTGATCGAGCGGAGCCGAGAGCTTGGGGGAGGGCGGCGCGGACGGCGAGGTCGCGCAGGTGGTTCTGCTCGTCCTCGTCCAGTTTGAGTGCGCGGCCCATGGCTTCGACGACGGCGTGGCTGGGGCGGGTCTCCTTGCCGCGTTCGAGGCGGGTGTAGTAGTCGATGCTCACCCCGGCCAGCGCGGCGACCTCCTCGCGACGCAGGCCGGGGGTGCGGCGTACGCCGATGCCGGGGGTGAGGCCGACGTCGGCCGGGGTGATCTGGGTGCGCCGGGCGCGCAGGAAGCGCCCCAGTTCCGTACCGCCGCCGTCGTGCTGCCGCTCGGGTGCCATAGGACCAGTGTGGTGCGCCCGCGACCTGCGCGCTGGGGGCGAGGGGGGCCGTATCGCACCCCCCGTCGCGCTCCCCGGAACGGCTCGCCCTGCCGCGTGGCGGCCGACGGGGGCACGGTTGAGGAAGAGGGCAGATCACCGACATCGCCGAGGGCTACCGCCTCATGAACGACCGCGAGGCCCTCAAGGTCCTCATGCGCCCCTGACCGACGTTCCACCGCCGCGCACTGTCCAGGGAAGCCACGCCGCGATCCTGTGGCGGCGAACACTATTGCAAGCATGTGCTTGCAATAGTTAGCAGGGTGGGTCACCATCGGAGCATGGCATCGCTCAACGTCGGCAATCTCGGCGAGTACCTGCGCGAGCAGCGGCGCAATGCGCAGCTGTCGCTGCGGCAGCTCGCCGATGCCGCCGGGGTGTCCAATCCGTATCTGAGTCAGATCGAGCGCGGGCTGCGCAAGCCGAGCGCGGACATTCTGCAGCAGCTCGCGAAGGCGCTGCGGATCTCCGCCGAGACGCTGTACGTGCAGGCCGGGATTCTCGACGAACGCTCGCCCGAGGCGGCGGGGACGCGGAGCGTCATTCTCGCCGACCCCTCGCTCAGCGAGCGTCAGAAGCAGGTACTGCTCCAGATCTACGAGTCCTTCCGCAAGGAGAACGGGCTCGACAGCGACACACCCCGCACGGCCGACGGCAGCGGTGCCGGCGGCAGTGATGCCGACCACCCTCAAGCGAGCAACTGAGCACTGATCCGGGAGGACAGTCATGGCCATCACCGATGACCTGCGCAAGACCCTCACCGACCCCACCCCCCTCTACTTCCTCGCGGGCACGGCGGACCTCGCCGGGCAGCAGGCCAAGAAGGTTCCGGCGCTGATCGAGAAGATCCAGGCCGAGGCCCCCGAGCGCATCGAGGCCGTGCGCCGCACCGACCCCAAGGCCGTGCAGGAGAAGGCCGCCGCACGGGTCAAGGTGGTGCAGACCGCCGTCACCACCCGGGCCAACGAGTTCCTCGGCGCCCTCGACGGCGACCTCAAGAAGCTCGGTGAGAACGCCCAGGACCTGGCCCTGCGCGGCGTCGGCGTCCTCGCCGAGTACGCCGTGAAGGCGCGCGAGGGATACGACAACGTCGCCGAGCACGGCCAGGACGTCGTCAAGCAGTGGCGCGGCGAGGCCGCCGAGGAGATCGCCGAGCTCGGCGAGGTCGTCGGGCCCAGGGACGAGCCCGGCAAGGACTCCACGAGCGACGACTCCGCCAAGGCCGACGCCCAGGCCGGCTCCGGCGCCGACGGGGCCGACAGTGCCGGGGACAAGCCCGCCGCCAAGAAGGCCACCGCGCGCAGGACCCCGGCGAAGAAGCCCGCCGGCAAGTCCGCCGAGTAGTCGTTCCGGCGTCGTCCCGGCGTCGTCCCGGCGTCGTTCCGGAGTCGTTCCGGTGATCGTTCAGCGGTCGTTCCGGTGGCCGGTCGCCGCCGGTTCGCGGGCGGGCATCTTTCGGGTGTCCGCCCCGTTGTACTAGTACCTTGGCCGCGAGGCGCTCTCCACTGGTTAGGCGGTGCACATCATGTTGCTCACGGGATTCAGCCTCCTTACGTCACTGCTCTATCTCGGGTTGCTCGTCATCGCCGTGGTGGCGCTGCTCTTCGCCCTCCTCGCCCGCGAGGACGCGTACCGCGCGGCCGACAAGAAGACCAAGCCGTTCTGGCTGGTGATTCTCGGCCTCACGGTCGTGGTGAACCTGTTCGTGCCCGTGCTGATCCTGCAGCTCGCCGGTCTCGTCGCCTCGATCGTGTTCATGGTGGACGTACGGCCCGCACTGCGGCAGGTGTCCGGCGGGGGCCGGGGCGGCCGCCGTGGCGGCGGCTCCAGCAGCGACGGTCCGTACGGGCCGTACAACGGCGGTCGGTAGACGACCCCGAGTTCCCGGCGCGCGCCGGCAGGGCCTCAGCCCTGCCGGCGTTTGCGCTCCAGGAGCACCACCGCCACGTCGTCCGTCAGCTCGCCGCCGTTGAGTTCGCGGGCCCGGGTCACCGCCGCTTCGAGCAGTGACTCGCCGCGCAGCCCGGACGCCAGCTGGCTGTTGATCATTTCCAGCATGCCGTCCTGCCCGAGCCGCTGGTTCCCCTCGCCCGTGCGGCCCTCGATCAGGCCGTCGGTGTACATCAACAGGCCCCATTCGCGGCCGAGTTGGACCTGCCGCCGTGGCCAGCGCGCGCGGGGCAGCAGGCCGAGGGCCGGGCCGCTGTTCTCGTACGGGAGCAGATGGGCGCGGTCGCCCCGGGCGATCAGCGGGGCCGGGTGGCCGGCCAGGCACAGGCCGGCGCTGCGGCCGTCGGGGGAGATGTCGACGGTGCAGAGCGTCGCGAAGATCTCCTCGCTGTCGCGTTCGTGCTCCAGGACCTGCTGCAGGGTGGAGAGCAGCTCGTCGCCGCACAGGCCCGCCAGTGTCAACGCCCGCCAGGCGATGCGGAGTTCGACCCCGAGGGCCGCCTCGTCGGGGCCGTGCCCGCACACGTCGCCGATCATCGCGTGGACGGTTCCGTCGGGCGTACGCACCGTGTCGTAGAAGTCGCCGCCGAGCAGTGCCCGGGAGCGGCCGGGGCGGTAGCGGGCGGCGAAGCGCAGGTCCGAGCCCTCCAGGAGCGGGGTCGGGAGCAGCCCGCGCTCCAGGCGGGCGTTCTCCTGGGCGCGCAGCCGCGACTCGGCCAGCTTGTACTGGGCGGTGTCCGCGCGCTTGCGCTCCACCGCGTACCGGATGGCGCGGCTGAGCAGCTTGCCGTCCAGCTCGTCGCGGAAGAGGTAGTCCTGCGCGCCGACGCGCACCGCTTCGGCCGCCCGCTCCGCGTGGGTGGACGGGGTGAGGGCCAGTACGGCGTGGCGCGGGGCGAGGCGGAGCAGATGGCGCAGGGCGGCGAGCTCGTCGTCGGGGTCGCGGCCGGGCAGCGCCAGGTCCAGGAGTATGCAGTGGACGTCGTCGGTGAGCAGCCGCTCGGCCTCGGTGAGGTTGCGGGCGGTACGGATCCGGCCCCGGGTGCCCGCGGCGTCGAGGAGCTCGTGCACGGTCAGGGTGCCCGCCGGGTCGTCCTCGATCACCAGCAGGTTGAGCGGGCCGTCGCCGGCGCAGTTCGCAGGGGCCTGCGGGGCCGCTCGCTGGTGCGGTACGGGTACGTGCTGGGATGCGGGCATCGTCGGTTCCGGTTTCCTTCCCTCCCCCCGAGGGCGGGGGAGCGCCGGTCGGCGCCCCACCAGCCGGGACCCTAGCGTCATCCACGGGCGCGGCGGAATGGCGTACGGCGGCCGATCGGTACGGGTCGGTTGGCATATGCCGCATGCCCGATTTGTCCGGCCCTCAGGAAGTTGCTCCCTGCCCGCCCGGACGTTTTCCGGCTGCCCTGCCGTACGCGGCGCGGGTGTCCGGACGGACGGGCGCGGAGGAGATATGGGCGGGATGTGGGCGTGTGGCGGAGGGGCGCGGGCGTGATCCCGGGGTCGGGCCGGACGGGCATGCGGGCGTACTCGGGGCGGGTCGCGGGCCCGGTCGGGGCCCGGACCCGTCGCCCTGCCTGTCCGGTCGCGTGTCCGGCTACATGTCCGGTCGCACGGCGCCGAGGATCGGCATGGAGCCGGCGCCGGTGATCGTCACGTTCCGGCCGGGCCGGGGCGAGTGCACGATCGCTCCGTCGCCGATGTACATCCCCACGTGCGAGGCGTCGGCGAAGTAAATGATCAGGTCGCCCGGCCGCATGTCCTTGATCGCGACGCGCGGCAGCTGCGCCCACTGCTCCTGCGAGGTGCGCGGGATCCCGTGGCCGGCGGCGAGCCAGGCCTGGGAGGTCAGGCCCGAGCAGTCGAAGGAGCCGGGACCCTCGGCGCCCCAGAGGTACGGCTTGCCGATCTGGTCGGTCGCGAACTTCACGGCCTTCTTGCCCTGCTCGCTCGCGCTGCCGCTGATGGCCTTCAGTATGCCCGTGCTCAGCCAGGCGGTCTGCGAGTCGAACTCCTTCTTCCGCTCCAGCTCGGCCAGGCGCTGGCGATCCTGCTCCTTGAGCTGGGACTGGAGCTTCTCGGCCGCCGAGATCTTCTCGGTGATGTCCTTCTTCGCGGCTTCCTTCTTGACCCGGTTGTCCTCCAGGTTCTTCCACTGGGCGGTGGCGTCCTTGCCGTACGCCGCCAAGTCGGCCTGGGTCTGGTTCAGTTCGGTGAGCAGGCTCTGGGCGGCCTGCTGGCCCTCGCGGAACCGGTTCGCGCCGTCGAGGAAGGAGCCGGGGTCGCCGCTGAGCATCATCAGCGCGCCGGGCGGCAGGCCGCCGTTGCGGTACTGCATCCGCGCGGTGGCGCCCGCCCGGTCCTTGAGGTGCTTGATCTTCTCCTGGCCCTGGACTATCTGCTGGGCCAGCTGCACGATCTGCGCGGACTGCGCCTTGGTCTGCTCCTCGGCGAGGTTGTACGCGTCGGTGGCCACGGCCGCCTGCCGGTACAGGTCGTCGATCTGCTTGCCGACCTCGTCGAGCGTCAGGGGCTGCTGCCCCGGCGCTCCGCCGGACGGCGTCGGCGCGGGGTCGGCGAACGCCGTGCCCGGCGCGGCCAACACGCTCAACGCGCACACCAAAGTGATCGCGGTCGCTAAACGGCGCTTCTTCGGCACTGGAAACTCCCCCTCCGGCCAACCCCGGCCCCACACCGGACAATCCGAACCTGATTTACCGTCAGTAACATCCCGGTAATGTCCGCGATGCTGCCACGACCTCCGCCAAAACGACAGGGGCGCACGGCACCTGACGGGTCACATCCCCTCGTGTGGGACGAACGGAGCGCGCCGCGCGTTCCCCCGGTGACGGGAGTTCACCTGCGCGATGTCCGGGGCCCGTGCCGCGGCAGCCTGCGGGTCCGGACTCAACGGGGCGCCAGCGCCGCCCAGTTGACCGTGACCTCGCCCTGCCGCCAGCGCCGTACGCCGTCCGCGAGCGGCCAGTCGGCCGACAGATCCCGTACCGCCCTGATCCACCGCTGCCGCGCGCCGAGCGAGGCGTACGGGGCGGCCGCCGCCCACGCCCGGTCGAAGTCGCGCAGGAACGCGTGCACCGGCTCGCCCGGGACGTTGCGGTGGATCAGCGCTTTGGGCAGCCGTTCGGCGAGGTCGGAGGGGCGGTCGAGGGAGCCGAGCCGGGTCGCGAAGGTCACCGCGCGCGGGCCGGAGCGGTCGAGCGCGACCCACACGTGGCGGCGGCCGATCTCGTCGCAGGTGCCCTCGACGAGCAGCCCGCCGGGCGCGAGCCGTGCGCACAGCCGGGCCCAGACGGCGGCCACCTCGGCCTCGTCGTACTGGCGCAGCACGTTCGCCGCGCGGATCAGCATCGGCGGCTCGGCCAGCGGCACCTCGAAACCGCCGTGCCGGAAGGTGAGCCCGTCGCGCTCGTACGGCTTGGCGGCGGCGACCCGGGCGGGCTCGATCTCGATGCCGACGACCGAGACGGCGGGGGCCGCGGTGCGCAGCCGCTGGAGGAGCTCCACCGCGGTCCAGGGGGCGGCGCCGTACCCGAGGTCGACGGCGACGGGGGCGTCCGCGCGGCGGAGCGCGGCCCCGTGCGCGTCGGCGATCCAGCGGTCCATGCGGCGCAGCCGGTTCGGGTTGGTGGTGCCGCGGGTGACGGTGCCGACGGGGCGTTTCGCGGACGGGGCGGGTGGAGCCATACGACGAGGGTAGGGGGCGGGGCGGGCGCGGCTTCCGGCCGCAAAGCGGTGGGACCCTCCGCTCCGGTGCGGCGCCCGGGGCCGGGCTGCCAGTCCCGGCCTCCCGTGTCCGGCAACTTTTTGGCAAAGTGGAAATGAAAGGCCGGATTCCGGTGTTCGGGGCTGTGGAGGGGCGTGCCCGCATGCCCGTCTCCGGAGGGGGCGCGTTGGCATGCCCGTTCCGCGTCCGAAGGCAGTGCCCCGAGCCGAGGAGGACCTCGACGTGAGCCAGTACGTGTCCCGGTTCGCCGGCACCCTGGCGGGGCCGCCCCGGCTCCGGCTTCCCGGCGGCCACCGCAAACCGCGCCGGGTGGCCATGCTCAGCGTGCACACCTCCCCGCTGCACCAGCCGGGGACGGGCGACGCGGGCGGCATGAACGTGTACATCGTGGAGCTCGCCAAGCGCCTCGCCGCGATCAACATCGAGGTCGAGATCTTCACCCGGGCCACCACGGGCGGGCTCGCGCCGACCGTCGAGATGTCGCCCGGAGTGCTGGTCCGGCACATCGACGCGGGTCCGTACGAAGGCCTCGCCAAGGAAGAACTGCCGGCCCAGCTGTGCGCCTTCACGCACGGCGTGATGCAGGCCTGGGCGCTCCACCGGCCGGGCTACTACGACCTGGTCCACTCCCACTACTGGCTCTCCGGCCACGTCGGCTGGCTCGCCGCCGAACGCTGGGGCGTGCCCCTCGTCCACGCCATGCACACCATGGCCAAGGTCAAGAACGCGGCGCTCGCGGAGGGCGACACCCCCGAGCCGGCCGCGCGCGTCATCGGCGAGACGCAGATCGTCAACGCGGCGGACCGGCTGATCGCCAACACCGCCGAGGAGGCCGACGAACTGGTCCGCTTCTACGACGCCGACCCAGGCAAGGTCGCCGTCGTACACCCCGGGGTGAACCTGGACCGGTTCCGCCCGGCGGACGGACGGACGGCGGCGCGGGCCCGGCTCGGCCTGCCCCGGGACGCGTTCATCCCGGTGTTCGCGGGCCGCATCCAGCCCCTGAAGGCACCGGACATCCTGCTGCGGGCGGCGGCGGACCTCCTGGACCGGGACCCCTCGCTGCGCTCGCGGATGATCGTGCCGATCGTGGGCGGGCCGAGCGGCAGTGGCCTGGCGAAGCCGGAGGGCCTGCAGAAGCTGGCGGCCCGGCTCGGCATCAGTGACGTCGTACGGTTCAAACCCCCGGTCGGCCAGGACCGTCTGGCGGACTGGTTCCGGGCGGCGTCCGTCCTGGTCATGCCGTCCTACAGCGAATCGTTCGGCCTCGTCGCCATCGAGGCGCAGGCGGCCGGCACCCCGGTGGTCGCGGCCTCGGTCGGCGGCCTTCCGGTGGCGGTACGGGACGGATCGACGGGCTTCCTGGTGCGGGGCCACGACCCGAAGGACTACGCGACGGCGCTGCGCCGCTTCGTACAGGACCCCGCGCTGGTGCAGCGCATGGGCGACGCGGCCGCCCGCCACGCCCAGTCCTTCGGCTGGGGGACGGCGGCGTCGGCTACGGCCGACGTGTACACGGCAGCGATGCAGGAGCACCGGCGCAGGGTGCGGGCGCGGCACGGATGAGGTGCGCGGCCGGCCGGCGGGCGGCGCGGCGAGGTGTGCGGAGGTGGGTCCGGGGGCCCTTCGCGTAGGCTCGCGGCATGGCTGACGTGCGGCAGGTCATCGAAGCGGCCCTCAAGGACGCGGAGCTCTCGTGGGAGTCCCCGGAGCCCGGCTCCTACGTGGTGACCCTGCCGGGCACGCGCAAACTGTCGACCACCTGCTCGCTGCGGGTGGGCCGCCACTCCCTCTCCGTGAACGCGTTCGTCGTGCGCCACCCCGACGAGAACGAACCGGCCGTCCACCGGTGGCTCCTCGAACGCAACCTCCGCCTGTACGGGGTGAGTTACGCGGTCGACCGGCTCGGGGACGTGTACCTGGCGGGCAAGGTTCCGCTCGGCGCGGTCACGCCGGACGAGGTGGACCGGCTGCTCGGGGTGGTCCTGGAGGAGGCGGACGGGGCGTTCAACACGCTGCTGGAGCTGGGCTTCGCTTCGGCGATCCGGCGGGAGTACGCGTGGCGGGTCTCTCGGGGGGAGTCGACGCGGAACCTGGCCGCGTTCACCCACCTGACCCATAGTCCGGAATCCTGACCGGGCACACCTCGGCCCGCCCCCCTCTCCGGGAGCTCCGCCCCGCGCCGGGGTGCGCTCCTTCCTTCGCGTGAAAGCCGCTCCCGGCGGTGCTCCCCGCCCAGCGGACAGGGCAGAAAGGGAGAGGGATTCCGCGGACGAAGGGTGGCGCCCATGGCAAGCGTTGTGCACCGCTACACGGGCCGGATGTTCCTCGCGGCCGGACAGCAGCACTGGTTCGGGTTCTTCTACACCAGCGGTGACCCCCAGCCTCGCAGCTGGAACCGCTGGTCGGTGGGCCACACGGGATTCGGCGCCGCCTTCACCTACGTCGACATCGTGCAGGAGCTGGCCGCCTGGGACATCAACGCGACACCCCGTACGGGATGGAACATGCTGGTCCGCGCCCAGAACGGGGACGCGGACTTCATCATGAGCGCCGTCAGCGTGGATCAGTAGAAGCGTGGATCAGTAAGAGGAGCGAGGGAGAGTCTGATGCGGGTTCAGGTGGCCTACGACCAACACGGCCGGATCATCGCCCTCGCGGACGTCGACAGCAGCGGCGGCGTGAGTGTCCGGCCCCTCCCCATGGACGGCCGCGAGGTCACTGAGATCGAAGTGCCCGACGAGTACACCGATCTCCCGCTGTCCGGGCTGTACGCGCGCCTCCGCCTGGAAGTGGGCCCGGAGGGGCCCCAGGCCCACTGGCAGGCGTGAGCCGCGTTCGCGCAGGTCCCGGCGCGGCTGCGACGGGCCTCAGCACCTTCAGTTGAACGAGGCGAACATGCCGGGCTCGTACGAGCCGCCCCGCTGGTGCACGATCACGGCGAGCCGGTTGGCCGCGTTGACCAGGGCGACCAGGGAGACCAGCGCCGCGATCTGGTCGTCGTCGTAGTGCCTGCGCACCTGGGCCCAGGTCTCGTCGGACACGCCGGTGTGGGCGTCGGCGAGCCGGGTGCCCTCTTCGGCGAGCGCCAGCGCGGCCTGCTCGGCCTCGGTGAACACGGTGGACTCGCGCCAGGCGGCGACCAGGTGGAGCCGGACCGCGGTTTCACCGGCGGCCGCGGCCTCCTTGGTGTGGTAGTCGATGCACCAGCCGCAGCCGTTGATCTGGCTGGCGCGCAGCGACACCAGCTCCTGCGTGGACGTCGGCAGCGACGACTGCTGGATCACCAGGCTCGCGTTGGCGAACCGCTTGGAGAACTTGGTGGCGAGCTCGTTCTCGAACAGGTTGAATCGGGCGTCCATGATCTTGTCCTCACTCGTGGTGTTGCGCTGGATGAACACGAGATGCCGCCGGCCCGCTCCCTGTGACAGGGCGGCCGTGTGACGTGAGCCACCGTCCACGGGTGTCACACGGCCGCGGGCACCGGCGTCTTGTGCGCGTGGCAACGTCGAGAGCGAACACGCAGGAGCAGCCGGTGAAGAGCGAGCACAGTGAGCACAGCGGGCGCACCGAGGACACGGCCGGGCAGCCTGCCGGCGGCGGCCGCACGGACCCCGCCACCGAGGCGTTCGTCGCCCACCGCAACCTGCTGTTCACCGTCGCCTACGAGATGCTCGGCTCGGCCGCCGACGCGGAGGACGTCCTGCAGGAGACCTGGCTGCGGTGGGCGGGCGTCGATCTCGACACGGTGCGGGAACGGCGGGCGTACCTGGTCCGGATCACCACGCGCCAGGCGCTGACCCGGCTGCGTACGCTCGGCCGCCGCAAGGAGTCCTACGTCGGCACCTGGCTGCCCGAGCCGCTGCTCACCGCGCCCGACGTGGCCGAGGACGTCGAGCTGGCCGACAGCGTCTCGATGGCGATGCTGCTGGTGATGGAGACGCTCTCGCCGACCGAGCGGGCGGTGTTCGTGCTGCGCGAGGTGTTCGACCTCGGGTACGAGGAGATCGCCGAAGCCGTCGACAAGAGCCCGGCCGCGGTCCGCCAGATCGCGCACCGGGCGCGGGCGCACGTCGCGGCGCGCCGGCCGCGCGGGATCGTCTCCCCGACCGAGACCCGGGACGCGCTCGACGCGTTCCAACGGGCCGTCGAAACAGGCGACTTGCAGAGCCTGCTGGACATCCTCGCGCCGGAAGTCGTCCTGCTGGGCGACGGCGGCGGAGTCAAGCAGGCCGTCCTGCGGCCCGTCGTGGGGGCCGACAAGGTGGCCCGCCTGCTGATCGGGGGGCTGGGCAAGGTCACCGCACCGTCGCTGCGGCCGGCCCAGGTCAATGCCTACCCGGCGCTGGTCCTCCGGCTCGACGGCGCGATCGACACCGTCGTGGCGGTGCGCATGGACGACGGCCTCATCACCGGGCTCTACGCCGTGCGCAATCCCGCGAAGCTGACGCACATGCAGCAGGAGACCGCCCTGCGCCGCTGACCCCGGGGCCCTGCCCGCCCCGCACACCCCTTTCCCTCACCTCCCCACCCATGCCATCCTCGCCCCAACCGCTGACATGAACTCCGTTCACATCCATGGAAGTTGAGGCGAGCCCATGGGCATGGGTATGGGTACGGGCACGGGTGCAAAGAACGTCGACAGCCCTGGCAGCCCCGGCAGCATCAGCAGACGCGGAGTCCTCGGCGGCGCGATAGCCGTCGCGGCAACCGCAGCCACCACGACCACCGTCACCGCCACCGCCGCCGAGGCCACCCCTTCCCCGCCCCAACCCGCCTCCATCTGGGGCGAGTTCACCCGAACCCCCACACCCACCCCCAGATCCCCTACATAGGCCGCGCCGGTCGTCGGGCCGGAGACCTTCGCCCGCCCCGCCGCCGCCCCGTCGTCGCCGACGTCCTCCACTACGGCGCCCGCCCCGCCGACGCCGCCCCCGCCATCAACCGCGCCCTCGCCGACGCCGGGCGGGCCGGCGGCGGCACCGTCCTCGTGCCTCCGGGGACGTACCGCATCGACGACCTCATCCGGATCGGGCACGACAACGTCACCCTGCGCGGCGCCGGGAGCGGGGCCACCAAGCTGTACGCGACCAAGAGCCTCACCGAGCTGATCGGCCCCTACGGCTCCCGGTACGGCGGTGACAAGTCGTCCTGGTCCTGGTCCGGCGGTCTCATCTGGCTTGCCCCGCAAGCGCGTTGGGAGTCGCTCACCGCCGCCATCCGCGCCAAGGCCTGGCCCTTCGAAGGATGGACCGGGAACAAGAGGGACGAGTGGCGGACCCTCACCACCGTGCGGCCCGCCCGCCAGGGCGACTGGACCGTCACCGTCGACGACGCCTCCCGCCTGAGCCCCGGCGACCTCGTCCTGCTCCGGCTCGCCGACGACGCCACCCACACGCTGCTCCAGCACATGGCCGGCGGCGGGCCGGGCCCGGCGGCGTACTCCTGGGACGACGAGACCAAGCTGACGTCCTACGTGCCGTACGAGTGGCCCGTGCGGATCGACCGGGTGGAGGGCGCCTCGCGCGGCGACCGCGTCACCTTCGAGAGGCCGTTGCCCCTCGACCTCCGGCCCGAATGGGATCCGCGGATCACCACGCACGTAACTCCCCTCACCCATACGGGAGTTGAAGGGCTCACCCTCGAAGCCGTGCTCACCCCGCAGTCACCGCACCTGCTCGACAAGGGCTACAACGGTGTGGTCTTCCAGTGCGCCTACGACTGCTGGGCCGACGACGTCGTCGTCCGCAACGTCGACAACGGCTTCGGTCTGGTCGCCGCCTCCGCGTGCACCCTGCGCCGCACCCGCGTCGAGGGGCGCGGCTCGCACCATCCGTACTTCTGCCGCGAGGGCTCGCACGACAACCTCGTCGAGGACTTCGCCATCGCTCGGCGGACCGTGCCCGCGCCCGCCAACACCCAGCTCCACGGGATCAACGTCGAGGGGCTCTCCAGCCACAACGTCTGGTCGCGGGGCGTCATGGAGATGGGCACCTTCGACTCGCACCGCGGGCTGCCGTTCGCCAACGTACGCACCGACATCACCGTCGACAACAACGGGCGCCACGGCGGGGACGCCTCCGCTGGGCCGCTGTTCGGCGCCCGCTTCACGCACTGGAACATCCGCGTCACCAACGGCCGGGCCGGTCTCATGAGGATCGACGGGCTCGCCCCGTACAGCGCCACGGTCGGCGTCAGCACCGTCCGCGAGTTCGATCAGATCGACGTGCCCGATTTCGCCGGGGACCTGCACGCGCGCCTTGAGCTGTACGGGGCTCCCGAGGCCGTCAGACCGCCGAATCTGTACGAAGCTCAGCGCGCGGTACGTCCACGGTGACCGCGGACCGCTCCGCCGGGAGCCCGCGCATCAGCAGCCAGTAGCCGAGCGCCGTCGCGGTGCCGAGGACCGCGCAGGTGCCCCAGAGCCAGGCCGCCCCGTAGTGGTCGATGACGTAACCCGACATCAGCGGCGCGATCAGCGCCGCCACCGACCAGGACATCGTGTAGACGCCCTGGTAGCGGCCGCGGCCGTGGACGGGGGAGAGGCGGACCACCAGGCCGGTCTGGGTCGGGGAGTTGACGATCTCGGCCAGGGTCCACACGCAGATGGTGAGGGCGTAGACGGCGACCGATCCGGCGAACGCCGTCAGCCCGAAGCCGTAGCCCGCGAGCAGCGCCGAGATGATCAGCAGGCGGCGCGGGTCGCGGTGCTGGATGTAGCGGGTGACCGGGATCTGGACCGCCACGATGAGGATGCCGTTGACCGCGATCGCGAGTCCGAAGTCGGCGCTGGAGAACCCGTCCGTGCCCATCGCGACCGGCAGGCCCACGTAACCCTGCTGGAAAATAAGGGAGATGAGGAAGGAGAGGCCGACCACGCCCATGAAGCGGCCGTCGCGCAGCACCGTGCCGATGCCGATCTCCGGCTCGGCGGCCCGCTCCTTGGCGGTCCGCTGCGGCCGGGACTCGGGCAGCTTGAGGAAGACCACGATCGCGCAGGTCAGGGTGAGGCTCGCCTCGCCGAGGAAGCCCGCCAGATAGCTGTACTGGGCGATGAAGCCGGCCGTCATCGAGGAGATCGCGAAACCGAGGTTGATCGCCCAGTAGTTGAGGGAGAACGCGCGGACCCGGTCCTCGGGCTTCACGATGTCCGCCATCATCGCCTGCACGGCCGGCCGCGAGGCGTTGCTCGCCATGCCGACGAGGAAGGCGACGCCCGCGATCGCCACCGGATCGGTCATGAAGCCGAGCAGGGCGACGCTCAGCGCGGTGGACGTCTGCGCGATCACCAGGGTGGGGCGGCGGCCGAGCCGGTCGGTCATGATGCCCGCGCCGATGGACGAGACGACCCCGCCGAGCCCGTGCAGGGAGGCCACGAGCCCCGCGTACGAGGCCGAATAGCCCCGGTCCAGGGTGAGGTAGAGGGCCATGAACGTGGCGACGAAGGCGCCGAGCCGGTTGATCAGGGTGCTGGTCCACAGCCACCAGAACTCCCGTGGCAGACCGGAGACGGTCTCTCGTGCGGCGCGTCTGAGACTGGCGACGGTCATGCGGTTCCCCCGGGACTGTGCGGCTCACGCGGGCAGGCGCACGCAAGTCGCTCATGTGTAAGTGGTGCTGGCGATGCCCGCACGTTACAAGTGGGCCCGCGCCGGGGGCTACTGAATTGACGCCGTCCGTCAATCGAGACGGCCCCGGGACCCGGGTCCCTGCGCGCGCGAGGGCCCGGAAACGTCGATTAGGCTCGGACGCATGGCCGACGCACCGTACAAGCTGATCCTCCTCCGCCACGGCGAGAGCGAGTGGAACGAGAAGAACCTGTTCACCGGGTGGGTGGACGTCAACCTCACCGCGAAGGGTGAGAAGGAGGCGGCGCGCGGCGGTGAGCTGCTCAAGGACGCCGGCCTGCTCCCCGACGTGCTGCACACCTCCCTCCAGAAGCGCGCCATCCGCACCGCCCAGCTCGCCCTTGAGTCCGCGGACCGCCACTGGATCCCGGTGCACCGCAGCTGGCGCCTGAACGAGCGCCACTACGGTGCCCTCCAGGGCAAGGACAAGGCGCAGACGCTCGCCGAGTTCGGCGAGGAGCAGTTCATGCTGTGGCGCCGCTCGTACGACACCCCGCCGCCGGCCCTTGAGGACGGCACGGAGTTCTCGCAGAGCGACGACGCCCGTTACGCGACGATCCCGCCGGAGCTGCGCCCGCGGACCGAGTGCCTCAAGGACGTCGTCGTCCGCATGCTGCCGTACTGGTACGACGGCATCGTCCCGGACCTCCTCGCGGGCCGCACCGTCCTGATCGCCGCCCACGGCAACTCGCTGCGCGCGCTGGTCAAGCACCTCGACGGCATCTCCGACGCCGACATCGCGGGCCTGAACATCCCGACCGGCATCCCGCTGGTGTACGAGCTCGACGCCGACTTCAAGCCGGTCAAGCCGGGCGGCACCTACCTGGACCCGGACGCGGCCGCCGCCGCGATCGAGGCCGTGAAGAACCAGGGCAAGAAGTAGCCCCGGTAACCCCACGTCACGACGGAGCCCCCCGTCCGCGGACTATTCGCGGGGCGGGGGGCTTTTCGTTACGCTCCGTCGTCAGCCGGTATCGCTCCGGTCGCCGATTCGACCCGGCTATGGATAGCCTCGAAAGGCGCATTTCGCCCGAAGTGGTGAACTGCGTTTCACCTGGGGGAGTCCGCCAAGACGGGAGTTCCAACGTGAAAGCCATCCTGCGCAGGCGCTGTGCCCGGACGTTCGCGGCCGGTGCGCTGTCCGCCGCCCTGCTGACCGCCGGTGCCGCCGGCACCTTCGCCTCGGCCGCCACCAGCCCCAAGCCCAGTCCGTCCGTGTCCGCCTCGAAGCCGGCCGCCACCACTGCCAAGCCCAGTCCGTCTGTGTCCGCCTCGAAGTCGACCGCCGCCATCACCACCATCAAGGCGACGCCGGACTCGGTGAAGGCCGGCGACAAGGTGACGTTCACCGGCCGCACCAAGGGCATGCCCATCGGCAGCAAGCTCGTGCTCCAGCACAAGAAGGGCGGCAAGTGGACGACCTTGCAGGCCAGCACCACGGTCAAGCAGGGCAGCAGCTACAGCCTCGACGCCAAGCTCAACGACAAGGGCAAGCAGGAGCTGCGGATCAAGTACGACGAGGTCACCTCGCCGTCGGTCACCGTCACGGTGAAGTGACCCGGGCACCAGCCCACGAAGGGGCCCCGTCCGCGATCGGACGGGGCCCCTTCTCGCCCGTACGGCGATGTCGGCGGGACTAACCGCCACACTGGCACGGCGCGCCCGACTGGCAGCCGCAGCCGCAGCCGGAGCCGCAGCCGCACGCGCCGATCATCGGCAGCCTCATCGCTTCGGCCGCGGGGACGGGCGCTTCCTGCTGCGGGTTGTTCGTGGGTGAATCGGCCATGGGTCCCTCCCGGGGTAGGCAGACGCAAGGAGCCTTCTTCCATTGCATGCCCACTGGGAAGGGCGCATCAACAGCGCATGCGGGCAAGGCTGTTGGGAGCGCGGCCGGTCCGGCGGGTCGGCCGGCCTCGGTCAACTCGGCCCGCGTGCGGGCGAGTTGGGCTGGGACCCGCGCCGTCGAGGTCAGGCGCCCTCGACCTGCGCGGGCGGCTGGAGCTCGTCCGCGTGCTCGCCCGTCACCAGGTAGACGACGCGCTTGGCGACCGACACCGCGTGGTCCGCGAACCGCTCGTAGTAGCGGCCGAGCAGCGTCACGTCGACGGCGGTCTCGATGCCGTGCTGCCAGCGGTCGTCCATCAGGTGCTGGAAAAGGGCGCGGTGCAGCAGGTCCATCTCGTCGTCGTCCTGCTCCAGTTGGAGGGCCAGGTCGACGTCCTTGGTGATGATGACCTCGGCGGCCTTCGCCATCAGGCGCTGGGCCAGCTGGCCCATCTCCAGGATGGTGGCGTGCAGGTCGTGCGGCACGGCCCGCTCCGGGTAGCGCAGCCGGGTCAGCTTGGCCACGTGCTGGGCGAGGTCGCCGGAGCGCTCCAGGTCGGCGCTCATGCGCAGGGAGGTCACGACGATCCGCAGATCGGTGGCGACCGGCTGCTGGCGGGCCAGCAGCGCTATCGCACGGGCCTCCAGATCGTGCTGGAGATCGTCGACCTTCTGGTCGGCCGCGATCACGCTCTCGGCGAGCTTCAGGTCGGCATCGAGCATGGCCGTCGTGGCGCGCCCGATCGCCGACCCGACAAGGCGGGCCATTTCGACCAGGCCCTCGCCGATCGAGTCAAGTTCCTCGTGGTACGCGTCCCGCATGGGTGTCCCTCTCCTCACATACGAACCAGGCTCTCTGCGAACCGGGGGTTCGGGGGCCGTCCGGGGGCTCCGACCCCCACGCTCCCACGTTCGGTCCGTTACGCGTCCGATTCGGCCACAGGAAGTGAACCGTCCCCATCACCTCGGTGAACTCTGGGCGACGAACGTTCGAGCGACCACCCATTTGGCTGGGAGAGTGTCGGCGGCGCCGCATAACCTGGATGCATGGACGTGAACGCGGCGGTCGCCGCATTGGCAGCGATCGCCGGGGTGTGCACCGGCGTGATCGCCATGCTGGCGTTCCGCTGGAGCGAGCGCGACCAGGCGCGCCCCACCCGGACGTCCCTGCACACCGATGCCGTACTGCCGCCGGGCGTGGACACCGTCCTTTCCGTACTGCGCTCCTCCGCGGTCGTCCTCGACGAGAGCGACTCGGTGGTCAAGGCCAGCTCCGCGGCGTACGCGCTCGGCCTGGTCAGGGGCGGCAAGCTGGCCGTCGAGCCCATGCTCCAGATGGCCCGCGACACCCGGCGCGACGGCGAAATACGCCAGGTCGAGCTGGACCTGCCGCGGCGCGGCACCGGCCGGGGCGAGGCCCTCGCGGTCTCCGCCCGGGTCGCCCCGCTCGGCTCCCGGCTCGTCCTGCTCCTGGTGGAGGACCTCACCGAGGCCCGCCGCATCGAGGCCGTACGGCGCGACTTCGTGGCCAACGTCAGCCATGAGCTCAAGACCCCGACCGGCGCGCTCTCCCTGCTCTCCGAGGCGGTCATGGACGCCTCGGACGACCCCGAGGCGGTCACCCGCTTCGCGGGCCGGATGCAGATCGAGGCGACCCGGCTCACCAACCTGGTCCAGGAGCTCATCGACCTCTCGCGGGTCCAGAACGACGACCCGCTGGAGGACGCCGAGCCGGTCCGGGTGGACGAGCTCGTCGCCGAGGCCATAGACCGCTCCCGGCACACCGCGTCCACCAAGCAGATCACCATGGCCGCCGGCGGCACCGCCGACCTGTACGTCTGGGGCAATCGCGGCCAGCTCGCCGCCGCCCTCGGCAACCTGGTCGAGAACGCGGTGAACTACTCTCCGGCCAGGACGCGGGTCGGCATCGCCGGGCGGCGCATCGCCGCGCCCGGCGGGGACCTCATCGAGATAGCCGTGACCGACCAGGGCATCGGCATCTCCGAGAAGGACCGGGAGCGCATCTTCGAGCGCTTCTACCGGGTGGACCCGGCCCGCTCCCGTGCCACCGGCGGCACGGGCCTGGGCCTGGCCATCGTCAAGCACGTGGCCGCCTCGCACGGCGGGGAGGTCACGGTGTGGAGCTCCGAGGGACAGGGCTCCACCTTCACCCTGCGGCTGCCGGAAGCCGGCGCCGTCAGGGACCGCGCCCTCGCCGGGCGCGGACCGGTCACGGCCGACGAGGACGAGGACGTCCCGTACGAGACCTTCAGTTCCGCTGTGCCTCAATCACACGTCATAGTTCCTGCCCCGGAGGTCCTTCCGTGACCCGAGTGCTCGTCGTCGAGGATGAGGAATCCTTCAGCGACGCCCTTTCCTACATGCTCCGCAAGGAGGGCTTCGAGGTCGCGGTGGCGGCCACCGGGCCCGACGGCCTGGACGAGTTCGAGCGCAACGGCGCCGACCTGGTCCTGCTCGACCTGATGCTGCCCGGCCTGCCGGGCACCGAGGTCTGCCGTCAGCTGCGCGGCCGCTCCAACGTCCCGGTCATCATGGTGACCGCCAAGGACAGCGAGATCGACAAGGTCGTCGGGCTGGAAATAGGAGCCGACGACTACGTCACCAAGCCGTTCTCCTCGCGGGAGCTGGTCGCCCGCATCCGCGCCGTGCTGCGCCGCCGCGGCGAGCCGGAGGAGGTCACCCCGGCCGCCCTGGAGGCGGGCCCGGTCCGCATGGACGTCGACCGCCACGTGGTCACCGTCTCCGGCGGCAAGGTCGACCTCCCGCTGAAGGAGTTCGACCTCCTGGAGATGCTGCTGCGCAACGCGGGCCGCGTCCTGACCCGGATGCAGCTCATCGACCGGGTGTGGGGCGCGGACTACGTCGGCGACACCAAGACCCTCGACGTCCACGTCAAGCGCCTGCGCGCCAAGATCGAACCGGACCCGGGCGCGCCGCGGTACCTGGTGACGGTGCGGGGGCTCGGCTACAAGTTCGAGCCGTAAACCGCACGGAGACACAAGGGAGGGCGGCCCCGGAAGATCCGGGGCCGCCCTCCCTTTTCCGTACGTCAGTGACCCGCGGCGCTGTGCGACGGCGAGCCGCTGCCGGCGGGCTTGCTGTTGGTGCCCGCGCCCGGGGTGTTCGGCGAGGCCGAGCCGGACGGGGTGCCCGAGGGCGCGCCCGACGCGGTGCCCGAGGGGGTCTCCTTCGGCTTCGGGAGCTCGCTGGGGCCGACGCCCTCGAAGTAGCTGGTGGCCGGGACCACGAAGGCGTTCAGGCTCACCGCGCCGGTCTTGCTGAACTGGAAGGTGACCTTCTGGGCATCGCCGTTCTTGGCGGCCTCGCGGCCGTTGGCGACGACGGCGGAGGCGTTGTCCTTGCCGCCGAGCTGGATCGAGCCGTGCCCCGGAACGGTGACCGGGCCCTCGCCCTTGGCGGGGGAGAGCTTCACGGTGGCGCTGCCGACCTGGACGGAGTCGAGGGTCTGCGGGTCGGTGCCGTTGTTGAACAGCGTCGCCGTGACGACGGCCGGGCCCTCGGCGTCGGCCTTCGGCTGGGTCACGACCGTCGCGTTCTGGACCTTGATGTCGCCGACGGTGACGTAGGCGCTGTCGGCCTTCACCCCGAGCGTCTGGGCTTTGTTGCCCGCCGCGCACGCGGAGAGCGAGAGGAGCGAGAACGCGATGGCAGAGGCGGCGAGGGCGCCGCGTCGAAGGCTGCGGCTCACGGCGGCGGCAACTCCTTGGACGTACGAGACGGACTGCTTCGGACGGGCTACGGGTCAGCCGGCCGCATACCTAAGGGCCAGCTAAGGGTGTGTCAGCGGGCTTAGATTACCGAGCCGTCCGACGCGCCCCGCACCCGACCCGCCCCTTCGGCCGAGGGGCCCGCCGAACTCGGGCGGATCGCGCGCTGATCTCGGTCTTTCGTACGCCGTTCACATATCCCGGGTGATCAATTTCCCGGGTCGCCACACATTCCTTACCGAAAATCCGCCGCGGTGACGCGCCGGGCGGTCCGTTGATCAATTCCCGAAAGAATCCCGGACGGCCGAACGGGTGAACGAGCGCCGAACGGAGTAGATCAAGTTCACCGCTTGGAACCCGGCAAACCGGGACGTTCGGCCGCTCGGGGTGCCGATCGGGGGCGGGTAACGTACGTGTTTCCCGGCCCCTTCGCAGCCGCTCCGACCTGCGAATACCGCCTTCCGGAAGGCTTCCACAGCACGTTCCTGTTGCTGTTGTCAAGCCCCGAGATATGCCCTGACCTGCGAAAACGCCATTCAGAAGAAGCCGTATCCGTGTTACCCTGGATAGCCACGGAAGGGGTACCTGTCACATGACGTTCAAGGTTGGCGACACCGTGGTCTATCCCCATCACGGGGCCGCGCTGATCGAGGCCATCGAAACTCGCCAGATCAAAGGCGTGGACAAGACCTACTTGGTGCTCAAGGTCGCCCAGGGCGACTTGACGGTGCGCGTGCCGGCGGACAACGCGGAGTTCGTAGGCGTACGCGATGTGGTCGGGCAGGACGGGCTGGACCGGGTCTTCGAGGTGCTGCGGGCACCGTATGCCGAAGAGCCCACGAACTGGTCCCGTCGCTACAAGGCAAATCTCGAGAAGCTCGCCTCCGGCGATGTCATCAAGGTCGCCGAAGTGGTGCGCGACCTGTGGCGTCGTGAGCGCGAGCGCGGACTGTCCGCCGGCGAGAAGCGCATGCTCGCCAAGGCGCGCCAGATCCTGGTGAGCGAGCTGGCCCTCGCGGAGAACACCAACGAAGACAAGGCCGAGGCCCTCCTCGACGAGGTTCTCGCGTCCTGACGCCGACCCGTTCCGGGGCTCGCCCCGGAATGACCGGCATTGCCGCGGTGCCCGCTGACCAGCAGTGAAAATTGCTGTGTCGCCGGGCGCTGCGGCATGTTCGTATCCCCTCGCCAACAGCGCCCGCACTGTGGTGTGCCGGGCTCGGGCTGTCCGCCTGACCGGTGTCACGGAAGGGCCGGTCAGGGCGGAGCGCCCGGCACTGCCCCGCGCTCTTCGAGCAAGGGGTTCCCCCAGGCCATACCCACGTCGTTTGAGGACACAAACCTTGTCAGACGAATCGCGCCCTTTCCGCACCGCCGCGGTGATTCCAGCGGCCGGACGCGGCGTGCGTCTCGGTCCGGGCGCCCCTAAGGCGCTCCGCGCGCTGAACGGCACCCCCATGCTCATCCACGCCGTCCGGGCGATGGCCGCCTCCCGCGCCGTCTCGCTGGTCGTCGTCGTGGCCCCGCCGGACGGCGCCACCGAGGTCAAGAACCTGCTCGCCGAGCACGCGCTGCCCGAGAGGACGGATTTCCTCGTGGTGCCCGGCGGCGAGACCCGCCAGGAGTCGGTGAAGCTCGGCCTGGACGCGCTGCCGCCCGGCTTCGACGTCGTACTGGTCCATGACGCGGCCCGCCCGCTGGTCCCCGTCGACACCGTAGACGCGGTCATCGAGGCGGTACGCGACGGAGCCCCGGCCGTCGTTCCCGCGCTCCCGCTCGCCGACACCGTCAAGCAGGTCGAGCCGCGCACCGACGGCGGCCCCGAGCCCGTCGTCGCCACCCCCGAGCGGTCCCGGCTCCGCGCCGTGCAGACCCCGCAGGGCTTCGACCACGCCACGCTCGTCCGCGCCCACGAGACGGTCACCGGCAGCGTCACCGACGACGCCGGCATGGTCGAGCAGCTGGGCCTGACCGTCGTGGTGGTGCCCGGACACGAAGAGGCGTTCAAGGTGACCCGGCCGCTCGACCTCGTACTCGCCGAGGCCGTACTCGCACGACGGAGGGCCAACGATGGCTTCTGAGACCGCTCCCCCGAACGCGCTGATCCCGCTCGTCGGCATCGGCACCGACGTCCACGCCTTCGAGCGCGGCCGGGAGCTGTGGTGCGCAGGGCTGCTCTGGGACGGCCCCGAAAACGCGGAGTACGGGCTCGCCGGGCACTCCGACGGTGATGTCGCCGCGCACGCCGCCTGCGACGCGGTCTTCTCCGCGGCCGGCGTCGGCGACCTCGGCGCGCACTTCGGCACCGACCGCCCCGAGTGGTCCGGCGCCTCCGGGGTGACCCTGCTCGCCGAGGCCGCCCGGATCGTACGCGCCGAGGGCTTCGAGATCGGGAACATCGCGGTGCAGGTCATCGGCGTACGCCCGAAGATCGGCAAGCGGCGCGACGAGGCGCAGAAGGCGCTGTCGGCGGCGGCCGGGGCGCCGGTCGCGGTGTCCGGCACCACCAGCGACGGACTCGGCCTGACCGGCCGCGCCGAGGGCCTCGCGGCCGTCGCCACCGCGCTGGTGTACCGCGTCCGCTGACGGAGCCGTACGCGAAAAACACGGCGGGCCGGGGTAGGAGAGGAAGCAACCATCCGCACCCTCCCGGAAGGACCCGCCGTGTCAGCTGAGCTCAGCGACAGGATCAAGGAGCTGCTCGACAGCCCCGTCTTCGTCAGCATCGCCACCATCCAGCCCGACGGAAGCCCCCAGGTGTCCCCGGTCTGGGTGAAGCGCGACGGCGACGACGTGCTGATCTCCACGACCGTGGGCCGGCGCAAGGAGAAGAACCTGCGCCGCGACCCGCGCGTCACCGTGCTCCTCCAGCCCTTCGACGCCCCCTACTCGTACGCCGAGATCAGGGGCACCGCCGACCTCACCACCGAGGGCGGCCAGGAGCTGATCGACGAGCTCGCGTTGAAGTACACCGGCAAGAAGTACGCCGAATTCAACCCGGATTCGGTCAATGACGCCCCGCGCGTGGTCGTCCGGATCACCCCGCGGAAGATCGTCGGTCGGCTCTGAGTCCCAACAGACGCCAAATTGTGTGCCCCGTGGCCCGTAAGGGTCGCGGGGCACTGGTATTGGGCCACTACCCTGGAGTGGTGACCATTCGCCTGTACGACACCAGCGCCCGGCAGATTCGTGACTTCGTCCCGCTCACGCAGGGCTGTGTCTCGATCTACCTGTGTGGCGCCACCGTCCAGGCGGCCCCGCACATCGGACACATCCGGTCGGGGCTGAACTTCGACATCATGCGCCGCTGGTTCGACTACCGCGGCTACGACGTCACGTTCATCCGCAACGTCACCGACATCGACGACAAGATCATCAAGAAGTCGGCCGACCAGGGCCGCCCCTGGTGGTCCATCGGGTACGAGAACGAGCGCGCGTTCAACGACGGCTACACCGCGCTCGGCTGCCTGCCGCCCACCTACGAGCCGCGCGCCACCGGTCATGTCACCGAGATGGTCGAGATGATGCGCGGCCTGATCGAGCGCGGCCACGCCTACGAGGCGGACGGCAACGTCTACTTCGACGTGCGGTCCTTCGCGGGCTATCTCTCGCTCTCCAACCAGGACATCGACGATCTGCGCCAGCCGTCCGGCGACGGCGAGACCGGCAAGCGCGACCCCCGCGACTTCGCGATGTGGAAGGCCGCCAAGCCGGGCGAGCCCAGCTGGGAGACCCCGTGGGGGCGCGGCCGTCCGGGCTGGCACCTGGAGTGCTCGGCGATGGCCCACAAGTACCTGGGCAGCGCCTTCGACATCCACGGCGGCGGCCTCGACCTGATCTTCCCGCACCACGAGAACGAGATCGCCCAGGCCCAGGCGTTCGGCGACGAGTTCGCCAGTTACTGGGTGCACAACGCCTGGGTCACCATGAGCGGCGAGAAGATGTCGAAGTCGCTCGGCAACTCGGTCCTGGTGTCCGAGATGGTCAAGCAGTGGCGCCCGATCGTGCTGCGCTACTACCTGGGCACCCCGCACTACCGGTCGATGATCGAGTACAGCGAGGAGGCCCTGCGCGAGGCCGAGTCCGCGTTCGCGCGGATCGAGGGCTTCATCCAGCGCGTGGTCGAGAAGGCGGGGGGCGTCGTCGAGCCCGCCGGCCATGTGCCGCCGGCGTTCGCCGAGGCCATGGACGACGACCTGGGCGTCCCGGGGGCCCTCGCGATCGTCCACACCACCGTCCGCCAGGGCAACAGCGCGCTCGCCGCCGACGACAAGGAAGCCGCGATCGCCCGCCTCGCCGAGGTCCGCGCCATGCTGGGCGTCCTCGGCCTGGACCCGCTGGATCCGCACTGGGCCGGCGAGGCCGACCGCGGCGCAGACCTGCACGGGGCCGTCGACACACTCGTACGCCTCGTCCTGGAGCAGCGCGAGGCGGCCAGGTCCCGCAAGGACTGGGCCACCGCGGACGCCATCCGCGACCAGCTGACCCAGTCCGGCCTGGTCATCGAGGACAGCCCCAGCGGCCCCCGCTGGACCCTCGGCCCGCGCTGAGCCCATGCGCGATGTGCCGCCCGCGCGATCGGGCGGCACACTTCATATACGTACGTACACGATCCGCGTCTCCATGTGGATCGCCAGATGCACAGGAAACAGGTAGGTCATGGCCGGGAACAGCCAGCGCAGGAACCGCCGCACGTCCAACAAGAAGGGCGCTACGGTCGGCAGCGGTGGCCAGCGGCGCAAGGGTCTGGAAGGCCGGGGCCCGACGCCGCCCGCCTCCGCCCGCAAGGGACACAAGAAGAACCGCATCGCGAACGCGGCCGCCAAGCAGGCCCAGGCCCGCCGTCCCGCCCCGCGGCGCGGCGGCGTCAAGGGCACGTCCGAGATGGTCGTGGGCCGCAACCCCGTCTTCGAGGCGCTGCGCGACGGCGTCCCGGCGACCACGCTCTACGTCCAGCAGTACATCGACAACGACGAGCGGGTCCGCGAGGCGCTCCAGCTCGCCGGCGAGCGCGGCAACATCAACCTGATGGAGGCCCCGCGCGTCGAGCTCGACCGGATGACGAACGGCCTCAACCACCAGGGTCTCGTCCTCCAGGTGCCGCCGTACGAGTACGCCGACCCGCAGGACCTCACGGCCGCCGCGTACGACAACGGCGAGGACCCGCTGATCGTCGCCCTCGACGGCGTGACCGACCCGCGCAACCTCGGCGCGATCGTCCGCTCCACCTCCGCCTTCGGCGGCCACGGCGTGGTCGTCCCCGAGCGGCGTGCGGCCGGTATGACGGCGGGCGCCTGGAAGTCGTCGGCGGGCACCGCGGCCCGTACGCCGGTCTCCCGGGTCACCAACCTGACGCGCGCCCTGGAGGCCTACAAGAAGGAAGGCCTCGCGATCGTCGGTCTCGCCGCCGACGGCGAGCACACGGTCGAGGACCTTGAGCAGATCGGCGGCCCGGTCGTCATCGTGATCGGCAGCGAGGGCAAGGGACTTGGCCGACTCGTCGGCGAGACCTGCGACTACCGGGTGCGGATCTCGATGCCGGGCGGCGCCGAGTCCCTCAACGCCGGTGTGGCGGCGGGCATCGTGCTCTACGAGGCGGCCCGCCGCCGCGCCTGAAAAAAGGTGATCTTGACGGGTCTCGGACAGATTCGGACCCGTCAAGCAGTGTCCTAAGCACCCGTCACTCGGTTAGATGAGTGTGGACACCAGAACGCCCCGGCCCGGGATCGACGACCAGCCTGCCCTGAGCATGCTCAAGGTGGACGCCGACCCCGCGCAGGTCATCGTCAACCACGCCAGCTTCCGGGTGCTGTTTGCGCCCAAGTCGCTGCCGAAGCCCCACATTTCGAGCACCGCGGTGCGCCGCAGGGCGCCCGTGGTGTGGAGCGGCAAGTCGGCGCCGGGGGCGAGCGGACTCCTGCAGGCGGTCCGCGCCACCTCCGTCGGCGGCATCGAGCGCCACGAGGCCGGTGCGACGCAGGTCATCCCGCGCATCGACGTCGGCGAAACGATGCCGACGCAGCTGATCGCGGGCCCCGGACCGGGGACCGCGCTGCTCCCCAAGATGCGCTCCCCGTACGGTCAACAGCCGTATGCGGAAGGCGACTTCGAGGATCCGGGCGGATTCACCGAGGATGCCCCGGGCGACCGGCGGCCGCGTACACCGGGCCCCGAGGTGCCGGCGGTGCGGCACGCCTACTACCCGGGCCGCCGCATGAACCTCGGTGTCGTGCTGCTCCCGCTGCGCGTCTTCCTCGGTTTCATCTCCGTGTACGCAGGCATGGGCAAGCTGTGCGACCCCGTGTACTTCGACGGCGGCGAACGCGGCTCGATGGTCAAGTGGCTGAATTCGCTGCACCCTTGGGCGCTCGCCGAGCCCCTGCGCGACTTCGCACTGCAGCACCCCGTGGGTGCGGGCCTCACCGTCGCCTTCCTCCAAGTGGTCGTCGGCGTACTGACGATGCTCGGTCTGTGGCAGCGCATCGCGGCCGTGTTCGGCGCGGTGCTGTCGGCGGCCCTGCTCGTGACGGTGAGCTGGCAGACCGTACGCGCCTACGACGCGCCCGACATCATCTACCTCGCCGCCTGGTCCCCGCTGATCATCGCGGGCGCCCCGGTGTACTCGCTGGACGCCCGGCTCGCCGGTGAGGCCTGGCGCAAGCTGGGTCCGCGCTCCGAACTCTGGGAACTGCGGCGCCGGGTGCTGCGGCGCGGCCTGGTCATGGCGACCGTCGTCGTCGGCCTCACCCTGGTGACCGGCGCGCTCCTCGGCGGCGCGGTCCGCTCCACCACCGTGGTGACCGTGCCGGGCCCCGACGACGACCCGACCAACTACCTGCCCGGCACCCCGCTGCCGAGCGAGACCGGCCCCGCGCTCGTGCCCCGTACCGCCCCCAAGGGCGTCAAGCCGTCGCCGAAGGGCACCGGTTCGGCGAGCCCCTCCGCGAAGGCGTCCAAGAAGCCGAAGACCCACCAGACCGCCACGGCGGGCACCGGCGGCCAGCCGAGCCGCACCGCCGGCACCGGCGGCCAGCCCCCCACCCACCACCGCACCCCCCAGCCCCCGCCGACCACGAGCGCGGGCCCGACGTCATCGGGCGGCACGGGGGGCTCCACCGGCGGGGGCTCCAACCGCAACCCGATCGGGGGGTTGCTGGGCTAGAAGCTAGAAGCTAGAAGCTAGAAGCAAGGAGAAGGGGGCCGGAGATTCCGGCCCCCTTCGGCATGCCGCTGAGCAAACCAGTCCCGCTCAGCGGGGGTTGGGGGCAGCGCCCCCAGCAGGGTGACCAGACAGGCTCAACCCCGCTGGGAGGCAAGCTCCTTGGCCGCCTCCGTGAGGTCCTTCGCCGTGTCGATCGCCCGCCAGTACGCCCCGTGCGGCAGCGGGAACCCGGCCAGCCGGCGCTCCCGGGCCAGCCGGGGAAACGTGGTGCGCTCGTGGTCGCCCCGGTCCGGCAGCATCGCGGTGAAGGCCGCGGAGAAGACGTACACGCCCGCGTTGATGAGGTACGGCGAGGGCGGCGACTCGATGAAGTCGGTGATGTGGCCGAAGGCGTCGGTCTCGACGGCGCCCCACGGGATGCGGGGGCGGGCCAGGGCCAGCGTGGCGGTCGCGTCGCGCTCGCCGTGGAAGGAGGCCATCTCGCGGAGCGAGAAGCGCGTCCAGATGTCGCCGTTGGTGGCGTACCAGGGCTGGTCGGGGTGGGGCAGCGAGGCCGCCGCGTGCTTCAGGCCGCCGCCCCGGCCCAGCGGTTCGTCCTCGACGACCGTGGTGACACGCAGCGGCAGCTCCGTCTTGGCCAGCCAGTCCTTGAGGACGTCGGCGAGGTGGCCGCAGGAGACGACGGCGTCAGTGACGCCCTCGGCGGCCAGCCAGGCGAGCTGATGGCCGATGATCGGGACCCCGGTGCCCGGGATCTCGACCATCGGCTTGGGGCGGTCGTCGGTGTACGGACGAAGTCGTGAGCCCTGGCCGCCCGCCAGGACCACGGCCTGCGTCGGAAAAGTCGCAGTTGTGCTCGGATTCATGCGGTGAACGATAGGCGCCCCCGCAGTGGGACGTCACCGCTCTTGGGCCACGCCCGAGGCGAAGGAGGTGTCGCAGACGGGGCGCGAGAACGACTGGGCCTTCACGGGGCCGTAGTGCTCCACGGCGGCCCGGCCGAGCGCGCGGGCGATCGACATGCAGTGCTGGGCGAGCGAGGGGCGGCGCTCCACCTCGCGCTGGAGGTGGGTGAGGGCGGTGCCGGGGTCCTTCTCCTGGAGCTCGGTCAGGAGCGCGTCGCGCAGTACGTCCTGCGGGGCTCGGGACTTGGCGCGTACGGAGACGTTCTCGGAAGAGGCGGTCAGGAGCTGCGATTCGTTGCTGCCGGCCCAGTTGACCCGGGTGACGGCGAGCGTCCCGGAGAGCACGAGGACGACGGGCAGGACGAGGGCGAGGGTTCGGCCGATTCGGCGGGCTGTGTGCGTCACGGAGGCGAGCGTAGCGGGGAGTGATGATTTGGCGACATTTCGTCACCCTGCCGGGGGATGGTTCGAGGCCGCTTTTCGAATCACGCGTTGACGAACAAGGTTCGAAATGGGCGGTGTGCCGGGGTATTTGTCGACAACGGGCCGCGGCCCCGCAGATGAATGCGGGGCCGCGGCAAGCGTATCGGGCGGAGTCAGTCGCTGAGCCGCTCGCCCGTGGAGGTGGAGAACACGTGGGTCTCGCCCGGACGCGGGACGACGTGCAGCTGCGTGCCCTTGTCCGGTACGGCGCGGCCGTTGACCCGGACCACCAGGTCCTTCACTTCGCCGCCGACCTCGGCGGATCCGTACACATAGCCGTCGGCGCCGAGCTCCTCGACCACGTTGACGGTGACCGCGAGGCCCGCCGGGGCGTCCGCGGACTCCTTGCTGAGGGACTTCGCGGCGGCGCCGTTCTGCTCCACGATGTCGAAGTGCTCGGGGCGCACGCCGACCGTGACCGTGCGGTCGCCCTTGTCGGCGGCCGCGGACAGCGCCTCGCGGCTGACCGGCACCACGCTGTTGCCGAACTTCACACCGCCGTCGGTGATCGGCACCTCGACCAGGTTCATGGCGGGCGAGCCGATGAATCCGGCGACGAACAGGTTGGCCGGGCGGTCGTACATGTTGCGCGGCGAGTCGATCTGCTGGAGCAGACCGTCCTTCAGGACGGCCACCCGGTCGCCCATGGTCATGGCCTCGACCTGGTCGTGCGTGACGTACACGGTGGTGATGCCGAGCCGGCGCTGGAGCGAGGCGATCTGCGTACGGGTGGAGACGCGCAGCTTGGCGTCGAGGTTGGACAGCGGCTCGTCCATGAGGAAGACCTGCGGCTCGCGGACGATGGCGCGGCCCATCGCGACGCGCTGGCGCTGGCCGCCGGAGAGCGCCTTGGGCTTGCGGTCGAGGTACTCGGTCAGATCGAGGATCTTGGCCGCCTCCTCCACCTTCTTGCGGATCTCCGCCTTGTTCACGCCGGCGATCTTGAGGGCGAAGCCCATGTTGTCGGCGACCGTCATGTGCGGGTACAGCGCGTAGTTCTGGAACACCATGGCGATGTCCCGGTCCTTCGGCGGCAGGTGCGTGACGTCGCGCTCACCGATGCGGATCGCTCCGCCATTGACGTCCTCCAGACCCGCGAGCATGCGCAGGGAGGTGGACTTTCCGCAGCCGGAGGGGCCGACGAGTACCAGGAACTCGCCGTCCTCGATCTCGATCTCCAGCCCGTCGACCGCGGGCTTGGTGGAGCCCGGGTAGATCCGGGTCGCCTTGTCGAACGTGACAGTGGCCATGACTGATGTGTCCCTTCACCGGCAGGAACGTGCCGGACGATCCGAGTAGAGGGAGAAGTGGTGTAGTCCACCTGAGCGGACTGGGTCAGGACGCTACCTGGGGATGTCCGCCGTGTCAGCAGGTGAGAGGCGACGAAATTTCCCGCCGCGCCCGCGCGAGCGTTGGTTACACTTCTCGGGTTGCCTCCTTAGCTCAGCTGGCCAGAGCACCGCTCTTGTAAAGCGGGGGTCGTCGGTTCGAACCCGACAGGGGGCTCTGTCGTAGCAGATCGCAACAAACCGTCCCGGGCCTGCCAGGTCCGGGACACTTGCTTTTCCGGGGTGTGGGGCTCTCCCGGGATGTGGGGCGTTCCGGGGTGTGGGGAGAAAGGCAGTCAACGCATGAGCCGTCGTTCCAGCGGGCTGGTCGGGATCTGGGCCGAGGCGCAGCGTCAGCAGCAGCGCCAGCGGGAGGCGCAGCAGCGGGCGGTGGTGCGGCAGCAGCGGCAGCAGCGGGCGTACGAGCGTGATCTCGCGCGGATGCAGCGGGAGCAGCAGGCGGCGTACCGGCAGGGGCGGGACGCGGACGCGCGGCTGCGTACGCAGGAGCTGGAGGACCAAGTCGCCGCCCTGGCAGGGCTGTTGGCGGCGGGGTGCGGAGCGGCGCCGTTCCGGGCCGCGGCGCTGACCCGGCGGGAGGAGATCGCCCCGTTCGAGCCGGGGCAGCTCGCGCGGCCGGTGCCGATGCCGGATCCGGCGCAGTACCAGGCGCAGGGCGGCTGGACGGCCGGGCGGCGGGCGCAGGCCCAGCAGGAGGCGCAGGCCAGGTACCAGCACGACTGGCAGGCGGCGCAGGCCGCCGAGGCGCGCCGGCAGGAGCAGCTCGCGGCGTACCGGGCGCAGTACGACGCCTGGGCGGCCGGTCAGCTCGCCGAGGTGCGCGGGCACAACGCGGGCATCGCCGAACTCGCGGACGCGCTGCGGGCCGGGGACCCGGGCGCGGTGGTCGACTACTTCTCGGCCGCCCTGTACTCCTCGGCCGCCTGGCCGGAGGGCTTTCCCCGGCAGGTGGCGGCCTCGTTCGACCGGGGCGCCCGGCAGCTGGTCCTCGACTGGGAGCTGCCCGGGTACGAGATAGTCCCCGAGGCCAAGTCCGTACGCTACATGGCCAGTTCGGACCAGGAGAAGGAGACGGCCCGGCCGGTCACCCAGCGCCGCGCGCTGTACCGGGACGCGCTCGCGCAGTGCATGCTGCTGGTCCTGCGCGATCTGTTCGCGGCCGATGAGTTCGGGGTGCTGGAGTCGGTCGCCCTGAACGGGTTCGTCGACGACGTGGATCCGGCCACCGGGCGGCGGGCCGAGATCTTCCTGGCCGCGGTGAGCGTGCCGCGCGCCGCGTTCGCGCAGCTGAACCTCGGGCAGGTCAGCGCCGTCGACTGCCTGGTGGAGGCGCTGCGCGGGCAGCTGTCCGCGCGGCCGGACCAGCGGACCGCCGTACGTCCCGGACGCCGTCCCGCCGATGTGGGCACGGGTGTGGTGTCGCACGGGGGCGGCGAGGAGCCCGACCTGTTCACGATGGACCCCATCGAGTTCGAGGGCCTGGTCGCCGAGCTGTTCCGGGCCCGCGGCATGCAGGCGCTGACCACCCAGCGCTCCAACGACGGCGGTGTGGACGTGGAGGCCCTCGATCCGGACCCGATCAGCGGCGGCCGGATCATCGTCCAGGTCAAGCGCTACCGCAACACGGTCCCGCCGACCGCGGTGCGCGATCTGTACGGGACGGTGCAGGGGGCGGGCGCCAACAAGGGCGTCCTGGTGACGACTTCGGGCTTCGGGCCCGGTTCGTACGGCTTCGCCGAGGGCAAGCCGCTCACGCTGGTCTCCGGCGAGGAACTGGTGGGGCTGCTGCACCAGCACGGCCTGCGCGGCCGCCTCGGCGACGGGAGCGCGCCCGCCGTCCCCGCGCAGCGCACGGCGCCGGAGCGGGCGGCCGAGCAGGTGTCCGGCGAGGTGTCGAGCGAGGCGTCCGGCCAGGGGTCCGAGGACTTCAACCTGCTCGGCATGACGTGGACCGGCGCGGTCGCGCTCGACGTGTGCGCGCTGGTGTGCCGGGGTGCCCAGGTGCTGGCCGAGGAGCAGTTCGTGTTCTTCAACAACCCGCAGAATCCGGGGGGTTCGGTACGGATGGTGCCCGGCACCGGCGGTGACCGGGCGGCGGTACGGGTGGTCTTCGACGCGCTGCCGGAGCGGGCCGACCGGCTGGTCCTGGTCGCCGCCGTCGACCCCGAGGTGAACCCGGGCCAGGACCTGTCCGGGTTCACCGGCGCGGGCATCCGCCTGCGCGACCCCGCCGGCCGCGAACTCGACCGCCTGCCCGTCTCCGACGGCCGCCCCGGCGAAACGGCCCTGGTACTCGGCTCGTTCCGCCGCAGACCGAGCGGCGACTGGGACTTCGTAGCGGGCGGGAAGGGGTACCGGGGCGGGCTGGGGGAGCTGGTGGGGGAGTTCGGGATTGTGGTGGCGTAGGCGGCGGCTGTGTGCGCGGGCAGTTGGGGGTGCAGGGGCCCCGAGGCGGTCCGGGGGTCAGTGGCGCCCGGCGATGCGGTCGGCCAGCACGGCGATCCGGTCCGTGGCCACCCCGTGCCCGACCAGCTCGCGGCGGTCGGCCGCACGGTACGCCGCGTACATCCCCTGGACACCGAGCCAGCGCAGCGGCTCCGGCTCCCACGTGCGGACCTTGTGGTTGACCCACGGCAGGGCGGTCAGTTCGGTGGCGCCCGCCTGGCCGGAGTCCTGCTGGACGAGGTCGCGCAGGGTGCGGGCGGCGAGGTTGGCGGTCGCGACGCCCGAGCCGACGTAACCGCCCGCCCAGCCCAGTCCCGTCGTACGGTCCAGGGTGACGGTGGCGCACCAGTCGCGCGGCACGCCGAGCACGCCCGACCAGGCGTGGCTGACGCGCGCCCCGGCCAGCTGCGGGAAGAAGCGCACCAGGATCTCGCGCAGCGCCTCGATCGTGGCGGGCTGGGTGCGCCCGTCGTTGTCCGTCCGCGAACCGAAGCGGTACGGGACGCCCCGGCCGCCGAGCGCGATGCGGTCGTCGGCGGTGCGCTGCGCGTACATGTAGGCGTGCGCCATGTCGCCCAGCGTCTCGCGGCCCGCCCAGCCGATCGCCTCCCACACCTCGGGGCCGAGCGGCTCCGTAGTGATCATGGATGAGTTCATGGGCAGCCAGGCCCGGCGGGCGCCCTTCAGTGAGGCGGTGAACCCCTCGGTGCAGCGCAGGATGTAGGGCGCGCGGACGGTTCCGTACGGGGTGACGGCGTGCCGCGGGCGGATCTCGGTGACCGGCGTCGACTCGTGGATGGTGACGCCGAGCGCCTCGACCGCGGTGGCCAGGCCCTTCACGAGCTTCACCGGGTGGATGCGCGCCCCGTGCGGAGTCCAGGTCGAGCCGACCGCGCCGCTGACCCGGATGCGCTCCGCGGTCTCCCGCGCGCCCATCAGGACGCGGTCCTTCTCGCCGAAGGCCACCTCGGCCGCGTGGAAGGCCTTGAGCCGCCCCAACTGGGCCGGTGTGTAAGCGACTTCGAGGACGCCGCCCTGGTGGATGTCGGCGTCGACCGACTCCTCGGCGGCGACGCGTACGACTTCGTCGACCGTGGCGTTCATCTCCCGCTGGAGGCGGACCGCGCTCTCCTGCCCGTGCAGCTTCGCGTACCGGTCGCGGCCCGCGATGCCGTTGTAGAGCCAGCCGCCGTTGCGGCCGGAGGCGCCGTAGCCGCAGAAGCGGGACTCCAGGACGGTGATGTTGAGGAAGGGGGCCGCCTTCTTCAGGTAGTACGCCGTCCACAGGCCGGTGTATCCGCCGCCCACGATCACCACGTCGGCAGTGGCGTCGCCGGGCAGCGGCTCGCGGGGCGTGGGTATGCCGTCGGTTGCGTACCAGAAGGAGATTCCGCCGTTGATCGCGCTCATGAGGGTTGTTCGTACACCCGGGGCGCGGGGGCTGTCCAGCCATGGAATTCGCAGGTGGGCGGGGTCGCTGCGGAATCCGTGGGACCAATGGCGGCGTGGGGCGGGACCTTTGGCGGCCGGGGCGGTGCGGGCGGGTGTTTAGTGTCGAAGGTCAGGTAATTTTGGGGTATTTCGCGCCGAAGGGTTGGTTTTTCATGGGCGTACGCACTATCCGTCGTGCCGCCGTTGTGGCGGCGGCGGCCATGGCGCTCGGTCTCTCGGCGACCGCGTGCTCCTCCGGCTCGGGCTCGGGTGCGTCCTCGCAGGCCGAGCTCACCGTGAAGACCGCGCCGGAGGCCGCCACGCTCGCGAAGCTGGCCGCGAAGGTGGAGGGTGCGGAAATCGTCGTCGGCGATCCGGCCGCGCCCCACACCGTGACCGTGTACGAGGATCCGCGCTGCCCGTTCTGCAAGCACTACGAGGGCGGCGGCGCGACGGCGGTGGCGAGGCTCGCAGCCGAGGGCAAGGTCAAGATCCGCTACACGATCGCCTCGTTCCTCGACGCCAACTTCGGCGGGAGCAGCTCCAAGCGGGCCGTCAACGCGATGCGGGCGGCCGTCGACGCGGGCAAGTTCCCCGAGTTCCACGCGGCCGTGTTCGCCAGCCAGCCGCCGAAGGAGACCGACGACGCCTTCACCGCCGACAACCTGCTGAAGATCGCCGACAAGGTGCCGGGGCTGCGCGGCGCCGCCTTCGACAAGGCGGTGCGTGAGGACACGTACAAGGACTGGGTGAAGTCGGCGGAGGGCGCGTTCGAGGACTCCGGCGTCAACGGCAGCCCCGTGGTGCTGATCGACGGGAAGAAGCCGGGCGGGGACGGCCGGGCGATCTTCGACGCGGAGGCGTTCGGGAAGGTGCTGGCGTCGGCGGGGGTGTCGTAAGCCGGCCGGGGTGTCGTAGGCGGCCGCGGTGTCCTGAGGGGCCGGGCGCGGCCGCGCGTACTGGGCCCGGTGCGCGTCAGTCCTCGGCCCGCGCGCCGGAGAAGCCGAGGTGGCGGCCGACGGTGCGCAGGGTCGCGGCCGGGTCCCAGGGGGCGCCGCCCCGTCCGCGGGTGAGCGGGTAGCAGGCCAGGCCGATGAGTACGGATGCGAAGTGGCCCAGATCGGTGAAGGTGCGGGCGCTCAGGAGCGGGGCGCCGTAGATGACGACGACGCCCGCGAGGTAGAGGTGGCGGTAGGGGCGGGCGATCCGGTACGTCAGTACGGCGACGACGCCGGCGAGCGCGTAACTCACGCCCACATCAAGGGTGTTGACCGCTGCGTGAGGCGCGTAGTCGTGCCGGATCGCCCACAGCAGGGCGCCCTCGCTGATGAAGGTGGCGGCCACATGTGTGCCGAAGGCGATGACCAGCCAGCGCAGGGTGCCGAGCCAGCGTTCGGCCTGGGCGTGGAAGACGGTGTAGAGGACGGCGTACGGGAGCCAGCCGCCGCCGTCGATCCAGAACGCGCTCGCGATCAGGACCCGGCGGGGGTTGGCCGACAGCTCGTGGATGTTGGTGGACCGCTGCCGCAGGAAGTCCGCCTCGAAGTCGGGCGACATGTGGTGCATGGCGATGGTGGTGACGAACAGCGCGGCCAGCCAGATGTAGGTGCCGGGCGCGCTGCGGATGTAGCGGAGGGCGCGGTGGAGCGGGCGCGCGGCGCGGGCGAGCGGTGTGCGGCGGGGCGGTGTGGGCTCGGCACCTGTGCCGGGGGTCTGTGTGCCGCGGGCCCGGGTGCCGGGCGGCCGTCCGCCGGGGGGAAAACGCCTCATGCGCTGATTCACGCATGGGGGTAGGGCAGGACGGGGGACCGACATCCGGGCGGGAGGCGCGTCACCCCTGCCACCTCGGGCGGGATGTCCGTACGACGAAACGCCCGCGCGGAACGGCCGTCCCGCCGCCTACCCTGCGGCCATGATTCGCAACGCCACAGCCGCCGACATCCCCGTGATCCACCAGATGGTCCGCGAGCTCGCCGAGTACGAGAAGGTCCCCGACGAGGCGCGCGCGACCGAGGAGCAGCTCCGCGAGGCGCTGTTCGGCGAGCACCCGGCGGCGTTCGCGCACATCGCGCAGGACGAGTCGGGCGAGCCGGTGGGCTTCGCCCTGTGGTTCCTGAACTTCTCGACGTGGCGCGGGGTGCACGGCATCTACCTGGAGGACCTGTACGTACGCCCCGAGGCCCGGGGCGCCGGCCACGGCAAGGCCCTCCTCGCGGCACTGGCCCGCATCTGCGTGGCGCGCGGCTATGAGCGCCTTGAGTGGTCGGTCTTGAACTGGAACACCCCGTCGATCGCGTTCTACGAGTCGCTGGGCGCGCGACCGCAGGACGAGTGGACGGTGTACCGGCTCACGGACGGGGGGCTGGCGGCGCTGGGCGGGGAGTAGTCGACGCGGGGCCCCGGATCTCATCTGGGCGCCTCCGCTTGATGGTTGGGGTGGTTGCGAACGTCGGCCGAGGCGTTGAACCGGGCCGTGGCGTCGTTGGCCCGCATGGCGGCCTCCAGTCGCGCCATGGCAGCCGAGCAGCCATCGCACCCGTCCACCGGATCGGCCTGGTAGAGCCACGCGTCCAGAGAGCTGGAGTTCATCGGCGGCACGGCCCACATCAGCGCCATCTCCTGGCTGTGCCGTACGTGTCCGCTGTTCGGCGCATGTCCTGCGCCTGGCACTTCTGGGTCATCGCTTCGCCTTCCCTTCCCGCGTCCTGAACCTTGCGGATCGCCACCAGTCGGCGCACCGTTCCCCGGACGGTAGAGAGCGTGGGGCAGGGCTGTGGGCTCCGATTCGCGGTGATTCGAGCGTCGGCGGAGGTGCCTCAGGCCGATTCTCAGGAGTTGTCCAGGGCCCGTCTCGCACGGCTGATCACCCGGTGGGCGTCTGCTCCGTAGACGGCTGAATCGGAGAGCGACTGCCAGACTCGGCGGTACACGCCGACCGTTTCGGCGTCGTCCAGCCACAGTTCCGCGTGCCAGTCCTCCGCGATCGCCAAGCGGTCGTCGTACAGCCAGAAGCCGTTGGCCGGCGGGAGCTTGAGCGGGGCGCCGAGCGGGACGATTCCCAAGGTGACGGTGTCCAGTCCGACCACGCCGCTGAGCCGGTCCAGCTGTGCGGCCAACACCGCGGGCGGGCAGACCAGGGCGCGCAGGGCGGCTTCCCACATGACGATGCGGAACGTCTTGCCCGGTACGTACAGCATCTCCTGGCGCTTCACGCGGGCCCGGACGGCCTCCTCCACGTCACGGACCGACCGGTGCAAGTCCACGTACTGGGAGAACACATGGCGGGCGTACTCGGCTGTCTGGAGCATCCCGACGACCATGGAGCGCTGCCAGGCATGGAACGTCGTGGAGCGCTCGTACTCGCCTGTGAGCGCGTCCTGAACCGGCCTGTGCCCGGCGGCGAGTTGTCGTCTCCAGGAGCGGGAGCGGGACTCCATGGTCCGGAGTCTGGTGGTCAGCTCTTCGGCCGCCTCCGGCTGTCCCGTGCCCTGCGCCCACGCCTGTACGTCATCGACGGTCGCGGTCTGGCGCCCGGTCTCCAGCTTGCTGACCTTGGACTGGGGCCAGCCAAGCTCGCGGGCCAACTCTCGTCCGGTAAACCCCCGTTCGGCGCGCAGCTCACGCAGCCGCACGCCGAGGGAGACTCTTGCTTGCTGGAAATCGGTGGTCACTCGGCGGACGGCACCTGCCCCGCGAACACGTCGTAGGGGACGGCATGGTGCCAGGCCGTGTCACGGACCTGGCAGGCGCGCACCACCTCCACGGGGTCCGTGATCAGTTCGACGCCCGTCATCCGGTCGTCGTCATCGAAGTGGAGCCGCGCGATCACGCGTGAATCGAAGAGCCAGAAGTCCACTTCCGGGAGCTTCAGCCGCTCAGCGTCGGTCCTCCACAGGTTGCGGATGTCTTCGCCTACGGCACTGTTGCGGCGGGCGTTGTCGAGCAGGTACCGCTGCCCCAGGGACGGCGGGTTGTCCATGATGCGTACGCGCTCGAACCGCTTGCCCAGGGCCGACTGTTCGCGCCGGGAGACGCACCACGGGTCGTCCAGGTCCCACCCGGCGTTCTCGCCACGAGCGAACCGGCGGTAGGTCTCGGTCTCTTCGTCCGACTGGTAGCGGCGGCGGGTCTCCAGGCGCCAGGCGGTGTGCTCGAAGGTACGGAACATGCCACTGAACTCTTCGAAGCCGATCATCGCGGGCACCCTGTCCGCCTCCTTCGGTGCGAAGTCCGCCAGGAGTACGCGTGGCACCGTGACCAAACCCTCCCCGGGCTTGACGCCGCGGAGTTGGGCGATGTCTTCGGGGTCGGTCACCGCGTCCCCCTGGACCAGGACCTCTCCAGTATCCAGGTCTTCGTACAGGGTCGGGCAGCCGTCATTGCCGGAGTTGGTGCCGATGATGCGAAGTCGCCGGGCCATCGTCTTCCCCTCTCGCCGGACAGGTTACGACCAGGTTGAGACCGGCTCTGGTGTTCTGTCCGGCGTGATTCGCGAATATTCGCGCGCCGGAACACCGAAGTCCCCGTCTCGGCAACCAGGGAGGGCATCGTGATCCCGGTGATCAGAGAGGTGCGACCAACGCCCCTACGGCACCAGCACCACCTTCCCCACAGTCCCCCGGTTCTCCAGGGCCCGGTGGGCCGATGCCGCTTCGGAGAGGGGGAAGCGGTGGACGGCCGGGTGCAGGCGGCCCGTTGCGGCCTCGGTCAGGGCCTGGGTTTCCAGGGTGCGCAGGGGGTCGGGGCCGCCCGTCTGCTGGAGCATCACCGGGCCCAGCACGCTGCGCGAGGTGATGCCGCGTTCGGCGAGATACGCGGCCGGGAAGGTCAGCGGGGTGCCCTCGCGGAGGCCCTGGCTCGAATGGCCGAAGGCCAGGTGGCGGCCGCCGGGGCCGAGGAGGTCGACGGCGGCCAGGCCGGTGGGGCCGCCCACCGAGTCGAAGACGACGGTGGCCTGCTGGGCGATGCCGTCCAGGAACCGGCGTGCTTCTTCCGGCCAGTTGGGGAGGGTGTAGTCCACGGCCAGGTCGGCGCCGTTCTCCTTCACCCGGGCCACCTTCGCCGGACCCCCGGCAAGGCCGATCACGGTGGCGCCGAGGTTCTTCGCGTACTGGACGAGAAGCGTTCCGATCCCGCCCGCCGCGGCGGGAACTATCGCGACGGACTCGGCATTGAGGTCCGCGAACTGGACGATGCCCATGGCGGTGCGGCCGGTGCCGATCATGGCGACGGCCTCGGCCGCGTCGAGGTTCTCCGGGATCGAGTGCAGCCGCGCGGCGTCCACCACGGCGAGTTCGGCATAGCCGCCCGGGTGCCCGCCGAGGTGGGCGACCACGCGCGTGCCGAGCAGCGCCGGGTCCACGCCCTCGCCGAGGGACTCGACGGTGCCGGCGACCTCGCGGCCCAGCGTGACGGGGAGTTCGAGCCGGGTCACCGGACCGCCCTCCAGGCCCTCGCGGAACGCGGTGTCGATCAAGTGAACTCCGGCCGCCGCGACCGCGATCCGCACCTGGCCCGGCGCCGGCAGGGGGTCCTCCGTCCTCTCGTACGTCAGGTTCTCGGCGGGGCCGAAGGAGTGGAGGCGTGCGGCGTGCATGGCGGGCTCCGTTGGGTCGGGAGAGGGGTGTTTCGGGGGGTTGTGTCGCGCTTCGTGCTCTGCCGCCACTCTGGTACCTCAAGTCGGGTTGAGGTCAACTCCCTTTGCCGTCAGGGGCGATACGCGTCCAGGCGGGCGAGTTTGAGAGCGGTCAGGGACAGAGACGCCGCCTCCATGGCGCTGTTGAAGGCGACCTCCGAGAGGACGCCGGGGGCCGCTGTCTGGTCGCCCGCGAGGTACACGCCGTGGCCCCGGTCGATCGCGGGGCGGTCGCGCCACGTCGTGCCGGGCGGGTCGACCGCGCCCGTACGGCCCGCCGCGAGCGCCTCCCGCCGCCAGGTGACGCGCTGGCGCCAGCCCGGGAACCCCGCGTCCAGCAGCCCCTCCGCACGCGCGATCCCGGCGGCCTTCGACTCGTACGGGGCGATGGGGAAATGGCCCTGGAAGAGCTGCTCGCCGGGTGGGGTGAGCCCCGGGTCGTTGCCACTGAAGCGCTCCAGCCAGCCGGGCGCGTCCAGGTCGGCGACCACGAACGGGTCGCCGCGGCGGGCCCTGAGCGCCAGGTCGAGCAGGGCGGTGCGGCCGCTGGGCCAGTCCAGGGTGTCGTCGCCGAGCAGCCGGCGGGCCGCCGCCAGCGAGGTCGCCACGACGACCGGGCCGTCCGCGCCGCCCGGCAGTTCACAGATCCGGGCGTCCGTCTCGATGCGTACGCCCAGGTCCCAGGCGCGGGCGGCCATCCGGTCGACGAGCGCGCCCCAGCCGCCGACCGGGTAGTGGGCCTCCGGCGGCAGGGCCGCGGCACGGTGCAGCCGCTCCTGTACGAAACGGGCGGAGAGCGAGCCCGGGTCGTGGTGGAAGAGCGCGACGGCGACGTAGTGGGCTGCGGCGCGGGCGCCCCGGGCGCCGACGGTCCGGGCGGCCCAGGTGGTGAAGTCGGCGTCCACCGAGGCGAGTTCGGGTGATTTGCGAGCCAGTCGCAGTAGTGCGGGCGGTGGGGTGAGGCGCAGGGTTCCGTTCCGGTGGAAGCGGAACCGTACGGCTTCCGCGGGCCGCACCGGCGCGACCGGCTGGAGCAGCCCGCGCTGCTTGAGCCAGGACCAGTGCGGGCCCCCGTTGTACAAGGCGTGCGGCCCCTCGTTGGTGCGGTACGGGGCGTCGGCGGTGCGGGCGCGGCCGCCGAGGGTGGCGTGCGCCTCGTACAGCGTGACGGCGGCCCCGGCCTCGGCGGCGGTGATCGCGGTGGTCAGACCGGCGAAACCGCCGCCGATGACGGTGACGCGACCGGGGCGGAGCGGGCGATGGGCTTTGCCGGGGCGGTCCATGGTGGTCTCCTTCGCGGGCTTGCGCGTTCGGAGATATGACGGGACGGGCTCGGCGAATGTGACATGTCCGGGCCGCGAATTTACGGAGCGGGGCCTTCCCCCGCTTCCGAGCAGGGGTGATTGTCAGTGTCATGGTCCAGCATGGGGACATGGCAGCGGCACGGAGTGCGAAGAAGACGGCGGCGACGGCGGGAGCCCGCAGGACGGAGGTGCGGTTGCCACCACTGGCGCCGTTCGGCGCGGGTGAGCTGGAGCCGGAGGGTGACTATGACGGGCTTGAGTTCAGGGACCTCGACCTGGCGGGACAGGAGGCGCGCAGTGCCCGCTTCCTCGACTGCGGCATCTACGGCTGCGGGCTGGACGAGACCCGGCTGAGCGGCGCCCGCTTCGTCGACTCGGTCCTGTCGGGCGTCCGCGGTGTGGGTACGGATCTGTCCCGGGCCGGGCTGCGGGATGTGGAGGTGCGCGACGTCCGCATGGGCGGAGTGCAGCTGCACGGGGCGGTGCTGGAGCGGGTGCTGATCAAGGGCGGGAAGATCGACTACCTGAATCTGCGCGAGGCCGAGCTGCGCGACGTCGTCTTCGAGGGCTGCGTCCTGTCCGAGCCGGACTTCGGCGGGGCGAAGCTGGAGCGGGTCGAGTTCCACGGCTGCGAACTGCGCCGCGCGGACTTCAGCGGCGCCCGGATGAAGGACGTCGATCTGCGCGGGGCGACGCTGCTCGACATCGCGCGCGGGGTCGAGCGGCTGGCGGGCGCGATCATCACCCCGTCCCAACTCCTCGATCTGGCACCGGCGTTGGCCGCGCAGATCGGGGTACGGGTGGAGGCGTAGGGGTTCTCGTCGCGGGCCTGTGGGCGGCCGCGGTACGCCCGGGGCCGCGGGGTCCCCAGGGCCGGCCAAGGCGGCCGGTCAGGCCAGCCTGGGGAAGCGGGCCTGGAGGTCCCAGACGATCGGGTTCTCGCCGAGGCCCTCGTGCATGTCGGTCAGGTCGGCGACGAGGTCGTGCAGGAAGTCCCTTGTCTCGCGGCGGAGTTCGGCGTGCGAGAAGGTGAGGGGCGGTTCGTCGGCGGGCATCCAGTCGGCCTCCACGTCCACCCAGCCGAAGCGGCGCTCGAAGAGCATCCGGTCCGGCGACTCGGTGAAGTCGATCTCGGCGTACTGGGGCTGCGCGGCGCGCGAGCCGCGCGGGTCTTGGTCGAGCCGCTCGACGGTGTCGCACAGCGCCCACGCGAAGTCGAGCACCGGCACCCATCCCCAGGCTGTGGACACCTCGCGGTCCGCCTTGGTGTCGGCGAGGTAGACGTCTCCGCAGAACAGGTCGTGGCGCAGGGTGTAGACGTCCGCGCGGCGGTAGTCGGTCTGCGAGGGGTCGGGGAAACGGCGGGATAGGGAGTAGCCGATGTCGAGCACGGGTCGATGGTGTCATGGCTGGGGCCGGGTCCCTTTCCGCAGCCCCCTCGCGGGGCGGGCCGCCGTCACGGCACGAGCCGCTGCTCCTTCGCCACCGACACCGCCCCCGCCCGCGTGTCCACGCCCAGCTTGTCGTAGATGCGGCCCAGATGGGTCTTCACCGTCGCCTCGCTGATGAACAGCGCGCGGGCGATGTCGCGGTTGCCGAGGCCCTGCGCGAGCTGGGCGAGGATGTCGAGTTCGCGGGCGGTGAGGGTGGGGCGGGCCGCCCCGCGCAGCTGGTTCATGACGCGGCTGGCGACGGGAGGGGAGAGGGCGGTGCGGCCCTGGGCGGCCGCGCGGATCGCGGCGAAGAGCTCCTCGGGGCGCTCGGCCTTGAGGAGGTAGCCCGTCGCGCCCGCGGCGATCGCCCGCGTGATGTCGGCGTCCGTGTCGTACGTGGTGAGTACGAGGACGTGGCTGCCGGTGGCGGAGATGCGGCGGGTGGCTTCCACGCCGTCGATGCCGGGGCCGAGCTGGAGGTCCATCAGCACCACGTCCGGCTTCAGCTTGGCCGCCGCGGCCACCGCCTCCTCGCCGCTGCCCGCCTCCCCGGCCACCTCGATGTCGGGCTCGCTGCCGATGAGGGCGAGCAGTCCGGCGCGCACCACCGCGTGGTCGTCGCAGAGCAGAACGCGGACGGGGCGTACGGGATGCGTCACGGCTGGGGCTCCAGGGGGATCGCGGCGGACAGGACGGTGCCCTCGCCGGGCGCCGACTCGACGGTGAGAGAGCCCCCGAGCTGCCGCACCCGGGCCCGCATCGCGGGCAGCCCGTGGCCCCGCACCCCCGGCGCCTCCCCGGATGCGGATGCGGAAGTGAAGCCGGCCGCGTCGCTCCCCGGGGCGAACCCCCGCCCGTCGTCCGCGACGTCCAGGACCACCTGGTCGCCCAGATACGTCAGCGTCAGCGCCGCCGTCGTGGCGCCGGCGTGTTCGCGTACGTTCGCCAGGGCGCCCTGGGCGATGCGCAGCAGCGCGGAGCTCACGCGGTCCGGCAGCGGCGCGTTCGGCGCCCCGTCGATGTGGCAGCGGACCTCGAACGCGCCCGACTCCGCCGATTCCCGCGCGGCCAGCGCGCGCAGTGCCGCGTCCAGGCCGCCGCCCGCCGCGAGGTCCGCGGGGGCCAGATCGTGCACGAACCGGCGCGCCTCGGCGAGGTTGCGCTCGGCGATGGACTCGGCCGTACGGACATGGCGGCGGGCGGCGCCGGGGCCGGCGGCCCACACCCGGTCGGCGGCCTGGAGCAGCATCTGCTGGCTGGACAGGCCCTGGGCGAGGGTGTCGTGGATCTCCATGGACAGCCGCTGCCGCTCGGCGAGCGTGCCCTCGCGGCGTTCCGTGGCGGCGAGTTCGCGGCGGGTGCGGATCAGGTCGTCGATCAACTGCCGCTGGTGTTCGGTCAGTTCACGCTGCCGGTCGGACTGGCGCTGCATCTGCACGAAGACCGCCGTCGCGATCGCCGCGACGGCGGGCGGCGCGAGGACGAGGTTCGGGTCGAAGGCGTCGGAGGCGGACAGTTCGACCTGGGCCGTGACGACGAACGCGGTGAGCACGCCGACCAGGGCCAGCGCGGCCCGCGGGCGCAGGGTCCGCAGCCCGGTGTAGAACAGCGGCACCGCGCACCACGCGAAGCTCGGCGCCAGCACGACCAGCACCATCCAGACGGCCACCACCGAGCCGAGCCAGGCGAGCCGCCGCGGGGTCGGCCGCGAACCCGGCGCGGGGCCTGGGGGGTGTCCGGTGGATCGTGGCCGGGGTCGCGGCGGCTGGCACGGCACCTCGCCGCGTTGCCGAACCGTCCCGATAGCTCCTCCCCCAAGGCCTTAAAGGCCAGGGGGGACCCCCATTGAAGACGCTCCGGCGCCTTGCGATGCACCGCACCAGCCGCCGCGCCCTGTCCGACCCTGATCCACCGGACACCCCCCAGCACGTACAGCAGGGCCAGCGTGGCGGACAGCGCGATGATCCAGGGCGTCCGGGCCTCCCCGGGATGCCGGATCAGGAACCGGGCGAGCGAGGCGCCGAGCAGCAGGAAGAACGCGGCGTGCATGACCACGGGCAGCCGGCGCTCGGTACCGGGCGCATCGCCGCCGTCCCGCGCCCCGCCACTGCGGTTCACCCAGCTCTCCTCACTCGCGCCGACGTCCCGCGTCCGGACCTCTCACCTGCGCGTACGTACGCCACGTACCCACTCATCGTCACCCGGCCAGGCCACCCCCGCATCAACCGATCGGCTGACGGACCCGTACGCCGTTACGCGCGGCGCGAGCAGCCGGTACGCCGACCGGAGGGGGCCGCGACCGCCCGGAGGATCGAAGCATGAACCTCACCAAGAGCCGGAACGCCCAGAACCCCGCCGAGGGCCAGGACGCCAACAACCCCGTCAAGGGCGGGCACGCCAAGAAGATCGCCCTCTTCGCCACCGCCCTCGCCGCCGCGGGCACCCTCGGCACGCTCGGCGCCGTCACCGCCAGCGCCGCCGCGCCGGGCACGGCCACCGACGCCACCGTCGCCGCCTCCCACCTCACCAGCACCCCCCACCTCACCCTCCCCGCCGCCACCAAGGCCGCCCAGGCGGCCCTCTCCGCCGCCGCCCAGGAGAACCAGCACGTGTCCGTCGCCGTCGTCGACCGGGACGGCAACACCCTCGTCACCCTGCGCGGCGACGGCTCCGGGCCGCAGGCCCCCGAGTCGGCCCGGCGCAAGGCGTTCACCGCCGTCTCCTGGAACGCGCCCACCTCCGAGCTCGCCAAGCGCCTCGCCCAGGCCCCGAACCTCAAGGACATCCCCGGCACCCTGTTCCTGGCGGGCGGCGCACCCGTCCAGGCGAAGGGCGCCGTCCCGGTCGCGGGCATCGGTGTGGCCGGCGCCCCGAGCGGCGACCTGGACGAGAAGTTCGCACAGGCGGGCGTCGCGGCGCTGAAGCGGTAGCCACCGCTCGCACCCCCTCGTCCCGCCCGTAGGATCACAGACGTGGACAAACGACCGGAGAGGCGGACGGCAGTGAAGGGGCGAAGGAGATCGACCCCTGTCCGCCTCGCCGCCGCGTTGCTCACCGCCCTCGCCGTCACGTCCTGCACCGGCGGCGTCGACGGCACCCCGGGCTCGTCCGGCACCCGCGACCCGCTCTTCCCCCGGCTCGGCAACGACGGTTACGACGTCCAGCACTACAGCCTGGACCTCGACTACGACCCGGCCTCCGGGCACCTCAAGGGCGGCGCCACCATCGTGGCGCGGGCCACCAAGGACCTCAGCGCCTTGGACCTCGACTTCGCCGGGATGGACGTGGAGGAGGCCACCGTCGACAGCCGGCCCGCGGCCGTCAACCGGGCCGGGGACGAGCTCACGCTGCGCCCGCACGACGAGCTGACCGGGGGCGAGACCTTCACGGCGTACGTCCGCTACTCGGGCAGCCCGAAGACCATCACCGATCCCGACGGCTCCGTGGAGGGCTGGCTGAGATCGCCGGACGGCGGCGTGCTCGCGCTCGGCGAACCGACCGGCTCGATGACCTGGTTCCCGTCCAACAACCACCCGAGCGACAAGGCCACGTACGACATCAAGGTGACGGTGCCGGACGGTCTCCAGGCCGTGTCCAACGGCGAGTTGGCGGCCAAGACCTCCATCAACGGCCGTACGACGTTCAGTTGGCGGACCAAGGAGCCGATGGCCACCTATCTGGCCACCGTCGCCATCGGACCGTACGAGATCGACGACAAGGGGATCACCAAGTCCGGGATCCCCCTCTACACCGCCGTCGATCCGGGGGTGAAGAAGCAGAGCGCCGGCGTCGTCGCCCAGTTGCCGGACATCATGGCGTGGGAGGAGAAGAACTTCGGGCCCTACCCGTTCTCCTCCACCGGCGTCGTCGTCGCGCCCGAGAAGGCCGCCGGGTACGCGCTGGAGACGCAGAACCGGCCGGTGATCCCGCTCGACCACTTCGACACCAGCACCCTCGTGCACGAGCTGACCCACCAGTGGTTCGGCGATTCCGTCACGCCCGCCGTGTGGCGCGACATGTGGCTGAACGAGGGCTTCGCGCAGTATTCGGAGTGGCTGTGGAGCGAGGACCACGGCGGCCCGTCGGCGCAGCAGCTCTTCGACGAGGAGTACGCCAAGGACGACGGCGACGAGATCTGGTCCTTCCCGCCCGCCGAGCCGCCGACCGCCGCCGAGGTGTCGGCCCGGCCGGTGTACGTGCGCGGCGCCATGGTCGTCCACAAGATCCGCCAAGCGGTCGGGGACGAGAAGTTCCACGCCCTGCTGCGCGACTGGGTGCGCACCTACCGGCACGCCAACGCCTCGACCGCGGACTTCACCCGCTTCGTGGACAAGGAGGCGGGCACGAGCCTCTCGATGGTGTGGGACACCTGGCTCTACGGGGACGGCAAGCCCGACTCCCCGTAGAACCAGGTGAGTTGACGCTATGTCACGGCTACTTCACGTTGATGGCGGTCCACGTCGCCGCCACCGTCTTGTACTCGGTGCTGCTCGCGCCGTACAGATCGGCCGCCGCCTTGAGGGTCGTGGTGCGCGCCCCCGCGTAGTTGGTGGTCGACGTCATGTACGTGGAGAGCGCCTTGTACCAGATCTTGTACGCCTTGACCCGGCCGATCCCGGTGATCTTGGAACCGTTGGAGGTCGGCGAGTTGTAGCTCACCCCGTTGATCGTCTTCGCGCCGCTGCCCTCGGACAGCAGGTAGAAGAAGTGGTTGGCGGGGCCCGAGGAGTAGTGCACGTCGAGGCCGCCGACGCTCGATGACCAGTAGTCGGCGGACCTGCCGTCCTTGCTGGGCTTGTCCATGTAGCGCAGCGGAGTGCCGTTGCCGTTGATGTCGAGCTGCTCGCCGATGAGGTAGTTGCCCGGGTGGGCCTTGTTGTTGGCGTAGAACTCCACCGAGGTGCCGAACATGTCGCTGGTGGCCTCGTTGAGGCCGCCGGACTCCCGGCTGTAGTTCAGCTTGGCGGTGGCGGCGGTCAGGCCGTGGCTCATCTCGTGACCGGCCACGTCCAGTGAGGTGAGCGGCTTGGCGTTGCCCGCGCCGTCGCCGTACGTCATGCAGAAGCAGCTGTCGTCCCAGAACGCGTTGACGTACGCGTTGCCGTAGTGGACCCGCGAGTAGGCGGCCTTGCCGTTGCCCGCGATGCCGTTGCGGCCGAACTCGGTCTTGTAGAAGTCCCAGGTGACGGCCGCGCCGTAGTGGGCGTCGACGGCGGCCGTCTCGCGGTTGGAGGGCAGGCCGTTGCCCCAGGTGTCGGCGGACTTGGTGAAGAGCGTGCCGGTGCCGGAGCTGCCGTGGTTCAGGTCGTACGTCTTGTGCCCGCCGCGCGCGGCGTCGGTGAGGCTGTAGGAGGAGCCGCTCTTGGTGGTGCCGAGGGTGACGGTGCCGGAGTACTCGCTGGTGCCGGTGCCGGTCTCGATCTCCTCGTGGGAGTACAGCTCGGCTCCGGTGGTGGCGTCCGTGACGATGTCGCGGCGGCTCGGGGTGCCGTCGGGCTGGGTGCCGGTGACGGTGCGCTCAAAGGCGAGGACGGGCTTGCCGGTGGCGGCCCAGACGACCTTGCGGGCGCCCGCCGGGGCGGCTTTGAGGGAGGTGGTGGCGGTGGCGACGGATATCTTCGCGTCGGTCGCCCGGTTGACGCCCTTGAGGGCGCCGTCCTTGGCGGTGTGCACGACGAGGTCGCCGCCGAGGACGGGCAGGCCGTCGTAGGTGCGCTCGTAGCGGGTGTGGACCGTGCCGTCGGCGTCCTTGATCACATCGCGGACGACGAGCTGTTCCTTCGCGCCGAGCCCGATCCGGCGGGCGGCGGCCGGAGCCGCGTCCTGGGCGGCGCGCACGGCGTCGGCCTGCTGGGCGGTGCTGAGGGGAAGCGCGGTGGCACCGGCCTCGCGGTCGGCGGCACCGGCGGTGGATCCGGACTGTACGCCGACGACGACCATGGCGGCGGATGCAGCAAGAGCGGCGGCACGCAGAGTGGTTCGCACTCGGTGGTCTCCTTCACTCGTTCCGTGGGGGCGAGTTGGAGACTGCCAGTCGATGACCACTTCTTGACAGTGACCCGACAACTATTTGACTTTATCGTGTCCGGAAGAGGGTTGCCGATGTCCGCTGACCGACCAATTCAAGCCGCTCGCAAGGGAGTTGGTGCCCCCGGCGCGAACGCCGGGGGCACCTCGCCACGTGAACGTCAGACGTTCACGCCGAAGTCCTTCGCGATGCCGACCAGGCCCGAGGCGTAACCCTGGCCCACGGCGCGGAACTTCCACTCCGCGCCGTTGCGGTACAGCTCGCCGAAGACCATCGCGGTCTCGGTCGCGGCGTCCTCGCTCAGGTCGTAGCGGGCGATCTCGGCGCCGCCGGCCTGGTTGACGATGCGGATGAAGGCGTTCCGCACCTGGCCGAAGTTCTGCGAGCGGTTCTCGGCGTCGTAGATCGAGACCGGGAAGACGATCTTGTCGATGTCGGCGGGCAGGCCGGCCAGGTTGACCTTGATGGACTCGTCGTCGCCCTCGCCCTCGCCGGTGGTGTTGTCACCGGTGTGGACGATGGTCTGGTCCGGCGTCGACTTGTTGTTGAAGAAGACGAAGTGGCCGTCGGAGTAGACCTTGCCCGCCGCGTTCACGGCTATGGCCGAGGCGTCCAGGTCGAAGTCGGTTCCGGTGGTGGTGCGGACGTCCCAGCCGAGGCCGACCGTGACGGCGGTCAGGCCCGGGGCCTCCTTGGTGAGCGAGATGTTGCCGCCCTTGGACAGGCTTACAGCCATGGGATGTCCCCTTCGTCGTGATGCGCGGGCCTCGGGCCGTCCCGAAGCTGCCGTCATCCCCCATAACGTCGGCGGAGGACCGTGAGGTTCCAACCGCCTTTACTTTCTTTGCCAAGCGGCCGCCAAGAGGGCGAGAAGGGGGCGACAAGAGGGCCTGGCGCGCGTCGCGCGGTGAAAAGCGGGTGACGGGGTGCCGCGCAGCCGTCACCATGGATGTCATGTCCGGGCCCTATCTCATCCGCGGCTCCGTCTCCCTCCCGGAGGCCGAGCTCATCTGGCGTTTCTCCCGGTCGTCCGGGCCCGGCGGCCAGCACGTCAACACCAGCGACTCCCAGGTGGAGCTCCGCTTCGACCTCGCGAAGACCGAGGCGCTGCCGGAGGTCTGGAAGGCCCGCGCCCTGGAGCGGCTCGCGAACCGGCTGGTGGGCGGCGTCATCTCGGTACGCGCCTCCGAGCACCGCTCGCAGTGGCGCAACCGGGAGACCGCCGCCGTCCGGCTCGCCTCGCTGCTCGCCGAGGCGACCGCCCCGCCGCCCAAGCCGCGCCGCGCCACGAAGATCCCGCGCGGCATCAACGAGCGCCGCCTGCGCGAGAAGAAGCAGCGCGCCCAGACCAAGAAGGGCCGCACCGGCCGCGATTGGTGAGCCGGGCCTCGCGGGCGACCCCAGGGTTCAGCTCAACTGCCGGTACTTGCCCCGGAAGTACGTCAACGGCCCGCCGTCCGCGCTCGGCAGGCCCACCGTCAGGACGCGGCCGATGACGAGGGTGTGGTCGCCCGCCACGATGTGCTGCTCGGTGCGGCACTCCAGGGTCGCGAGCGCGCCGCCGACCAGCGGGGCGCCGCTCACCTCGCCGCTGCGGTACGGGATGTCCTCGAAGAGCAGGCGGTCGCTGATGCGGCCCTTCATCGCGAACCGGCCCGCGATGTGGCGCTGGCTCTCGGACAGTACCGACACCGCCCACAGCGGCTGCTCGGCGAGGAGGTCGTCCATCCGCGAGCCGTTGCGCAGCGAGACGAGGACCAGGGGCGGGTCCAGGGACACCGACATGAAGGCGGTCGCGGTCATGCCGACGTCCTCGCCCCTGGGTCCGTCCTCGGTGTCGTGCGCGGTCACCAGGACCACGCCCGCGGCCAGCCGGGACATCGCCGCGCGGAACTCGTCATTGCTCACCCCATCAGGATGAGGGGTCCCCGGGGGAAGTGGGGGAAGTGGGGAAAGGGCGGTGGAAAGGGGTGTCTGCAACACAACCGGAACGCTAGTCTCCTCGCACCGTCGGCCGCATCGGACCCTGGAACCAGCCGGGACCTAGGTCCGGCGGCCCAGTCCCCGCCCGCTCTCGACGCCCGCACCCATGAGGTGTTTGCGTTCAGAAAAGGTAGGGGGCAAAGACGGAAAGACCGTCCAACTCTTCATCATCTGCTGTGACTTGAGTCACAGGAGGCAGTATTTGTTGACCCTGTGTACCGGCGAGGCAGCTCGCTGTGATTCAGTGGCGGGGACAGTGGAAAAGGGAACGCCGATCTGAAGCCAGGAGTTGCTGTCGAGGTCTCGGGGAGAGCGAGCAATGGAGACCGAGTCGGAGCCGTACGTCCGTCTTGCGACCTTGCGGCAGCTGCATCAGGTGGTTGCGGAGCTGAACACCGCCCGCAGCCTGGCCGACACACTGCAGACCGTTGCGGACGGCGTCATCGCCGGACTCGGCTACGAGCTGGCCTGCGTCAACCTCGTACGCCCCGACGGTGACCTGGTCGTCGCCGCCTTCGCGGGCAACGCCGCCGCCGAAGCCCTGATCACCGGCCGGGTCGGCTCGCGCGCCTCCTGGGAGCGGCGCCTGTCCATGGGCGAGGACTGGGACGGGCTCCGCTTCATCCCGCACACCGAGGGCTGGGTGCTCCTGGAGGACGACGTACCCCAGTGGTACACCGAGGGACCCGATCCGCGCTTCGAGGACGAGTGGCATCCGCAGGACCGCCTCTACGCCCCGATGTACTCCGCCGGCGGCTCCCAGGAACTCCTCGGCGTCATCTCCGTCGACAAACCCCGCAACGGCCGCAAGCCCGGCGCCTGGGGGAGGGAAGCGCTCCAGATGTACGCCTCGCAGTCGGCGATTGCGATCAGCAACGCCCGGCTCCGCGCAAACATGCAGCGCGCCCTGGTCCGCCTGGAGCGCGAGCAGCAGGCGCTGCGCGCCAGCGAGGAGAGCTTCCGGCAGGCCTTCGAGTACGCGCCCTCCGGCATGGCCATCGCCGAGATGGGCGGCGACCAGCACGGCCGGCTCCTGCGCACCAACGACGCCCTGTGCCGGCTGCTCGGGCGGCCCGCCTCCGTGATGCGCCGCTACTCCTTCGCCGACCTCGTCCACCCCGAGGACATAGGGACACTGCTGCGCACCTCCGCCGAGGGCGGCCGGGCCGAACTGCGGCTCGGGCGGCGCGACGGCACCTATGTGTGGGTGTCGCTGCGCAACTCCGTGGTCGCCGACACCGCCGACGGGCCCCGCTTCCTGCTCACCCACGTCGAGGACATCGAGGACCGCAAGCGGCACGAGCTCCAGCTCGCCCACCGCGCCTCGCACGACGCCCTCACGGGCCTGCCCAACAGCGCCGAGCTGCGCGCGAGGCTCTCGGCCCGGCTCTGTCCCCGGCCGCACTCCGTCGGCGCGGCGAGTGCGGCCGAAACCCTGGACGCGGCGTACGACCGGCTGCCCGCGACGGGCGAGAGCGAGGCGCACGGCCACGCGTTCCGCGCCGACGGCTTCGACTTCGACGCGGTGCCCGGCGGCGGACCGTACGACCACCACGTCCACGCCGTGGCCCCCGGCAGTGAGATCGACGACGGTACGAAGGGGCTCGCGGTGCTCTTCTGCGACCTCGACGGCTTCAAGTCGATCAACGACAGGTTCGGCCACCACACCGGTGACGCCGTCCTCATCGAGGTCGCGCGCCGCCTCACCAGGGGCGTGCGGGACGGCGACACCGTGGCCCGGCTCGGAGGGGACGAATTCGTCGTGCTCGCGGACGGGCTCGGTGCGGCGGACGCCGCCGACCTGGCCGTTCGCCTGCGCAACGCGATCATCCCGCCGATTCGGGTGGACGGCCGAGCGGTCCGGGTGGGGGCCAGTTTCGGCATCGGCTGGGCCAGCTGCGGGATGTCCGTGGAAGAGGTCCTGCGCTCCGCCGACCAGCGGATGTACATCGAGAAGCGGTCGCGCTCCAAGGTCCACCGCCGGGCCGGCTGAGCGATCCGGCCCGAGGCGGGTGTGGTCAAGCCCAGACGGGGCAGTCATCCGTTCGGGGTAGGCTCGGCCGGTCGGCGACGGCTGGCGGACAGTGAGGAGTGACCCCGGATGACGACGCCCGGCAACAACGGCGCGAACACCCCCGAGGACGACGATCCGTTCGGCTACCTGTACGAGGACGGGCAGGCATCGGGCGCCAACCCGCCCCGCACCGGTGGCGGCTACGGCTACCCCGGGCCGACGGTGGGGCAGCAGCAGCCCGGAGTCCCCAGGACGTCGTACAACCAGGTGCGCACGGTCGGTGAGCGCCAGTACGGACAGATCCCGCAGCAGCAGTACCAAGGGCCCCCGCAGCAGCAGTACGGGCAGCCGACCGCCCAGTACGCCGCGCCCGAGACCTACCAGGGCGGCCCGCCCCGGCAGACTCCGCCGCCTCCGGCGCCCCCGCAGGGGCGCGGCCCCAACACCAAGGGGCTGCTGATCGGCGCGGTCGCGGTGGTCGCGGCCGTCGTCATCGGCATCACCGTGGCGCTGGCCAGCAACAGCGACAGCACGGACAAGAAGAGCGACACCGCCAATCCCGGCAAGTCCGCTTCCAGCCAATCCGCGGCACCGAGCACCGACCCGTCGTCCCCGCCGCCGTCCCCGGCCGCGCTCCCCAAGGACGACGCGGCGACGCTGACGCTCGGCGGCTCCGCGCAGGTCGGCACCAACGTGCCGGGCGCGCAGGGCACGGGCGGCGCGTTCGTCGGCAACTTCAACAACGTGGGCGCCTCGGTGACTTGGAAGCCCGACGTCCCGAAGGCCGGCTCGTACAAGCTGAACCTGCGCTACGGCGTGCCGGGCGTCGACGCGAACGCGACGATAACGCTCAACGGCAAGGCGCAGTCCCGCCCGATGAACATGAAGAACTTCGCGGGCTCCCCGGCCGGCGACTGGGCCAAGGGCTGGCAGAGCACCTTCGCCATAGTGCAGCTCAACAAGGGCGCCAACGAGATCAAGCTGTCCTGCGAGCAGGGCAACCAGTGCCAGGCCAACCTCGACCAGATCTGGCTGACGCCCTCCTCCTGAGGAGGTCGCTCGTTCAGTGCGCGTGCCGGGTCACGCGCACTGAGCCGAGCAGTTCCTCGTACGCCTTCCGGTCGAACTCGCCCGCAGCGGGCGCCAGTACGGTCGCAGCCGACAGGGCCACCGCGCGCGTCAGACGGGCCGGCCAGTCGAGGCCCTCGACCAGAGCGGACAGCAGCCCGGCCACCGCAGAGTCGCCCGCGCCCGTCGGATTGCCCTGGACGGCGGCCGGCGGGGCCGCCTGCCACAGGCCGTCGGGCGTGGCCGCCAGCAGACCGTCGGGGCCGAGCGAGGCGACCACCGTGTGCGCGCCGCGCCGGCGCGCGTCCCGGGCCGCGCGCAGCGGCTCGCGCGAACCCGTCAGCTGGGCGAGTTCGTCGGCGTTGGGTTTGGCCAGATCGGGCCGGGCCGCGATGCCGCGGCGCAGCGGTTCGCCGCTGGTGTCCAGGAGCACCGGCACCTTCGCGGTACGGGCCTGGCGCACCAGCTGGGCGTACGCGCCGACCGGCAGCCCCGGCGGCAGACTCCCGCACAGCGCCACCGCGTCGGCGTCGGCGAGCAGCCGCTCGTACGTCGCGAGGAAGGCGTCCCACTCGGCGGGCGAGACGAGCGGGCCCGGCTCGTTGAGCTGGGTGGTGTCGCCGCTCCCCGCGTCCACCACGGCGATCGTGCGGCGGGTGGCGCCGCTGATGGGGACGAGCGCGTCGACGGGCGCGAGCCGGGCGAGCAGCGCGCGCAGCACCTCGCCGCTCGGGCCGCCCACGAACCCCGTCACGACGGTCTCGTGACCGAGCGCGGCGAGCACCCGGGCGACGTTGAGCCCCTTGCCGCCGGGGCGTTCGATGACCTCTTCGACGCGATGGCTCGCGTGCGGTACGAGGGCGGGGACGCGGTAGGTGAGATCGAGCGCGGTATTCAGCGTGACGGTCAGAATCACGGGGTGATCATGCCAAACGGACGGCGGCAGGCCTAGGGCGTGTCCGGCGGATCTGGTCGCCCGCAGCGGGCGGTGCTTTTTGGTGCTGGTGAGCGGTGGTCTGGTGCGTGCAGCTGCAAGGCGGAGGAGGGAGTCGACGCGATGGGGGTCCCCCTGCTCGTCAAGAGCTTGGGGGAGTCGGCAACTGACGACAACGCGGCAGATGGGCGTGCCAGACCACCGCGTCCCAGACGAGATCCGCCGGACACGCCCTAGACCTCCGACCGGCCGCCGCACCAAAACCGGGTGCAATCAGCCGAGTTGCGGCTCAACCACCCAAGCGCCCTTGCGCAGGACGCCCTTGACGGTGAAGTCGGCGTCCAGGACCACCAGGTCGGCGTCCTTGCCGGGCTCCAGGGAGCCCACCTTGTCGTCGATGCCGAGCAGCCGCGCGGGGTTGGCCGAAAGTGCGCGCACCGTGTCCTCGACCGAGATGCCGTCGATCGTCACCGAGCGCTTGAACGCGCGGTCCAGGGTGAGCGTGGAGCCCGCGATCGAACCGCCCTCCACCAGGCGTGCCACGCCCTCCTTGACCTCGACCTCCAGCGGGCCCAGGTGGTAGAGGCCGTCGCCGAACCCGGCCGCGTCCATGGCGTCGGTGATGAACGCGACCCGGCCCGCGCCCTTGTGGTGGAAGGCGAGTTCGAGGGCCGCGGGGTGCAGATGCGTACCGTCGTTGATGAGCTCGACGGTGATCCGCTCGTCCTCCAGGAGGGCCGCGATCGGGCCCGGCTCGCGGTGGCCGAGCGGGGGCATCGCGTTGAAGAGGTGGGTGGCGACGGTGGCACCGGCGTCGATCGCCTCGACGGTCTGCTCGTACGAGGCGTCGGTGTGGCCGATCGCCGCGACGACGCCGTGCTCGGCGAGCAGGCGTACGGAGTCGAGGCCGCCGGGCAGTTCGGTGGCGAGCGTGAACATCTTCGCGGTGCCGCGCGCGGCGTCCATCAGCTTGCGGACCTCGGCCGGGTCCGGGTGGCGCAGCAGGTCCTCGCTGTGCGCGCCCTTGCGGCACGGCGAGATGAACGGGCCCTCGAAGTGGATGCCGGCCAGATCGCCCTGCTCGACCAGTTCGGAGAGCAGCCCCGCGCGCTGGGCGAGGAAGTCCATCTCGCCGGTCACCGTGGAGGCGACCACCGTGGTCGTGCCGTGCAGCCGGTGGGTGTGGACGCCCTTGAGCACGTCCTCGACCGTGCCGTTGGTGAACGAGGCGCCGCCCCCGCCGTGGTTGTGCATGTCCACGAAGCCGGGCACGACCCAGTGGCCCGACAGGTCGAGGGCCGGCGCGCCGTCGGGGGCCGCACCGGCGATGGCCGTGCCGTCGACGATCACGCGTCCGTTCTCGACGATCCCGGTCGGGAGGACGACGCGGGCGCCGGAGAGAACTTTCGATGCGGCCATCAGGCGGTTACCTCACTGGAGTCGGTGGTCGTGGCGACGAGGTCCCAGGCGAGCAGCCCCGCGCCCAGGCATCCGGCGGTGTCCCCGAGGGCCGCCGGGACGATCTCGGGCAGCTTCTGGAACGTCACGCGCTCCTCCACGGCGGCCCGGAGCGGTACGAACAAGGTTTCCCCGGCTTCGGCGAGTCCGCCACCGATGATCAGCATGCGGGGGTCGAGCAGGGTGAGCGCGGTGACCAGGCCGTCGGCGAGCGCGTCGATCGCGTTCTGCCAGACGGCGACGGCCCGCGGGTCGCCGGACTCGACGGCCTTGGCGCAGTCGGCGGCGTCCGCGTCCGGATCGCCGCTCGCCCCGGCCCAGGCCAGCGTCACCGCGGAGGCGGAGGCGAGGCGCTCCAGACAGCCCCGCTGGCCGCAGGGGCAGGCGATGCCTCCGGGGCGTACGACGATGTGGCCGATCTCCCCGGCGAAGCCGTGCGCGCCCGGCTCGACCCGGCCGTCGATGCCGATGGCGCCCGCGATCCCGGTGCCGAGCGGTACGAACAGGAAGCGGTCGGCGCCCTTGCCCGCGCCGATCCGGCCCTCGGCGAGGCCGCCGGTGCGCACATCGTGGCCGAGCGCGACCGGCACGCCCCGCAGCCGCTCGCTGAGCAGCCGGCGCATGGGCACGTCGCGCCAGCCCAGGTTGGCCGCGTACGCGGCGATCCCGTTCTCGGCGTCGACGATGCCGGGCACGGCGACCCCGGCCGCGACGGCGCTCTCGCCGAAGTGCTCCTCGCCGTACGCCCGCAGATCGGCGGCGAACGCGAGGATCGACTCGACGACGGCCTCGGGCCCGCGCTCCCTGCCGGTGGGCCTGCGCGCCTCGTGGAGCAGCTTGGGGGGTCTGGGGGGATTCCCGCCGGACAGCACGGTGTCCGCCCCGACCAGGGCGGCCTTCATCCCGGTGCCGCCCACATCCAGGGCGATGACGTGTCTCACGGGGGACAGTCTCGCGCCAACACCCACTAAAGGTCTAGTCCACTCGCCGGATGGAGTAGAAAGCGCTTTCAGCGCGCAAAGTTCCCCAATGTACTCTTGCCCCGGGCGTTGCGGAAGCGATATGCGACTGGTGTAGACCTCATGCCCCCGTATGAGGGAAAATCGCAGCTCACAAACAGGACGTCACGGGGGACCGACTGGATCCGCCAGGATCCCAACGAGGGTGGGATAGCGCGTGCAGCGGCGCTTCTTGGGCTTGACCGCGGCAGTGGCCGCATTCGGCATGACGGCAGTGCTCTCGGGATGCGGCGGGCAGAGCGGATCCGGCGGCGTCACCCTCAAGCTGGTGGCAGCGGACTACGACATCGCGGGCGGCGGCAGTACGAAGACGTACTGGAATAACGTCGTCGCGGACTTCGAGAAGAAGAATCCCGGCATCAAGATAGACGTGTCGATCTTCTCCTGGGACGTGGTCGACGCCAAGGTCGCCGAGATGGTGAAGGCGGGCAACGCCCCCGACATCGCGCAGATCGGCGCGTACTCGGACTACGCGGCGACCGGCAAGCTGTACAGCGTCGACCAGCTGCTCTCCATCCCCGTGCAGGCCGACTTCCTGTCGTCGCTCGCGGACGCGGGCCAGGTCAAGCGTGTCGCGTACGGCATGCCGTTCGTGGCCTCCACGCGGCTGCTCTTCTACAACCAGACGCTGTTCGACCAGGCGCACATCAAGCCGCCGACGACCTGGGCCGAGATCGCGTCGGACGCCAAGGCGCTCAAGGCCAAGGGTGTGAAGACCCCCTTCGCGCTGCCGCTCGGCAGCGAGGAGGCGCAGGCCGAGACCATGATGTGGATGCTCAGCGGCAACGGCGGCTACACCAACGCGGTCGACGGGTACGACATCGACTCGCCCGAGAACATCCAGACCTTCGACTGGCTGAAGACCAACCTGGTCGAGCCCGAGCTGACCGGTCCCGTCGCGCCCGCCAAGCTCAACCGCCAGGCCGCGTTCGACGCGTTCGCCAAGGGCGAGGTGGGCATGCTCAACGGCCACCCCTCGCTGATGGAGGAGGCCAAGAAGAAGGGCATCAAGTTCGGCATGGTCCCGCTGCCCGGCCAGAACGGCCCGGCCAAGGCGGCGATGGGCGTCGCCGACTGGATCATGGGCTTCAAGCAGAGCGGGCACCGGGCGCAGATCGGGAAGTTCCTGGACTTCACGTTCTCCGACCAGAACGTGCTGAACTTCGCCGACCAGTACGACCTGCTGCCGTCCACGGTGTCGGCGTCGACGGCGATGTCGGCGGACGCCGGCCACAAGGAACTCAAGCCGTTCCTCTCCGCCCTGCCGACGTCCCAGCTGCCTCCGGTGGGCAAGACGTCGTGGCCGAAGGTGAGCGAGACGGTGAAGCAGAAGATCGGCGGGGCGGTCACGCCGGGGGGCTCGCCGAAGGCGGTCCTCCAGGACATCGGGAAGGTGGCGACGGACGCGCAGAACGCGGAATAGCCCTGGGTTCCTTTTTCCGCCGGGCACGGTCCGCAGGCCAACGGCATGGGGGTCCGGGGGCGCAGCCCCCGGATAGCCTCAACGGCATGAGCCCACTCGACGACCGCGCGCAAGCCGTGCTCCGCATGGAGGGCCGGCCCTGGCCCACCCCCGGCGCCAAGGAGCGCGCCATCCGTGAGGAGCTCGGGATCTCGCCCACCCGCTACTACCAGTTGCTCAACGCCCTCCTCGACGACACCCGCGCCCTCGCCCACGACCCGGTCACGGTCAACCGCCTCCGCCGGGTCCGGGACGAGCAGCGGAAGAGCCGCTGAGGCACGCGCCCCGTTGCGCCATACGTGCACCCGCCCCCATCCCTATAGGGTCGGGCGCATGGGCAGCCAATCGCACCCCTTGCCGACCCCCGCCACCCAGTCCGGCCGCGACGGGCTCGCCGCGATCGTCGCGAAGCCGGAGCGGGCCGTCATCGCGCTCGACTTCGACGGCACGCTCGCCGAGATCGTCGCCGACCCCGAGCAGGCCCGCGCCCACCCCGACGCCGTTCCGGCGCTCACCGCGCTGGCCCCCCACGTGGCCTCCGTCGCCGTGGTCACCGGCCGGCCGGCCGGGGTCGCGGTCCGCTACGGGGGCTTCGCGGGCGTACCAGGCCTGGAGCACCTCGTGGTCCTCGGCCACTACGGCGCCGAACGCTGGGACGCGGTCACCGGCACCGTCCACACCCCCGCCCCCCACCCCGGCGTGGCCGCCGCCCGCGCCGAACTCCCCGGGGTCCTCGACTCCCACGGCGCCTGGCGCGGCACCTGGGTGGAGGAGAAGGGGCAGGCCGTGGCGGTCCACACCCGCCGGGCCCAGGACCCCGAGGCCGCCTACGAGGCCCTCCGCGAACCCCTGGCCGACCTCGCGACCCACCACGGCCTGGTCCTCGAACCCGGCCGCCTGGTACTGGAGTTGAGGCCCCCCGGCATGGACAAGGGGGTGGCGCTCGCCGCGTACCTGCGCGAGGTCGGCGCCGAGTCCGTCCTGTACGCGGGCGACGACCTGGGCGACCTCCCCGCCTTCGCCGCCGTGGAGAAACTCCGCTCGGACGGGACACCGGGCCTGCTGGTGGCCGCCGACACGGTGATCCCCGAACTCTCCGACCGGGCCGACCTGTTGCTGAACGGCCCGGCGTCGGTGACGACGTTCCTGCGGACTCTGGCCGGACACTTGTAACCCCCAGGGGTCACCCCAGCGCCTCCAGCTGCGCCAGGAACCACCGCCGGGGCGGCACCGCGGTCCCCGCCGCGGCCAGCCGCTTCGTCCGCTCCGCCCGCTCCCCGTCCTCCATGGACAGCGCCGAGTGCAACGCGGCAGCCGTCCCCGTCACGTCGTACGGGTTCACGACCAGCGCGTCCTCGCCGAGCTCCGCACACGCCCCCGCCTCCCGCGACAGCACCAGCACGCACCCCGCGTCCGAGACCACCGGCACCTCCTTCGCGACGAGGTTCATGCCGTCCCGGATGGGGTTCACCAGGGCGACGTCCGCGAGCCGGTACGCGGCCAGCGAGCGAGCGAAGTCGTCCTGGACGTGCAGCACGACCGGGGTCCAACTCGCCGTCCCGTACGCCGAGTTGATGCCGTCGGCCACCCGCGCGACCTCCGCGGTGTAGTCCCGGTACACCGCGAGGTCCTGCCGCGACGGATACGCGAACGCGACGTGCACGACCCGCTCCCGCCACTCGGGGCGGGTGTCGAGCAGGTGCCGGTACGCGTGCAGCCCCCGCACGATGTTCTTGGACAGCTCGGTGCGGTCGACCCGCACGATCGTCCTGCGGCCCGCCCCGATCTGCTCGCGCAGCGCGGCCATCCGCTCCGCCACGTCCGCCTCGTGCGCGCGCCGCCGCAGGAAGTCGCCGTCCGCGCCCAGCGGGTACACCGCGATGTCCGTCTCGTGCGGCGCCCGGCCGGGCAGGCTGTGCCGGAACCAGTGACGCCCCTCGCCGGACGGGACGAACGCCTGCGTCTCGGCCGGGAGCGTGGCCGTCACCGCGTCCATGAACGCGCCCGCCCACCGCCAGGTGAGGAACCCCAGCCGGTCCGCGCCGAGCATCCCCCGCACCAACTGCCCCGCGATGTCGTCCGGCAGCATCCGGAAGTAGTCCACCGGCGCCCACGGCGTGTGCGAGAAGTGCCCGATCCGCAGGTCGGGGCGGAGTTCGCGGAGCATCCCCGGCACCAGCGCCAGGTGGTAGTCCTGCACCAGGACGCGCGCCCCGCCCCCGGCCTCCGCCGCCAATGCCTCGGCGAACGCCCGGTTGTACGCCTCGTACGAAGCCCACTGCCGCCGGAACTCCGCGTCGAAGACCGGCTCCAGCGGTGTCTGGTACAGCATGTGGTGGACGAACCACAGCACCGAGTTCGCGATGCCGTTGTACGCCTGGGCGAAGACCTCCGGATCGATGTCCAGCATCCGGACGCCGTGTTCACCCACGCCCCGCCGGACCGCCTCGCGGTCGCCGTCCCCGAGCGCCGCGCACACCCACAGCGACTCCACGTCGTCGCCGATCGCGCTGAGCCCGGAGACGAGCCCGCCCCCGCCCCGCTTGGACTCCAGCGAGCCGTCCTCCTTCAGGACGTACGAAACGGGGCCGCGATTGGACGCGACGAGTACCTGGACCTTGGGGGTGGTGTGCGCGGAGACCATGAGCGGAACCTAGCCCGCCCCGCAATCGCCCAAACACGCGTACGCCCGGCCCGGGGGGCGGGATCCGGCCGTCCTTCCGGCCCCTACGCGGCGCGGTGGAGCGGGTACTCCTCGATGTCCCGCATCGGCGGCCGCTCCTCGGTGTCCACGGCGTAGGTGCGCGGTACGAAGCCGTGCTCGCCCCGCTCGAACTGGGTCAGCTCGGGGCGTACGAGATGGCCCCGGGACAGCCGGAGCTGGGCGGTGCGGTAGATCGCGGCGGCCATCCGGCCGAGCGCCTGCCCGTCCTGGTGGCGGTGCTTGCGCACACCGACGTCGACCTGGGCCAGCGCGTCGAGGCCCACCGTGTGCAGCGCGTCGACCAGCAGGGCGAGCTCCACTCCGTACCCGACGGGGAACGGCAGCCGCTCCAGGAGCGAGCGCCTGGCCGCGTACTCGCCGCCCAACGGCTGGACGAATCCGGCCAGTTGGGGCCAGTGGAGGTTGAGCAGCGGGCGCGCCACCAGCTCGGTGACCCGGCCGCCCTGGCCCGCGGCCTCGCCGAGCGGGCGGTCGTACATCGCCTTGACGAAGTCCACGTCCGGGTCGGTGAGGAGCGGCCCGACGATCCCCGACACGAACACCGGGTCGAAGTCCTTCAGGTCGGCGTCGACGAAGCACACGATGTCGCCGCTGGTCACGAGCAGCGAGCGCCACAGCACCTCGCCCTTGCCGGGCAGCGCCGGTATCCGCGGCAGGATCGCGTCCCGGTGCACGACACGCGCGCCGGCCGCCGCCGCGACCTCGGCGGTGCGGTCGGTGGAGCCGGAGTCGATGACCACCAGCTCGTCCACCAGGCGCGTCCCGCCGGTCATCAGCGTGTCCCGGATCGCGGTCACGATGGCGCCGACCGTGGCCTCCTCGTCAAGTGCGGGCAGGACGACGCTGACGGTGGCTCCGCCCTTGTGCTTCGCGGCCATGATCCGGTCCAGCGGCCGCTCGGCCGCGGACCAGGAACGCCTGCTCAGCCAGCGTTCCACCTCTTCCAGCACGGTCCCCGGCCTCCTTGTGTGATCCATCTCGCGGTTCGGACGGCTGTCTCAACCGTCCAGGGCTTCGGTTACAGTCTTGAGCAACGCGGATGACCGTCGCATGTCGGGGGTCGTCACCACGCTGACAATCGAATACCGCTCATCCAGAGGGGCAGAGGGAAACGGCCCGTTGAAGCCCCGGCAACCCTCCAGTCGGTTCTCGCCAGTCATGCGCGAGGCCCCCGGCTAGGGAAGGTGCCAAATCCGTCTCATGGCGAGGTTCGCCATGAGGAAGATGAGGAGAAAGGGCCTCCCCTCCATGTCTGCACAGACTGTTGAAAGCCGCACCTCTGTCGATCTCGGTCCGGCGTCCGGGCTTTCCTGCCGCGAGTGCGGCCAGCGTTTCGAACTCGGCCCGATCTTCGCCTGCGAGCTGTGTTTCGGACCGCTCGAAGTGGCTTATGACCTGCCGCTCGGCGACCCCGAGGCGCTGCGCAAGCGGATCGAGGCCGGCCCCGAGAACATCTGGCGCTACGCCCCGCTGCTGCCCGTCCCCGCCGACGTCGCCGACAAGCCGAACCTGAACCCCGGCTTCACCAAGCTCGTCAAGGCCGACAACCTGGCGCGCGAGCTGGGCGTCGAGCCCGGCAGGCTGTTCGTCAAGGACGACTCCGGCAACCCGACGCACTCCTTCAAGGACCGCGTCGTCGCCCAGGCCCTGGAGGCCGCCCGCGCCTTCGGCTTCACCACGCTCTCCTGCTCCTCCACCGGAAACCTCGCGGGCGCGGTCGGCGCCGCCGCCGCGCGGGCCGGATTCCGCTCCTGCGTGTTCATCCCGCACGACCTGGAGCAGGGCAAGGTCGTCATGGCCGCGGTGTACGGCGGCGAGCTCGTCGGCATCGAGGGCAACTACGACGACGTGAACCGCTTCTGCTCGGAGCTCATCGGCGACCCGCTCGGCGAGGGCTGGGGCTTCGTCAACGTCAACCTGCGCCCGTACTACGGCGAGGGTTCCAAGACGCTGGCGTACGAGATCTGCGAGCAGCTCGGCTGGCGGCTGCCCGACCAGCTGGTCATCCCGATCGCCTCCGGCTCCCAACTCACCAAGATCGACAAGGGACTTCAGGAGCTCATCAAGCTCGGCCTGGTCGAGGACAAGCCGTACAAGATCTTCGGCGCGCAGGCCGAGGGCTGCTCCCCGGTGTCGACCGCCTTCAAGGCCGGCCACGACGTGGTACGCCCGCAGAAGCCCGACACCATCGCCAAGTCCCTGGCGATCGGCAACCCGGCGGACGGCCCGTACGTCCTGGACATCGCCCGCCGCACCGGCGGCGCGGTGGAGGATGTCAATGACGAGCAGATCGTCGACGCCATCAAGCTGCTGGCCCGCACCGAGGGCATCTTCGCGGAGACGGCGGGCGGGGTGACGGTCGGCGTCACCCGGAAGCTGATCGAGGCCGGTCTGCTCGACCCTTCGCTCACCACGGTCGTTCTCAACACGGGTGACGGCCTCAAGACCCTCGACGCGGTGGCCCCGACCACCGGCCCGACGGCGACGATCCGCCCGAGCCTGGACGCGTTCCGCGCCGCGGGCCTCGCCCACTGAGCCACTGCCGAACGACTAGGAGTACCGACCATGAGCGTGAACGTCCGCATCCCCACGATTCTCCGCACCTACACCGGCGGTCGGGCCGAGGTCGCCGCCGAGGGCGCGACCCTCGCCGAGGTCATCGCCGACCTGGAGAAGAACCACACCGGGATCGCCGCGCGCGTCCTGGACGACCAGGGCAAGCTGCGCCGCTTCGTCAACGTGTACGTCAACGACGACGACGTGCGCTTCGAGCAGGGCCTTGAGACGGCCACGCCCGAGGGCGCCGGAGTCTCGATCATCCCGGCCGTCGCCGGAGGCTGATCCGCCGCGCGGTTTCCCCGAATTGCCCTCTCCGCACGAGAAGCGGAGGGGGCAATTCTGCATGGTTGAGCGCGGTACAGTTGGGAAAGCCCCCTCGCCGTGTGTGCCAAGTGCATATGAGAACGCGACAACATGGGGTCAAAGTGTGCGAGCCATTTGCTCCTTAAGTGCACTTTGCCCGGCCCGACTTGCCCCGGAATGTTGAATTCATGGCATTCCGCGCCCCGAGTGTGCCCGGAATTCTCGTCCGATTGACCTGTTGCAGAGGGCAGTTGGGCAGATACATTCAGCCGCGGTCGACGCGTTCCGGCGCACACCCTCTCCTGTCGGAGGGTGGAGGTCTGACCCGGGTCCGCGAAGTGCGGTCCCGTGCAAGGGCCAGTAATAGGGGAGTTAGGCATGGCTCAGGGCACCGTCAAGTGGTTCAACGCGGAGAAGGGGTACGGCTTCATCGCGGTCGACGGTGGTGCGGATGTTTTCGTCCACTACAGCGCGATCCAGATGGACGGCTACCGCACCCTTGAAGAAGGTCAGCGAGTCGAGTTCGAGATCTCGCAGGGCCAGAAGGGTCCGCAGGCGGACATGGTCAAGCTCGCCGTCTGATCTCGGCGCGATCGACCACCGACGCACTCACGCATGAAGGGGGCTCCCGAAAGGGTGGCCCCCTTCACGCGTTCCTCCGTCCCCCCGGTGGCGGGCCCCGGTGGCCACTGGGGCTCCGCCCCAGACCCCGTTCGCGCCTGAACGGCGCTCGTCCTCAATCGCCGGACGGGCTTGGGATGTCTGCACAGGGCGCCGGACAGTGCCCCTTGGGGGCGCGGGGAACTGCGCGAGCAACCACGCACGGTCCGCAGCCGTATTACCGGGAAGCCCCTCCGGCGTTTGAGGAGCCGGGGTGTGGGGGGCGGAGCCCCCGCCGGTGCCGGGCGCGCCGCCAAGGGGGCGTAGTGGAGGGCCCCGGTTCAAGAGACTCGCTTGCACTCGCAGGGGTCGAGTGCTAATCATTGGCGTTAGCACTCTCCCAGTGAGAGTGACAGAACTTGGATCGGGTCAGTGAGGCCCGCAGGCCGGGTGGGGCAAGGAACCACAAGGGCTGCAGGCCGTCCGTCGCGGGCACCGGCGCGGTCCACGAAGAACGCCACCCCTGTCCGGGAGGACCACTTCACATGGCCAAGATCATCGCGTTCGACGAGGAGGCACGGCGCGGTCTCGAGCGCGGGATGAACCAGCTCGCCGACGCCGTCAAGGTCACCCTTGGCCCCAAGGGCCGCAACGTCGTCCTCGAGAAGAAGTGGGGCGCCCCCACGATCACCAACGATGGTGTTTCCATCGCCAAGGAGATCGAGCTCGAGGACCCGTTTGAGAAGATCGGCGCCGAGCTGGTCAAGGAAGTCGCCAAGAAGACGGACGACGTCGCCGGTGACGGTACGACCACCGCGACCGTCCTGGCCCAGGCCCTGGTGCGCGAGGGTCTGCGCAACGTGGCCGCCGGCGCCAACCCGATGGCCCTGAAGCGCGGCATCGAGAAGGCCGTCGAGGCCGTCTCCGCTGCTCTGCTTGAGCAGGCCAAGGACGTGGAGACCAAGGAGCAGATCGCCTCCACCGCCTCCATCTCCGCCGCCGACACCCAGATCGGCGAGCTCATCGCCGAGGCGATGGACAAGGTCGGCAAGGAAGGCGTCATCACCGTCGAGGAGTCGCAGACCTTCGGTCTTGAGCTTGAGCTCACCGAGGGCATGCGCTTCGACAAGGGCTACATCTCGGCGTACTTCGCGACCGACATGGAGCGCATGGAGGCGGCCCTGGATGACCCGTACATCCTGATCGTCAACTCCAAGATCTCCTCGGTGAAGGACCTGCTCCCGCTCCTGGAGAAGGTCATGCAGTCGGGCAAGCCGCTGCTGATCATCGCCGAGGACGTCGAGGGCGAGGCGCTGTCGACCCTGGTCGTCAACAAGATCCGCGGCACCTTCAAGTCCGTCGCCGTCAAGGCCCCGGGCTTCGGCGACCGCCGCAAGGCCATGCTCGGTGACATCGCCATCCTCACGGGCGGCACGGTCATCTCCGAGGAGGTCGGCCTCAAGCTGGAGAACGCCGGTCTCGACCTGCTCGGCCGCGCCCGCAAGGTCGTCATCACCAAGGACGAGACGACGATCGTCGACGGTGCCGGTGACAGCGAGCAGGTCCAGGGCCGCGTCAACCAGATCCGCGCCGAGATCGAGAACAGCGACTCGGACTACGACCGCGAGAAGCTGCAGGAGCGCCTGGCGAAGCTCGCCGGCGGTGTTGCGGTCATCAAGGCCGGTGCCGCGACCGAGGTCGAGCTCAAGGAGCGCAAGCACCGCATCGAGGACGCCGTTCGCAACGCGAAGGCGGCCGTCGAGGAGGGCATCGTCGCCGGTGGTGGCGTGGCCCTGCTCCAGGCCTCCGCGGTCTTCGAGAAGCTGGACCTGGAGGGTGACGAGGCGACCGGCGCCAACGCCGTGCGCCTGGCCCTGGAGGCCCCGCTGAAGCAGATCGCCGTCAACGGTGGTCTTGAGGGCGGCGTCGTCGTGGAGAAGGTGCGCAACCTGGCCGTCGGCCACGGTCTGAACGCCGCCACGGGCGAGTACGTCGACATGATCGCCGAGGGCATCATCGACCCGGCGAAGGTCACGCGCTCCGCGCTGCAGAACGCCGCCTCCATCGCGGCGCTCTTCCTCACCACCGAGGCCGTCATCGCCGACAAGCCGGAGAAGGCCTCCGCGGCCGCTCCGGGCGGCATGCCGGGCGGTGACATGGACTTCTGATCCCCCACACGAGGGATCGGTAGTTCATCAAGCGGTACGAAGCTGTACGCCGAGGGCGGTATCCCCAGCAAGGGGATGCCGCCCTTCGGCTTTTCAGTACCCAGGGGGTACTGAAAAGCCGAAGGGCGATACGGGTGCTGGCTTCATGGCGGGAGACCTTCGGACCCGGTTACGTTGGTGATCAACGGCGGCATCCCGAACCGCCCCAACTGGCACCCACCCGGGGGACTTTCATGACCACCACACAGCTGCGTCTCCGCTCGCTCGCGGCCGTGACCGTCACCGCGCTCGCGGTCGGCGCGCTGGGCGCGTGCGACACGCTGAACGACACGCTGAACGACAAGGTGTTCAAGGACGACAGCACGGTCTCGCAGAAGATCACCTCGGTACGCATCGACACCGAGTCCGGGGGCGTACGGCTCCGGGGCAAGAAGCGCCTCGCCAAGGTGTCCCTGCACCGTGAGGTCTCGTACCGCGGTACGAAGCCGGAGGGCTCGACGTACCGCGTGGAGAACGGCGTTCTGGTGCTCGGCGACTGCGGCTCCCAGTGCTCGGTGGACTACACGGTCGACGTCCCGGCCGGGATCCCGGTGACCGGCTCGGCCCACTCGGGCGCGATGAAGCTGTCGGCGGTGGGCGAGGTGAAGGTGTCCAGCAGCAACGGGGAGATCATCGTGGACGGTGCGAGCGGACCGGTCGACGTCCACACCACCAACGGCGCGATCAAGGCCGGCGGCCTGAAGGGCGCGGGCATCACGGCGCAGACCTCCAACGGCTCGATCTCCATCACCCCGGCCGTCGCGCAGGACGTCCGGGCGAAGACGTCCAACGGCAGCATCAGCGTCACCGCCCCGGCCGGCCCGTACCGCGTCTCCGCGCAGACCAGCAAGGGCAACAAGAACATCGGCATCGCGGACAGCCCGTCCGCCGCCCACCACCTGGACCTGACCACCAGCAACGGCGCGATCACGCTGAAGTCCACCAAGTAGCCCCAGCGGCCCGGGACTTGCGCCCCGAGCCCCCTCGGTCCCTCAGGCCCGTACGCCCGCGACGAACGCCGACCAGGCGCCGGCGGGGAACACGAGCACGGGCCCGTCCGGGTTCTTCGAATCCCGGACGGGTATGAAGTCGAGCTGGTCGTCGGCCACTTCGAGGCAGTCGCCGCCGTCGCCCCCGCTGTAGGTGGACTTGCGCCAGCGGGCCATTTCGAGGCAGTCGCCTCCGCTGGCGTCGCTGTAGCTGGACTTGTGCCAGGTGGCATTGCTCAGGTCGTACTCAGGGCTGATCCTCATGGGCGTAATCCTCCGCCACTGATTTGATCAGGGCCAGGGATTGTTGAGGTGACAGTGCGCTGGCCCCGAGTAGATCGTAGGTCAGTTCGTGGCGGGCGACTGTGGCGGGATCGTCTTGAAGCCGTCCGGTGCCCAAGCCTTGAAGGTAGGCGAGCGGAGGCGCGTCCTCGAAGCTCATCAACTTGAGGGAGCCGTTCAGAGCTGCATGTGCCCCCGCTCCGAACTCAAGTACCTGGACGATGATCCGGTGTCGGAAGCCGAGGGCGGCGATGTGGGCCAGGGCTTCGGCCATCACTGCGGGGCCGCCGACCTCCCTCCTCAGTACGGCCTCGTCAATTACTGCCCACAACAGGGGGGTTGTTGGATCATCGAGGATCTGCGCGCGCTCCAGCCGAGCCGCCACCAGCTCATCGATGACCGCCTCCGGGGCGGTGGGCTGGTAGGCGCGGAACACGGCCCGCGCGTACGCCTCGGTCTGAAGCAAGCCCGGGATGAGAAGAGGGGCGTACTCCCGGATCGTGGTGGCGACGGCTTCGGCCTCCGCCGCTTCGGCGAAGTGGTCGGGGTACTTGGACTTGGCGGCGGCGACGCAGTTGCGGGCGAAGAAGCTCTCGGTGCCCAGGATCTGGTCGATCTGGCGGGCGTATTCGAGGTGCATGCGGCGGGTGCCGGATTCGAGTTGGCCGATGAAGGATCCGGAGACGAAGAGGGGCTGGCCGAGTTCGTCCTGGGTGAGGCCGGATCTCTCGCGGGCGAAGCGGAGTTCGGCGCCGAGGAGGGCGCGGGGAGAGGAGGATGGGTCGAGGTTCTTGGGGCCTGACATGGGCAACTCCCTCAGGAACAGGCGGGGTTGTTGGGTTGCCGTCGGTAGTCAGGCTAGCGGGAGTTCGCCACGCTGGGTGAGGAAAGTAGAACACTCGGTGTGCGGGAGGACAAGAGAGATGGCGCTGACGGCTATGGAGCGGGTCCGAGCGGTGGAGGAGGCCGTGGAGCAGCTGCGGGAGGGTCTGGCGCGGGCCGGGGTGGTGCTGCCGTCGTTGCGGATCGACCCGCTGACGTGCGCGGGGGAGGTGCTGTTCCCGCTCGTGGACCTGGGGCGCTGCAACCTGGACATGGCGCTGCGGCTGGTGGCGGTGCTGGGGACGACGTGAGGGGGTGCCGGAGCTGAATCGGAGGGGGAGGTTGCCGTGGTCCGGCGCCCGATTGCTGCACTGCTCACACGATCGTGGGAGGCTGAGGAATGTGGGCGCCGGGCCTGATGAGTGCCGGTACGTTCACGTCGTGTGAGGCCGAGATCGGGAGGTCCGCGGTGACCGCTGAAGTGCTGGAGGGCGGCTCCCAGTGGGGACGCCTGCTTAAGGCCTGGCAGGACATGGACGTGCCCGACGGTTGGCGGGCCGAAATCGACGAGGGCCGGATCATCGTGGTTCCACCCCCCAGCAGCGGCCACAACCTCATTGCCGACCTGGTGTCGCAGTGGCTGTACCGGTGCCTGCCCGACGGTTACGGGCTCTATCAGACACTCGGTGTGCACATTGCGAGCCTGGGCAAGCTGTACGTTCCCGATCTGGTCGTCTTCGAGCGGGCGGAGCTGGCGCAGCGGGCTGCCGATGCGGGTGAGGACCCGCTGCCCGTCGACGGCGCCGACACGCTGCTGGTGGTGGAGATCGCCTCGAAGAGCAATGCGAAGGACGACCGGACCAAGAAGCTGTGGGCATATGCCCATGCGCCGGTCCCCGCGTATCTGCTCATCGATCGGTTCGACGCACGAGGGCCCATGGCGACGCTGTTCACGGAGCCGGAGGGCGGGGTGTACAAGCGCGACGATCCGGTGCCGTTCGGCAGGGCCGTCGCCTTCCCCGAACCGTTCTTCTCGGCGCTCGATACGGCGGCATTCCCGCGCTGAGCTGCTTCAGCCCGAGTTCTGGGGCGATGGTGCCCGTGCCGATTCCGGCGTGCGGTGGTCAGGGCGCTCTTCGCGGTGGCGGTGTCCGTGCGCCGCATGGTGCTCCGCTCGGCTACGCGACGGCCGTCGCGAGGGCGGAACGGGGTGCGCGGCCGAGGAGTTGGCGCAGCTCGTCTCCGGTTCGGGACATGAATCCGGCGGCGATCGCGGAGTAGGTGCCGACCAGCATCGGTACCTGGAACGGCTCGGCGCCGGAGGCGGCGAGGCGGGCGCGGGCCTGGGCGAGTGTCTGCGGTTCGTACGCGACGTGCGGGCCGTGCGCCTTCGCCAGGTCCGCGCCGCCGACGGTTTCCTCGCCGACGAGTTCGTAGACGCGTCCCGCGTGCGCAGATGCCGTCAGCGCCACGCGCACCGCGGCGTCCGCCAGGTCCGCGCGTGCGACAGCGGCCAGCCGCCCCTCGCCGAGCGGGGCGGTGATCCGCCCGTCCGGCGACGGTGCCGCGAGCCAGGCCAGCAGCTCCGCGTAGAGGCCGTTGCGCAGGATGGTCCACTCCATGCTGCTCCGCTCAAGCCGCTGCTCGGTCCAGCGGTGCGGCAGGGCGTATGGCAGGTGGTCGCCATCGGCGGTCAGGCTCGTATAGACGACATGGCCCACCCCCGCCTTCTCCGCGGCGTCGATCGCGGCGCCGTGCCGGGTGATGACGGCGTCGTCCTCTCCATAACCCGCGGAGATCATCAGCAGCACATCCACCCCCGCGAAGCCCGTCGCGAGGGTGTCCGGGACGTCGAAGTCGATGTGGCGGACCGGCAGCGGGGCCCGCGTCTGCTCCGGATCGCGCGTGCCGAGGACGACGTCATCGCGCCCAGACAGCCGCTCTGCGACCAGCGTGCCCAAGGCGCCTGCGGCGCCGGTGACCAGGAGCATCAGGATCTCCGCATTCAGATAGGTGTCAGATAGGTGACAGACGGGTTCGGGGAGGTTCGGGGCGGTTCAGATAGGTTCTCTTCGGTAACCAGGAACATCCTGCGGGTCCGCGGCAGCGGGCGTAAGGAGGCACTTTGATGTCAGTGGGGCACACGGAGGTAACCGCCGCCCCCGTGGTCAGCTGCGGGGACGAGCACCAGGACTGCGGGATCCGCGACGTACTCGACCGGATCGGCGACAAGTGGTCGGTTCTGGTCGTGGTCGAACTCGCCCAGGGCGTACGCCGGTTCCGGCAGTTGCAGCGTGCCGTCCCGGGGATCTCGCAGCGGATGCTGACACTCACGGTGCGCCGTCTGGAACGGGACGGGCTGGTGGCCCGGACCGTGTACCCGACGGTTCCCCCGCAGGTCGAGTACGAGCTCACCGCGATGGGCCACAGCCTCACGCATCTGGTGAAAGCCCTCGCCGACTGGTCGGCGGAGCACCGTGACTCCATCGCGCGGGCCCGCCAGGAATGGGATGCCGGACACCCCGACTCCGAAATCCGCTGACCGGGGTCGCTAAACCGCCGTCGGCTGCTCGGTCCGGGAGGTCGGGGAGGGCGGGGCCGTCGGCTCCGGGGTGTTCAGGTCCGCCAGCGTCTGGCGAGTGAAGCCGAAGCAGTACGTGGCCGCGAACCCCACCGCGTAGCCCACAAGGAGTCCGCCCGCGTAGATCGCGATCGTCGTGCCCAGGCCGTGGTTGCCCTGGAGGAGGGGGAACAGGGCCCAGCCGGAGGGGCCGATCGCCGTGGAGCCCACCTTGTCGCCCAGCATCGAGAACAGGCCCACGAACGCCCCGCCCGCCGCGCCGCCCGCGCACGCGGTGATGAACGGGCGGCCGAGCGGGAGCGAGACGCCGTAGATCAGCGGTTCGCCCACGCCCAGGAGGCCTGCGGGGAGCGCCGACTTGATGGTGGCTCGGAGGGACTCGTTCCGCTTCGCCCGTACGTACACCGCCACCGCGCACCCCACCTGGCCCGCGCCCGCCATCGCCAGGACGGGGAGCAGCACCGTGTAGCCCTGCTGCTCGATGAGCGTCGTGTGGATCGGGATCAGCGCCTGGTGCAGGCCCAGCATGACGAGCGGGAGGAACAGGCCGCCCAGGACCAGGCCCGCGAACGCGCCGGTGTTGTCCAGGAGCCAGTTCGCGCCGTGCCCGATGCCCGTCGAGACCTCGCCCGCCAGGAACATCAGGCCGTACAGCGTGACCAGGCCCGAGACCAGCACCGTCAGCGTCGGAGTCACCAGTACGTCCAGGGACTCGGGGACCCAGCGGCGGCACCACTTCTCGACGTACACCGCGAGGACCGCCGCGCCCAGCGCGCCCAGTACTCCGCCCTGGCCGGGGGAGAGCGGCTGGCCGAAGGCGTCGATCTTCGCCACGCCGGGGAAGACGATGATCGCGGCGACCGCGCCGCCCAGGACCGGTGTGCCGCCGAACTCCTTCGCCGTGTTGAAGCCGACGAACACCGCGATCAGTGCCATGAAGCCCGATGCGACGGCCGACAGCGCCGGGGTCACGCCGGTCAGCCAACCCAGGTTCACCAGCAGGCCGCCCAGGCCCGCGATGATGCCGCAGCCGATCAGCGCCGGGATCAGCGGGACGAAGATGTTCGCGATGCGGCGGAGGAGCAGTTTGACGGGCGTTGCGTTCCTCGCCTTCCGCGCCGCCCTCAGTTCGGCGCCCTTCGCCGCCAACTCCTCTGCTGTGGACGGGTGTTGGGGCCGTCCCTCCGCCATCAGCGCCTCGAACTCCGGGGCCACCCGGGCGACCGTGCCCGGACCGAGCACGATCTGATACGTGTCGTCCTCCACGACGCCCATCACCGCCGGCACCGCCTTCAACGCCTCGTCCTGGACCAGGGCGCGGTCCTTGAGGCCGAGGCGGAGGCGGGTCATGCAGTGGGCGATCGAGTCGATGTTCCCGGCACCGCCGACGAGCGGGAGGATCGCGGCGGCGGTGACGCGGTTCTTGTTCTCTGGTGCCATGGCGCTGGTGCCTTGCTGTGCGGTAACGACGAGCCGTGCGGTAACGGCGAGCCGTGCGGAACGACGAGTTGTGCGGTGCTTCCGGCGTGAGCGGGTCGTGCCGGATTCAGTGGGGCGTACGGGCCGCGTCCAGCGCTGTGCGCAAGTGGCCGCCCGTCTCGTTCAGCAGGCGCGCCGCCGTCGAGCCCCCGACCCCGCCCAGGATGACCAGGATCGCGTTCTTCACCTCGCCGTCCGTGGCGGCGAGCGCGGCCTCGATCTCCGTGTCGTCCGCGCCGGTCGCCAGTGCCACGATGCGGCGGGAGCGGGCGCGCAGCTTCGCGTTGGAGGCCCGTACGTCGACCATCAGGTTTCCGTAGGTCTTGCCGAGCCGGATCATGGTGATCGTCGAGATCATGTTGAGGACGAGCTTCTGGGCCGTGCCGGACTTCAACCTCGTTGATCCGGTGAGCAGTTCGGGGCCCACCACGATCTCGATGCCGTGTTCGGCGGCCGCCGCAAGCGCGCTGCCCGCGTTGCAGGACAGGCCGATGGTGAGCGCCCCGAGCGAACGGGCGTGCTCGACCGCGCCGATCGCGTACGGGGTGCGGCCCGAGGCGGAGATGCCGACCACGGTGTCGAGGCCGGTCAGCCGCAGCGCGTCCAGGTCCTCGGCCGCCAACTGCTGTGAGTCCTCGGCGCCTTCGACGGCCTTGACCAGCGCGGACGGGCCGCCCGCGATCAGCCCGACGACCTCGGAGGGGTCGGTGTTGAACGTCGGCGGGCACTCGCTCGCGTCGAGGACGCCGAGCCGCCCGGCCGTGCCGGCGCCCGCGTAGACGAGCCGGCCGCCGCGCGCCATCCGCGCGGCCGTGGCGTCGATGGCGGCCGCGATGGCCGGGAGCCGCTCCGCCACGGCGGCGGGGACGGTGGCGTCCTCGCCGTTCATGATCCGCGCGATCTCGGCGGTCGGCAGCTGGTCGATCTCCGCGAGCTCGGGCCGGAACGCCTCGGTGGTGAGGGTGGCCAGCTGGGCGCGGAGCTCGGCGTAGTCCTGGATGGTCATGGTGACGGCGGCTCTTTCTCGTGTTCTCGTGAACCCGTGCGTACGGCTTCACATCTTTTTGCGGCTGGTCAACGGGCCTGTCTGGTACGGGGGTTGTGCCGGTGGGCCAGGGCCTCGTACGAGGCGGCGAGGGCCGGGGCCGCCGTTTCGTAGGTGCGCTGTGCGACGCCGATGAACAGGCAGTCCACGACGAGGAGTTGACTCGTCCGGGACGACATCGCGGCCGGGCGCAGTTCGCTCTCGCGGGCCGTGGAGGTGGTCAGGACGTGGTCGGCGTACTGCGATATCGGACCGTCGGGGCGGCCGGTGATCGCGATCGTGGTGGCGCCGTGGTCGAAGGCGACCCGCAGCGGCTCGATGACGTCGCCGGTGGACCCGGAGTGGGTGATCGCGACCGCCGCGTCGCCGGAGCGGAGCTGCACGGCGTTGGTGACGGCGAGGTGCGGGTCGGTGTGGGCGTGCGCGATGAGGCCGATGCGCAGCAGCTTCTGCGCGAGGTCCTGGCCGACCAGCGAGGAGGCGCCCACCCCGTAGACGTCGATGCGCCGGGCGGCCGCCAACGCGGCGACTGCGGCGCCGAGTTGGACGGTGTCGAGGGCGGCCGCGGTGTCGGCGAGGGTCTGCTGCTCGTCGTAGGCGAGCTTGGCGACCACGTCCGCGATCGGGTCGTCGACGGCTATGTCGGCGGTGACCGCGGGGGCCCGGCCCGACTGCTGCTGGGCGGCGAGCCCGGCGAGCGCGAGGCGCAGGTCCCGGTAGCCGGGGTAGCCGAGGAGGCGGGCGGTGCGCACCACGGTGGCCTCGCTGGTGCCGGTGAGCTCGGCGAGGCCGGTGACCGTGAGGGCCGCGCAGCCGGCCGGGTCGCCGGCCACGGCTTCGGCGACCCGCTGCATGGAGCGGGTCATGGACGGCGCGAGCGTGCGCACCTTGGCGGCGAGGGCCGCCGGCGCGGGCGGGGCGCCGCCGCTGAAACTTTCCTTCACGTCATTGGTCACTCTTGAAAGATATTTTCGGGACGTTCTCCGGTCAACCCCCTTCGGTCCCTCCGGCGCCGGGCCCTTGGTCCCGTTGGGCCGTGGTGCCGGTGGGGTGACAATGGGGTGCATGGACGACGTACAGCCCCTGGAGCAAGCACTGCACGCGGCCCGCGCCCTGGTCCTGGCGGATCTGGCGGCGCGCGACGTGGCGCACGCTGATGTCGTCTCGCTGGTCGAGGACGCGGTGACGCACCGGCGCTGGTGGGTCGAGCAGTGGCCCGAGGGCACGGAGTACGTCGCGGGCCTCGTCGCCCAGGACGTACAGGACGCGCTCCTTGAGCGGTACGGCCGCTGGCCGCTGTGCCCGGTGTGCGACGCGGGCGATCCGCACGCGCTCGACGTGGAACCGGAGCTCGGGCCCGACCCGCACTGGGTGTGCGGCAAGGCGGGCGTCGTGGTCGCCCCGGTCGGCGGACTCGGCGGATGACGCTCTACATAGACCCGCCGACCTGGCCGGGCCACGGCCGCCTGTGGTCGCACCTGGTCAGCGACGTCTCGTACGAGGAACTGCACACCTTCGCGGCGTCCATCGGGTGCCCGCCGCGCGCCTTCGAGCGCGACCACTACGACGTGCCGTCGCAGCACTACGCGGAGGCGGTGCGGGCAGGGGCGGTGGAGATCGGCTCGAAGGAGCTCGTACGCCGTCTCACGGCGGCGGGGCTGCGCAGGCCGAAGGGGCGGCCCGCCTGAGCCGGTCCGTCCGGCCGGGCCGGATCACGCGCCGGCCGGAACTTTCACCGGTTCGGCTGCGGCCCGTAGCCAGACGACTGCGGATCGGCTAACTTCCTTGCCAGTAGTCGTGGTTCCGAAGTCTCAGCGCCCGCGGTTTACGCCGTGGGCGTCCTGCTGTGCAGCAATGTCCGAGGACCAGGGCGATCACCTACCCAGGGGCACTGACAAGCCAGTGCCCCGCGATCCTCGACAGGGGAAACAGATGGCTACCGGCACCGTGAAGTGGTTCAACGCCGAAAAGGGCTTCGGTTTCATCGCGCAGGACGGCGGCGGCCCCGACGTCTTCGTGCACTACTCCGCGATCAACACCACGGGCTTCCGCGAGCTCCAGGAGAACCAGCAGGTCTCCTTCGACGTCACGCAGGGCCCGAAGGGTCCGCAGGCCGAGAACGTCACCCCGGCCTGACCTGACGAACACCCAGGCGCCCCGCACCCCTTCAAGGGTGCGGGGCGCCTTTGCCGTGTCCCGCTCGTATCCGCTGCTGTCCCCGCTAGACGTGCACGCGCGGTTCGGCAGGCACCTGGTCGGTGGAGCGGGCGACCACGCGGGAGGGGGAGTTGTGCAGCCGCAGGGAGACGGTGACCAGGGCGATGGCGAGGACCGTCATCGCGGCGCCCGCCCAGGCGGTGGCGGCGAAGCCGAGGTTCGCGCTGATCACGAGGCCGCCGAGCCAGGGGCCCGCGGTGTTGCCCAGGTTGAAGGACGAGGTCGTCGTCGCGCCGGCCAGCGTCGGGGCGGCGCCGCCGACGTTGAACATGCGGGCGTTGAGCGCGGGCGCCGTGTAGAACGCCGAGCAGCCGATCAGGAACGACAGCGTGATCGCGACGGCGGGCGTCGAGGCGAACAGGGCGAGCGCGACCAGGAACACCGTCGAGGCCGTGATGCCGCTGAGCAGCACGCCGAAGAGGTGCGCGTCGGCGACCCGGCCGCCGATCGTCGTACCGACCAGCGCGCCCACGCCGAACAGGCCGAGGACGGCCGGGACCCAGCCCGGGTCCAGGTGCGCGACATCCGTGAGGAGCGGCTTGAGGTAGCTGAACGCACAGAACACGCCACCCGCCGCGAGCGCGGTGATGGCGACCGAGAGCAGCACCTGCGGGTCGCGGTAGATCCGCAGCTCGCGGCTGAGCTGGGGCTTCTCGGCGGGGAGCGGGATGCGCGGGATGCGGGTCGCGATGCCGGCCAGCGCGATCGCGGAGGCCGCGCCGACCGCCCAGAACGCCGAACGCCAGCCCAGGCTGTCACCGAGCACCGCGCCCAGCGGCACGCCGAGTACGTTCGCGATCGATAGGCCGCCGATCATGACGGCCATCGCGCGGGCCCGCGCGTTCACCGGGACCATCGCGATGGCGACCGCCGCGCCGACCGCCCAGAACCCGGCGCAGGCCAGCGCGGACACGACCCGCGAGGTGAAGAGAAGGGCGTAGTTCGGGGCCAGCGCACCGGCGACCTGGCCCAGGCCGAAGACCGAGATCAGCGCGATCAGGGTGGTGCGGGGCGGCAGGCGCAGCGTGGCCACCGCGAGCAGCGGGGCGCCGACCACCATGCCGATCGCGAAGGCCGAGATCAGCAGGCCCGCCTGCGGAATCGACACGTGCATGTCGTCCGCGATGGACGGAAGCAGCCCGGTGAGCATGAACTCACTCGTGCCGAGCGCGAAGACGGACAGGCCGAGGATGTAGACGGCCAGCGGCATGCGCGAGGAGGGGGTGGCTGCGGGGGCGTCGGGCGCGGGTATGGCGTCGGCGGGCATATCGGGTGCCAACGCCATGGCTGATTCTGCTATTCCCGCCGGGTCTCGGAGGTGCTCTGTTCGAAGAGGTGCTGTGCCTCTCGGCCCGCGATCGGGCGCGGGGTGTCGCCGATGCGCCGGAAGCCCGCCCGTTCCAGGACGCGCTGCGAGGCGATGTTGTCCGCGTCCGTGGTGGCGTACACCGTCTCGACGTCGGGCTGGGCCAGCGCCCAGGCGGTCAGCGCCCTGAGGGACTCGGTCGCGTAGCCCTGGCCGCGGGCGGAGTCCGCGAGGTCGTAGCCGACCTCGACGCGGCCGTCCTCCGGCGGGCCGTGGAAGCCGATGCCGCCGATGGCGCGGTTGTCCTCGGTACGGATCACGACGTACGCGCCCCAGCCGGTCAGGTGCCGGCCGGCCGCCATGCCCGCCAGCATCTTCCCGGCGGCGAAACGGCTGCCCTCGTGCGGCCCGCCGGGCGCCCACTCCCAGCCGCCGGAGCCGCCGGACTGGAGCTCGGCCGCCGATGCGCGGGTCAGTTCGTGGAGGGCGACGCGGTCGGCCTGGACTGTCACGGGCACGCGGGGTACCTGCTTTCCGGAGGGAGCGGGGCGAGCGGTGGGCTCGGGCCGATTATGCGGTGAGCAGGGCCAGTTCCGCCCCGAGATTCGCGCGGGCGGCCGCCTCCCACTCGCGTTCTCCGTACGGGGTGCGGAACAGCCTTGGCAGCGCGAGGAGTTGGCGCAGCACGTCCGCCCGGCCCGCCCGGAACGCCGGGTCCGGCACGAAGGCGTACTCCTCGCGTACGGCGGCGGTGTACGCGGCGTACGCGTCGGGGGCGGCGGCCAGGATCGCGAGGTCGGCGTCGCACAGGACCGCGCCGTTGGCGTCGCCGTCGGCGGGGGCGTGGGTGACGGTGAGGCGTACCAGGCGGGCGACCTCGGCGGTGGCCTGCGCGCTCAGACCGGCCTCGGGCAGGGCGCGTTCGGCGAGCCGGGCCGAGCGCTCCTCGTTCTCGGACCGGTCCGGGAGGTAGACGGCGTCGTGGAACCAGGCGGCGAGACGGACGAGGTCCGGGTCGTCCGCGTACCGCTCCAGTACGTCGATGCGGTCGAGGACGGCGGTGAGGTGGGCGGTGTCGTGGTAGCGGCGCTGGGGTTCGGCCCAGCGGGCCAGGAGGTTCTCGCCGTACGGGTCCGGGTCCGGGCCGCCGTCGCGGGCGGGGCGGGCTCCGAGCAGTGCGGATCGCCAACGGGCGCGGAGGGGATTGTTGTGCGGCATGCGGTGAGCGTAGCGGGGGTGGTTCGGGGGATTCCGCGGTGCGCGTCGGCCGCGGGGCGGGTGGGGTGCGCCTCTCCCGCCCGCCCGCCCGCCCGTTCGGCCGGGTCGGGAGGCTGGGCCGCCTGTGGGGGGTTGCCCGCCGTTGGCGGCCGGCCGCTCGTGCGTGGGCGCCCGCCTCTGGCGGGCCTCTTTCCCACCCCGCCCGTTCTGCCCGCTCGGATGGCTGGGCACCCGTGAGCGGTGCTCGCCGGTGGCGGCTGCGGGCCGATGGCCGCCAATGGCGGGCGACCATCCACCGGTGGCCCAGCCTTCCCATCCGGCCGAACGGGTGGGCGGGTGGGAGAGGGGGGCCCGCCGCAGGTGGGGGCTGGGGCGGGGCGGGGGTGGTGGTAGGGGTGGTCAGTTGTTCGCGATGGGCTGGAAGCCTCGGAGGCGGAGGGAGTTGGCTACCACGAAGACCGACGAGAAGGCCATCGCCGCGCCCGCGATCATGGGGTTCAGGAGGCCCGCCGCCGCCAGCGGCAGGGCGGCCACGTTGTAGGCGAAGGCCCAGAACAGGTTCGACTTGATGGTGCCGAGGGTCTTGCGCGCGAGGCGGATCGCATCCGCCGCCGCCCGCAGGTCGCCCCGTACCAGCGTGAGGTCGCCCGCCTCGATCGCGGCATCCGTACCCGTACCCATCGCCAGGCCCAGGTCGGCCTGCGCCAGGGCGGCCGCGTCGTTCACGCCGTCGCCGACCATGGCGACCGAACGGCCCTGCGCCTGAAGGGACTTGACCACGTCGACCTTGTCCTGCGGCATGACCTCGGCGTAGATCTGCTCGATGCCCACCTCGGCCGCGACCGCCTCCGCGACCGCCCTGTTGTCGCCGGTCAGCAGGATCGGGGTGAGGCCGAGTGCGCGCAGGCGCCTGATGGCCTCGGGGCTGGTCTCCTTGACCGCGTCGGCCACTTCGAGGACCGCGCGGGCCTCGCCGTCCCAGGCGACCGCGATGGCGGTGCGTCCCGCCGCCTCGGCCTTCGCCTTCGCCTCCTTCAAGGCGGGGGTCAGTTCCATCGCCCACTCTTCCAGCAGCTTCTCGCGGCCGACCAGGACCGCGTGCCCGTCCACGATGCCCTGCACGCCGAGCCCGGCGATGTTCGCGAAGTCCTCGGGGGCCGGCAGCGTACCGACCCTGGCCGCGGCCCCGTCGGCGACGGCGCGGGCGACGGGGTGCTCCGAGGAGTGCTCCAACGCGCCGGCCAGGCGCAGGACTTCGGCCTCGTCCGCAGTGCCTGCGGTGTGCACGGCGAGCAGGGTCATCCGGCCGGTCGTGACCGTGCCCGTCTTGTCCAGGACGATCGTGTCGACCTTGCGGGTGGTCTCCAGGACCTCCGGGCCCTTGATCAGGATGCCGAGCTGGGCGCCCCGGCCCGTACCGACCATGAGGGCGGTCGGGGTGGCCAGGCCCAGGGCGCACGGGCAGGCGATGATCAGTACGGCGACGGCGGCGGTGAAGGCGGCGGTGATGCCCGAACCGTTCCAGAGCCAGAAGCCGAGGGTGGCGAGCGCGAGGCCGATCACGACCGGTACGAAGACCGCCGAGATCCTGTCGGCGAGCCGCTGGGCGGCGGCCTTGCCGTTCTGGGCGTCCTCGACGAGCCTGGCCATCCGGGCCAGTTGGGTGTCGGCGCCCACGCGGGAGGCCTCGACCACCAGGCGCCCGCCCGCGTTGAGGGTGGCGCCGGTGACGGAGTCGCCGGGGGCCACCTCGACGGGTACGGACTCACCCGTGAGCATCGACGCGTCGACCGCGCTGCTGCCCTCCACCACGGTCCCGTCGGTGGCGATCTTCTCGCCCGGCCGGACCAGGAAGCGGTCGCCGACCTTCAACTCGGCGGTGGGGACGGTGACTTCGCCGCCGCCGGGGCGTACGACCGTCACGTCCTTGGCGCCCAGTTCGAGCAGCGCCTTCAGGGCCGCGCCCGCCTTCCGCTTCGAGCGGGCCTCGAAGTAGCGCCCCGCGAGGATGAACGCGGTGACTCCGGCGGCGGCCTCCAGGTAGATGTTGCCCGCGCCGTCCGAGCGGCCGATGGTCAGCTCGAAGGGGTGGGTCATGCCCGGCATCCCGGCCGTGCCGAAGAACAGGGCCCACACCGACCACAGGAACGCGGCCGACGTGCCGACCGAGATCAGTGTGTCCATGGTCGCCGCGCCGTGCCTGGCGTTGGTCCAGGCGGCCTTGTGGAAGGGCCAGGCGGCGTACGTCACGACCGGCGCGGTCAGGGTGAGCGAGAGCCACTGCCAGTACTCGAACTGGAGGGCCGGGGCCATCGACATCGCGATGACCGGCACGGCGAGGGCGACCGCCGTCAGCAATCGCCGGCGCAACGGCCGCAGTTCGTCGGCGGGCTCGGCACCGCCGCCGTCGGATCCGGATCCGGATGCGGACCGCGGGGGCGCGGGCTCCTCGGCGGTGTAGCCGGTCGCCTCGACGGTGGCGATCAGGTCGGCGACGGACACGTCCTCGCGGAAGGTGACCTTCGCCTTCTCGGTGGCGTAGTTGACGGTGGCCTCGACCCCGTCCATGCGGTTGAGCTTCTTCTCGATCCGGGCCGCGCACGAGGCGCAGGTCATGCCGCCGATGGCGAGTTCGACGTCGGCGGCGCCGGGCGTGGTGGTGGTCATGGCTGCTGCTCCTCGTAGGACGGTTCCCCGAGCTTATACCCCCTGGGGGTATTGCCCAACCCCATGTATACCCCCGGGGTGTATTGGATGCAAGGGTTGCCCCGGCCTTGGCTTTGTACCCCCTGGGGGTATGTCGACCGGAGCTGGGCGTACGGGCCGGCACGGCGGACAGGTCCGAACGGCCGCGTTTACCGTCCACGTGGGCGGGCATTCCGCGGCGTAGGGTAGTCAATGGACTAGACCTATTGGGCCGAGCTGGGCCCGGGTGACGGAGGAATGGGGTCAGATGAGCAACCGTGCACTGCTTGAGGTGATCGCGCTCGACGCGCAGGACGCCGTCGCGGCCCAGGCCGGCGGGGCGGACCGCCTTGAGCTGGTCACCGACATGGCGGCCGACGGGCTGACCCCGCCCCTGGAGACCTTCGCGGCGATCCGGGCCGCGGTCGGCATCCCGCTGCGCGTGATGCTGCGGTCGGCGGACGGGTTCGCGGCGGGTGACGTCGACGCGCTGGTACGGGATGCCGAGGCGCTGCGGGCCGAGGGCGCGGACGAATTCGTGCTGGGCTTCCTCGACGAGACCGGGGGCCCCGACATGGTGGCGGTACGCGCGCTCGCCTCCGCGCTGTCCGGGTGCCGCTGGACCTTCCACCGGGCCATCGACCGGGCCTCCTCCCGCGACGCCCTCCGCAAGGAACTGGCCGGGCTGCCCGGCCTCGACACGTATCTGACGGCGGGATCGGCGCTGGGCGTGGACGACGGGCTGCCCGTCCTGCTGGCGGAGGCGGGGCTGCGCGGCGAGCCGGGCTACGAGCCGCGGATTCTGGTGGGGGGCGGGCTGCGGCTCTCGCACCTGCCGGTGTTGCGGGCCGCGGGTATTGACGCGGTCCACATCGGCGGGGCGTCTCGGCCTCGCGGGTGGGGGGCGCCCGTTGACGCGGGGGCTGTCGCGGAGTGGCGCGCGGCGCTTGACGCGTAGCGGGGGTGGGGGGGGGGTGTTTTCCCCCCCCCCCCCCCGGTGGGGGGGGGGGTTTGGGGGGGGGGCGGGGGGGGGGGGGGGGGGGGGGGCGGGGGGGGGGGGGGGGGGGCGGGCGCGGGCCCGGGGGGGGGGGGC